>JAYZBQ010000001.1:0-6416 GCA_036338695.1 Myxococcota bacterium
CTGCGCTGCGATCGACAAAATGATGAGAGCACCCATCGTATGGCAGCCGCAGGGAGCCCTGCGCGTACGCACCGCCACAGCCCGGGCGCCACGCGGAAGTGGAGGTCGTCATAGCCGTCCATGCGCGCAGGGCTGTAGTACTCGAAGTCGACCAGCCCCGGCCGCTGCTGCGGTACGCACAGAAGGTTCCAATAGATAAAGTCTCCGTGACTGGGCGTCACGGGGATGTCGGGGTTGCCGTGACGACCGAGCAGCACCCTCTTGAGCGCTGGGCTCTGACACTCCTGGTCCAGCAAGTGAGCGAGCGGCATGGTTTGTTGGCTGCCACGCAGGATCGGAGTCAGCGGTACATGCGGTGCGCGCAGGGACATCGGCGCGTCGCCATCGACGTTGGTGAACTCAAGCACACACAGCGCATCGTCGTCGCGCAGGACGGACACCTCAGCGACGCGAAAGGACATTTCGAGGAGCGGGGCGAGTTGCCTAGTGCCAGCTGCTTCATTACGCAGGAGCAATCGCCCGCGCGGTGACGCAGCAGCTTTGATCAAGCGTTGATCACCTGAAAACCGAAGCAACACCTTTCCAAAGGGCAAAGTATCCAGTTGCTCCGGCTCGAGCTCATCGATCAGTGATTTAAGTGCGGGCTCGATAATCAGCGGATCCTCGATGGGTTCAACAACGAGCCGAATAGTCACTTTCTGCACGATACAACAAGCAGGAACATTGACCCCGTTTGTGGCCGGCTCTACAGTGCGCCAGCGAACCAAGGTGACTGAGGATTCCGAATGAACGACGAGCTCCGTGACGACGACCTTCTGAGCGAGGAAGAGCTTATTGAGATGGCGCAGAAGGGCGAGCTCGATGTGGACCTAGTCGATCAGCCGTCGGTTTCGGATACGTTCACCGGCGATAACTTCCTCAAGTTCATTAAGGGAGAGATCACTTGGGCGCAGCTTGAAGGGATGACCATCGATGAGGCCTACGCCATGGCCGAGATGGGGTATACCTTCCTCGAGCAAGGTCGCATCGAAGACGCAAAGACCATCATTGAGGGCTTGGTCATCGGCAACCCATACGACGCGTATCTCCACGCCCTGCTCGGTACGATCTACGCCCGAGAGGACAACGAAGAGGACGCCGTCGAAGAGTTCTCGATCTCGCTGGGCCTTGACCCCGAGAACGTGGACGCGTTGGTGGCGCGCGGTGAGCTCTTCTTGCGGCACGGGGAGTTTGAAGACGCGATGGAAGACCTCAACAAAGCGATCGAGCTCGATCCGGAGAACGAGCACCCGTCAACGCTTAGGGCGAGGGCGCTCGCCGCAGCAACCGCCAGCGCGTTCCAAGCGGCGATGGGGTCTTCGTCCTAAGCGGGCTTATCGACGGCGATCCCAAACGCACGGTCGCGCTCGACCGCCTTCTCGGCGTGGTAGCTTGAGCGCACCAGCGGCCCCGACTCAATGTTCAAGAACCCGAGCTCTTCGCTGCCGAAAGCTCGAAGCTCCTCAAACTCCATCGGTGTCCAGAACCGCTGCACCTGGTGGTGATGCCGTGTCGGCCGAAGGTATTGTCCGACGCTGAAGTATTGAACGCCCACGTCAGCCGCTGCGCGCATGGTCTCTTTGACCTCGTCCATCGACTCGCCCAAGCCGAGCATGATCCCGGTTTTGACGCGTGGAGCGCCCCATTTGACGGCGTGCTCGAGCAGCGAGAGGCTGCGATCGAAGTCTGAGTTGGAGCGCACCTGCCAGGTGAGCCGACGGGTGGTCTCGAGGTTGTGTGAGTAGACCTCGGGCGTCGCCTCGAGCACCGTCTCGAGGTCACCTAAGTTCCCCTTGAAGTCGCCGGTTAGGACCTCGACGGAGGTATCGGGGCAGAGCTGGTGAACCGCCCTGATGGTCGCTGCCCAATGCGCCGCCCCGCCATCTTTGAGGTCATCGCGATCCACCGACGTGATCACCACGTGACCTAAGTTCATGTAGCGGACCGCCTTGGCGGTGTTCATGGGCTCGAGCGGGTTGACGACGTTGGGTCGCCCCGTCGCCACCGCACAGAAGGAGCACTTTCGCGTGCACGTGTCACCGAGGATCATGATGGTCGCGGTGCCTACACCCCAGCACTCGCCGATGTTCGGACACTTGGCTTCGGCGCAGACGGTGTTGAGGTCGAGCCGCTCGATGACCTCAGCGAGGTCCTTGGCCCGCTCATTGGTCTGGAGCCGGACTTTAAGCCACTCTGGGCGCTTCGTCGGGTCGGCGCCTTGGGGGAAGCGAATGGATCGTGTCATGCGTCGTGTCCTATCGTTTGTCTCTGTGTGCCAAACCTCATCAGGTGGCGCCAGCGCGGCTTTGTTGGAATCGCGAGAGCGTGAGGTGGTTGATAACGACCGGGCAAAGACCGAAAGCGCCCGTTGGCGTCGCGCCCACGGACTCGGCTTGCTAGGAATGCGTAATTCCTTTCTGACCATTCGGCGATTTGCTAAGCTCTGCGCGTAGAGTGGACCCCTTACGTGTTAGCTGTCATTCGAACCTATGCGTTTAGCGCGATGCTGCTCGGTCTCGCCGCCTTGATGCTGTTCAATTACGGATTCCAGATGGTTCGCATTCCGCCATCCGGGATGGGCGTTCCCTATATTGAGTTGCTCCTGTTTGCCTGTACGCCCTTTTTGTTTTCTCGCTCGAGCGCGCGCCAGCTTCTGAGGTCATCATGGTTGACGCCTGTCCTGATTTGGCAGGTTTGGGGTGGTGCTCGGATTCTCGCCGACGCGAGTGAAAAGGGCTTAGTCGCTGTTCGAGACGGTTTACCGGTCCTTGAGTCGATCTTTTTCTTTGTTGGGTTTGCGCTGTTTACACGGCGCTGGATTGTCGAAGCGATCGTGCGCTACATGCCGATGCTCTGCTGGTTGGTCTTTGCTTATGCTATGACGCATCCATTCTCTGAGGCGCTGATTGAGCTCTCACCCAAGCTCATGAATTTTCAAAACAAGCCTGTCCCGGTCTTTTTCAAGTACATCAACACGGGCACCTTATTGATCTGTTCGGCTGCTTATCTGTGGGTTCGTGGCATGCAGCGGGTAACCGTCAATCAGCTGATACCCGGTCTTTTTGTAACGATTGCGCTCATCTTTTTGCCCTCTCGGACGATGATTCTTCAAGCGGTTGCAACCGTCGGGTTCTTCATTTTGGTGATGCCTGCGTCCCATCGACCGCGCCGGCTTTCTCTCATTGTGACGGTGCTCGTAGCGATTCTAGGGTTGGTTGCAGTGACGTCTTCGAACCTTCAGGTGGCTGGTCGTTTGGGGGTCTTGGAGTTGAGCGACTATACCCGACTGATTCAGGAGATGGATTGGCGAGCTGGTAGCGGCAGCGCAGCGACGATTACGAGTGGTACGGCTGATCGCCTGATGTGGTGGACTGACATCATTCATCGCGTAAATGCCTCCTGGATGACGCTCTTTTTGGGTTTGGGATATGGTGAGCCGCTCATCAATTTCTATGTCTACGGCGACGTGGTCGTGCGTGAGCCGCACAACACCCTGATGAGTGTGTTTGGACGGCTCGGAATCATTGGTTTAGTGATCTATCTTTGGATGACGATCTCGATCATTGGTTTGTGCATCAAGCAAGTTCGTCGGAGGATGCTCAACTCGCAGCTAGGCCCCCTCGTGGCGTTTATCGCGGCGTATGTCGTCACGACTCTGGTCATGGGGATCGGCGAGTCGCCGTTCATTAATCCCTTCAATACCGTACCGTACTTCTTCGGAGTCGGCATCTTGGCGTGCATGGATTCCCAGCGAGCAGCGAAGCTCGATATGCAGCTGTTGAGCGGCTCTCCTCGAGAGAATTCAGGTGCGGAGAACGGTCTTTCGGAGTCGCCACCCTCGTGATAGCTGACCGCTCAGCCTATTGGGGAGAGCTGCGTTGAAAAAAGTCGCTTTGATTACAGGGGTGACAGGTCAGGACGGAGCCTTATTGGCTGAGCTCCTGCTCGATAAGGGGTACGTCGTTCATGGCGTCAAGCGTCGGTCCTCATCGTTCAACACAGCGCGCGTGGATCATCTCTACCAGCACCCGCACGCTGAAGGGCGTCGTTTTCAGTTGCATTACGGCGACCTGACCGACTCCACCAATTTGATCCGCATCATCCAAGAGGTGCAGCCCGATGAGGTCTACAACCTCGCGGCGCAGAGCCACGTCGCCGTGAGTTTTGAGACCCCCGAGAATACGGCGAACTCAGACGCTCTGGGCACCCTGCGGATCCTCGAGGCGATTCGCATCCTCGGGCTGCAGAACAAGACTCGGTTCTATCAGGCGTCGACCTCGGAGATGTTCGGGGAGGTGCGCGAGCCGATCCAGAGCGAGAGCACGCCCTTTTATCCTCGCAGTCCTTACGGCGCGGCAAAGGTCTACGCCTACTGGATCACGGTGAATTACCGCGAAGCGTACGGGATGCACGCCTCGAACGGGATCCTGTTCAACCACGAAGGACCGACCCGCGGCGAGACCTTCGTGACCCGCAAGATCACGCGCGCTGCGGCGCGCATTCACCTCGGGACCCAGGACTGTCTGTATCTTGGGAACATGGAGGCGAAGCGTGATTGGGGTCACGCCAAAGACTATGTTGAGGGCATGTGGCGGATGCTGCAGCAAGATGAGCCGGACGATTACGTCCTGGCGACCGGCGAAGCCTATTCAGTCCGTCAGTTCGTCGAGCTGAGTTTTGCTGAGCTGGGCATGACGATCCGCTGGCAGGGCAGCGGCGTACAGGAAGAGGGGGTCTGCGAAGAGACGGGTCAGACCGTCGTTCGTATTGACCCGCGCTATTTCCGACCCACCGAGGTCGAATTCTTGCTCGGAGACGCCAGCAAAGCACGCGATCGCTTGGGTTGGACGCCGCAGCATAGCTTCAGTGATCTCGTGCGGGATATGGTCGCGGCTGATCTCGCTGAGGCGAAGGCTGAGCAGCGATGATGAATCGAGACGCTAAGATCTACGTGGCGGGTCATCGTGGCCTCGTCGGCGGTGGCTTGGTTCGAGCGCTGCAGGCGCAGGGTCATCAAAACATCGTGACCCGCACGAGCGCTGAGCTTGACCTGCGCGATGGACAGGCGACCGCTGAATTCTTCGCCGCCGAGCGCCCCGATTATGTGATCGTAGCGGCTGCGAAGGTGGGCGGAATCCATGCCAACAACACCTACCCGGCGCAGTTTATCTACGACAACCTCGCGATCGCCGCGAACACGGTCCATCAAGCCTACCGGCACGACGTCAAGAAGCTCCTCTTCCTTGGGAGCTCGTGCATCTACCCGAAGTTCGCGCCCCAGCCCATGCCTGAAGATTGCCTGCTGACGGGCGTGCTCGAGCCGACCAACGAACCGTACGCGATCGCTAAGATCGCTGGGATCAAGCTGTGTGAGTCCTACCGGCGCCAGTATGGCTGCAATTTTATCTCAGCTATGCCGACGAACCTCTACGGGCCGGGTGACAATTTTGACTTAGAGAACAGCCACGTCTTACCGGCGTTGCTGCGCAAGGCGCACGAGGCGGTTCAAGCCGGAAAGTCAGTGCTTCCGGTTTGGGGTAGCGGGCGCGTCAAGCGTGAATTCCTGCACGTGGATGACCTCTCAAGCGCCTGCCTGTTCTTGATGGATCACTACGACGGTCTCGAGACCGTGAACGTCGGAACCGGCGTGGACCTGAGCATCCGCGAGCTGGCCGAGACCATCGTTGAGGTGGTCGGCGGCGGATTGACGCTTGAGTTTGACGCGTCCAAGCCAGACGGGACGCCGCGCAAGCTCCTCGATGTGAGCCGTTTGGCGGATCTTGGCTGGCGCTCGTCGATCGATCTACGCGCAGGGATTGAGAGCACGTACCGATGGTACCTGAGCCAGTAGAGCAGGCTGTCCCTAAGGTGAGTTGTGTGGGCGTCCCGCTCGCAGCCATCACCATGGACGAGGCGCAGCAGTTGGCTGACTCGTCGATCGCCAGCAGGGCGCCGTGCCTTTTCTCGACCGGGAACGCCTACACCCTCGTGATGGCGCAGTCGAACGAGCGCTTAATGGCGCATTATCATCAAGCCGACGCCGTCCTGCCCGACGGTATGATCCCTGTGTGGCTCACGAAGCTGCTCCCTCGCTCGGTCCCGGATAAGCTCGCAGGTCCTGTGTTCTTTCAAGAGTTCATTCGACGGGCGCCTGCGCGAGGGCATCGGATTTTTCTGCTCGGCTCGAGCGAGGCGGTGCTCGAGCGGATGGTGCAGCAGATGGAGCTCATGGCGCCGGGCGTGGAGATTGTTGGAACCTTATCACCGCCCTTCGCAAAGCAGTTCACCCCAGCTCAAAACGATGCGATGCTCGCAGCGATCGCCGAGGCGAAGGCCGATGCCCTCTTTGTGGGTTTGCAGGCGCCGAAGCAAGAGCT
>JAYZBQ010000002.1:0-27123 GCA_036338695.1 Myxococcota bacterium
CGGTTTACGCCGCCACCGCCACCTGCGGTGCCGGCAGCGGATGCCGAATCCGATCACGTCTGGGGCTTCGCAGACACCCGATTTACCGTGGCGCCCAACGGGAACGTCCTGCTCGAAGGCGATCGCTATGACCTCAGCGGCTCCGAGTTGCCCAACTTGCTGCCGTGGATTCGCGACGTCATGCAGCTGCCGATCCCGGTCGAGGAGCAGCACCCTTACGACTACCCCCCCAAGGTGCCGGCGGCGAAGCGGAACGCTCGATTTCTGACGGCGGTTAAGGGGCTGCTCGCCGAGGATGCCTGGACACAGGAGCCGGTCGCACGTCTCCGGCACGGTCATGGACACACGCAAGAAGAGATGTACCAGATCAAGTATGGTCAGCTCAAAAGGGTGCCTGACGTCGTGGTGTACCCGAGCGAAGAGGCTCAGATCGTGGGGCTGGTCGCTGCCGCTGTGAAACACAACGTCTGCCTGATCCCGTATGGGGGCGGCACGAGCGTCACCGAGGCGCTGCGCTGCCCTGAAAACGAGAAGCGTATGATCTGCTCGGTCGATATGCGCCGGCTGAACCGGATCCTATGGATCGACCCGACCAATCGAATGGCTTGCGTCCAAGCGGGAGCGGTGGGTCGCAACCTGATGGCGCAGCTCGCCGAGTATGGGCTGACGATGGGGCACGAGCCCGACAGCGTTGAGTTCTCCACGCTCGGGGGCTGGATCGCCACCCATGCTAGCGGCATGAAGAAGAACAAGTACGGCAACATTGAGGATTTGGTGCTCGATGTGAACGTCGTGACGCCGACGGGGCGGCTCGAGCGCAAGGGGCTTGCGCCGCGCGAGTCGATCGGTTTTGACGCCAAGCGCACCGTCCTCGGCAGTGAGGGGCGCCTTGGGATCATCACGCAAGCGGTGGTCAAGCTCTTCCCGCTGCCCGAAGCCCAGCACTACGGATCGATCCTCTTTCCAGATTTTGAGACCGGGGTCGCCTTCTTGCACGAGATGACGCACAGCGGCTCGCTCCCGGCGAGCGTCCGCTTAGTCGACAACACGCAGTTCAAGTTCTCTCAGGCGCTCAAGCCGGCGAGCAAAGGGCTCAAGGTGATTAAGAGTCAGGTTGAGAAAGCTTTTGTCACCAAGGTGAAGGGCTTTGACCCGGATCAGATGGTGGCTTGCACGCTCGTCTTTGAAGGAACGCTTGAGGAGGTCGAGGCGCAGGAGGAGCGGGTCTACGCCATCGCCCAAAAGTACAAAGGGATGGCGGCAGGCAGCGCGAACGGCGCGCGGGGGTATCAGTTGACCTTCGGCATCGCCTACATCCGAGACTTCGTGATGAACCACTTTGTCCTGGCGGAGTCGTTTGAGACCTCGGTTCCGTGGAGCGGGGCGCTGGCGCTCTGCGAGCGGGTTAAGCAGCGGCTCTACGATGAGCACGCCAAGCGAGCTCTTCCGGGGCGTCCCTTTGTGACCTGCCGGGTCACCCAGCTCTACGACACGGGCGTCGCGATCTACTTCTACTTCGCGTACCATCACAAAGGGGTCGAGAACCCGACGCACGTCTACGCCGAGATGGAGGCGGCGGCGCGCGACGAGGTCCTGCGCTGCGGTGGGTCGCTCTCGCATCACCACGGCGTCGGTAAGATCCGCAGCGGTTTTCTGCCGCGTATCATGTCTCAGGAGGCGATGGACTGGAACCGGCGAACCAAAGAGGCGCTCGACCCGGACAACATCTTCGCCTGCGGTAATCAGGTGGACGCGCTTGAGTCTGGAGACAGCTGATGAGCGGTCAGCATGTGCTGCTCACCGGGGGAACGGGCTTCGTCGGTAAGGTCGTGCTGTACGAGCTGATCCGGCGGCGGCAAGAGCTGAATATTGAGCGGATCACGTTGATCGTTCGAGAGGGGGGGCGTGGGAGCGCCTCGGCTCGCTTGCGCCGGCTCAAGCGCTCACGCGCCTTTGCGGGCTTGCCGAGCGGCTGGGCGAGCGGCGTTGAGACGGTAGGAGGCGACCTCGTCGAGCCGCGATGTGGCTTGGCGGATGATGCCTGGGAGCGGCTGACGGGTGCGGTGACCCAGATCATACACTGCGCCGCCTCGATCGAGTTTGATCTGCCGATAGTCGAGGCTGCCCAAGCCAACATCGGCGCCAGCCTGAATGTGTTGGAGCTGGCTCAAGCGTGCGCCCACCTGCGACGCATGGTGGCGGTCTCGACAGCCTATGTGTCACCGCATCCGGGCGGCGAGGGGCGCTGCGTCGAGGAGTTGGTGGCGCTGCCGCGGTCGGCGGAGTCACTCTACGCGGCACTGCAAGGGGGCGCTGATCAAGCCGAGCTGCTCTCCGAGACCGGGCACCCCAACACGTACACGTACACCAAGTGCTTATCGGAGCACCTCATCAGCGAGCGGCGCGGTTCGGTGCCGCTCACGATCGTTCGTCCTTCCATCGTCTCGGCGAGCTGGGTCTATCCGACGCCAGGCTGGATCGACAGCCACGCCGCCTTCGCCGGCTTCGTGGGCTTGATCGGCGCAGGTCACCTCAAGGCGATCGTGGGGGATCGTCAAGCGGCGCTCGACGTGGTGCCTTGCGATGTGGTCGCCGCTGAAGTCGTCGCCGCGGCGTTCGCGCCTGCCGCTCGAAGTAAGCAGCCGTCGATCCGTTACGCCGTGGCAGGTCCCGAACGGACCTTAGGGGTCGGCTTCGCAGCGGATGTGATCGCCGCTTGGTTCGCCCGACATCCGCTAGGGCGGCCGCCGAAGATAGCCTACCTTGGGCCCGAGAATAGGCGGTTTCGTGTCGCCGATTGGCAGCGGCACAAGGCGCCTGCGCAGTTGGTTCAGATGGGGCTGCGTATGATGGGCAAAAAGCGACAGATTCGGCGGGTGACAGGGTTGCTGGAGAAGCTCGATTACCTCAACGAAGCGTTTCCATACTTTACGCAACACACCTACGCCTTCACCGCAGCGAAGCCTTGGCAGCGCACCGGCTACAGCGGCTCGGTCTATCTCGAGCGCGTCTGCCAGGGCGTCTACCGGTACCTGATGGGGCGTGACGAGCGGGAGATGTCCTTCGCCGGTCGCAAACATCACGACCCGACGATGGACGTCCCTTGGGCGGTGAGTAAGCCTTACGGCAACTGGGCGATCCGCAGCGCTGGGGTTGCCGTACGCGCCGGTCTGCGCCGCTGCGCCTCACGGGTCACCTTTGACCTTCCATCGTTTGAGCGGGCGCGCGCCGCCGTGCCGCCTGGCGCCTTGATGGTGGTGGTGCCGAACCACCGCAGCTACCTCGATTTTCTGCTCTGCTCGTTCCTGTTTTTCGATCGCCCAGACCTAAAGATCGGGATCCCCTACATCGCCGCCGCCTCAGAATTTGCCGAGCTCCCGGGGCTGGGCTGGCTGTTTAAGCAGACCCAAGCGTTCTATATTCGGCGCGGCGGCGGGCGGGCCGATCCGGCGCTCACGCAGCGGATCCAGTCGCTCGCCGAACGCGGCGAGACCCTTGAGTTCTTCATCGAGGGCACGCGCAGCCGCTCCCGCCGCTTTCTCGCGCCCAAGCGTGGGCTGCTGCGTGCTCTGCAGAGCACAGGCGTGACCGCCGCCGTCCTGCCCGTCTCCATCTCCTACGACCGGCTGCCCGAGGAGGGCGCCTTCCTCAAGGAGCTACGCGGCGCCGGGAAACCGAGCATGGGGATGCGCCCGCTGTTTCGGTGGCTGGCGCGTGCGACGCGCGGTGAGGTGGACCTTGGGCGGATCCACCTGCGCTGCGGCGAGCCGCAGGTTCTTTCGCCCGCAACGGATGTCCACGTCTTTGCGCGCCAGGTTGTGGGTGAGCTGCAGCAGAACACGGTCACCACGACCTACCACCTCCAGAGCTTTTTGGCGGCTCATCCTGATCTCGGTCTCGACCTTGAGTACCTGCGCGCTGAGTTGTTGCGGCGCGGCGCAACGATCCTTCGCAGCGACCTTCGAGACGCTCCTGTTGATCGTGAGACAGGGCGCGGGATGCACTACCACTTTCAGCACATTTTTTATCCGGACCTGCTCCGGCGATGGCCTGATCACGCGGCGTTGCGCCACCACGTTGAGGCGCATGGCTTCGCGTCGACGGAGTCGGCGCCTGCGCCAGCCGAGCAGCCGGATCCTCGCCTTGAGCGCTTGCTGAGCACTTTGTTCGAGCCGGTCTGTCGTGATTACCAACGGGTCGCGCAAGCGCTCGGCCCGCGCGACGGCCTCTTGCTGGCGCCAACGGTCCAGAGCCTGGTACGTGACAGCGCACAGGCTCACCTGCCCGACCTCCACGCCGCCTTCTCGGCGCTGGTTGAGCGCCAGATCATCGCGGTCGACCCGGACAGGCAGGGTGGCTACAGCTGGGGTCAGGCAGCGGATCAGCTTGAAGCGTTCGCAGCGGCGTGTGCCTGGCCCGGCGAGTCCTCGGCGGTTGCCTGATGGAGCGCCTCCTCATCACAGGCGCCAGCGGCTTCTTGGGCCGGCATGTGCTCACAGCGATAGGGGCTCAGAGCCCGACCGTGCGCCGGGTGGCGCTCGCCCGTAACGCCAACGCCCTGATCGCTGAGCCTTGGTTCGCAAGCTGCGGCGCGGTCGACGTGCTCGAGGGCGACCTTGCGCAGCTCCCGAGCTTAGCCTCTCACCGCTGGCTCAAGGGCTTGCGCGGGATCATTCACTGCGCCGCCGTGGTTCATCACGGGCGCGACCATCAAGCCCACCAACACGCCGTCAACGTCGGCGGCACCGAGTCGGTGATGAGGCTCGCTGCAGAGGTAGGGGCTCGCGTCGTGTTCGTCTCGACCTCGGGCGTGAGCGGCTGTTCGATGGACCCGAACGCGGCGCCGGACGAGGAGGCGCCGACTTGTGACGCCGTGATCGCTCGCTGGCCTTACTACGTCTCGAAGCTCGCCGCCGAGCGGCGCGCTCGGCAGATGGCGCAGGAGGGAGGCGTCGAGCTCAGCGTCGTTCGTCCGCCGGTGATGCTCGGTCCCGGTGATCATCGCTTTCGCTCAACTGGCAACCTGATCAAGATGCTCCTGGGGCGGTTGCCGTTTTTGATCAAAGGGGGGATCAGCTACGTCGATATACGCGACGTCGCCGGGGCGATGGCGCGTCTGATCGAGCTGCCGGCGATGCGCCCCGTGTACCATCTCCCGGGGACCGCCTGCAGCGTGGAGGCGTTTTTCCGCAGCGCCGGTCAGGTCTCGGGCGTGACGCCGCCGCAGGTCGTGTTGCCGTATCATGCAGCCCGCACGCTCGCAGCGTGCACCAAATGGGGGGCGCAGCGAGTAGGGCTGGATAAGTCGCCGCTGCCGGACCCGGTCGTCGTCGAGATGGCGCGTCATCACTGGGGTTTGAGCTCTAAGTACGCAGAGGGCGAGCTCGGCTTTAAGCCTCGTGATCCCATGCAGACGCTGTCGGACACGGTGGCCTGGTTGCGGGCGCATCATCCAGCGCTTCGCTCGGAGGCGTTAGGCTGAGCGGTGCGAGGCCTGGTCCTCATGCCAACAAAACCTTAGACGGGATAGGGGATGGTCTAGGAGCGAAGATGCCCAGGGTGCTCATCGTCGGCAGCGCGTTGTGGTGCGTCTTAGCAGCCTGTGCCCAGACCGTGGCGCCGATCAACCAGACCGCACAGTTGTGCATCGCCGATAGCGACTGCGACGATACGTTCTTTTGCACAGAAGGGCTCTGTCTTCGGGCGGATGCGCCACGTTGCGGCGACGGCGTCGTCGATGCGCAAGAGGGCTGTGACGACGGGAACCGAGACGACTCCGACGCCTGCGTCTCGTGTCAGCCGGCTCGCTGCGGCGATGGCTCGGTCCAGCTGGGGGTTGAAGCCTGCGACGCGGGCGATCAAGCCAACAGCGATGAGCGACCGGACGCCTGCCGGCGCGACTGCTCGGCGGCGCGCTGCGGCGATGGCGTCATCGACTCGGGGGAAGGCTGCGATGACGGTGCAGACAACGCAAACGGCGTACCCGATCGATGCCGCGCTCAGTGCACGGTGCCGGTCTGCGGCGACGGCGTGGTCGACTCCGGGGAAGCCTGCGACGACGGCAACGAGGTGCAAACCGACGCCTGTTTAGAAGGATGTGTTGCTGCGCGCTGCGGCGACGGGATCGTCCGAGCGGACCTCGCTGCAGACGAACCTGGCTTCGAGCGGTGCGATGACGGGAACCTAGACGACGACGACGCGTGCGACCGATACTGCGGCTTTGGCATCATGGCGACGGCGAACCTGCTTGAGTCGACCTGCGCCCTGCGCCACAGCGGCAGCGTCTGGTGTTGGGGACGGGTGGCGCAAGATGGCGCCGGGATGCCCAGCCTTCGACCGGTCCAGATCGACTTGCCCGGGCGAGCGGTGGGTCTGAGCAAAATGCAACGGCGCGCGGACTTTTTAGCCCGTAATGACGAGGGGCGGGTGTACGTCTTCGACAGTCGCCGTGGCATCGAATTGCAGCTCGGCAGCCGCCGGATCGTCGACTTTTCCATCTCAAATGATGAGACCTTTGTCTGCGCCGACGACGGCGAGGTCGTCGTGATCAGTCACAATCACCTGGTCCCTGCAGCATCCTGGACTGGTACGGGCGTGCCAACGACGGACTGTGACGTCGCCCAGATTCGTCACGAGGGGCAGGTGCTGACGACCGCCTGCGTGCGCAGCGACGATAAGCGCCTGTATTGCACCGGCGACAACACCTGGTCGCAGCTTGGGGTTGGGGGGGCTGAGACCGTCACTGATCCGGTTTTGATGCCGGTCGAGCGTGTCGAAGACTACTGGCTGGTGGTCACCGATAACGGGATTCAACTCTGCGTGCTCAACGGCGATCACGACCTATTGTGCAGCGGCGCCTTTGCGGGGGGACAATTCGCTGAGCTGACACCGATTCAAGGTGCGCCCAAGCTGTCTCGTCTGCGGCCAGCGACGTTGCTCGATGGCGGCGAGTGGCTAGACCAAGCGGCGATCGATGCGCAGGGCGGGTTCGCCTATCGAGCGCACCCATCGATCCGGCGCCCTCGCAGCTTTTCGAGGCATTACAACACCGAGTGCATGATCGATGATGAATTGCGGATGCGGTGCCGGGGGGACGATCGATGGGGTGTGCTTGGGCGCGGTAAACGTTGGCGCTTCGATCCGGTGCGGGTCGAGGAGCTCGACCCCGTGACGTCCCTGGCGCTGGGTACGGGGACAGCGTGTGCTCAGACACAACCCGATGGTGATGTGGTCTGTTGGGGCGGCGAGGGGCGTGGCTCCTGCCCCAGCTATGGCGGTACGCAGTGCTACATTTACGGTGGGGATGTTCGAAACACTGCGGCGGCGCGCGGGACGCTAAGCGGCGTTCGGAACGCACACGCACCCTCTTGGGTCTCGATCGCTCGTGCCGTGGGCGCTGGACCCTTTCACCACTGCTTGGTGCGCCTGGATGGGAGTGTGCGTTGCTGGGGAGCCAGCGTCGAGGAGCGCATGATCCCGAGCGAGGCTATGCCTGACGAGATCAGCGTGGGCGCTGCGCATCAATGTGCGCTGGCGGGTGGGTCGGTCTTTTGCTGGGGAAGCAACAGCTATGGGCAGACGGGCCTCGGTCAAATCGAAGGTGACCAGACGCCGCGACGAGTCGACGGCTTGCCTGAGGTCATGCAAGTCAGCGTTGGGTACGACCACAGCTGTGCGCTGACGAATCAGGGGATCGTCTGGTGCTGGGGTCGAAACGACCACGGGCAGCTCGGACATGCGTTCGAGGGCGCTGGCTGGATTGCGCAAGAGGTCGAGCTGCCGTTTCGAACCGTGCAGATTGCCGCCGGCGCAAGGCATACCTGCGCTCGATCTGAGCAGGGGACGGTGCATTGTTGGGGCGGTCGCTTCAATGTGACCGGCTTACCCGAGGTCCGTGATGTGCGCGGTGAGGTGGTGCAGCCACGCAACGCAACCTTTGAGCCGCTCCCTGGGATCACCGATGCGATCGATGTCAGCTCAGGATCCGGTTATGCTTGCGCTGTCGCCGGGGAAGAGCGGCAAGTCTCTTGCTGGGCAGGTGCCAGGAACATGGTCACCGGCGCGCGCCAGTACGACGGCCCTCAGCCGCGTACGATCGCTGAGTTGCCGCCGAGCGTGCAGGTGGCGACCGGGACCTTCTTTGCCTGCGCTGTTGACGATGAGGGTGTCACCCGCTGCTGGGGCACCAACACCGAGAACCAGCTCGGTGACGACTACCACGGCGGCGACGCCCCGACCTTTGGTTTGGTCGACCGCCTCGACCTCCCGTTTAGCGAGCGCGAGTAGTCCGGCCGGGTCAGGTTAATCCTTCGAGCAGTTGGGGGGTGCCAGCCTCGGCGGTTGGGTTCACTCTTGCGCTCACTGCTCGTGCGTGCGAGCACGCCCGCACGTAAGGGGCTGCCATGCGTGCAACACTGATTCTAGCCGACGGTCGTGAGTACGAAGGTCAGGGCTTTGGCGCTGAGGGCGTGAGCTACGGTGAGCTCGTCTTCAACACCGCCATGACGGGCTATCAGGAGGTCCTGACGGACCCCTCGTACAAGCGGCAACTGGTCACCCTGACTGCGCCTGAGGTCGGCAACTATGGCTGCAACGCAGACGATGATGAGAGCGCTCAGGTTCAAGTGGCAGGGCTTGTGATCCGCAACCTCTCGCCGGTCGTGAGCAACCACCGAGCCGTCGAGTCACTCGATGCTTATCTTCGCCGGCACAAAACCGCTGGCATCTACGGGGTCGACACCCGCGCCATTACGCGCTCGCTGCGCGACCGAGGGCACGTGATGGCGGCGCTCATCCACGGCGATGCGGACCGCGACGCCGTGCGCGCGCAGCTGGCCACGGAGCCGGGTATGGAGGGCGCTGACCTCGCCAAAGAGGTGACGGCTGAGGCGCCTTATCGCTGGCGTCAAGGCACGGACGGCGGAGAGCATGACGGGCGCTTCGCGGTCGTCGCCGTTGATTTTGGCGTCAAGCGCAACATCCTGCGCCTGCTCGTCGACGCCGGGTGTCGAGTCACGGTCGTCCCGGCGCACACGAGCGCTGAAGCCATTCGTGCGCTCAAGCCTCAGGGGGTGTTCCTCTCCAACGGTCCTGGGGACCCTGCCGCCGTGACCTACGGCGCCGCCTTGGCCAAGGAGCTGATGGGCACCGTGCCGATGTTTGGGATCTGCTTGGGGCATCAGCTGATGGCGTTGGCGCAGGGCGCCCGAACCTTCAAGATGAAGTTCGGTCACCGGGGCGCGAACCACCCGGTGCGCCATCACGCCAGCGGTCGCATTGAAATCACAAGCCAAAATCACGGCTTCGCCGTCGCCAAAGAGGGGCTGCCGGACCACCTTGAGGTCACGCATAGCCACCTCAACGACGACACCATCAGCGGCCTGAACTACGCAGGTTTGAACGCGTTTTCGGTGCAGTACCACCCGGAGGCGGCGCCCGGTCCGCACGACTCACGTTATTTGTTTGAGCAGTTCACCGAGTCGATGAAGGGATGAGCTTCCCCGAGGAGGCGCTGCGTCTCCGCCTGAGCGAGGCGCTAGGGCGTGAGCTGCTCGGTGAGTCGACGCACGAGCTGCATCGGGCCATGACCCACGCGCTGCTCGCGGGCGGCAAGCGCCTGCGCCCGATGCTCACCTGTCTGTGGGGGCAGCGCTACGGAGCGCACGAGGACGACCTGATCCAAGCAGGCTTGGCGGTGGAGTGGGTGCATACCTACAGCCTGGTGCACGACGACCTGCCCTGTATGGACGACGATGACCTGCGGCGCGGTCAGCCGACCGTGCATAAGGTCTTCGGTGAGGCGATGGGCGTGTTGTGCGGTGACGCTCTGCTCACCGACGCCTTCGCAAAACTCGCGGCGCTCGAGCACACCTCTGCAGAGCGCCGGCTCGCAGCGATTGCGCGGCTCGCACGCGGCGCCGGCTCGCAGGGGATGGTTTTGGGTCAGGTCGAGGACCTCGCCGCCACGGCGCGCACCACCGAGCAGGTGCTCGAGGTGCACTCCAAGAAAACCGGGTGTCTGCTGTGCGCCGCGAGCGCAGTCGGCGCGCTGCTCGGCGGTGCACCACCGGACGAGTTGGCTCGAGTCGAGCGTTTTAGCAGCCATCTTGCGGTGGCCTTCCAAGCCCTTGACGACCTGCTCGATGCGACCGGTTCGACCGAGGCGCTTGGTAAGCCGGTCGGCTCGGACGAAGCGCGCGACCTGCCGACGCTGGTCGGGTTGCTCGGACCGGTTGGGTGCCGAGCGCTGATCGAGGATGAGACGAACAAGGCGCTTGCGCTGCTGGACCTTGAGCAGCCGGACGAGGCGCGTCTGGCGGCGCTGACGGCTTGGTTGATGCGGCGAGATCACTAACGTGCTGCTCGCTGCTTTGCTCATGGCCTCGCCGGCGAGCGTCACGGTCCAAGGCGCCGACCCGGTCCTGACGCGTCGGCTTGAGACCCTTTTGTTACCCTTATGGCGGCGGACGCTCGACCCCGAGCGAGTCGCCAAACGCGTCCAAGCGGTCTACCTGCGAAGCGGTCGGTTTTTGAGCACGGTGCGCCATGAGGTGCGCGGCGAGGCGCTCACCTTGTCGGTTGATCCCGGACGCCAAGCGCGCGTGGTCTCTGTGCGCTTCTTGGGGAACGAGGTCCTGAGCGACGAGGCGCTGGCGCAGGCGATGTTTAATCGCGTGGACAGCGCCGGTGCCCGGCTTCAGGGGCTCGGTCGCTTCCTCCCCGAAGCGCTCGGCGATGACGTCACGGGGCTCAAGCAAGCCTATTACGCCAAAGGCTACATCTCAGCTCAGGTCGAGCCTCCGCAGGTCTTCGCAACACCCGACCTCGGTGGCGTGCGCCTCGAGGTCCGGATCAAGGAAGGCAAGCCCTACACCCTGACCCAACTCGAGGTGACGGGGCTGCCTGATGGGGTCGCCTTTGATTATCAGCCTGGGCAGGTTTTCTCCGTCCAGAGGATCCATAAGGCCGTGGAGAAGGTCCGACTGCATTACCTGCGCCGGGGTCATGCACGGGTCCAAGTACGTGAGCACTCGGCGATGAACGCCGCAGCCCACGGCGTCGACCTACGGCTCGCCTTTGAGCCAGGGCCTGTTTGCTTTATCGAGTCAATCCAGTGGAAGGGCGTTGAGCGGGTTGATCAGGCGGTTCTCAGCCGGCTGATGAGGATTCAAGCCGGCGATCGCTATGACCACAGCTTGCTGCAAGAAGAGATCAACCGACTCAGGGCGCGCGGGCTGATCATGGGCGCTCAGATCGTCGCACAGCCTGGGCGCGCGGCGGATCGGGTCAAGGTCGTCCTGATGGCGCAAGACGCGATCCAGCGCTGGTATCCGGCGTTTACCATGACCTACCTGCCGGGCGAGGGGGCGGTGCTGCTCCTCCAGCTTAGCTCGCCCAATTTGATGGGTAAGGGGATCCGCTTTCGCGGCTCGACCTGGCTGTCCGAGCAAAGGCGCTTATTCGATTTAAGCGTGGGCCTGCCGGCGGTGCTCAACCCGCTCGATACGCTCACGCTCGAGGTCCACAACCGCGACCAAAACAAGCCGCGGGCAGCGGCAAAGACTCAGGGCGCCTCGGTCAGCTATGGGCGCTCGCTCGACCGCCGCCGTCGCTTCTCGGTGTTCGCCAGCCTGGGGGGTGACCGCGTCACGCTGACCTGCCGCGATGCGCAAGGGCTGGGTGACGACTGTCCCACCGAGCCCTTCCTCGCCATCAGCGGATCGCTCGGGCTGAGCTATGATGACCGCGACTCCGGGCTGCTGGGCACCCGTGGTCAGCGCCTGAGCTTGCGCCTCGACTGGGAGCCGATGACGCAAGCCTCCGGTTTTGCGGTATCCGCCCAGAGGCTTCAGCGACTCCCCTTCGGTCTACGCGGGCGGGTCAAGGTGGGGGCACAGCAGCTTTTGGAGCAGCCGATGGCGCATAAGGTGTTGTACGCAGGTGGGCCAGGGACCCTGCGCGGCTTTTACAGCTACGCCGTCTCGCCGGCGGATAGCCCGAGCTTTCCTGGTTTGCCGACCGGCGGGGACCGCATGCTGCACGGCTCGCTCGAGTTGGGGTATGGCTTGAACTCTGTTTTGGAACCCTTTGTATTCGCTGATGCTGGCAACAGCTTTTCGGGCGTATGGTTCGACCAGCCAAGTAGCCTACGTCCCCTACGTATGGGGCTGGCTGCGTCCTGGGGTTTTGGCGTGTTGCTTCGCTTGCCGGTCCTTCCCTTTCGCTTTGAGTGGGGGCGCCCGATCACGCGCGGACCGGGCGACCCCGAGATGTTGTTTTCCCTCGGCGTCGGAACCAACTAGGGTCGCGCTATGATCGACGTGCTGATGATCGTAGTGGCGGGGCTCTTCTTATGGAAGGGCGCCGACTGGTTTGTCGGTGGAGCCGCCAGCATCGCCACCGGCTTTGGCGTCTCAGAGCTCGTCGTGGGCTTGACCATCGTGGCGATGGGGACGTCGGCGCCCGAGCTCGCCGTCTCGACCACCGCCGCGCTGCAAGGTGAAGGCGCCATTGCGCTCGGTAATGTGGTGGGCTCGAACGTCTTTAACTTGGGCGTCGTGCTCGGGATCTGCGCCTTATTGCAGACGCTTGAGCCCTCGTCGGAGGTCTGGCGGCGAGACGGACCCTTCCTCGTGGGCGGCGTCGCCGCGGTGTGGTGGTTCGTGCGCGACGGGACCCTCGAGCGGCTCGAGGCGGCGACGCTCGTACTGGCGATGGCTGCTTATCTCGGGTGGTTGTTTACTCAAGGCAAGGTGCCGCCCGGTGACGCCGATGAGGCTGAGAGCGAGCCGCCCAGTGTCACGACGTGGCTGCTGATGGCGGTGGGTTTGGTGATGATCCTCGTCGGCGGCAGGTTGCTGGTCGATGGCGCCTCGGCGCTGGCGCTGGCGTGGGGGATGAGCCCTTGGTTGATCTCGGTCACGATCGTCGCCGCCGGAACCTCGGCGCCGGAGCTGGTGACGTCGGTCACCGCCGCTCGTCAAGGGATGGCGGGCATGGCGCTGGGTGGCTTGGTCGGCAGCGACATCTTCAACACGCTGTTGGTGCTCGGCGTGGCGGGCGTCGCAGCGCCGCTGACCGAGCTAGGCGCTTTTCGTCCATCGGTGGCGGTCATGGGTCTGACGATCCTAGCGACGGTGGTTCTGGTGGCGTGGCGGCGGCGGATCGGTAAAGTCGAAGGGGCGCTGCTCTTCGGCGCTGCGCTCGCACGCTGGATGATCGACGCCCTATAAACGTCTAAAAACACCGAAGCTGCGACTTGACCGGCGAGGAGCCTGATTGCTAGCGCAGCGCTGACCTTTGAAAGGAACGAACCATGATCAAGAAATCTCTGAACGCTCTGCGCACGGCGCTGCCTGCACAAACCGCCGAGGCACACTGCGACGGCCCCTGCGGCGTCTACGACCCCGCCTCCGTGCGCATCGCCGCCGAAGCCGCCGTCTCGATGACCAAAAAGATGCTGGCGCTGACGCCACCTGATGCCAGCAACTCGGAGGCGATGGCCGCCTACCTCAACACCATGAGCCGTTATGCGGCGATCAAGGAAGAGCAAGCGCACCTCGCCAAGAGTGAGCTGCTCGTGCTGTGGACCGATTACTTCAAGCCGCCGCACCTTGAGGCGTACCCGAACCTTCACGAGACCTTCTGGAAAGCAGCGAAGCTGTGCTCGTCGGTCAAGGTGGAGGTGAGCGCACAGCACGCTGCCGAGCTGATGGAAGCGGTCGAAGAGATTCACAACATCTTCTGGGCCACCAAGGGCCGTGACATCACCTGGTACACCGCCAGCTAGTCCGCCTCAGGCTGGGCTCAGTGACTGGTTGCTGTGGGCGCTTCGGCGCCGGCAGCGAGTGCGGATCGACGGCGAGTCGATGCTGCCCGTCTTGAACCATCATGATGAAGTCCTTATCGACCCGCGCGCTGTCCCGGCCGCGGGCGATTTGGTTTTGGCGCAACACCCCTTCAAGCGCGACACTCGGATGATCAAGTGGCTCAAGGGCTGGGACGATCAAGGGCGGGCCATACTTGAGGGGTTGAACGCAACCGAGAGCACCGACTCTCGACATTTTGGCGCGGTCCCGACTGACCATCTGCTCGGATGCGTCACGGCGCGCTTTTAGGACAGCTATGAACGAATCCTTGATGACCTGTGCGCAGGTGCTCGAGCGCTACACTGATGGTCCTAAAGAGGGCTTGTTCGCTGACGGCTCAGCGCGCCCGAACCCCGGCCCTGGTGGGTGGGGGGTGGTGGCGGTCTACAACGACGAGATCGTGACGCAGCGTTACGGCGCAGACCCCGACACCACGAACAATCGGATGGAGCTGCGCGCGCTGATCGAAGCCTACGCGCTGCTTGAGAACGACTCGACGGCGGTGATCTACACCGACAGCCAACTCTGCGTGAACACCATCACCCAGTGGGCGGCAGGTTGGAAGGCGCGCGGCTGGCGCAAGAAGTCAGGCCCCATCAAGAATCTGGAGCTGGTCAAAACGCTGTATGCTACGGCGCAGGCGCACCCTCACGTGACGCTCAAGTGGATCAAGGCGCATCAAGGCAACCGCTGGAACGAGTACGCCGACGCGCTCGCCACAGCCTGGGCGCGCAGCGAGCTGTAGAGCAGCGCTTTGGCGCGGCTAGCTGCCTGCCCTGAAGGTCCCGACGACGCAGGGTTTGCCCTTGCCGTCGAGCAGGCGCAGGTGCTGCCCGCTCTCGTCCTCGGCGAGCTCCAGGCTGAGCTTGGCTGGCAGCACCATGGGGCGGATAAAACGCACATCGATGGAGCCGACGGCGCCGCCCGTTTGGTCCGGCATCCTGTCTAGGCTGGCGGTGATCAGCGAGCCGGCGGCGAAACCGTGCAGAATCGGCGCGCGCATCCCCGCAGCCCAGGCGAAGGGCGGGAACCAGTGCAGCGGGTTGATGTCGCCGCTCAGGCAGCTGTAGACGGCGCCGCCGAAGCGCCCGGCGCGATAACTGTCGATGGCTCGCCAGGTCTTGGTGTCTTCAGGGCGCTCACTGCGCGGCGGCTTCGGCCCTTTGGGTTTGGGCAAGGGGACCACCGAGTAGACCTCGCAGACGACCGCCTCAGGTTGGCTGCTCGTCCCGGTGACCACGCGCGTGGCGAGGCGCGCCTTGCCGGGTGTCTCCTCAACCTGCGTCAGCTGCGCGCTGAGGTTGAGCGCCTGATCTGCGGGGAGCGCGGCATTCCGGGTCATCGAGAAGCCTTGGTTGAGCACCTTGCTCATCGGATAGGGCGAGCCGGCGAGGGCCTGACCCAGCAACGGAAAGGCCCACTGCGGAAAGAAATGATCGGGGAGCACGTCAGGGTCGCTTGCGTCCTGGCACCAGCGCTTGAAGGCCTGGATCAGCTTGGGGTGCCTTGGATGGATCGTCTCGCTCAGCACCGGACCCGGTGTGGCGAGGGTTTCGGACTTGCCGCTCAAGACGACGCTAAGGATGGCGCGGATGTTGGCGCCTTGGTGTCGAAGTGCCCAAAGTGGGATAGCCATAGGTTACGCCGCCGTGGTTTTGAGGGTGTTGAGTAAACGATCGCCCGTGGTCTGGATCTCATAGAGCATCGAGCGGCTTCGCGGGAGCGCCCGCTCCAGGTATCGGTCTAAAACCACGAGCCGCTCAGGGTGCTTTGCGCCTTGCTCAGCCAGAGCGTCGATGATCTGGACGTCGACCAAGATCTTCGCAAGCCGCTCAGCGTGGAGCATACCCGGTGCGAAGTCTTTCTTGGGGTCCCAGTTCGACAGGCTCCCGCTGCTCGAGAGCTTCGCCCAGGCGATGCGCCGGATCAGGTTGAGCATGGCGCGCTGACCTCTGCTGCGGACCTTGGCGATACGTCGGGCGCGCCCCAAGCCGAAGGTCGCTACGAGCGCGGTACCGAGCGTAGCTGCCAGGAATCCGATGGGCCTCTTAAACAACGGGAGCAGGTTGTCCTTCATCGCCATCAGGCACTGGATCTGGCTGGTGCCTTCGTAGATCGGGAGCACCAGGCTGTCGCGCAGGAGCTTCTCGGCTCCATACTCGCGCATGTAGCCGCTACCGCCGTGGATCTGGATGTTGCGCCGCGCCATCTCGACCGCCTTCTCGCTGGTGACGTACTTGAGCAGGGGCGTGGCCTTGCGGCTCGCCCAGGTGCGGCGCTTCTGCTCGGCGTCGAAGCGGGCGCGACGGGGGTCGCTCTCGGGCAGCGCCTTACAGGCGATCGCCGCACGCCGAGCAAGCTCTTCGTTATGCGCCGCCTTCACCGCCAGGGCACGCATCCCTAAGATGTCGCTCTCCATCTCGTCGAGCATCTCGGCGATCATCTCGTGCTGATCGATGGTCTTGCCCATGCTCGGGCGCTCAGCGGCATAGGCTTTTGCCATGCGGTACGCCGCCTCGCACAACCCGATGGATTCAAAGCCAACCGAGATGCGGGCGTTGTTCATCAGCAGCAGCATCAGGCGAAAGCCCTCACCGCGCGTGCCGATGAGCTCGGCGGGTGATCGGTCAAACGTGATACCGACCGTGGCGGAACCATGGTGTCCGAGCTTCTCGTCGACGCGCTCGAGCGTGCTATGGCGGACGCGGTTCCCGTCTTCATCCTCGCCAAAGGCGCGCACCAGAAACAGGGAGATCCCGTCCAAGCCGGGATGCGTCTCAGGGTCTTCGGAGCGTGCGATCACGACGTGGTAGCGCCCGTGACCCGAGGTGATCCAGATCTTCGAGCCCGTCACAAACCAGTTGCCGTCCTCATCTTGCTCGGCGCGGCTGCGTAGGTTGGCGAGGTCGCTCCCTGCGTGCGGCTCGGTTAAGTCCATCGAGCCCCACTCCAAACCGTCGCGCATCCGCTCGATGTCCGCTCGCCAGCGTGTGCTGAGGATCTCACCGGTCTCGGGATCGATCTGCGTGGTGCCTTCATCGATCGACCAGAACAGGAGGCACAAGGCGATCCCGCTGTGAAAGCCAAAGTGCGACATCACGCTGACGTCGCCGCGCCCCATCAACTCGGCGTTGAGATAATAGAGCATGAGCGGGCAGTTCATCCCGCCGAGGTCGGTGGGGATCGAGAGCCCGTGAAGTCCAAGCTCCTGCGCTGACTCAAGGATTTGCGCCATACGTGGGGCGATCGGTACCTCACCGTCTACGACTCGCATCTCCTGGCTGTCGAGCTCGTCTGCGTAGGGTCCGATCTGCTCGCCCGAGAAGGTGCCGAGGAGCTCGAGGACCTCACGGTAGGACTCGATCATCTCTGTTTTGTTGGTGTCGGTGCGAGGGAACTCGACGGCGTCGATGAGCGGTGCCCAGTCGATGCCTTTGTCCACGTAATATTGCAGATCTGCGTTGTCGGTGAAGAAGTTCGCCATGGGATCTACCCTTCGATAAAGAGCGCGGCGCGGGTCATGCGCAGGCACTCGTCATGGAGACGTTGTTGGTTGAGGTCCGAGGCGCCGAGCAGCCCGCGCGCAGCCTCAGCGAGGGCAAAGGTGCTCAGCGCCAGCGCCGCGGTGTGGGCGACGTAGGCTTCTGGGTCGAGATCGGCGTGTACGACCCCGACCGTCTTGCCTTTGCTCAAGCTCGCAGTGAACCCGATCAGCCAGGGCGCCAGCGTGGCGGTGAGGCGCGCCGAGAGCCCCTCTGGGTTGTCGAGGATCTCGCGTACGATCAGCCGCGCTCGGTGCCGGTTAGCGCCGAAGTAATGCATGGTGGCGTCCATCGTGAGCATGAAGCGGTCTTGGCCATCGGAGGAGCGCTGCAGGATCTGTGGGAGGACCTCGGCATAGCCGACAAATAAATCTTCGAGGACCGCCTGTCGCAGCGCGTCTTTGCTGGAGAAATGGTGCAGCAAGCTGGGCTTTTTGAGCCCGACCTCGTCGGCGATGCGTTGAAGACTTGTCCCCTCATAACCCCGCTCGGCGAGCATCTCGGTCGCCACGGCGATGATGCGCTGGCGCATCGGGACGCTGTTGCGGCTTGCGGCTTGAGTCATTTTGCTTGATCTCCAAACCGTGGTTGGGCAGAGGTTACCTACCTACCGATCGGTAGGCAACCGTAAAACACCAATCGGTCGACGATTTCGCCGAGGAGTGAGCGATGAAGAGCAACGATTATTTGGTGCGTTGGTGCAAGAAGCCGTGGTTCCGTAGTTTGGCTAAGAATCTCGGTATCCCGACGCCGCTTGAGTTGCGCCGCGCCCCGACCGCCTTCTCGGGCGCCGACTTCGCGGGCAAACGGGTGGAGGTCACCGGCGGGCGCTTTGCCAGCGGCGTTGAGGCTTGGCTGACAAGTCAGGGTGCGCAGGTCTGCGCCGAGGGTAAGCTCGACCTGGTGGTGCTCGACGCCACGGGGCTTGATTCAGCCGATGCGCTGCAGCTGTGTCACCGCTACCTCTCGCCGCGCATGCGCCGTCTCAGCAGCCACGGGCGTGTCATCGTCCTCGGGCTGCGCAGCGATGCCTGCGCCACGAGCGGTCAGGCGGCGGCTCAGGCTGGTTTGACGGGCTTTGTCAGGACTTTGGCGAAGGAGCTCGGGCGCAAGGCGTCTTACGCACATCTGCTGCAGCTGCCCGCTGAGGGCACGGCAGGGCTTGAGGCTGTACTGCACTTCTTTGCGTCGGATCACAGCGCCTTCGTGACCGGGCGCGTCGTCGAGCTGGTGGATGCGCCGGCGTCGTCGATGGCTGGATCGCTTGAGGGGCAGCGCGTCCTGGTGACGGGCGCCGGGCGAGGGATCGGCAAAGCCACCGCCGAGCGGCTCGCCCGCGAGGGAGCCTCCGTGATTCTGCTCGATCGCCCCGAGGATGAGGCGCTCGTTCAAGAGACCGCTAAAGCGCTCGGCGGCGAGGCTTTCGGGCTCGACATCGCCGCCGAGGATGCACCGGCTAAGCTGGTCGCAGAGCTCGCCGCACGCGGCGGGATCGACACCGTGGTCCACAACGCGGGGATCACGCGCGACAAGACGCTCGGTCGGATGAAGGATGAGCAGTGGGACCTCTGCCTCAACGTCAACCTCGCCGCCGTGATGCGGCTCAACGAGGCGCTGATCGAGGGACCCTTCGCTGGCGGCGGGAACCTCATTTTCCTCAGCTCCATCTCCGGGCTCTCCGGGAACGTGGGGCAGGCGAACTATTCGGCGGCGAAGGCTGGGTTAGCAGGCTTGGCCGCGGACCTCGGAGGGCGCGGGGTGGTTCGCTGTAACGCCGTTGCGCCCGGGTTTATCGAGACCCGGATGACCGCAGCGGTACCGTTTATGATTCGTGAGGGAGCGCGGCGTATGGCGGCTCTCAAGCAAGGCGGCCTGCCGGATGACGTGGGCGCCTTGGTGACCTTTTTGGCGAGCCCAGCGTCGGCCGCCGTCAATGGACAGACCATCCGCGTGTGCGGTGGTAACATGATTGGAGCGTAGCGCATGGCGAAACGTCGCGCAGTGATTGTTGGTGGTTCTCGGACCCCCTTTGCCCCGGTTTTCGGCCCGCTCAAGGACATGGACGCGATTGCGCTCGGCGCAGCTGCGGTCGATGGGCTCATCAAGAGCTCGGGGGTCGACGTCCAAGAGGTCGACGGCGTGGTCTGGGGCGGCGTCGTTCTGCCTCCGCTTGCGCCGAACGTGGCACGCGAGATCGTCATCGACCTCAACCTCCCGCCCACGGCGCAAGGTAAGACCGTGAGCCGGGCTTGCGCGAGCGGTCTGCAGGCGGTCACCGACGCGGTCGCCGCCATCGAGAATGGGGACGCCGATGTTTTGATCGCAGGCGGCGGCGACTCGAGCTCGAACGTGCCGCTGACCATGCCGAGTGAGGTGATGCGGGCTGTCGGACCGTTCGGTCTGGGCAAAGCCGGGCTGTGGCCGACGCTCAAAAAGGTGCTCGGCTTGCTGCCGTTTCGATGGCTGCCCAAGCAGCCGGAGGTCGCCGAGCGCAGCACGGGCGAGACCATGGGTGTCTCGGCCGAGCATATGGCGAAGGTGAACGGGATCACTCGGCAGGCTCAGGATGAGCTCGCCGTGCGTTCACAAGCCACCGCAGCAGCCGCATGGGAAAGCGGTGCGCTGGCAGCCGAGGTTGCGCCGGTGACCACGCCGTCAGGCCGGGTCGTCGACAAGGACCTGATCATGCGCCCGGGTGTGACGTTGCAAAAGCTCAGCCGCCTCAAGCCCGCCTTTGATAAGACCTCGGGGAAGGGCACGCTGACCGCCGGGAACTCCTCGGCGCTGACCGACGGCGCCGCGGCGGTGCTGATCATGAGCGAAGAGAAAGCGAAAGCCTTGGGGATGACCCCGCTCGCGACGCTGAGGAGCTGGTCGTATGTGGGTGTGGACCCAACCGATCAGCTGCTCATCGGTCCTGCGATTGCGATGCCTAAAGCGCTCAAGAAGGCGGGATTGACCATGGCCGAGATGGATCTGATCGACATCCACGAGGCCTTCGCAGCGCAGGTGCTCAGCGTCACCAAGAAGCTCGCTGACGATGAGTGGTGCGGCGAGCAAGGCTGCTCGAGCAACTGCGCGGTCGATGAAGAGAAGCTCAACGTCCTAGGCGGCTCGATTGCGCTTGGGCACCCCTTCGCAGCGACAGGAGCTCGGATGGTCACGACCATGGCTCATGAGCTGCACCGAAGCGGTAAGGACTACGCCGTCCTCGGTATCTGCGCAGCCGGTGGGCTTGGCGCTGCAGCCGTGATGGAGCGCTACAAACCGGACGAGGACTGAGTTACTTTTTGCAGCCCTCGTTGAGCGTCTTCTTCTTGGGCGCCGTTCGGTCGCAGTTCTTCTCAGCCCAGGTGCGCAAGGTGATGACCAACTGGTCGGTGAGCGTTGCGCTTGCGCTGAGTTGATCGAACCCCGTGCCGAGGCGCGCTCTGCGGATCCGGCGGACGTCAGGAAACCGCATCTTGAGGACCGTCTTGAGGGTGCTTACGGCGCTCGTGCTGGTGCGGTGGCGGACATCGGCGGTCAGCAGGATCGGCTGCGGGGTAAGCTCGGATAAGAGGGGTAGGACCGACCGCTTCCCCGCCTTGAGCACGGGGGACAGCCACACGATTCCTCGCACCTGGTCAGGCGTCGAGGCGGCATGCGCGACCGCCGCAACGCCGAGCTCTTGTGCGCTGATCAGGTAGACTCGCTCCGGATCAACCGCTGGCTGTTTGAGCGCATAGCGCACGGCCTGAGCGATCCGCTCACGAGCGCGCGGCGCATCCAGGGGCAGCGCCAGCGCCAGGCGGTGGAAACCGCCGATTCCGAGGCCGTGATAGAGCCCTTCAATTGTGGCGGCCTTGTGTCGATCGCTTCGGATGAGCACCACCAGCGGGTGCAGGCCTTGGCGGACGAGATCTCCTTGTGTCGGCGCCGCTGAGTAGTGGACGACCTGTTCGCCGCCGCCGGCAACGGCGAGCGACTTTGAGGGGCCGAGGCTGGCCAGGAGAATCAGGGTCGAGATGCTCATAAACCTGAACAAACCAGAAATCCGAGCCGAAGCAAGGGGAGACTGAGTTTATCGCGTAGGGAGCGCTTTTTGAATCGCCTCGCCATCTGGCTTCTTTTTCTTCCGCTGAGCGCATGGGCCCAACCGGCGACGGTGGGCGCTTTGCCCCTGCTCGCGCAGGCGAGCGAAGACGATGAGGAAGAAGAGTTCGAGGACGAAGAAGAGGGCGACGAAGAAGACGCTGACGAAGAAGAGGGCGACGAAGAAGACGCTGACGAAGAAGAGGGCGACGAAGAAGAAGGCGACGAAGAAGACGCTGACGAAGAAGAGGGCGACGAAGAAGAAGGCGACGAAGAAGAAGGCGACGAAGAAGACGCTGACGAAGAAGACGCTGACGAAGAAGACGCTGACGAAGAAGGCGCTGACGAAGAAGGCGCTGACGAAGAAGGCGCTGACGAAGAAGGCGCTGACGAAGAAGGCGACGAAGAAGACGCTGACGAAGAAGGCGCCGACGAAGAAGACGCCGACGAAGAAGACGCCGACGAAGAAGGCGCCGACGAAGAAGACGCCGACGAAGAAGACGCCGACGAAGAAGACGCTGACGAAGAAGACGCTGACGAAGAAGACGCTGACGAAGAAGACGCCGGCGAGGCTGGCGAGAGCCGCCGAGCTCAGGGCGATACGCTCAGCGTGACGGTGGGACCTCGCCGGACGGTGGTCTACGTCGTCAAAGATGGCGATACGCTCTGGGACCTGAGCGATCGCTTCCTCGCCAACCCGTGGTATTGGAAGAAAATCTGGGCGGCCAATCCGTTTATCGAGAACCCGCACTGGATCTATCCAGGGCAGCGGCTTGCGTTCGTCGCCGTCGGCACCGACGGCGCTGAGGTGCGCCCGGCGACCGAGGAGGAGATCGAGCGAGCCGAGGAGCAGGGCCTGAGCGAAGAAGGTGAGGCAGTGCTCGAGGACGACGAAGAGGAAGCCGACGAGGACGAGGCTGAGGACGACGGGGATTTTGAGGACAACAGCGACGAGCCGAGTAAGCGCAAAGGTACGACGCAGCGTGTTGACCTGTTTGACTACATGGACCCGTACCTTGGCTTCAAGCGCTCGGAGCTCGTCGGTCGTGCCCCAAGCGCCGTGCGCGCAGCCCGTCAGCGCAGTAAGCTCAACCTGCGCCTGAGCCACTTCTTGATCCCGGCGGAAGACGCGCCCGAGGTCGGCGTGGTCGTGGGCTCACACGAGGACAACTTGTTGTTCGCGAACCACCAAGAGGTCCAGGTGCGCTTCAACGACACGGAGCAGCTCCCGCTCGCAGGCACTCGCCTTGGTGTCTTCCGCAAGACCCGCCAGCTGAGAGACCCGGTCAACGGCGAGGTCCTCGGTGTAGTGGCTCAGCGCGTCGCCGCCTTCGATGTCTTTGAGACCGACGGTGAGGCGCACGCCCTTGGGAAGATCAACCGAGCGCTCGATGGTGTCGAGCGCGGCGATCTCGTCGGCCCGTACACGAACGTACGGCTCGATCGGCTGCCAAACGTCGCCAACACTGCGGACGCCGAGGGGCGTGTTATTGGCGGCATGATCCAGACGCTGACGCATTTCGGTGAGTATCACGTCGTCTTCGTCGACCTGGGGACCGAGGACGGTTTGGCGGTCGGCAACTCGCTCCTGGTGGAGCGCTCGAAGGATCCGGTTGAAGGCTCGAACCTGCCGCTGCCGGTGATGGTCGGCGAACTGCGCGTTCTGTCGGTCCAGCCAAAAGCTGCCGTTGCGCTCGTGCTCTTCTCGACGCGCACCATCAAGCCGATGGATAAGGTGATCTTGCTCACTCCCGAAGAGTAGCTAGCGCCTCCAGCGCTCAGCCAGGCTGTGGAGCTCTCGACTCAAAGCTTGGTGATCGAGCCCAAGGACTCTGCCTTGGCGCACGCGCTCCCGCCCTTGCACATAGACCGCTTGGACGGCTCGCTCGGTCATCGAGTGGACGATGTTTTTCGCCAGGTTGTGTACAGGCAGAAGGCTCATATCGTGGAGGTCAAGGACGCTAAAGTCGGCTGCGAACCCTGGCTTGAGCTCGCCGACCGGGAGCCCGAGCAGACGCCCACCATGTGCGGTCCCGAGCGCAAACGCTGTCTCGGCGTCCATGGCGGCGCCGTCGAGGGCGTCCACCTTCTGCAGCAGCACGGCGGAGCGGCACTCGTCATAGACCGAGTGTCGGCTGTTGGTGCAGCCGCCGTCGGTCCCGAGCCCCACCGTCACGCCTCGCTCGAGGTAGCGACGAACCGGCGTGACGCCATCACCGAGAAACATATTACTCGCAGGGCAGTGCGCAACCCGCGCCCCACGCTCAGCAACCGTGTCGATCTCTCGGTCGTCCAGCCAGATGGCGTGAACTAAGACCGTGCGCTCATTCAACGCTCCGAGCTGGTCCAGGTGCTCGGCAGGGCCCACGCCCCACTGCTCGAGCGCCTCGTCTCGCTGATAAGACTCTTCGGCTAGGTGTGTATGGCACGGGCTGCCCCAATCGCTCGCCAGCGCCGCGCCGGCGCAGATCATGTCGGCGCTGGCACCGTGGAGGCTATGCGGCGCCGGTTGAACGCTGAGCAGTGGGTTGCTTGCGACCTCGTCGCGCAGATCTTGGGTCCTGCGGATGGCGACATCGATCGGCTCTCGAAACGAGGCGGGGGCGCCGTCCCAGTCATAAAGGGTGCGCGCCATGACGCAGCGGATGCCCAGCTCGTCGGCGGCGCGCAGCACCGCCCGATCATTCTCGAGTCCGTCGTCGTGCACATAGAAAAAGTCGCAGACGGTCGTCGTGCCGCTGCGCAGCATCTCACCAAAGGCGAGCAAGGCGCCCAGATAGATCAGGTCAGGCTTGAGGTCGGCGCCGTACTTGTAGAGGCCGCGCGCCCGCCACTCGAGGAAGGGGAGGTCGTCTCCAAGGCCGCGCAGGAGCGCCTGGAAGCTGTGGTTGTGGACGTTGACGCCACCTGGAATTAGCGCTGCGTTGGGGTGATCGACGAGGCGGTCGCCTGGTCTGGCTTGTGCGCTCACTTCGAGGATGACGCCATCGCTGCTGACCCGTAGGACGCCGCCGTCGTGATCGGCGCCGTGACCGTATATACGTGCCGCGCGGTGGGCTGTGATCACGCGTTGTCTCCTACAAACTGAAGCCCGCGCTGCGGCGCGTGCAGCCGCTGAAACAGAGCGGCTGCGCTCGGGAAGGGGAGCCACCAGGGGCGCCCGCGCTCACCCGCACCCAGGCCGCCGAGTTCGCTGACGCCGAGCGCACGAGCCGGATGGGTCGTAATCGCCGCAAGCGCTTCGTCCACGGTGAGCCCGAAGGCAGCGATAGCCAGACTCGCTGCGGTGATCAGATCATAGAGGTACGAGGAGCCTGGGTTGAGGTCCGTCGAGACGATGAACGGGACGCCTGCGGCGCGCAGGCGGTCGACGGGCGGTCGAGTGGCACAGCCGGTCTGGAGCCAGGCGCCTGGGAGTAAGTTCGCCATCGTCCCTGCAGCCGCCAGCGCCTCAATATCAGCCGCCGAGGCGAACTCGACATGCTCCGCTGAGGCGGCGCCGTAGCGAGCCGCCAAGCCGGTGGCGCCGGTGGCGCTGAGCTGATCGGCGTGGACGTGGATCCGCATGTTCCGCCGCTGCGCTGCGGCGAGCATGACCTCTGCCTCCTTGATGCCAAATGCGCCCGCTTCAACGAAGACATCAAACCCAAAGCCCAGCGACGCGGCCCGAGGGATCAGGTGCTCGGCGAACCCTTGCGCCACCGCCGCTGGGTCCGAGCCTTTGGGTGGCACGTGCGCAAGGAGGGTTGGGTAGACATCGATCGGCGCTAAACTTCGAAGGCGTTCGAGGAGCGTGATGAGGCGATCTTCGGCCTCGATGGTTAGACCATACCCGGTCTTGACCTCGACCGCGCGCACGCCGAGGTGCATGGCGTGCTGGACCCGCTGGAGCGCCGTGCGGATCAGCACCTCATCATGCGCTGCGGCGGTTGCTTCAACGGTGGCGTGGATGCCGCCGCCGCGCGCCAGGCGCTGTTCATAGGACTCACCGAGTGAGCGGCTGTTGAACTCATCGCTGCGGTCGCCGCCAAAGAGCAGGTGCGTGTGCGCGTCCAAGGGCGCAGGGATGACGACGCCACCGCCGACGTCGCGGCGATGCTCGGCGGTTGGCGCTGAGCCCTGCCCGAGCGCCTCGACCACGCCGTCCTTCATCAGCAGCCAGGCGTCCGTAAGGGGCGCCTTCCCTGGCTGATGGTAGAGCGCCCCGATCCGCTCGATGAGGAGAGCCCCGGAGTAGGGGATGTGCTCGGCGATCACGGGTCGAGCATCGGGATCTGGACGCCGCGCTCACGCGCCGTTTCTTTCGCCTTGTCGTAGCCAGCATCGACGTGTCGAGCGACGCCCATTCCTGGGTCCGAGGTCAAGACCCGGTCGAGCCGCTCGGCGGCTGCGTGGGTGCCATCGGCGACGATGACCATCCCCGAGTGCAAGCTGTAGCCGATGCCGACGCCGCCGCCGTTGTGGACGGAGACCCAGCTCGCCCCGTTCACCGCGTTGATCATGGCGTTGAGGATCGGCCAGTCAGCGACCGCGTCGGAGCCGTCCTTCATCGCCTCGGTCTCACGGTTTGGGCTCGCCACGGAGCCGCAGTCCAGGTGATCCCGACCGATCACGATCGGCGCCTTGACCTTGCCCGTCCGGACCAGCTCGTTGAACAAGAGCCCGGCGCGCCGTCGCTCGCCATAGCTCAGCCAACAGATGCGGGCAGGGAGCCCTTGGAACTGGATCTTTTCACCCGCCATTTTAAGCCAGCGGATCATGTGCGTCTTCTCGGGAAAGAGGTCCATCAGCGCCTGATCCGTGACGCGGATATCATCTGGGTCACCGCTGAGGGCTACCCAGCGGAAGGGACCCGAGCCCTCACAAAAGAGCGGGCGGATATAAGCCGGAACAAAACCCGGGTAGTCAAAGGCGTTGCTGACGCCGGCTTCTTGAGCGCGGGCTCTGAGGTTGTTCCCGTAGTCAAACACGTGCCGACCCTGGCTCATGAAGGCGAGCAGACCGCGTACATGCGCCGCCATACTCTCGCCGACCGCCTCGAGGTACGCCGGCTTGTCGGACCCCCTCAGCGCCTCGGCCTCCGCCAGGCTCATACCGGCCGGGATGTAGCCGACCAGCGGATCATGCGCCGAGGTCTGGTCGCTCACCAGCTCAGCCTCCAGCTGACGCTCAGCGAGGAGGGGGAGGAGCTCGGCGGCGTTGCCGAGGAGCCCGACGCTCAGCGGCGTCTCGGTCAGCTTGGCGTCCATCACCCACTTGATCGCTTCGTCAACGTCCGCCGTCCATCGGTCGAGGTAGCGGTGTTCGATGCGGCGCTCGATGCGGCTTTGGTCGATCTCGATGGCGAGGCACACCCCGCCGAGCATCGTCGCCGCCAGCGGCTGTGCACCGCCCATACCGCCCAAACCCGCCGTCAGGAAGAGCTTGCCCGCCAGGCTGCCGTCCGTGCCGAAGTGCTGCCGCGCCGCTTCTGCGAGGGTCTCATAGGTCCCCTGAAGGATGCCTTGGGTGCCGATGTAGATCCACGAGCCTGCTGTCATCTGCCCGTACATCATGAGCCCCTTGGCATCGAGCTCATCAAAGTGCTCCCAGGTCGCCCATTGCCCCACCAGGTTGCTGTTGGCGAGCAGCACCCGAGG
>JAYZBQ010000003.1:0-6889 GCA_036338695.1 Myxococcota bacterium
GCGGCATGCCGCCGTCTCCAGGCGGGGGCGGGGGCGGGGGCGCGCCGGCGTCAGGGTCTCCCGGACCCCCACCGCCTGCGTTACCACAAGCCTGCGCTTCCGACATGCAGCTACGCATCATGCACCGCTGCAGGTTCCCGCTCTCGAGGCAGTTGTTGCGGTCCATGCACTGGTACATCGCACGCGCCGCTTCTTGGTTGGCGCCAGGCTCAGCCCGGCTCACGCAGTCTTGTACGCACTGCCGGTCTTGGCACTGCATGCTGCACTGCATGGCGTCGATGCACGACAACGTGCCGCCACCACCACCGCCACCATTTCCGGTGTCCGGCGTCATCGCACCTGCGTCAGCCGCAGGCGGCTCACCAGCGTCCACCACAGGCGGCTCACCGGCGTCTTCGGCAGGTGGCGTCGAGGCGTCCACACCCTCAGCGCCACCGTCGGGGTCGCTCGCGGGGCCGCTGTCGATCAAGACCTGACCTGCGTCGACCGTGATGGAACCGGCGTCAGGAAGGTCCCCTTCCGGGTCTGTCTCCCCGCACCCTATGATCGCAAAACAAAGAGCTAGTGATAGATAGCGCATCGAGCGTCCTCCGGTCCGTGACACGGAGTGTGCACTGAAATTGTCGTCTTCGCTAGTTACCGGGCTCGAGCGATGCAACACCATCCCCTCGACAACCCGATCGGCTATGGCCAAGGTAGCGTCAGGAGCCAGCTATGAACGAGGAACTGTTAGAGCACCTCGCCCAGCGTGTAGACCACGCGGCGCGCAGCGGCGAGACCCTGACGATGCTCACCGCCGACCACCCCGAACTCGACATCGACACGGCCTACCTCATCCAGCGACGCAGCGTCGCCAGACGACTTGAGCGCGGTGAGCGCCTCGTCGGGATGAAAATGGGGCTCACGAGCACCGCCAAGATGCAGCAGATGGGTGTTCACGACCCGATCTATGGTCACCTAACCGATGCGATGATCTTACCGCTCGGCGGCAAGCTCTCACTCACCGGACTGGTCCACCCTCGGGTCGAGCCCGAGGTGGCGTTCACGCTCTCATCCGACCTCAGCGGTCCGGTAACGCTCGAGCAAGCGCAGGCAGCGATCGGGGCGGTTCATACGGCGGTCGAGGTGATCGATTCGCGCTACACCGATTTCAAGTTTACGCTCATCGACGTCGTCGCCGACAACACGTCGGCCTGCCGTTACGTCCTGAGCGAAGGGGTCCCGGTCGGTGATCTCGACCTCGGCGACCTTGCGATCGAGCTGCGTATCGGTGTGCGCGAGCGGCTCCAGGGCTCGAGCCGAGCCATCCTCGATCACCCGCTCAACTCGCTCGCTCGACTCGCCGCCATGCTCGATCAGCACGGCGAGGGGCTGTCGGCGGGACAGACCGTCCTCGCCGGCGCCGCGACGGCGGCGGTGTATGTCGAAGCCGGTGACCACGTCGAGGTCACGGTCGAGGGGCTCCCAAGCGTTGATTTTAGGGTCGCCGAATAGGAGGTGAGATGGGTCTATCAGCCATCAACTTTATGGGCTGGATCGACGAGCACCGGCATCTGCTCAAGCCACCTGTTGGCAACTGCGAGGTCTACCCCAATTCCGAGTTTATCGTCATGGTCATCGGCGGCCCGAACACGCGCACGGACTATCACGTCAACGCCGGTGAGGAGTTCTTTTATCAGCTTGAGGGCGACATCGTGCTCAAGACCATCGAGGACGGAGTGTTCCGTGACGTCACGATCAAGGAGGGTGAGATCCTTTTGCTCCCGCCCAACGTCCCTCACTCGCCGAGGCGGCCTGTAGGAACGGTCGGGTTGGTCATCGAGCGCCAGCGCAAAGAACACGAGATCGACGCGCTCCAGTGGCACTGCGAGTCCTGCAACCACCTGCTGCATGAGGCGCGCTTTTCGCTGCAGGATATCACCAAAGATCTCATCCCAGCGATCCAGCACTTCTACGCCTCAACCGATCTCCACCGCTGCAGCCAATGCGGCGCCATCCATCCCGTGCCGTCATGAAAATTGATCTCCATACCCACATCCTCCCCGAGACCTGGCCTGATCTGCATCAGCGTTATGGCTACGGCGAGTGGATTCGGCTCGAGCATCACAAGCCGTGCTGCGCGCGCATGATGCGTGCGGAGAAGTTTTTCCGCGAGATCGAGGACGACTGCTGGGATGCGCAGCGACGTCTAACCGACTGTGACCACCACCGCGTCGATGTGCAGGTGCTGTCCACCGTCCCGGTCATGTTCTCCTACTGGGCGCGTCCGGAGGACACCCTCGATCTGTCTCGGATGCTCAACGACCACCTGATGTCGGTCGTGGCGACGCATCCCAAACGCTTTATCGGGCTCGGGACCTTACCGATGCAAGCGCCGGACCTGGCGGTGCGCGAACTGGAGCGCTGCATGGCAATCGGCCTGGCCGGCGTCGAGATCGGGACGCACATCAACGACTGGAACCTCGACGATGAATGCCTCGAGCCCTTCTGGGCGGCTGCCGAGGAGCTCGGCGCAGCGGTGTTCGTGCACCCTTGGGACATGATGGGTCAGGGGCGCATGCCCCGCCACTGGCTGCCTTGGTTGGTCAGTATGCCGGCGGAGACGAGCCTGGCGATCTGCTCACTCGCCATGGGCGGAGTGCTGGAGCGCTACCCCAATTTACGCATCTGTTTTGCGCACGGCGGCGGCAGCTTCCCGGCGACGATCGGGCGTATTGACCACGGCTTCAACGTCCGCCCCGACCTCTGCCAGACCCGCACTCAGACCCCACCGAGCGAGCTGCTCAGCTCAATCTACATCGACTCCTTGGTCCATGATCCAGACGCGCTCCGGTTCGTGGTCAGCAAGCTGGGCGCCGACCGAATTGCGCTCGGGACCGACTACCCCTTTCCGCTCGGCGAGTTAGCGCCTGGACAGCTGATCGAGAGCTCACACTTCTCGGCAGCCGACAAAGAGCGGATGCTGTCGGGTACAGCGCTCGAGTTTTTGGGTCGACATCGGGAAGATTATGAGACCGCAGCGAGTCTTGCCCACAGCGAATGGCTCCGAGAGAACAGCTGATGCGCTTGTCCGTCGAGTGGAAGGGGTCCCGATACGAGGCGCAGCTCGGCGCTGCGATCGATCTCAGCTTGCCGGTTGACTTTGCTGGCGAACAGCCAACCTTTTTCGGCTTACCGGCGGCGCGCCAAGTGGCGATCGAGGCAGGCGACTTTGTCGGTGATACTCAGCGCGGGGGCGGCTGTAACTGCCGGCAGCTCATCTTGTGTCCGCATGGTAACGGAACCCACACCGAGAGCTATCAACACGTTACGGCAGACGCGCCGGCGCCTGCTCAGGTGTTAGACGCTGCGCTCATGACGGCGCAGGTGATCACCGTCTCGTCGACCACACTGTCACAAAGCGCCGAACACTACTCGAGCTGGGGGCAGCCGGATGACCGCGTGATCAGCTGTGCAGCGATCAAGGCAGCGATCGACGGCGCCGACTGCCCCGAGTCCGTGATCCTAAGGACCCGCCCCAACGGCGGCGCCAAGCGGTACGCCAACTACGACCAAGAATGGGCGCCGTACCTCACGTATGAGGCGATCGACTGGCTCCATCAGTCCGGCCTCAAGCACCTGATCGTCGACCTCCCGAGCATCGATCGTCACGACGACGGCGGCGAGCTCCCCAACCACCACCGCTTCTGGGGCGCGCTCGGTGCGCGTGCGACCCTGACCGAGCTCGCCTACATCCCCGACGAAGTCGACGACGGGCTCTACCTTTTGAACCTACAACTCCCCCACCTCTTGACGGACGCGGTCCCGAGCCGGCCTGTCCTCATCCCCTTGTTGGAGCGCTAAGTGAGCCCTTCCATGACCCGAGCGCGCACGCTGGACGCCCACGACGCGCTCGCCCATTTCCGCGATGAGTTTCATGTGCCCAAGCATCGCGACGGCAGCGACTCCATCTACCTGTGCGGTAACTCGCTCGGACTTCAACCCAAGGGCGTTCGCGCCGCCATCGAGCAGGAGCTAGCGGACTGGGAGCGCCTGGGGGTCGAGGGCCATTTCCACGGCAAAAACCCGTGGTACAGCTACCACGAGCCGCTGCTGGCGCCAGCCGCCCAGGTCGTCGGCGCCAAGCCGAGCGAGGTGGCGCTGATGAACAGCCTGACCACCAACCTCCATCTGCTGATGGTCAGCTTCTATCGCCCGAGCGGCGCCCGCCGCAAAATCCTCATCGAGGGCTCAGCCTTTCCGTCCGACCGCTACGCCGTCGCCAGCCAAGCTCGGTTCCACGGGTTGGACCCCGCCGAAGCGGTCATCGAGCTGCAGCCGCGCCCTGGCGAGGACTGTCTGAGGCAAGAGGACATCGAAGCGCTGCTTGAGCGAGAAGGTGACCAGATCGCCCTCGTGCTCTTTGGCGGCGTTAACTATTACACCGGTCAGGCTTTCGACATGGAGGCGATCACCCGTGTAGGACACGCCGCAGGCTGCGTCGTCGGCTTCGACCTGGCGCACGCAGCGGGCAACCTCGAGCTGGCGCTGCACGACTGGGGCGCCGACTTCGCCGCCTGGTGCAGCTACAAGTACATGAACAGCGGCCCCGGCGGCATCAGCGGGCTCTTCGTTCATGAGCGTCACCATCACGACCATGACCTGCCACGCTTTTGTGGTTGGTGGGGGGTGGACCCCGCTCAGCGATTCTCCATGCCCGACGAGTTTGCGCCCCAACCCAGCGCCGGCGCCTGGCAGCTGTCGAACGCGCCGGTCATGCTCATGGCGCCTCATCGTGTGGCGCTCGATCAGTTCGCCCGAGCTGGCATGCCGGCCTTGCGCCGTAAGGCGGTGGCGCAGACGACGTTCTTGCTCGAGCTGCTCGACGGACTCGCCGGCGGTGGGCCTGAGGTCATCACGCCGAGGGAACCCTCTCAGCGCGGCGGTCAGCTGAGCCTGCGCTTTGGCGCCGAGGCAAAGGCTTTTCATGAGGCGCTCACCGAGGCCGGCGTGGTCTGCGACTTCCGAGAACCCGACTGCGTCCGCCTTGCGGTCGCCCCGCTCTACACACGTTTTGAGGACTTGGTCCGCTTCGTCGAGATCCTCGAGGAGACGCGTCATGGCTGAACCCATCAACATCGTCGGTGCCGGCTTAGCCGGTTCTCTGATGGCGCTGTATCAAGCGCGGCGCGGTCAAGCCGTGAACCTGTGGGATCGGCGCGTCGACTTGCGGCGCGCCGACATTCCAGCGGGACGGTCGATCAACCTTGCGATCTCGACGCGTGGTCTCACCGCGCTCGATCGCGTCGATATGCGGCAAACAATCCTGGACCAAGCGATCCGTATGCCGGGGCGACTGATCCATGCGGTCGACGGGAGCACCTCCTACCAAGCCTACGGGCAAGAAGGTCAGGCGATCCACTCGATCTCGCGACGCATCCTGAACGAGCACCTCCTCAACGCAGCCGAGGCGGCGGGTGCGCAGACGCATTTTAGTGAGGCGTGCAAAGACGTCGACCTGCAAACCGGGGCGATCACCTTCGAGAACGAGGCAGGCGTCCACCGCCAAACGTCGGGGCTGACCATCGGCGCCGATGGCATCTTCTCGGCTGTTCGCGGCAAGATGCAGCGCAGCGCTCGGTTCAACTTTGACCAACTCTACATCAGCCATGGCTACTCGGAGCTGACCATCCCACCTGCCGCAGACGGCAGCTTTCAGATGGAGGCGGAGGCGCTCCATATTTGGCCGCGGCATGACTTTATGCTCATCGCGCTGCCGAACTTTGACGGCAGCTTTACGGTGACGCTCTTCATGCGCTTTGACCCCGACGAAGCGGGGAACCCCTGTTACGCTGAGCTCAAGTCCGCCGAGGACGTCATTGCGTTCTTTGAGCGTGAGTTCCCCGACGCCACACCGCTGATCGAGAACCTCGCAGAGGACTTCTTAGGGCGCCCACCGTCTCCGCTGTGTACGGTGCGCTGCAGCCCCTATCATAAAGGGGAAAAGGTCGTTCTGCTTGGCGACGCGGCGCACGCCGTGGTCCCATTTTACGGACAGGGCATGAACGCTGCCTTCGAGTCAGCGCGCCTGCTCGATGAGCTCCTCGCCACCCACGCCCCAGACACCGGCGCCGCCTTGCGTGCGTACAGCGCACAACGGGTCGACGACGGGCACGCGATTCGGCAGCTCGCGCTGGACCACTTCGCCGACATGAGCAGCTCGACAGCCGATGATGTCTTCCTCCAAGCGCGCGCGCTGGAGGTACACCTTGAGAACCACCTCCCCGACTACAAGAGCCTGTACGGCATGGTCAGCTTCTCCAACATTCCCTACGCACAAGCGGTGGCAAAAGCGAAACGCCAAGGCGAGCTGCTGGCGCGTATGGGCGAGCTGGTCCAACATTAGGTTGGCTCGGAGACCCCGATGAGAACATCATTCGCTGCGCTCGCCATAATGACGCTGTCCCTCAACTGCGGGTCACCCCCTCCGGCGCAGAGCGGTCGCTGCGGCGACCAGCGGCTGGATCCCGGCGAGACCTGCGATGACGGCAACGGGATCGATGACGACGCCTGCACCAACGCCTGCACGCTCGCCGCCTGCGGCGACGGCATCGTGCGCACTGACCTAGCCGTGGGCGTGAGCGGATTTGAAGCCTGCGACGACGGTAACGAGCTCGACGACGACGGCTGCTTGGCTGACTGCAGCGAGGCGCGCTGCGGTGATGGGGTGCTGCGCACGGACATCTCCGAGGGCGAAGAGGGCTATGAAGCCTGCGATGACGGCAACGACGAGCCCAACGACGAGTGCTCCAACAGCTGCGCCCTGCAGATCTGCGGCGACGGCATCTTGCAGCCCGAGCGCGGCGAGATCTGCGACGACGGCAACACGCTCGACACCGACGCGTGCACC
>JAYZBQ010000004.1:0-79712 GCA_036338695.1 Myxococcota bacterium
GCCGCTGATCGGCCCCAGGAACACGCCCTCGCCGCTGATGGGACCGAGGAAGTGATTATCACCCACGATAATGCTGGAGATGGCGCCGGTGGCGTTGACCGCCGACGCGCCGATTGCGCCTAGGGTGTTGTTGCGCAGCTCGATCGAGCTTGGACCGCTCGCGGCAAGGACTCTGTGCACCTGCGAGAAGACGCTCTGGTGGACCGTCACCGAGGCGCCCGCTGCGGCGTTGATCGCAACCCCCGCCTCTCCGTCTGCGTCGTTGGTCACGGTCAGACCCCAGAGCCGCAGGCGCTGGCCTGCGCCGCGGCTGAGCGGACCTCGGTTCGCGAGCGCCAGCGTTGTCTCGTCTGGGCAGGCGCCGATGATCGTCAGGTCATCGACCGCTGGGAGCTCGAGGTCGTGCTCGCCCTTTGAGAGCACCACGATCGCGCCGGTCACGCCATCGCCGAGGACCTCGGCGGGTGAGCGCGTGGGCGTATCGACGGTGGCGCCATCGCCCTGTCCGGTGGCGCTCACATACAGCACCGGTGTGGCGCCAGCCTCACGGATCCAGCGGTGTCCCTGGGCAAATGCGCCAGGGCGACATTGCGCCTGAGCGCCCAACCCCTCGAGCAAGCACAGGTCGGAGACCGAATCCGTGATCTGGCAGTTCGGCAAGCCCGCATCACGCACACCGGCGTCGGCGCTCCCTGCGTCCCTCGGGACGCCCGCGTCGGCGCGTTGATCGTTGACATCGCCTCCGCTGCACGCGGTCAGCGCGGTTGCAGCGAGTACCCACAAAGTAGTTCGTGTCATGCCGTTCATCCTCTTCGGCACCTAAGCACAGCCCCCGCTAAATGCAAACTCAGGGCAGCGTACCCCACAGCCCGTTGGCGTCACGTCCGGTCGCGATGGCCGCGCCGCGCACCGTGAGCAGGTAGCCCCAACACCGAACCTTCCGGTCCGCTCGTAACGTACAGGTGTGCTTTCGACCGACGGTGAGCTCGAGGATCGGCGACGTGTCTGCCGCCTGAGATAAGTCGTTCTCGAGAGGGGGGATCGCTTGGAGGTCGTCGGCGACCGGCTGACCCGCTTGACCCGACCAGACGATGCTAGGCGCACCCCAGCACTTCAGGGCCGACGGGTCATCGCCCACCACGCAGCCGTGGTTGTCGCCCATCCCCAGATGCGTGACCGCCCCGACCCCTAAGATGGGACCCGGTAAGACGCCGCCGCGGCTTGTCCCTCACGAAGGTCCGACCCCTCAACGTGGATACCCCACAGCCGCAGGCTGTCGCCCTCTTGGCGCGTGATGGCGGCGGCCTCAGTCAGGCTCAGGGTCGACTCATCGGCGCAACGCCCGATCACGGTCAGGCTCGCCGGGAGCGTGGTGGGGACGTCGAAACGTCCGGCGCCCAAGACCACCGTCAGCGCCTCGTGTTCCGCTACCACGTCCGCGATTGAACCCGCTGGTTGCTCGGCTAAACGCCCCTCTCCGTTTGCGCCGCTCGCAACATAGCGCACGGTCGCCGCGTCATCGAGCCAGGCGTGATCGACGCTGAAGGTACCTTGGGGGCAAGCCACCTGCCGAGTCTCGACGTCGAGGCAGCGCTGCGTGAGCGGGTCGGTCTGTGTGCAGGGGGTAACGCCCGCATCAGCCCCTGAACTGCCGGCCTCGATGGGGTCATCGGCGCTGGGTAGGGCGGCGGAGCACCCCTGCACAGCCAGCACAAACAGGGCAGCGAACAAGGAGCGCATAGACACCTCCGGCGTGCGAGCGGAATAAAGTGTAGAGGATCTGGTCAAATCCGCACAGAGGGCTTGCGCCGCGCAAGCAGCCTGCGGCAACTGCGAGGAGGAGGTCCGTATGTACGTTGTTTTGTCACCCGCAAAGAAGCTCAACGAAGGCCCGTGCCTGGATCACGTAGGGTATACCCAGCTCGACCTGTCGAGCGAGGTGCAGGAGCTGATGGGGGTCACCAAGCCCCTCAAGCCGGAGCAGCTTCGTCAGCTCATGGGGATCTCGGAGTCGCTCGCCGAGCTCAACGTCAAGCGCTTTGGCTCCATGCAGTGGCCGATGAACACCGACAACGCCCGCCAGGCGGCGCTGATGTTCGCCGGCGACACGTACACCGGCTTAGACGCCTCCAGCTTGAGCGCCGAGGACCTCGAGTGGGCGCAGCGTCATGTCGGCATTCTCTCGGGGCTGTATGGGTTGCTTCGTCCGCTCGATCTGATCCAGCCCTATCGCCTCGAGATGGGTACGAAGCTGAGCAACGGGCGCGGCAAGAACCTCTACGCCTTCTGGGGGGATCGGCTGGCGGCGTTGATCGATGAGCGCCTGGCAGGGCACGATGAGCCGGTGGTCGTGAACTGCGCGTCCAACGAGTACTTCAAGGCGGCGGGCACAAAGGCGCTCAAGGCGAAGGTGATCACGCCGGTCTTTCTCGAGCAGAAGGGCGAGGTGGCAAAAACGATCAGCTTTCTTGCCAAGCGGGCGCGCGGCGCGATGGCGCGCTACGTGATCACGAACCGGATCACGGCGCCCGAGCAGCTGCGAGGCTTTGACCTGCTCGACTACCGCTACGACGCCGAGCGAAGCACGGACAACAAGCCCACTTTTGTGGCGGTACGAGCTGCCTAACTTAGGCCGAGGTAACCGCGCGTCGCCGGCGATCCGCCGTGCGCCAGTCTTCGACCACGTCCATCGGATGCATCGGGTCTGCGAACTCCAGCGTTTTGGCGGCGTCGAGGTCGGTGATCCCGCGGGTCTGGATGTTCACCGATTTGCGGTTGTAGAGCGCGCAGAACAGCCGCCACGGGAACAGGTTTTTCACCACCACGATGTCCGCTTGAAGGACGCTCAGGCCGAGGTCGTGGTAGAAGGCGGGCTTCATGACCGCTGGGCTCCGCTCGGTGATGCAGACGAAGACGTTGCCGGCGCGCACCACCACGGCGCGCCCAAACCCGACGGTCTCATGGCTGCTGACCATGATGCCCTCAAGGTCTAAGGGTTGGGTAAACTGCGGGTCGATTTTGCCGCCGACGCTGAGCGCAACACCGCTTCCGGCAGGCCGCTCGTACAGCGCGCCGACTGCGGCCTCGTCGCGCAGCGCGGTCAGGCAGGTGAGGTCCGATGCGCCGCGGATTAATCCTCGAATGATCTCGGTGTTCTCACCGGTTGAGCCGGCGGTGACCGCGTCGGAGATGTCGGCGAAGAAGACGGCGCCGAGCCGGCGCGCAAGGGGCGCGGCGCGTGCAATGGCGATGCCTTCGTCGACCGACTTGAAGACCGGAGGCGGGACATCTTTGGTGGCCCACAGCAGCTCGGCGAGCTCGTCGGCGAGCGCCTCGGCGAGGTCCGGGTCATCGTCGGTGACGACATAGCTCGCCCAGCCGAGGTCTGGGTGATCGTGCCAGGGCTGGCTCATGAACAAAGAGACGTCGAGGACGCGCGGGTCCTGCTCCATCTCCTTCATGCGTTTAAAGACCGGTCGCATTGGCTGCAAAAAGTCCAGCGTCGCCCCGCCGCCGAGCAGCATCGGCAGAGAGCGCCAAGCCGCGCTGGGTTGGGTCTGCTTGAGGACGCAGTCGATCAGGAGCTCAGCGCAGCGTTTGCCCACCGCTTTGTGATCACGGTGCGGGTTGGTTTTGTAGGCGCAGAGTGCGTCGGCGTTGTGAAACTTCCTCGGGGTCATCACGGCATGCAGGTCAAAGCTAACGACCACGGGAACCTCTGGCCCGACGAGCGCCCGGACGCGCTCGATCAGTTCGCCGTCCGGGTCGGTGCTCTCTTCGGAGCGCATCGCGCCGTGAAGGCATAGATAGACACCATCTAACGGTCCGGCGGCGGACAAGAGCGCCTCGAGCCGCTCGGCGAGGGTGTTGAAGCAGTGGGTGGAGAGACGCGCCGCAGGGATCGCCCAAGCGCTCATGAGCGGGATGGTCTCGACCGGGTGACGGTGGGTTCGGCAGCCCTGCGTAAACCCGCTGAGCTCCGCATTTTTCAAAAACCCTTCGGCCTCGGTGTTTCCGGGGACGCAGCGTTCGCCTAGGGCGTCGCCCTCAAGGTAATGGACGCGCTCAAAGTCCTCGAGTTCCGTACGCAAAGGGGAGAGCGCGTTGGTCTCTTGAGAGATGCGCGCATAGGCGAGGCGCAGCGGTCTCATCCTGCGTTTCTCCCGACCAGCTTCTTGAGCCGGTTGCGCGCCGCGTCGAGCTTATCGAGCGCAGTCTGCGCTTGGTCTCCGTATTTGTTGATCAGCCCGAGCACGAAGCCGTCGTCATCGCCTTGACCTAAGTTCGCCATGTCGGGCGCGTTGCCGCCGGCGGCGTACATGCCCTCCATCACCTTGCGGACGCTGTGTTTGACCAGACCTCGCACCGGGACTTTCGCCATCATGCCGTACATCGCCGCCTCACCGCTGCGCTTGAGCTCAGGGTTCGCCTTGACCGCTGCGACCGCTTGAGAAAGGTCCTCAAGGTACTCGTCGATGACCGGCGCGTTGCGGGCGTTGACCGTCAGGTGAACGCTGGCTGGATGCTGCTGACGCCCGACGTCCCAACCCTTGCTGGCGAGCTGGTCCGCCACGGCGTAGATGTCCACCTCATCGCTGGCGCTGGCGTAGGTCACGATCGTGGCGTGCGGCAGCCCCATGAGCTTGAGCTCCGGGATAAGGGCGATGCCCCCGCGTAGGCGCTCGCTCGCCTCCCAGGCGCTGCGCGCCAAGCGGCAGTAGCCGTCCTCGCCCATCGCCTGAAGCGCCGCCCAAGCCGCTGCGATCGGGCCGCCAGGGCGGGTACCTGCCATCGAAGGCCCTGCGTAGATTCCGCCAGGCCAGTCGGTCGTCACGAAGAACTGGTGGGTCAGGTAGGACATGTTGCGGTAGAGGATCGTCGATGCGCCTTTGGCGGCGAAGCCGTATTTGTGCAGGTCGGCTGAGATCGAGGTCACGCCAGGGACTCGGAAATCCCAGGCGGGTACCGGCACGCCGATTTTCTCGAGCCACGGCAGGATAAAGCCGCCGAAGCAGGCGTCGACGTGCAGCGGGACCTTACGGCGCAGCGCAAGCGCTCCGAGCTCTTGGATCGGATCGATCGTTCCGTGCGGGTACTGCGGCGCCGAGCCGACGATCATGATCGTCTTTCGGTTGATCAGTTTCGCCACCTGGCGGGTGTCGACCTGACCGCGCTCATCGACCGCTGCGCGCCGGATCTTGACGCCGAAGTAATGCGAGGCTTTGTCAAAGGCGACGTGCGCTGTGGTCGGCAGGATCATCTCGGGGTTGAGCAGCCAGGGCTTCTTTTTCTTGGCGCGGTCGCGGTAGGCTTTGACCGCCATGAGGATGCTCTCTGTGCCGCCCGAGGTCATGGTGCCGACGGTCTCGTCGTCGCCGTGCAGCATGGTGGCCGTCATCCGCACGACCTGGTCTTCGAGCGTCTTGAGGCTCTGGAAGGCCATGGGGTTGAGACCGTTTTCGCTGAAGTAGCTGTTGTGCGCCTTTTTCAGGAAGTCGTAGTAGGCGTCATTGACATAGTACACCAGACTCCAGGACTTGCCGGCGCGGTAGTCAAGGTCCTGAGAGCCTTTGGCGCCGAGGTCTTTGAGCACCTCGTCGAAGGGCCGGCCCGTCTTTGGAATTGTCATGATTATCCTCTAGCATCGATGCCCGTCACTATCGCCTTGCGCAGTCCGTGACTAGCAAGGCCGGTGCTTTCTTGAGAGGACCGCTGAGTCGGGGCACACTGGGTTGGATCGAAAAGGGGTCGCGTTGCGTCGTTGGGTTCTCATCATGATCGGCGCCTGCTCGCTTGCGTGCGCCCAGGTGATCGAGGTCGAGAGCGTCGAGCGCTCAGGCGGCTACGGTGGCCCGTGCGTCGTCGGGTCGATCTGTGCCAACGGTCTGAGCTGCCAGTTTGGCTACTGCCCCCTGGTCGACGCGGGCACGGCTCCTGATGCCTCAAGCGGTGCAGCGGACGCAGCTCAGTTGCCCGAAGGGGTCTGCGGTGATGGGGTCTTGAACCGCGGTGAAGCCTGCGACGACGCAAACGACGCCCAAGACGATGCGTGCCTTTCTGACTGCACTCTGGCTCGCTGCGGTGATGGGGTGATTCGTCGTGATCTTGGTCCGCGTGATGAGGGGTACGAGATCTGCGACGATGGCAACGAGGTCGACGAGGATGCGTGTACCAGCGAGTGCGTCGTAGCCGTCTGCGGCGACGGCATCGTCCGAACCGATCTCGAGCCCGATGATCGAGCTTATGAAGCGTGCGATGACGGCAATTACGACTCGACCGACTCGTGCCTCGAGAGCTGCCGGTTCGCGCGTTGCGGCGACGGCTTTGTTCACGAGGGTGTGGAGGCCTGCGATCCGGGCGTGGAAGCTTTGGCTGCGTACTGCAGCGAGGACTGTGTCGTGCTTGGAGGCGTTCGCCTGGGCACAGGCGCTGAGGCTGAGGATCCGGCGTCGAACTGCCGCATCATCCAGTCGTTGGTGCCCGACGCGGCCGATGGTCTGTATTGGCTGGATACGGACGGCGATGGTGATGAGCCGGCGGCTCAGGTTCACTGCGACATGACGACGCAAGGAGGCGGCTGGACGCGCACGATGATGCTCCGCCGAGCTGATGCGCTCTGGGACGCGTGGATCACGCGCTCGGGTGACTCCGCTGCGGGTGTTTTGTACGGCTTACCCCTGCGAGACTTTGCCGCCGATGAGCGGGGGGAGTCGCTTGAGATCGTGTTCAAGGTCGATGGCGTCGCCCGACCCTTCGTTTATCGCGGTGTCCATTACAGTGCTTGGAACCCCGTGATGGGGCGTTCTCAGTACGACGACGCCTTTGAGTTGCGTCGCTTTGAAGACCAGGAATTTGCTCCTTGTACAGGGCGGTTTCGGCACGAAAACAGCAGCTGGAATTGGGCGATGGCGAGTGGCGGTGCGGGGTGTGGTGGTTACCGTACGACCGGATTTATTGTGCATGGATCGGGAAGCCAGCATGATCACGCTCATCAACTGTGGGGTCTCGGTGGATATGCTGCCACAACGACCTTTCAAACCATCGAGGTGCTGGTACGGTGAAGCGACTTGTTCTGATCTTGGCTTTGCTCCCCTTCGCCGCCAGCGCGAGTGACGACGACATCTTCTTGCAAGGGATGGCGCCCGAGGTGGAAGAGAGTGAAAAAAAACCTGTCTTCGTTGTACCCCTGCAGCCTGTTTGGAACAGCGCAGACGCCAACCTGCTGCTCAAAGTGGGGAAGAACTTAGTCACCTTGATCGAAGAGGCTGGGCCCTGGAAGGTCGTCTTTTATGACGAGACCAAAGAGCTCAAAAAAGTGCAGGACCACGAAGCCCGGCTCCACAAAAAATGGCTTAAAGAGGTCGTCTACACCGAGGCGTTGCTCAAGCACCGGCGCGCCGGTCATGCCACGTCGGGCGCAGCGCGTGTGACCCGCCTGCAAAGTCAGAACGCAGGCTATCTGCGGACGCCGAATCTCTACTGCCGCAGCCTGATGATCGTCGCCGAGGGGCGCCTTTTTATGGGGCAAGTCGCCAAGGCGAAGAAGACGCTGCGCCGGCTCGCAGGGACCTGCGAGCGCGCGGACCTTGAGAAGAGCCGGTTGACGCCGACGAAGCGGTTCAAAGCCCTGCTTGAGGAGGCTCGGCAGGCGGCGGAGCGTGAAGCGAGCGGCGAGCTGACGGTGACAGTCGATGTGCCGGGGACGGACGTGTACCTAAACGGTCGGCGGCTTGGGCCGGCACCGCTGACGCTTAAAAAGATCCCAGCCGGCGAGCACCTCGTGGGCGTGTTTCGTGAGGGGTTTAAGCCTTGGGGTAAGAAGGTTCAGATCGATCCGGGCGAGACCGTGACGCTGCAAGCGACTGTGACCCGAGGCATGGGCGGACAGGATCAGCAGCGCATGCTGTCGACGCTGCGTGACAACCGCGTCGACGCCAACGTGGCGCGGGTGGTCGGGCGCTTGTTCAAGCGCCACGGCAAGAAGGCCGTGATGGGGCTGTTTGGCGGCGTGGCGAAGCAGGGCAACCAGATCTGGGTGACGCTGTACGCTGTCGATAAGCGAGGCCGCGCCATTCGGCTCAAACAGATGAAGTTTGACCCAGACTTTTTGACGGCGCACCTGGCGCTGTCACCGGTCATGGAAGAGATCGGTGCGCTGGCAGAAGCCTTCCAAGGCTCCCTGCTGTCCCAAGCGATTTTGCTCGATGGCCTCGACGCCGTGGTGAGTAAGCCGCGTGTGCTGGGGTGGCGCGTGATGAAGGAGGAAGCGTCGGAGGCCGCGGGTGAGGTCGTCGCCCGAGGGCCGGTGCGGCGCGGTCCCGTGGGCCGAGGCGGTGCGCAAGCGGCGGTTGCGGCTGCGCCCGCAGCGCGCACTCGCCCCCCTGAGTCGGCGCCAGCATTTGCGAAGAAGTCGTCGAAGCAGGTGCCAACGACAAAGCCTGCAAAGCCAAAGGCGGCAGCCCCTAAAGCGCCCCCGACGCCGAGCCCTGAGGAGCTGGCTGCTGAGCTCGCCGCGCTCGACGCCGAGGAGGAGAGCCTCGCAGCGGAGATGGAGGCGCTCGCCGTCAAAGAGGCGTCGGAGGCGACCGGCCTCAGCGTTGAGCAGCTGCAACGGCGCGCCGAGCGCGACATGCGAATGCGTATTTGGGCTGCTATGGATCCGGATCACGTGCTCGAGTTCCAAGCCCTTGGGGCGCTCGGGTTGAGCAGCGCAAGCGGCGGCGCGCTTCAAGCGAGTTATCTTCGCCGGCAGCCGACGCCGATGCTCGGGGTTTGGGGTGCCTTTGGCGTGGAGGGCTTCGTCGGTCAGCTCGGAGCCGACTGGCAAGATCGTACCTATTTTGCGGCGATGGATAACCCGTTCAAGCAGAGCACACGCGACAACCCAGAGCTCAAAGAGCGGGTGCGCGTGATCCCGGGGAGCAGCCTCGGCCTGCGCGCCGTCGGGCGACTGGGTCTCGATTTAGGAGACGGTCGCCTGCGTCTTCTTGGGCAGGCGGGTCTCGGCTACGCCATGCACCGCTCCAGCCTGAAGCACGAGCAGTATACGATTGACTCCGAGGGCTTCGCCGTCGCCGGGAGCGGCGTCGCGATCCAAGATTCGATCGTCTTCCCCTGGGCGGGGCCTGAGGTGAGCGGTTCAGTCGGGGCGGCTTACCGCCTTGTCGGGACCAGCTGGCGGTTGCTCGGCAAGGTGCAGTGGCAGCAGACGCTGCTGGGTAGTGTGCAGAGCTTTGTGACGGGTCAGGGCGCCCAGTCGACGCTCGGACTTGCGGTCGGGGTATCGGGAACTTTTTAGGCGGGTTGCTCCGAGTTTTGTCGGATGCGCTCAAGGAGGCGGTGTGGGCATGGTGTGCCCCCGAGGAGTCTCCGATGAAAAACGCTGCGGTCGCGCTCGCGTCGTTGTTGGTCTTGTCGATGAGCTGTACCCCGACGCCTGAGGACTGGGGACAGGCTTCGAGCGCCTATGTGGAGCGTTGTGAGGGCGAGGCCTGCGCCCAAGGCAACGAGTGCGCAGGAGGATATTGCCTCAAGCCAGAAGACGCTGGCGACGACTACCGCCCTGGTCTTCGCTGCGGTGATGGGTTGGTACAGCGCTGGGAAGACTGCGATGATGGCAACGACATCAACACCGACAGCTGCCTGACCGGGTGCCGCGCTGCGCGCTGCGGCGACGGGTTTGTGCGCGCCCACCTCACGAGTCATGACCCGGAGTACGAAGCCTGCGATGATGGCAACCTCGATGACACCGATGGGTGCACCAGCGAGTGCCGTTTGGCGCGTTGCGGTGACGGTTTTGTGCGAGCGGATTTAGAGCCTGGCGAAGACGGCTATGAAGCCTGCGATGACGGCAATCGGTTCACGCGCGACGCGTGCGTTGACTGTGTCCCGGCGCGCTGCGGCGACGGGCTCGTTCACGACGGCGTCGAGACCTGCGATGACGGCAACGAGGAGCTCGACGATGGCTGCGTGGCGGACTGCCAGTCCGCGCGCTGCGGTGACGGGCACGTACGCGCGGACGTCGAGCCCGGTGGTGTCGGTTACGAGCTCTGCGACGATGGCAACCAAGACCCCGAGGACGCGTGCGGAAACGACTGCTACCCGAACGCTCTGCCGCAGGGGCTCGGGTCGGGACCAGACGATCTGGCGCACAGCTGCGGGCAGATCCTTGCGGCGAATCCTCAAGCGGGTGACGGGCTCTACTGGGTGGACGTAGACGGCGCTCGGCCGACCCCGCCTGCGCAGGTTCGTTGCGATATGCGGACGGATGGTGGCGGCTTTACGCGGATGATCTTGCTGCACCAAGACCTGGCCCTTTGGAACGCTTGGACCGACGGACTGATCGGTCAACCCGAAGGCGATGACCCGTTCGGTATCCCGCTCAACTCGATGCAGAAGCCGTCTGCTGAGCTCGAGGTGTACTTCCGCCGTAACGGCGAGCGCGTGACCCCGATCCTAAGCGGGGTGTCGGCCTCGGTCTGGAACCCGATCGATCGGATTGAGGAAGCGGCAGGGGCGCTCATCTCGAGGGCGCCGGGCGCTGCGGCGAGCGAATGTTCAGAGCCGATCCTACGCGCAGCGGATCACTGGAACTGGAGCTTCGCCTCGGCCTCAGGCTGCGCAGCGCCAGGAGCTGGAGGCGTGGTGGTGTATGGCGATCCAGAGAATGACCTAGGCGACGCAGCGGTGCGGTTCCAAGGACCGGCGATGGAGGCGGCGGAGCCGTTCGAGAGCCTGGAGGTTTGGGTTCGATGATGCTTCTGGCTGCAGCGTCGCTGCTTTTAGCAGATTTTCAGATGGGTCAATATGAGATGGCCGGAACCGCCAAGGACATCTCTTATCTGGGCTGGCATGGCGCGCCGACGAGCACCGAGCAGAGCACGGCGCTCACGAAGCTGCTCTCGCAGGCTGCGCGCACCGCAGGGCACAGGCTGCGCTCGGTGGCGCGTACGCAGCCAGCGGTTGATGACCTGGTTCAGCAGCAGGCGCTCGAGCTGGAGGTCTTGCTCGGGCTCGCAGGGCGTGCGGCTGAGCGAGCGCAGGGAGTCCTGCAGCTCCATCTTGGTCGACCCAGCCAGTTGTTGCGAAGCCATCAGCGCAGCTGTCGCTTATTTTACGCGGCGGCGGCCGCCTTTGAGCTCAACAGCCAAAAGCGTGCCGTCGACTTGATGCTCGGAGGGTTGGCGGGCTGCCGTGATGACGGGCTCACCCACCTCGGCTGGTCGAGCGACTCGCTCGCAGCGCGCCTTAAAGGGATGCGGCAAGAGGGTGAGGCGACCCTGACGATTAAGGCGAGCGTTCCGGGTGCCCAGGCTTATCTCGACGGATTGTTTTTGGGCGCTCTGCCGGTCAAGGTGACCGGCATCCCAGCCGGTCGCCATCAGCTGCAGCTGGTGAGCGGGGCGGCGGGGCTGGCGATGGAGGTGGAGCTCAAGCCCGATCAGGTCGCACGCTTGGAGTTGACGGAGCCACAGCATGGACTCCCCGGTCTCTCCGATGGACGACTCAGCGCCGCGGAGCTCAAAGCGCTCGCTAAAAACCTACCGCGCGGGGTTGGGCGCGGCTTGATCGTGCTCGGTAGCCGCTCGGGGTTATCGGCGCTGATCTTTAGCGCGAGCCAGGCGTTGGTCGTCCAAGGGCGCTCTGAGCAGGCGCTCGCCGCCGCCGTGCAGAACGGGTTGAAGTCGCTGCAGCCGCTGCCTCCAGGTGGGCTCGTCCTCAAAGGCGTTGCGGTCAGCGAGGGCGTCCCTGAGCGTAGCTTTGAGCGGATGCGACAGGCGGCCAGCCGCGATGAGCTCCCAGCGCCCACCGACGAGCTGGTGCGAGGGATGGTGAACTACGCAGCGCAAGCCACGGGGCGCTCAGCCTCGGAGCTGCGAGCGAAGGTTGAGCTGAGTCAAAAGCGCGGCGCGTGGCGAGCTCAGCGCGGGCATTGGTTGGTGCTTGGCGACCTCGAGCTGAGCAGCTCGAGCGCACTGGGTGTCGGCGGAGGTGTCTCGGCGCTGCGGCTGCAGCCGGCGACGACGTCGAGTCTGTGGTATGCGCTTGGCGTCCGCCTGCACGCAGGCGGCGCAGGGGCTTCCCCGAGCGGTGATGACTGGGACCCGATGCGCTATCCGATGGACCCGATCACTGCGACGGAGCCGACCTTAGAGGAGCGCATTCGTCTCGAGGGGGCAGGTCGCTTCGGCGTCGACGCGCTCGCAGGTGTCGGCTTCCAGCTCGGCAGCGATCTTCGGCTTCTGGCGCTGGCGGAGGGGGGCTGGCGCCAGGTCCAGGCCGACCTGGTCCATGAGCAGTACGTCGTGGGTGAGGACGGCTCAACGAAAGAGCTGCGCCGAACGGGCGCGTTCCCATGGGGAGGGCGTCGTTTCGGCGCTCGGATGCTCGGCGTGTATGGTCTGGGTGCTTGGCAGGTCGGCGGCTCACTCGCCTGGTCGATGTCGCAGTTTCCAGCCGTTGAGCTCGACTTGGTGATCCCTGCCTCGAGCCAGAGCGTGCGGCTCGGTCTGGTTGTAGGCCGCCGCTTCTAGGCGCAGGGATGGTGCCCCTGCCCTGGGTGCCGAAGCGAAACAGCAACACAACGTTTCGAAACCAACATTTTTGAGGTGCCCGATTTGGGTTATGGTGCCTGCGAGCGCGCGGAGGCTTGATGCGGAAATTGGGTCTGATCTTGGTGATGGTGGCATGCTCTGAGCCAATCGCTGAACCGACGGGTTTTAGTGGCTTGGGCGCGCGCTGCGGTCCGACGCAGCCTTGCGCTGAAGGCCTGCGCTGCGCAGGCGGTTTGTGCTTAGCCGCCGTGCGCGATGGTGGCGCGGCTCTTGAGGACGTTGGCTCTTCGCCGATGGACGCCGGCGAGGCGACTGACACCGGGAGCAGCCCGGCACACGATGCAGGCGCCGAGCGGGTCGTTGGCGTGCAATGGGCGAGGCCTGATGGACGCGTGTCGATCGAGGAGGGGGAGCGACTCGACGCGGCGGTGGAGGTGTCGGGCGATGATCTGAGCGGTTTGACGCTGCGCTGGAGCAGCTCGCTCGATGGGGTGATCGGCGACGATCAGATCCCGCCGACGGGGCGCGTCGTGCGCAGCATCTTGCTGCGTGAGCGGGGCGTGCATGAGCTGCGCGTTGAGGTGCTTGATGGGGAGCGCTCGCTCGCTGACGCCACGCGCCGGGTCGGCGTCTGTGGTTGGCAGGTGATCGGCGACTTCAACGCCGACCTTGAAGGCTGGCAACGCTTTGGCGACGCTCAGCGTGACCCGCGCGGTTGGCTCGAGCTGACGGGTAATGCGCGCGGCCGGAAGGGCGCAATTTACAAGGTCAGTGAGAGCATCGAGCCGGGCAATGTGCAGCTCGCGTTTCGCATCAGCACCGGGCAGTGTGATGAGCCCGGACCCTGTCAGTTTAACGCCAACAACGCGGCGGACGGTTTCGCGATGAACATTTGGGATGTGGAGTCGCCCGAGGCGCTCGCTGACTTGTTCGATGTGGCGTCGACCGGCGGCGGCTTAGCCTATGGAGTAGGCGGCGCGTGGGGTGACTGGGTCGGCAACGCGTTCCATATCGAGTTTGACACCTGGTACAACCAGTTCAACGGTGGCAACGAGTTCCACACAGACCCTACGCGCCAGAACCACGTCGCCATCACCTTAGACGGTGACCCGGGTAACCACGTCGCGGTGGCGGAAACGCCGGCTATTGAGGACAACGCGTGGCACGAGGTCGAACTCGTGATTCGTGGAGACCGGGTGCGCGTCGACCTGGACGGGCGCTCGGTGATCGATCAGCGCGTGGAGGGGCTCGACTTCAAAGGCGGCTATATCGGCTTTAGTGGCACGACCGGCTACTACACCAACTTTCACCGATTTGATGACCTGCGGACACGCCCGGCGTGTGAGCCTTAGCTAGGGCAGCACGCGCTCAAGCGCGGCGGCGTTCTTCACCCAGATCTCACCGTACGCCTTGGTGCGTCGGTCGCCGTTGTCACTCTGCCAGCGCCCGACCGCAAAGTTTCCGGTGATGACTTGGTCTCGATCGCTCCCGATCCCGATGAACGAGTCCGGCGTGTGGCAGTCGTTCTGCTCGTTGCCGAGGATCCCAAAGCGTAGACGGTGGCGAACGTTGATGCCCTCGGCGTTGCAGTTGGGTTGGAGCGAGGTCAGCGGGATCAGCGAGCGCCAGCGGTCGCGCCCGAGCTCCGTCAGGTGCTCGTCACCTCGTACCATCAGCTGGCGCATGCTCGACGCCTCATGACGGAGGGTGAGGTAGCGCGTGGTGCCATCGCCCTCCTCCGCGTCCTCGTCCACACGAAGACCGACGCGCAGGTCGGTGAAGGGGAGCTGCAGGTAGCCGGCATTTTTCATCTGACCGGGCCCTGGCGCGACCTCGTCTTCGTTCAAGAGCACGCTGTTGTACCAGATCGCCTCGTCGTATTTGAACGTCGTCTCATGACCGTCGACTTTCAGGATCAGCGTCCACGGTCCATCGTCCGCGTCGAGGTCGCAATAGGCGAGGAAGGCGTTGTCCGTTGAGCCGCCGACGGGGTTGAGCCAGTAGGCGTCGCTCGCAAGCTCGGGGTGTTCTTGAGCGAGGACCTCGCAGCTCAGCGCTGCGTCTTCCGGGCGCTCTCCGGCGCCTGGTAAGTGCACGACCGAGGCGTCGAGCGCAGCGGCTACGTCAGCCCCAACGCCTGTATCGATCACGGAAGCCACAGGTCCGCTGGGGGGTTCGGCGGGCTCTTGGCAGGCGAGCGTCACGGCGGAGAGCAGTAAGCCGGTTGCGAAGCGTTTCATGTTGGGAGATTTAGTCCAAAGCCGGAGTCGACGCTAGGTGGAGCCCGCAATTGATGAACGTTGACAGCGTGTTCGTATCGTCCGCCCCGGGCGCTCGGCTTCACCTCAGGCATTTTGTGGGCGCGGGAGCGCCGGTCCTCCTCGTGCATGGCGCCATCGAAAATGGGCGTATTTTCTACTCTCGAGGGGGCAAAGGCTTAGCCCCGTTTCTTCAGTCCTTGGGGTATGACGTCTACGTCCTTGACCTGCGCGGGCGAGGGTCAAGCCAGCCGGCACCCCAGCGCGACGCACACCACGGTCAGCATGAGAGCATCTGCGTGGACCTTCCAGCCGCTTCCGATTTCATCCTGAGGCAACGACCCGACGCTCAGCAGATCTGGATGAGTCACTCGTGGGGGGGTGTTTTGCAGATGAGCGCGTTGGCTCGCTTTAAGCACCTGAGGGAACGGACCGCTGCGGTCGTTCACTTTGCCGTCAAGCGAGCGATCACGGTCAGGAGTTTTGAGCGGCTCGTGCGCGTGGAGCTCGGCTGGAAGCGGCTCTTGCCTTGGGTCACGCGTGCGCTCGGGTACCTCCCCGCCGACAAGCTCGGGATTGGTTCGGATATCGAGACCCACGACAGCCTGATGGCGAGCATCCGCTGGGTGGGGACGGGCGCCTGGATCGACCCGCGTGACGGCTTTGATTACGGGAGCGCTGCCCAGCAATGCGCGTTCCCGCCCTCGTTGTGGTTGACAGGGGCTGCGGACACGCTCTTAGGGCACCCTCAGGACGTGATCCGGTTTATGGGTGAGTGCGGCGTGAATGAATCCTCATTCATTCTTTTGGGTCGTGGCTCGGGTGCGCTGCATGATTACGACCATATCGACCTGCTGACGCACGAGCACGCGCCGCAGGACCACTTTCCGCGGGTCTCGGCCTGGCTAAATGACGTCATGAACGCTAGCTTGAGTGAGGATTCATTCACAGCGGGCAGGGAGACGACGTGATCGATCGATTTATGGAGCACACAGGCGCGCAGGTGCCGCTGATCTGTGGCGCGATGTATCCCTGCTCGAACCCGGAGCTGATCGCAGCGGTCTCAGGCGCCGGCGGGATCGGCGTCATTCAGCCGATCTCGATGAGCTACGTGCACGGGCACGATCTGCGTGAAGGGATCCGGTTGATCCAGTCGATGACCGACAACCCGGTTGGGTTCAACGCGCTGATCGAAAAGAGCGTGAGCGCCTATGAAGAGCGCATGAAGCGGTGGATCGACATCGCCCTCGAAGAGGGCGTTCGGTTCTTTATCACCGCGCTCGGCAATCCGCGCTGGGTCGTCGACAAAGTCCACGCGGTCGGCGGCGTCGTCTACCACGACGTGACGGAGCGAAAGTGGGCGCTCAAGGCGCTCGACGGCGGCGTGGATGGACTCATCTGCGTGAACGGACGAGCCGGTGGTCATGCGGGGACCCACTCACCGGCGGAGCTGTTCGAGAGCATGGCGGACCTCGGCGTGCCCTTAGTGTGCGCCGGCGGGGTCGGTGATGAGCGTCAGTTTGTGGACGCGCTGCAGCTCGGATACGGCGCGGTCCAGCTCGGGACCCGCTTTATCGCCACCCAAGAGTGTCGGGCGCATGCCGATTACAAGACGGCGATCGTCGATGCTGCGGCAGAGGACATCGTCCTGACGACCCGGATCTCAGGTGTCCCGGTCTCGGTGATCAAGACCCCGTACATTGAACGGGTCGGGACCGAGACCGGCTGGGTGGCGCGCAAGCTGCTCAAACACCGCAAAGCCAAGCATTGGATGCGCACCTACTATGCGGTCAAGAGCATGCTGCAGCTCAAGAAAGCGAGCCTTCGAGGGCTCGACTACAAAGACTACTTCCAGGCGGGCAAGAGCGTCGATGGGATCGAGCGTGTCGAGCCGGCAGGGGACGTCGTTGAGCGCTTCGCTCAGGCGGCGCGCGCTGGCGCTCTGTACTAGATGACCTTGAGGGCGTAGCGGGCGACAGCCCACATGTGAACGGCTAGGTGGGCGATCACGGTGAGGTGAAAGATTTCGTGGTAGCCAAATCGCTTGGCGTTTCGGCCAGGCCACGCCAGCGCGTAGAACACCGCGCCGATGCTCAGCACGATCCCGGTCCCGAGCATGGCGAGGATGGTGTCTGTGCCGACGTGGGTCTCGAGCTCCTTATAGATCAACATCCCGGACCAACTCATCGCGATGTACAACACGACGCTGAGCATGCGCGGCGCCATCACCCAGACGAGCTTGAAGAACCCGCCTAAGACCGTGACCACCCAGAAGATGGCGATCAGTCTCTGTGAGAGCGGCGAGTTGAGCAACAAGAGGGCGTAGCCCGTGTACACGCCGGCGATCACGACAAAGATCATCGTGTGGTCAACTCGCCGCATCCAGACGCGCACTTCCGGGTGCCAGTTGATGGTGTGGTAAGCGCCCGAGACGGTGAAGAGCGCCGTGATCGAGCCCAGGCTCATGAAGCCTGCGAGCCAGTTCAGACCCGGCTCGGTGCGCCACAGCACCGCGACGGTAAAGAGGAGGCTCAGGTAGCCGGCGTAACGGTGGCTCAAGCCACGCCAAGCCGGTTTGGAGCCCGGGTCGCCCATCGCCGCAGCGAGCGCCGCATTTTGTTCGGCGATGGTCTTGCTGAGATCCGCAGGCTTGGCGTTCATAGTAGACAGAGTACGCTGTCCTGCGCTCAGGTGCCACTTATTGGATGGGGCGCTGGTCAAGGGGGGTGAGCGGATGAGACGTGCGATGATCCTTACGGTCGCTGTGGTCGGCTGCGGCGATGTGCCAGGAGGGGAGCCTTGCGCCGGCGCTGCGTGCGGCCCGGGCGCTCGGGTGGCGTTGACCGCCCAGGCTGGCTTTGGGGTTTTACGATGCCAGGGCGAGGCGACCGACTGCGTCATCGACTTTGGGGTCGTCGCGCCCGGTGAGTCGGTGGAGAGCTGGACGGACCTGACCAATACGGGGGACCAAACGCTCCAGCTGCGCGCTTTTGAGCTGAGCGGACCGGTCTTTGAGGCGCAGCTTCCAGCGGTTGAGCTCGAGCCCGGCGAGGCGCTGAGCTTCCGAGTGCGCGCCCGTCTCGATCAAGCAAGCAGCAGCGAGGAGCGCTCACTGCGTCTTGAGAGCAACGCCGTGAACGGCGCGAGCGCCGAGGGGTGCGATGACCCTGCATCGCCTTGTCGAGCCGTATCGATCCTCCTGAAGGTGCGCACAGATTCCTCCTAGCGCGTGTTGAACGATCGACTAGAACGTGTTTCAACGTGCCGAGTTGATCGGGAGGCTGCGTGCGTACATCCATTTTCTTGTCTCTGACCTGCCTCGGGGCGATCGCCTGCGCACCCGCTGACGACGCCTCGCTCGACGCCGGACCGCCAGTTGATGCGGGCAAGCCGCTCAGCGCCATGCCGGCTATCGCCGACTTAGAGGGCGAGACCTGGCATGCCATCGAGCCGGGCGGGGATACGATCTGCTCGCGCGGTCAACCCTGGGCTTTCTTCTTCAGACCGGGCGTGGTCAACAAGCTCGTGGTCGAGTTTCAAGGCGGTGGGGCGTGCTGGAACTATCCGACCTGTTCGGTCGCCGACATGATCTTCAAGGACAACATCGATGACATCCGCGGCACCGTGCTGGGCGACGCCTGCGCGAGCGACTCCGACTGCGCCGAGGACAGTGAGTGCCTGACGAGTGGTTATTGCCGCCGTCCGGACCCCGAGCGCGGTATCTACGACCACAGCAACGACGACAACCCGGTCAAAGGCTGGAACCACCTCTTCATCCCCTACTGCACGGGCGACATCCACTGGGGTCGTTCGGTCGTCGAGTATGCGTCAGAAGGTGGCGCCGCGCCGTTCATGCTGAACCACCAAGGCGCCGTGAACGCTGAGGTGGCTTTGCGCTGGGTGCGCGAGAACGTCCCGCAGCCAGAGACCATCTTTATTGGTGGCTGCAGCGCAGGCGCCTATGGCGCGATCGGCTGGGCACCTCACGTGATGCGCGACTTCCCGGAGTCCAAGGTGGTGCAGCTTGGCGACTGCGGCGCCGGCATCATCACCGACAGCTTCTTGCGCGACTCGTTCCCGGTATGGTCGGCGCTTGAGACGTTGCCAGCCTGGATCGATGCGCTCGATCCGAACACCATCGACATCAACACCATGGAGCTCAAGGACCTCTACGCCGAGGTGGGCAAGTTCTACGGTGACCAGACGATCAGTCAGTACAACACGGTCTTCGACAACAACCAGGTGTTCTACTACGACACCATGGGCGGCTCGGGCGGCGCCGAGCAATGGTCGGCGAAGATGCGCGACCAGATCTACCGTATCGGTCAGGAAGCGGACAACTTCCGCTCGTACATCGCCCCGGGCGATCAGCACTGCATCATTCACCGCAACGAGCTCTACTCGGTCGACACCAACGGGGACGGTTCAGGGGTTAAGCTCGTGGATTGGATCCGCGAGATGGTGGACTCCGATGCGCCCGACAGCGTAGCCTGCTCGGGGTGTGAGCCTGAGCCGCTGCCCTGAGCGTATGAGTGTTTGAGGTCAGTTACACCGCAGCCCGCGCCGCCTTCCGTCAAGAGGCGCTGGCGATCGGTGCAGAGCTGACCTCGATTCCGCTGGATGCGCAAGGCGAGCGCGCGGCCGATGGCTCGGCGCTGACCATCGACGTGGCAGCTTGGGGACGCGGCGACCGGACCATCGTGTTGAGCTCCGGGCTCCATGGCGTCGAGGGCTACGTCGGCTCGGCGACGCAGCGGCTCATGATGGTGACCCCTGAGCAAGCGGACTGTCGCTACGTCATGATTCACGCTCTAAACCCATGGGGCATGGAACATTTTCGCCGGGTCAATGAGCGCAACGTCGACCTCAACCGCAATTTTTTGCCAAGCGACGAGGCGTACAGCGGAAGCCCAGAGCAGTATGCGCGGCTCAACCCCTTGCTCAATCCGGCGCGCTCGTTCACCGCGCTCGAGTTCGCGCTGCGCAGCGGCTGGCAGATCCTTCGGTACGGGTTTGAACCGCTCAAGCAGGCGATCGCAGGGGGGCAGTACGACTTCCCGCAGGGCTTGTTTTGGGGCGGCGCAGAGCTTGAAGAGGGGCCTCATAAGCTGATGGAGCGCGTGCTCGAGCTGGTCGGAGCAGAGGGTGACATCGTGTGGGTGGATCTGCACTCAGGGCTCGGCGCCTTTGGTGAGCTAACGTATTTGCTCGAGGCGAGCTCGGGGTCGCGGCTGACCCAGCGCCTCAACGAGAAGCTCGGGGGGCGCGTCCAAGCCTGGGATGAAGAGGGCGGGGTCGCTTACGCGATCCGTGGCGGCTTCCCGGCGGCGCTGGATCGGGTGTTCGGTGATCGTCTGACGATGTTGACTTGCGAGTTTGGGACCTGCTCGGCGGTCACGGTGTTGCGGATGATGGTGCTCGAGAATCAGATCGTGCAGCATGGCGGTGATCGATCGTTGGCGCAGCAGGCGATGCGCCGCGCGTTCTATCCGAGCGAGCGAGCGTGGCAGGACAAAGCGCTCGCAAGCGCCGCTGAGCTGGTCGGTCTTGTCGGGTCGCTCTAGCTCCTTTGCGAACTTGTGACTCGAGGCGTCATTCGCTAAAATAGAGCGCGCTGGAGCCTCTTATGTTGCGATGTGTACCGTTGGTTTGCCTGCTTTTGGGGTGCTCACTGCGCGAGGCGCCGGCACCAGCAACCCCTGTCTGCGGTAATGCGCTCGTTGAGCGCGGCGAGCGCTGTGATGACGGCAACACCAGCGACGACGACGGCTGCTCGAGCCGTTGCGCGCTGACCTATTGCGGCGACGGCCTCGTTCAGCCTTGGGAAGGTTGCGACGACGGGAACGCGGTGGATACGGACGGCTGCTCGAACGTCTGCCGTTCGGCTCAATGCGGTGACGGCATCGTCCAGAGCGACGAGGAGTGCGACCTCGGCGACGCCAACGGCGCCACCGCAGCCTGCTCGCCGCTCTGCCGCAACGCGGTCTGCGGGGACGGCTTTGTTCAAGAGGGTGAAGCCTGTGACGACGGAAACGCCGTCAACAACGACGCCTGCACGAACGCCTGCGCGCTGCCTCGCTGCGGTGATGGGATCGTCCAGCCATGGGAAGCCTGCGATCCCGGTGAAGGCGCTGAGGATGCTGGCGCCGGGCAGTGCGTCAATTGTCGCGCAGCGCAGTGCGGCGATGGGGTCGTTCAAGGTGATGAAGAGTGTGATGACGGGAACGCAGCGAGCGACGACGAGTGCACCGTTTTGTGCCGTCGCCCGGTCTGCGGTGACGGCTTCGTACAAGGCACTGAAGAGTGCGACGACGGCAACACCAACAATATGGACACCTGCACGAACGGCTGCACGGTCGCGGTCTGTGGTGACGGACACCGCTCGCCTTGGGAAGGCTGTGATGATGGCAACCGTGAGGGGGGCGACGGCTGCGACGCCAACTGCCGCAGCGAAGCGTGCGGTAACGGGCAGATCGACGGCGACGAAGCCTGCGATGACGGCAATGAGGTCGACACCGACGCCTGCACCAGCGCCTGCCAGATCGCTCGCTGCGGCGATAACTTTGTCTGGGAAGGGCGCGAGGAGTGTGACGACGGTAACGAGTCTGCGACGGACGCCTGCCTCAATACGTGCGTGATCGCGCGCTGTGGCGACGGCGTCCCGCGTGAGGACATCGCCGAAGGGCAGCCGGGTCATGAGGCCTGCGACGACGGCAATGGCTTTAACGGTGACGCCTGCACAGATCGGTGCGAGCGCGCGCGTTGCGGCGACGGTCACGTCGGTCCGGGCGAGTCATGCGATGACGGGGACAACGACGACGCCGACGCCTGCCGTAACGACTGCTCGGACGCCCGATGCGGTGATGGTCAGCGCCGCAACGACCTCGAGGCGGGTCAAGAGGGGTTCGAGGCGTGCGATGACGGCAATGAGGACGACGGCGACGCCTGCGTCGGTGCATGCCAGGTGGCGCGCTGCGGAGACAGTTTCGTTCAGCGTGGTGTCGAGGATTGCGATGACGGTAACCAGGTCCAGTCGGACGGCTGCCTCAACGACTGCACGGCGTCGCGTTGCGGCGACCAGATCGTCGGTCCCGGTGACGCGTGTGATGATGGTAACGAGCGCAACGACGACGGCTGTACCAACCGCTGCGCGTTGCCCGGTTGTGGAGACGGCTTCGTTCAAGACGGAGAAGAGTGTGACGACGGCAACGAGGTGAACACCGACGGCTGCCTGAACAGCTGCTTGAGCGCTGCCTGCGGTGATGGCGTGTTGCGCGGCGATTTGCAGGAGGGTGAGGGCGGCTTTGAAGCGTGCGATGACGGCAACCAAGTCGACACCGACGCCTGCACCAGCGGTTGTCTGGCGGCGCGCTGCGGTGACGGTTACGTGCGCGTCGGCGTGGAGGATTGTGATGACCGGAACCCCGCTGACGACGACGCCTGCACCAACGCGTGCCGCTTTGCGACCTGCGGTGACGGCGTGCGGCGTACGGACCTACCCGAGGACAACGAGGACTATGAAGCCTGCGACGATGGCAACCGCGATGAGCGCGACGCCTGCCGCTCCAACTGCATCGCCGCCGCTTGCGGTGACGGCATCCTGCGCAACGACCTGCAGGAGGGCGTGGATGGCTATGAAGCCTGTGATGACGGCAACATCATCCCCACGGACGGCTGCACGCACTTATGCTTGGTCGCACGCTGCGGCGATGGGGTGATCCGTCAAGGGATCGAAGCCTGCGATGACGGCAACGAGGTCAACACTGACGGCTGCTTGAACACCTGCAGCGTTGCTCGCTGCGGTGACGGGGTGCTGCGAAACGACCTCGAGCTTGGTCAGCAGGGTCACGAAGCCTGCGATGATGGGAACCTCAACCAGCGAGACGCCTGCCTGAACCATTGTCAGGTGGCGATCTGCGGTGATGGCTACGTCCGGGGGGACGTCCCAGAGAATCACGAAGCGTACGAGGAGTGTGATGAGAACGACAACTGCGTGGACTGCCGCCGCCCAGAGCCGAATGGAGGCGGTCAGGAGGATGCAGGGGTCATGGGGCTCGACAGCGGCATCAACGGGCGACCGGATGGGTTCTCTGAAGGGCCGCCCGAGGGGGGTCTCCCCGACCTCGGCTTCCCGGACCTGCCCGAGGCGGGCAATGACGCCGGACCGAGACCGGACATTGACAACCTGATCCGAGACGCAGGTCCGCGGCCTGACCAGGGCCTGATCTTTGAGGCGGGCAATACGGACGTCTTTATCTTGATCGGCGATGCGCGCCCGCCGGGCTGGGATGGTCCTGTCGGAGTCATCGACAGCGGTCCTCAGGACGTGCAGGGGAATCAGAGCCCGGATATTCCCGGTATACCCGACGCGAACATGCCTGAGGTTAACCAGAATTTTGACATCGGGATGCAGCAGACCACGATCTGTGATCTGTGGAACTCGGGCATATTTCAGATCTGCACCAACTGTCACGGGAACTCAGGCGGTGTTCGAGTGGATCACACCTCGCCGCGTACGCTGCATGATAGCTTCGTTAACGTCGCTGGTAACTCAAACCTCGACCTCGTCTCGCCGCGTAACCCGCAAGGCTCTTATCTGTACGCCAAAATGCTGGGTGCGCAGAACTTCTATCCCGGTGGCGGGGGCGGGCGCATGCCTCAAGGTGGACCGTATTACAGCCAAGAAGACCTTGCGCCTCTGCTGCGCTGGATTAACAGCGATAACCTCGCAGCGTGTCTGCCCTAGGCGTCTGAGGCGTCAACCTCGAAGCCGAGCTCGGCGCAGGTGCTCATGAGGCGCCCCAACCACGCCGTACCTTACCCGAAACCGCACGGTGATCGTCAGATGGTATGGGTTGACCCCTCGGTCAGGTTGATGGAGAGGCTCCCGTGCCCCTCAAAAACGAACAGAGCGCCCGAGGACGGACGCCCTGCTCGATGACCGCTGCGTGTGAGCGCCTACGGGTCGACCACGACCGAGCTTGCGCCTGTGGAGGCTTGGTCATCGGGGTTGTAGTAGCTGTACGCTCGGCTCGGCGGGTGCTGAGCCGAGACCGGGCGTGTTGCCTGAAGACCGAAGCGAAGCTGCCGGCGCTCGCGCGGCTGCAGCGCCATGAGGTAGAACGTGATGCGGCGATCCGTGCGCTCAAAGCGCTGAACCGCGCCTGACTCGACCAAGCGGTTCAAATCATCGGCGAGCGCAACCATTCCCGGCGCCGTCGCCACGCTGACGATCACCTGGTCCATAGCGCCCTCATCAAGACGCGACGTCACCTCTGCGTCGACGCGCACGATCTCACCGACGCCTACCTGGCTGCGGTCATAGGTCACGCTCAGACCAAGCGATCCGACCTGCGCCGGCGGCCGGCTCCACGGCTCATAGCGGGTGCCGATCACCTGATACATGAGGGTCCCTTCACCTGCGAAGCGCAGTGCGATGTCGGCTGTGTCGCTGCTCAGCGTCTGCCCGCTCAGGTCCAAGGTGTGGTGAACGTCGGCGTTCTCCTCGCTCAGGGTGATCTCGCCGACCTGCTCGTCCCCTAAAAGCACCTCCACCGTGCCGTTGGCGTTCGCCGTCGCTCCGGCCGCTGCAAGCGTCAGCGCCCGCAGGGAGTTCATCGTCGCCTGGGTGGAGTACCAGTTGCCGAAGGCGTCCTTGGTCGCGGCAAGGAAGGTCAAACCGTCCGCCGCCACCGCCGCATGCTGACCGGCTTGCAGCATCGCTTGCACGACGAGTCCGGTCATCTCCACCTCACCAGGCGTCCCGCCGCCGCGCGCGCCTGTCCAGGAGTTGCCGGCAAAGGCCCACTTGATCTGACCGTCGGTCACCGTTTCTCCCGCCTCGACCAAGCGGTTGAGCATCACGGTCAGCAGCGGATCATCCGGTGCGGCGAGCGCAAACAGGTTGGCGACCAGGGCTACGGCGTAGAGGTCGTCGGTCTGCTCGACGCGGGCTCGCAGGTAGCGCAGCGCCAGCTGCACCGAGCTGCCTGCTTTGCCGTCGTAGTGGAGCCCCGTAGCGATGTAGGCGGTCGAGCGCAGCACGTCCTCGCCGAGTGACTCGTTGCCAGCGTGCAAGGCGTCCCCAGCGGGCCACGAGCCGTCCGTCGCTTGCTGTTCGATCAGCCAGGCGCGGTGGCGATCCGCAACGGCCTCATCGGTGGCGATGATGCCCTCGAGGTCTGCGAACTGCCACAGCGCGATCGCGGTGAGGATGCGGTTGCCTGGGTCGTTGTTGCCCCACCAGTTGTACCCACCGGTCGGTGATTCAAAAGTCAGGATGCGCTGGTAGCCTGAGCGCAACAGGTCGATCGCTCGATTGAGCAGCTCGTCGTCGTCTTGCCCCGTGGCGAGCAGGTAGTTGTAGACCATGATGTTCGGCCAAGCCGTGGAGGTGGTCTGCTCGAAGCAGCCGCTCGGCATCTTGAGCATCGAGTCGATGCCCTCAACCGCCGACGTCGCGAGCCCTGGGTAGAGCTTCACCAAGAGCTCGTTGGCGCCCTCTACGCCCTCTGGCAGGTTCATCGAGACGTTCGCTGGAGCCGCGCCCAAGCGACCGCCTACGGTCTGGATCTCAGCGTCACCATCGGGTTGGATGCGGACGCTGCGCCGGACGGCGTCGGCCTCCTCGCCAGCGATCGCCTGCACCTCGATCTCAACGGTCCCGACGCGCTCTGCGCGCAGGATGTAGGTGGCGCGCTTGACCTCGCGCGGCCCGAGCTCAACGCTGAGCTCCGCACCGCCGATCAGCGTCATCCCCTCGACCGGCTGGAGCGTGAGCGCCACGCGTTGAGCGTCCTCAAGGTAGTTGTAGACGATCACCGGGACATGGACTTCATCGCCGCGCGTCATGCTCACCGGGAGGTCGAGGTCGACGAAGAAGGGCTGAAAGACGATCAGGTCGCCCTCGCCGCTGCCGATGTGTCCCGTCGCCGAGTTGGCTTGCGCTGCGATCTTCCACGTCGTGATCGAGTCGGCGACGCGCAGGCCTTGCTCGGCGCGGCCGTCTTCATCGGTGATGATCATCGGCGCTGCGATGAGTGTCTCGGGGAACCAGCTGCGCACGCGCGGTGCGCCAGGCGCTGCGCCCCCGCCGCCTTCGTTCTGCTCGACGTTCGCTTCGGGTGGCTCAGGTTGACCGGGGTCAGCCTGTTCTGGCGCGCCCGCCGCCATGTCATCCGCTTCGGCAAAGCCCGTCCCGCGCTGCTGAGCGATGGCGACGCTCAGGTCGGCGGCGACCCGCAGGTCATCGACGGTGCCAAAGACCTCGTCGGCGCCACTCGAGACCAAGGTCGCCTGCCAACCGCCGACCTCGAACTGGTAGATTTTACCGAACGGGTCGGCGCGGCCAGTGAGCATGCGCTCCATGACGCCCTCGTAGTTTTCAAAGTCGACGTCGCCCGCTTCCCATTGGTTTTTGAGCTCCTCGACCAGACCGTCGAGCTCCCGCTGGAGTCGAGCGGTGAGGTGGGTCTTCGCTGCAGCCTGGTCGATCACCTCAGAGTCTTGATTGACCGTTGCGCCGGCGCCGCTCAAGCGAGCGAAGGCTGCCTCGGCGACGGTCTCATCTCGGCTCGAGAGGGCGCGATTGATGCTCACCGAGGGCGCAGGGCTCTGATCTTGCCCCGGGCGCAGCCCGAGGTCGAAGTAGCTCTCCGAGACCCCAGGTTTCGCCGGGGAGAGACCAAAGACGGATTCGTCGACCGCGGTCAAACCGACAGCGGCCTGCTGCGGGTTGCCCTCGGCGTCGCGCACCTGGATCGCCAGCCGCGCGTTCTCGCCGGGTCGGTAGCTTGGCTTCTCGGGCGTGATCGCCACGTTGATCACCTTACCGCCGTCAACGTGCACCAGGCTCAGGCCAGTGTAGAGCGCCCCCTCGGCGCTGCGTTGCAGCGCACGGATCTGGACCCCGCCGTGTAGATCGGTCGGGAGGTTGAGCTGCGCGGTGGCGCGTGCGTCGCTGATCTCGACGGAGCTGGACGCAAGCACCTTGCCCTCGCGCAGCGCATCGACGATCACTCTGCCGTTGTGGCTCGAGGTGAGGTCGACGTTGAGCGCCTCGCCCGCTCGCACAAAGCGTTTCTCGGGCGCCACGAGGATCCCATCCACCAAGCCATCGATCATGACCTGAGCGCTGTGCGCCTGAGCGCCCAGCACGTCGACGCGCAGCTCGGTGGCGAGCTCCATGGCGGGCAGCTCGATGCGCGCAACGCCTGAGGCGTTGCTGGTGGCCTCGAGCGCTCCGCCGCCTGGAAGGGTCACGCGCAGCTCCGCTTGGATGGGCTGACCACCCGGGTTGGTGACCAGGATGAGCGCAGGTTGAGCGACCTTCTTGAGCCAGCGGCCTGCGCTTGGCTGGATCAGGACGCGGCTCGGACCACCAGCCACGGGGAGCGTGCGCTGGCTCTGGAGCCGCTGCCCGGCGCTGTCCGTTGCGGTGAGGGTGAGCCGATAAGCCGCCTTGCCCTGCGCGACCAGCAGCGGGTCAAAGCGGCCGACGTCGAGCTGGAAGTCGAGCTGCCCGGCGGCGTTCGTGCGCCCCTCAAAGCGAGTGACCGTCGAGGCTGCGCCGTCGCGAACGGCGTCGCCGAGGAGCTCGATCGTGGCGTTGGGCACGGGCTGACCAAAGGGGTAACGCAGGCTGAGTGAGCCGCTGAGCTGACCGCCGGGGCTCAGCCAGCTGCGCTCGAGCTGGAAAGTCACCAGCATCCGAGGGAGCCGGTAGCGCTCGACGATCACCCGCTCTTCGACGGCGGTCTCACCGACCTGCGTGCGGATCAAGTAGGTGCCTTCGTTGACTCGATCGGCGAGCTTGAAGTCGATCGCCGCCACGCCATAGGCGTTGCTCGTCTCGGTGTGGCGATGCACGCGGTTCTCAGCGCCATCAAAGATCTCGAAGACGATCGGCTGGTTGGCGCTCGGGCTGCGGTCACCCGCCTCGACGGCGAGCACGCGCAGGTGCATCGTCTGACCGGGTTGATAGCGAGGCTTATCGGTCGTGACTTGGATGCGCTTGGTGCTCACAAAGTCGATCGGTACGCTCAAGAGCGCCTGACCCGAAGCACCGGCGCTGCTGAGGCGAAGGGTCGCTGCACCCGCCGTGAAATCGGTCAGGTCGGCTTCGAGCTCGGCGAGCCCGGAGGCGTCGCTGGTGGCTGAGCCGAGCGTTTTCAGCTCGCCCTCACCTTGTTGCAGACCAAAGTCGACCACGGCGCCTGCCACGACCTCGCCGGAGCTGGCGTCGCGCACGTAGCTGCGAAAGACCGTCGATGAGTTGACCGCAAGTTGGCGCGAGCCGATGGCGTGGAGCGCCAGGCGTGAGACTGCGCTGAACAGCGAGCGGCGCGCCCGGACGCGGTGATCACCCGCCGTCACGACCGCCTCGACGACATACTTAGCGAGGTCGCCCAGCGCGTCGACCTGGACCCCGCTGAGCTCGGCTGAGACTCCGGCGCCTGGTGTGCTCAGGGTCACGCTTGCGGTCTCTTTTGCCACCGTCACGTCGCGCTCAGCGGCGAGGTTGATGAGCCGCATCTCGACCCTGGCGTCTTCGCTCCCCTCGCTAAGCGCCACAGGGACCGCCAGCGTGACCGTGTTGCCGCTGAGTGAGGCTGTGATCAGGTTTTCATCCAACGAGAGCGGGCCGGAGACCAGCTTGTCCGGCAGGAGCCGATCGCCGCTGCTCGGCTGGGTACAGCCGATGGCGACGAGGGTGAGTCCGGCGAGAGCGGCGCGTGGCAGACCGAGCATAGAGAGCCTCCTTGAGCGCGTCGGGTTAGCGACCCGAGCGTAAGCAGTCGGTAGACTAGCCGAATATTGAGTTGGCGCAAACACCTGCGGTGATCCAGCGAGGCCGAGGATGCCGGGGCGAGGGCGCTGCGCACGGGACCTCCCGGACTCGACTTGGCGCTGCGGCCATGTTTTGGCAGTAGGTGCCCACGAGGGCGGCGCCTCGCGCGGCGCTTGTGACTTATCAAGCCCTTCCTTCGGGCGGACGCAGGACCTGTTATGGTAAATCATGATTTCCCCACCACGTGGGTTCCGAGCCCGGACGCTGCTGCCGCGACCCATATAGGCCGGCTGATGCGCCAGCGAAATCAAAGTTTCGAGGCGCTCTGCGCCGACGCTGTCGACGACCCCGAGAGTTACTGGGCGCACGTGCTCGGCGCGCTTCAGGTTCGATTTGACCGCCAGCCCGACGCGGTGCGTTCGCCGGACGGGGCTTGGCTGCCCGGCGCCGAGTTGAACATCGCCGCCTCGGCGCTCGCGTGCGGGGATGAGGGGGACATCGTCTTGGTTCGTGGGCTCGAGACTGGCTCGATCGAGCGCTGGACGCGTGCCGACCTCACAGCGAGGGTTCGGCGAGCCGCCGCAGCGCTTGAGGCCATGGGTGTGAAGCCGGGTGATGCGCTGGCGATCGCGATGCCGATGACCGCCGAGTCGGTGGTCTTGTACCTTGCGATCGTGTGGGTTGGGGCCGCCGTCGTCTCGATCGCCGACTCGTTCTCAGCGCAAGAGATGCGGACACGGCTTGAGATCAGCGGCGCACGCGTCGCGTTTACACAAGACCTGATCGCGAGAGGCAGCAAGCAGATCCCGCTGTATGAACGCCTCGTCGAGGCGGGCGCCGAGCGCGTGGTGGTGCTGCCCCTCGGCGAGACCGTGAGCGTGCCGCTCGCCGAGGGCCATACGGCTTACGACCAGTGGCTCGCAGCAGGGGAAGGGCTCAGCGTGGAGCCGCACAGCGCCTCGATCGAGCGGATCTCGAACATCCTCTTTTCGTCGGGGACGACCGGTACCCCCAAGGCGATACCGTGGACCCAGTTAACCCCGATTAAGGCGGCGGCCGACGCGTGGGCTCATCACGACGTGCAGCCCGGCGAGGTGGTGGTCTGGCCGACCAACTTGGGTTGGATGATGGGGCCCTGGCTGATCTACGCCGCGCTGCACAACGGCGCGGCGATCGGGCTGTTCGAGGGCAGCCCGCTCGGGATCGGCTTCGCCCGGTTTGTCGAGACGGCGGGTGTGCAGATGCTCGGGGTCGTCCCAAGTTTAGTGAAGGCTTGGCGGCGCGGCGGCGTGCTCGATGATGCAGACTGGCGCAAGGTACGGCGCTTCAGCTCGACCGGCGAAGCCTCCAATCCGGCCGATATGGCTTGGTTGATGGCGCAGGCTGACGGTGCGCCGGTGCTGGAGTACTGCGGCGGCACCGAGATCGGCGGCGGCTACCTGTGCGGTAGCATGGTTCAAGAGCAGCGAGTCGGGCAGTTCTCGACCGTTGTCCTGGGCTGTCGGCTGTACCTGCTCGACGATGAGGGGCAGCCGAGCGAAGCGGGTGAGGTCGCCTTGGTCTCGCCCCAGTTTGGCGCCAGCGAGCGCTTACTTAATGGCGATCACGAGCGCGTCTACTTTGCGGGGATGCCGGCTGGTCCCAACGGTGAGCGGCTCCGGCGTCACGGTGATTTTATGGAGCGCTCCGAGGACGGTTTTTACAAGGCGCACGGTCGCGTGGACGACACGATGAACCTAGGCGGTATCAAGGTCTCGTCTGCGGAGATCGAGCGGGTGATCAACCGCCTTGAGGGGGTGGTTGAGAGCGCTGCGGTGGCGGTGACGCCCTCATCCGGGGGACCGAGCGAGCTGGTGGTGGTGGTCGTTCCGAGCACCGACGACGTCGAGGCCCTGCACGCGCAGGTGGCTCAGGCTGTCCGAAGCGACTTGAACCCGCTGTTTCGGGTCACCAAGACGGTGGCGCGCCCATCGCTCCCCCGGACGGCGTCGAACAAGGTCATGCGGCGCGTGCTGCGCGCCGAGCTCGAGGGCTAGGGCGTCGTCGGCGTCGGCGCCGCAGGTGCGTTGTCGACCGCCTGGATATCGATCAGCGCGCGCGCCTGACCGACGCGCCCTCTCATGTGCTCGATCAGATGAAAAAGGGTCCGCTTTTTGAGCTTGCCCTCAAAGGCGGGCGCCCCGCCATGTCCTTTCCAGACGCGTTCGATCATGGGGTCGATGGCGTTGTTGATCAGCTGTGGCTGCTCGACGTAGTTCGGCGCACCTTGGATGACGCCCTCACCATTGGCGCCATGACAGATCTCGCAGTTGCGTTTGGACAGGCTCATGAGGTCGTTGCTGTTGGGGTCCGGCTGGACGCCCGGCGGCAGCGCCGGAGGGTGGAGCGGTGTGCCGTCATCGAGCACAGGCGCCGGAGGACCCGTCGGGAGCCCCTCGACGAGCTGCGGCGGGAGCGAGGGCTGCGAGGAGACCGTCCCTGGGTCGAGCATCTCCACCTCGACAGGCTGATCAATGATCTCAGGCCCTGCTTGTTGGCAAGCTGCGACGAGTCCCAAGGTGACAAAAGCTGCAAAGCGCATCACACTAAGCTCCAGAGCGATGACGAGCACCGAATACGACCCAGAACTCTATCATTTGTTGCATCGTGGCAACCCCGGCGATCTGCGCTGGTATCGTCAGCGCTGCGCAGGCGCGCAGCGCATCTTGGAGCTAGGGTGCGGCGATGGTCGGCTCCTCGTGCCGCTCGCACAAGACGGCGCACAGGTCGTCGGAGTCGATGCCTCCAAGGCGATGCTGGCTCGCTGTGCAGAGCGCTTCCACCGCGCAGGACTGCGCGCCGAGTTGGTCTGCGGCGATATGTCTGCCTTCGCACTGCCTTGGCGCTTTGATCGGGTCTTGATCCCGTACAACAGCTTGTACTGTTTGACGACGCATTCGGCTCAGCTCGCCTGCCTCAAAGCGGTCGCCAATCACCTCGAGCCCGGCGGTCAGCTCCTGCTCGACGCCTATGCCGCCGACCCCGTAGCGGCCGGCGAAGCCGCCGCCGAGCCTGTGGCCGAGCATGTGGTCGCGCTGTTCCATGACGGCGATCGACAGGTTGAGGTGCGCGAGCGCAGCGAGGAGCAGCCGGATCAGCAGCTGATCAACGCGACCTACGACTATCACCTCATCAGTGGGGATGGGACGTATTCACTGCAGAGCTGGTCCATCCTGCAGCGCTACGTGTTCCCGCATCAAATGCGGCAGCTCGTCGATCAGGCGGGGCTTGTCCTTGAGGCCGTTTACGGTGATTTTGACCAGACGCCATTTACAGACGTCAGCGCGCAGATGGTGCTGGTGGCGTCGAAGTTGTGAGGAGCGGGTACATGGGATGTCGATCCGGCTTGGTGTGGTTGGCGGTGATCGGTGGGGCAGGGTGTGTTCACGCCGTGCCGGTGGTGGACGCACGTGAGCACTTTGCGCAGGTGCACCAAGAGGCCAAATCGCGCGCCGCTGCAGCGCTTAAAGAAGCCAAAGAGGCGGACCGGCTCGTTCGTCGATTGTCGGATTTGATCGAGGACCGGACGCAGAAGCCGCTGCCTGAGCTCAAGCGGCTAGCCTCTGCCATGTCGGCGGCGGCGCAGAGCCTTCGAGCCCGAGCCCGAGCGATTCAGAAGGCGCGCACGCGCCTCGCCAAGCTGGGCCGCGGACGCACCGAGCTGCGGCGCAATGAGCCTGGCTGGAAGCTCTATGAGACCCTCCAGCGCGACCTCGCTCGGCTCGACGCCGACAGCCGCACAGCGTATCGGAACTTTCAATTGCAACCGGATGCGATCAAGCGCCTCTGCGCCGAGCATGGTGTGGGCCCGATGGATACCAGCGGCTTTGGTGACCGAATGGGTGCCAAGATCAAGGCGATGGATGCGCAGGTGCGAGAGGCGAGCGCGCACCTGGAGCGGGTCGAGTATCTGCTGGAGGAGGAGTCGGTGGATCCCGAGTCGATGCGTGCGGTGCAGGCTGCTCGCGTTCAGCTGCAAGCGATCACAGAGACCCGCGCCGAGGTCCGGCGAACGGCGCTGCGTTTTCGCCTTGAGACGAAAGCCGGTCCCGACGCCGTCATCGCGCCCGGTATGGTCACCTCCGACCTGTTTGAGCGGCTGGACAACCTGGCCGCAGACATCAAGGCCTCGGCTCGGCGCATCCAGAAGCTGACCCAGTCCCTGCCCTCGAGAGACAGCGAATGAATCAACCAACGAACGAACCAAACTACACGACGGTCATGATCATCTGGGGGGCGATGGTCTTCGCCGTGGTGCCGAACGTGATCGTGGCGGTCATGATTGCTGAGCCGAAAGAGGAGCCTTTCGAACAGACCATCATTGCCGTGATGTGCTTGATGGCCGTGTTCAATCTGGCGCTCAGCGTCGGGATCAGGCGCTGGGCGAGTCAGCCGGCGCGGCTGCTCAGCGGCGGCCTGTCGCCTCAAGAGCTGAGCGAGCGTCAGTTCCCGATCCCGATGCAGCAGCAGATCTTGACCTGGGCGCTCGCCGAGTCAGCGACGATTTTCGGGTTGGTGCTCAGCGTTCTGTCGGGCGATGCGCAATACGCGATCGCTTTGGGCGTTCTGACGATAGCGACGATGTTCGTGTTCCACCGCCCCCGGCGTCTCATCCCCGAAGATTTCTTTGATGGGAGCCACGGGCTGTAGGGCGAACAGAAGGGGAGAAGGCATGGACGCACCGATCGAGAGTATCCCAGACGACGCGCTGACACAGCTGCCCCTGTTTCCCTTACCCAACGTCGTCTTCTTCCCCGGGATGTTGCTGCCCCTCAACGTGTTTGAGCCGCGCTATCTTGAGCTGATGACGCACTGCCTTGACGGGCATCGCGTCGTCGCCATCCCGCTGCTCAAACCCGGCTATCAAGAGGATTACGACGGCCGCCCCCCGATTCATTCGGTCGTCGGCGCCGGGGTGATCAGCGGTCACAGGCGCCTCGATGACGGTCGCATGATGGTGGTCTTGCAAGGGCTTGAGCGCCTGCGCATCACGGGCGAGCTGCCGCCTGATCAGGCCTTTCGGCTGGCGCGCGCCGAGCGGGTAGTCGAGGTGGGGCGCGACGCAGACCTAAGCGAGGAGTGGGTCGTCCTGAGCAATCTGTTGAGCCAGCTCGGTCAGGCGCGCCCGCAGGCTGCGTTGGTGCTTGCGCAGATCGAAGAGGTGGCCGATACGATCCCCGAGCTGGTCGACTTGCTCGCGGCGTACATCGTCGGTGACGTGGCGCTGCGCCAAGAGCTGCTCTCAGAGCTCAACGTCGAGCAGCGGTTTGCTCGCTTGACTCAGATCATCGCCGACATCGTCCTCCAGGTCAGCGCTGATGAGGTGCTCCACTAAGCTCCGGAGCACGCCCCTTGGACGATGAGGTAGGGGATGAGGATGTACAAGATGGTGTCCCGAACGAGGTAAAACAGGATGAAGCCGACAACGAGTCGCCAGCCATAGCGGTCGAACAGACCGCGCCAGCCGGACTCCTTGCGGACCCGCTTCATGGTCTTAAACCAATTTGACTTCTCCTCAGTCATGGCTGGGCTCCTCGGCGTTGGGTCGCCCTGCCTGATCCCCTCGACGTTGACAAGCGGCTGTGGGGCTAGCCTCGATCCGCCTGGCATAGCGGAGCAGCACCACGACATAGGCGACACCCCCTGCCGCCAGCAGGAAAGAGCCCCCTTGCGCGCCGCTCAGCGCGCGCTGTGCGCCGACGGCGCTGAGCAAGAGGGCGACGAGCGCCGCCAGCGCAAACAACCACCAAGTCGAAGGAACGACCTGTGTGCGCGCCATAAATCGATCGACCTGCTGGGTATCACTGGGGGTGCGCCCGGCGGTGACAAGGCATGCCACCAAGCCGGTCGCGCCGACGCTCGTCATCTGCCAGGCAAAGGACAGCGGCTCCCATGGCCCCCATAGCACCAGCGCCGACACCAAGGTGCTTGCGCCAAAGGCGTTGAGCTCGGCTTGCGCGTTGATGCGGGGCAGAAACCAGCGCAGCAGAGTCGGTGCGCCGAGCCCCGCTCCCAGGACCAGAAGGACCTTCCAGGCTGCTGCGATCGACTCGAGGTGCACCGCCAAGACGGCGGCGGTCAGCGCCATGACCGGCTGAGCCCAGCGGCTGACACTCAGCCTGCGTGCGTCGGTTGTGCGTGCCGGCAGCAGGTCGTTGGCTAGGTAGCTGGCGCCCCAGTGAAGGTGTGTGTCTGCGGTCGAGACCAGCGCTGCGACCATGCCCCCGAGCGCCAAGCCGAGCACGCCAGAAGGGAGCCACGACAGCATCGCGTCGGGATAGCTTTGCTCAAAACCGCTGCCCGGAGGGACGCTCAACAAGAGCCCGACCACCAAGCCGGTCGCTACCCATGCCCATGGGCGGAGCATATAGTGCGCTGCGGTGAACCAGCCCATGGCGAGGGTTGCGTCGCGCGGGCTCTTGCACGCCAGCATACGCTGAACCAAGATGCCGCCTCCGTCTGCGTTCTTGTTCGCCCACCAGCTCAGCAGCAGCGCGATGATGACGAGGTCGGCGTGATCGCCGACGAGATCGAGCGAGGTGGGGGTGCTGCGGGTGAGCTCGAGCCAGCTGGCGTCGAGGGGGTCGAGCGCGGCGAGGACGCTGAGGTCCGGCGTGAGCAACCCGTTGCGCTGTTGCTCGATCAGCTGCGCCACGCCCTCGACGCTGCCGACCGACTGATAGGCGATCCAGGCGAGCGCGACGGCGCCGAACATCGCGAGGCTGAATTGCAACAGGTCCGTCCAGACCACACCGCGCAAGCCGGCGACCGTGCCATAGGCGAGCGCGATGATCAGCGCACAGCCCAGCCCGAGCACCGAGGCGCCATCCAGGCTGCCGAGCGCAAGCTGCGCCAGCGTGTCGTGACCGACCCATTCGGCGAAAGGGATGAGGCTGCCTAAGACCTTGGCGCCTGCGTGCAGCACCCACCCAAGAACAAAGAGGTTGATGGGCACCATAAAGTACACAGCCCGCAGACGGCGCAGCGTGCGCGCAGCGACGCCGTCGCCGTAGCGCAGGGTCACTACCTCGGCATCTGTCGTGCATTCGGTCGCTCTCCACCGAGCCGCCAGACCAAAGGTGACCAAAAGGTGGGAGCCGAGCAAGCCCCACCAGAACCAGTTGGCGGCGAGGCCCTTTTGGGCGGTCAGCCCGGCGACGACCAGCGGCGTATCGACGGCGAAGGTGGTGGCGACCATAGAGGTCCCCGCAGCCCACCACGGCAGGCTGCGTCCTGCGAGCAAGAAGTCGTCGGTGTCGGCGTCTTGGCGCGCACCCGCCAGCCCGAGCCCGAGGGTGCCGAGTACGACGAGACATAAAAGGGTAAGATCAAGCGCAGTCACCGCTACGGGGTGACAAAAAAGAGAACGGACGACCAGAGGGGTCGTCCGCGCTCACGCCAAGTCGTCTTTGACGTATGACTTATGCTTGCTCGATCAGGGCGATCAGGTCCGCCTTGCGGATGCGGTTCGGGACCGCGATCGCGCGCTCGGCTGCCAGGGCGCGTAAGGCCTTGACGGTCAGCGCTTCAAGTCCAGGCTCGGCTTCGACCTCATCCGCCACGACGGGTGCAGGCGCCGGAGCAGCTACTGGCTCATCGTTCGCCGGCGTCGACGTGACCTTGTTGCGGAGCTCAGCGACTCGGTTGGTCAGGTCGGTGACGCGTGCGCTCAGGTCACCGAGCAGACCCTCGATGTCCGACTCGAGCGCGTCGAGGCGACTCTTGACCCCGTCGAGATCGACGGCGTTCTTGAGGTTGAGCCGGTCGATGACGACTTTGACGTTGCCTTCGACCTCATCTTTGACGGCCAAGCCGCTTTTGACGACGGTCTCGAGCTTGCCTTGCAGCGCTTTGTTCTTGGACAGCGCTTCGGCTGCTTGGCTGACGGTTTGTTCGCCCAGTTTGGTGAGGCGATTGATGACGGCTTGTGGTGCCATGGTGTGATCCTCCGGTGAGCTACGGGATGTCGTGCTCTCACCGGGTAGATAGCTTTTTGACGCGCCGTGTCAAAAGGTTTTGACGCAGTGCGTCATCCGGCAACTGTCCGATCAGCGCGCCGTCTTGAGCGGTGGCGGCGGCTTGATGCCCTGAGCCTGCAGTTCGACGTTAATCAGGGCTTGGAGCGCGTCGGCGTTGACGAGGTTGTAGAGCGGCTGACCGTTGATGAAGAGGGCAGGCGTCCCCTCGACGAGGCCTCGCTCGGCGGCCGCTATGTCCTTGTCGATCACCTGTTTCTTCTTGGGGTCGTCGAGGCAGCGTTCGAAGGCCTTCAGGTCGCCGACGCCGACGGCCTTGGCGTGCCCTTTGAGCCCTTCGCGCTCGAAGTTCGTGCGCTGCGCAAAGATCCGGTCATGGAAGCCCCAGAACTTCCCTTGGTCGTGGGCACAGACGCTCGCTACGGCGATCTCGGCGGCGAATTTGTGGAAGTCGAGCGGGAAGTGTCGGTACACCCAGCGGACCCGTTCTCCATAGTGCTCCGCAAGTGCCTCGTTGATCTGAGCTTGGCGACCGCAGTAGGGGCACTCGAAATCCGAGAAGATGACGACCGAGACCTTGGCGTCCTTACCGCCAAGGCTTGGCGCGCTCGCTCGGTCGACGTCCATGCGCGGCAGCTTTGGCGGCGCCAGCGTCGGCGTAAACGGGAAGCGCTCGAGCAGGCGGTCCCGGATCTCCTGCGCCTGGTTGGCTTTGAACTCCTGGGCAAGCTGCTGCGAGATGACATCCTGAACCTGCTCGAGCGTCTGCCCTTTGAAGTGCTGTTGGTTGCCCATAAACACCGCCTGGACGATCTCGGGCGTCACGGGATTGAGCGGGACCTCTTGCTCCATCTTCTTTCGGAACGCGTCGACGCTGACCCCGGCCGCCTTCGCCCCGACCTCAAGCGCGCGGTTGCCGGCGGCTTCGAGAGCTAGGTTGCGCAGGATGCTCCAGCGGTCGAGCGCCGCTTTTGCGTCGTGTCGCACGAGGGCGGCGCGCTGGCTCTCGGTGAGGTCTTTGAGCGTGACGGGTTGACCGCCGAGCGTTCCGAGCGCCGCCGTCGCAGGCGCTGAGGGCGCCGTCGCCTGCTGCGCAGCTTTAACCGCTTGGGTCGCTGGTTTGGCATCAGCGGTGGTGGTCGCCGGGGTGCAGCCGAGGCTGACGGCGAGAAGAACGAAGGGGGTTCGGGCGCTCATGAGGGCCTCCGAGTTTGAAATTGTTCGTCGATCTGCGCCACCGGCGCGCCGCCCATGGCGTCGAGCGTATCGGTGACCTCGCGCAGCAGCGCCTTCTTCTGACGGTACGGGAGGAAGGCAGACTTGAAACCCTGCACGGTGATGCGCTTGAGGGCGGTAAAATCGAAGTGAAAGGTGTTCGCCGCGAGCAGGTACTCGTCGGTCACCGTGGTGTCGGTGATCAGGCGGTTGTCGGTGCTGATCGCGAGCCGCAGGCCCGCGTCGTAATAGAGCCTGAGCGGGTGTTGCTCGATGTCGCTGACGGCGCGCGTCTGCAGGTTGGACTTCAGGCAGATCTCGATCGGGATCCGGCGGTCGTTCACGTAGTTCAGCAGGCTCCCGTCTTCGACCAAGCGGACCCCGTGACCGATCCGGTGTGCGCCGCAGTAGTGGATCGCTTCGTGCACGCTCTCGGCACCCGCCGCTTCCCCTGCGTGCAAGGTGCACGCGATGTTGTTGTTGCGGATCAGATAGAAGGCTTCGACGTGGTCCTTCGCTGGGTGGTCGTACTCGGCTCCAGCGAGGTCAAAACCGACGACCCCGCGGTCCTTGAAGCTGACGGCGAGGCGCGCAAGACGCAGCGAGGTGGGTGGGTCAATGTTGCGTAAGCCACAAATGATCAGACCGGAGTCCACCCCAAAGTCTCGCCGGCCGCGCTCCATGCCGGCGAGCACCGCCTCCACCACCTGAGTATCTCGAAGCCCTTTGTTGAGGTGGAGCACAGGGCAGTAGCGAATCTCGATGTATCGGACCCCGTCGGCGTGCGCATCGGCGATGAGTTCGTAGGCGACGCGCTCGAGCGCCCAGTCCTCTTGGAGCACGCTGAGGGTGACGTCGAAGGCTTTGAGGTAGTCGACGAGGTCCTCGCAGAGCTCGCCCATATGGATCGCCCGAGCCAGGCCGTCTTCGTCATGCGCTGGCAGCGGGACGCCTTGCTCGCGTGCCAGGTCGATGATGGTACTCAGCCGTAGGCTGCCGTCGAGGTGGCAGTGCAGATCGGTTTTCGGCATCGCTCGAACGAGGTCTGCGGTTATCTCGGGGTTGTTCATGGTTTCTCCGGGGGCTTGTCTTTGAACTCGCGCGTGGGCTCGTCAAGGAAGAGCGTCTCGGCATCCGCCAGATCACCGAACCACGAGGGCGCTAAATGGCTCTCACGAAAGCTCGAGGGCCGCAGGTCAAAGGGGAGTGCTTTCGCGACAGCGGGTAGGAGCAGCGAGCCGCCGGGCATGGCGAAGAGCGCGAGGGCTGGAATGGTCCGCCCCAGATCGCGGAAGGTGGCTCTGAGGGTGCCCCACTCTTCATCGTTGAGGGATTCTCCCATCGCTGACTTGCGGATCAGGTTCAGGCTGTCCGAGGTCTCCTTGAGCTCATTGACGATGCGCTCTGAGTTGATGCGGAGTTGGGCGGCGAGCTCGGAGCGGTCGAGTACCTGTCGGCGCTTACTGACCCAAAGCCGCTCGATGAAATCGTCTTGCATGAAGAGCCGCTGAGCGATGTCGGCGCCGAGCTGGTCGAGCACCTCTTCGCTGACGCCGCCAGCCTTAGCGAGGGCGGACAGCGTGCGCAGCTCGGCTTCGGACTGATAGCCGTCGATCGCGGCGGCGACTAAACCGGAGCGAAGCAGCTCAAGCGCCGGTAGACCGCCGGGTAACTCGATCATCTCTCGCGCCGATGGGCTGCGTCTCAACCACGCCTCGATGCGCTCGTGACCCGATCGGTCGAGCCGCAAATTCTGGAGCTGCCCGCGGATCGTACGCTCGACCTCGTCCGGGAGTTCGGCGTCGCCAGCGTTCATCATGATGAGCACGCCGGCGAGCTGGAGGCGGCGCTGGCGCGCTTGGTGCGCCAGGCTCGCTTGGGTCGCATCGTCAAGCTGGCCGAGCGCGCAGCTCATGATCCAGGTCATCGCGTTGTGCGCCTCGACGCTCGCCAGCCCGGCGAGCAACGGAAGACCGGAGATCGGCAAGCCTTGCGTCAGCCCAAGCGTCTCCAGCGCATCGCCCATACGCTCTACCTGCGCCGAGGACTCGGTCAGCGACGCGATGAGCTCGCAATGTCGCTGCTTGAGGTGGTCCTCATCGACGAGGTGCCCGTTCTCGAGGCGGAGCGCTTGGTCGAGCACCTCGAGCGTCCAGCGCGTAAAGGCGAAGAGGATCACGCGCGTGCCGTCTCGCTGGGCGTCGAGCCGCTGGATCAGCTGGGCGGGGAGGTGGGGGAGTCCCAGGTCAAACCCGCTCTGCTCAAGCTGGCGCGTCGCAAAATCGTTGAGCGACGGGCGGGGCGCTTCGGAGAACAGGCGTTGGCGCCGCGCCATGTGGCGTGAAACCAACCGCTGATACCATGAGATCACCTGACTCGCCATGGCGATGAGTGTGCCATGGAGGGCGCGACCTGTCTCGCAAAAGCGGCGCTCGTTGCTCAAAAATTTCGGTCATTTTTTTGACCGGCTCAACGCGTGCCCTCAAATGGAGGTGCTTGGAGGTGCAAACACACCCACGCACCTCAAGCCACCGAAGGGACCTCGTCATGCGCACACTCGCCGTCACCACCGCCTCATTGCTTGGGATTCTTTGGGTTGCGCTCGGCGTTCAGGACGTCGACGTCCTCTGGGGGCTCTCGAAGGCGGCGACCGCGCCGAAGAAGGTCGAAGTGGCGAAAGAGCAGAAGCCGAAGGTAAGCCTCGATGCGCTCGATCCCAAGCTCGAGAAGCAGCTCGAGCAGATGCTGAGCAACTACGGTGTCGAGTATGGCGCTGTGACGATCATCGACGTGCCGTCGGGTGGCGTCCTCGCCGCCGCAGGGTCGTCTCGGCGCGAGCCTGAGCAAGGTCGGGCGCTGGCGTTTGCGCCACGCTACCCGAGCGCCTCGGTGTTCAAGGTCGTCGCAGGCGCAGGCTTGCTTGAGCAGCCCAGCTTTGACTCCGGTGCATGCGTCGCCTACCGCGGCGGGCGACGCCGAGTGAACGCCAAGCTGCTGATCCCGCGGCGCGGCGAGGGGCGCTGCGCAAATCTCGAGGGGATGTTGGCGCGCTCGGTCAACGTGGCGATCGCACGCTCAGTCAAGAGCCACGTGAGCCGGGACGACCTGGTCGATGTATCTCGCCGCATGGGCTTCGGCGCCGTGTTCCCCGGAGCGGACGCATTCGGTGTCTCGACCGCTGATCTGCCCCTGGACGACGACGCCCGTGCGATCTCGGCTGCTGGCTTCGGTAACCACCGAATCAGCCCGTATCACGCCGCCTCGATGATGGCGATGATCGCACGCGGTGGTCGCTGGGGTGCTCAGCGCCCGGCCGGCGTTCCGGACCAAGCCTTGTCGCCGAAGCTGGCGCGTAAGCTGGGACAGATGATGATCGCGACCACCAAGAAGGGCACGGCCCGCAAGACCCTTGGGCGCATCCGCGGTGTGGACATCGCCGGCAAAACCGGCAGCCTGATCGTCGACGGCTTGGACTACAGCTGGTTCGCTGGCTACGCGCCAGCCGACGACCCGCGCATCGCCTTCGCCGCTGTCGTGGTCAACGACCCGCAGAAGCTCTGGCACATCCGCGGGACCCACCTGGCGAAAGCAGCTGCTAAAGGCGCCCTGTTCGGCGACACCCCACCGCGTGCTCAGTCGCTCGTGGCGATGCGCTAGGCCTGATCGTTTCGGTTGACGCTGGCGCTCGGGCCCTTTAGACGCCGGGCGCATGTTTTCGGAGTTGTTATGGCACGCGTTACTGTTGAGGATTGTCTGGATAGGGTCCCGAACCGATTTGCGCTGGTGCACTTAGCCGCCCGTCGGGCTCGCGACCTGATCAAAGGGGACACCCCGACGGTCGAGCACGCCAAGAACAAAGAGACGGTCCTGGCGCTGCGCGAAGTCGCCGCCGAGCACGTCCGCTTCGTCGGCGACATCAGGGAGTCCCTCCTGCGCCCGGTCGACGACCTGCGCGCAGACCACGAGGCGCGCACGGGCGACTTCTAAACCGGCTCGTTCATGGAACGTCTGACGCCCGCACAGCGGCTGCGGCTGGCTGGTCTCCGAGCGAAGAAAGCTTGGGGGCAAAACTTCCTCCACGACGCAACGATCTCGCAAGCGATCGCTGAGGCGGCCGTGGCGGGGACACCTGAGTCGATGCCTATCCTTGAGATCGGCGCAGGGCTCGGTGATCTCACGGAGCGCCTGCTGGCGACCGGACGTCGGGTCGTGGCGATTGAGCGCGACCGCGACTTGGTCCCCATCCTGCGTGCGCGGTTCCTCGGCGAGGCGCTCGAGGTGATCGAGGGCAACGCGCTCACGCACACGCTCGATGAGCAGGACTGGGTGGTCGTGGGCAACTTGCCTTACCACATCTCCTCGCGGCTGATCTTCCAGTACCTACCGCAGCGGGCTCGCTGGCGACAGATGACCATCATGCTCCAGAAAGAGCTGGCCGAGCGCGCCGCAGCGCCTGAGCCGGGCGCGCCCGGGTGGTCGAGCTTCTCGGCGCAGATCGCGCGCGTCTGCGAGGTCTCGTGGGTGCTCGATGTGCCCCCCGGCGCCTTTACACCGCCACCAAAGGTGCGCTCAGCGGTGATCCAGCTGCAGCCGAAAACGGAGGTGATGGAGGTCGATGAGGGGGCGTACGAGCGCTGCCTGCGCGCAGTCTTTGGGACGCGCCGAAAAACGCTGAGAAACAACCTTAAGACCTGGTTTCGGGAGGACCCGGAGGAGTTGGATCGGTGCCTTGAGCGCCTGGCGATCGACCCTATGCGGCGCGGTGAGACCTTGACCCTCCACGAGTTGGTCCGGTTAGCCGAGGCGCTCAGCGATCGGCGCCCTGTGACGAAACGCCGTGAGCGAGGACGTCCCGGCCAGTAAGCGAGGCGTCCTTACGCTGCCGTGAGAAGGCCTACAGAGGCAGGGCAGTTGAGCAGCGCATCGAGTGGTCGAGGGGCCAGGTTGGTCGCGCTTGAGGCGAGGGAATACCCTTGCCGGCCGTTGCGCCGCGTGATGAACATTCGGCGTCGTCCGGTCGTCTGAGATGTGCGCCGCGCGTTGGCGGCTCGTAACTAGGAGAACAGGATGAGACAGAGCGTAGGGACGATGCTGGCGCTGTTGCTGACGGCAGGGTGTGCGGTGATCGGTACGGATGAGGGCAACCGCGACGGGACCTGCGGCGAGCACAGCAGCTGCCCGAGCGATCAAGCGTGCGGCGCCGGGCAGTGCGTTGACCTGCTCAACCGCACCTACCTCGTGACCCAGGTTGACGTTGAGCTGTGTTCAGAGGATCTCGACGGCGTACCATTTGATTCCGGAGACGGCTCGGCGCCGGATCCCCAGGTCGAGCTGCGCTTTGGTGGTCAGACCGTCTACACCAGCGGGGTCCAGTCTAACGCGCTCGAGGCGACCTTCTCGGTGACCGACACCGAGGTCGTGATTCAGGACTTCTCGGACACCTTTGTGGTGGAGGTGCGCGACGACGACGGCGACACGTCGCAGCTGATGGACACGCTGTCGGTGGACGTCAGCTACCCGGGGCTGCGCGTCGGTGAGGTCGTGGTCGTCAACGAGGCGGACTGCTCGGAGAGCCCCGTGACCCGCGTCGGCGTCTTACTTCAGGCGCAGGATGGAGCCTGGTAGGGATGCGTTACATCGGCTTTGAGGGCCCCATCGGGGCGGGTAAGACCACCCTTGTGCGGGCGCTGGAGCAGCGCCTCAACGGCAAAGTGATCCTCGAGCAAGCCGACGAGAACCCCTTCCTTGAACGGTTCTATCAAGACAAAGAGCGCTACGCCTTTCAAGCGCAGATCTTCTTCCTGCTGTCGCGTTATCAGCAGCAGCGACAGATTCTCCAAGGGGACCTCTTTCACGAGTACTTCTTGGGCGATTATGTGTTCTCGCGCGACACGATCTTCGCACGCATGACGCTGAGCGAGGATGAGCTCGGGTTGTACTCGACGATCTACAACGCCCTCGTCGAGCAGATCCCTCAACCGGATCTGGTGGTTTACTTGCGCGCCAAGCCCGAGACGCTGATGGAGCGGGTGCGGATGCGCGGTAAGGACTACGAGGCGGCGATGACGCTCGATTACTTGCGCGAGTTGTGTGGCATTTACGAAGAGTTCTTTCGCCATTACGATGACACACCGCTGCTCATCCTCGACACCGATGAGTTCAATTACCGAAGCGACCCGGACGAGCTGAGCCGGGTCTGTGATTTAGTTATGGAGACGCTCAATCGTCACATCAGCGCCCGAGAGATGGCGAGCATGACCCCAAGCGAAGTCCCGACGTCGTAGTCGCAAGCTTTGACCTCATCGTGAGGCGGAGACTTGAACAAGCGATCGGTGACGACGGTGGTTGCTCGAGCTGAACAGAGGAGGAGGTGAACCGTGAAGAAGGTCACCATCGTCAACCTCGCCGAAGCGAAGGTTCACCAACAACCCATCACCATGGTCACGGCGTATGACGCCACCATGGCGAGAATTATTGAAGACGCTGGCGTCGAGACGATCCTCGTGGGCGACTCGCTCGGGATGGTCATCGGCGGCTTAGAGAACACCCTCGAGGTCACGCTTGAGGAGGTCGCTTACCACTGTCGCGCAGTCCGCCGGGGCGCGCCCAACCCCTTCTTGGTCGCTGATATGCCCTTTATGAGCTATCAGGCGAGCCCCGAAGAGGCGGTCCGAAACGCGGGCTATCTGGTGCGCCAAGGACGAGCCGAGGCGGTTAAACTTGAGGGCGGGCGGAGCATCGTTGCGCAGGTGCGGGCGATCGTCGACGCGGGCATCCCGGTCGTCGGGCATGTCGGTCTCACGCCGCAGAGTGTTCACGCGATGGGTGGCTTTAAGGTTCAGGGGCGTCACCAGGCCGCGGCGCAGCGCGTGCTCGAGGATGCACGCGCCGTCGTTGAAGCCGGGGCTTGCATGGTCGTTCTGGAGGGGATCCCCAAAGAACTGGCGGAGCAGATCACCAGCAGCTTGCCGGTCCCGACCATCGGGATCGGCGCGGGCGTCGGCTGCGACGGGCAAGTCTTGGTCTGCACCGACCTGCTGGGCATGAACCCATCGTTTCGACCCAAATTCGTGCGCCCCTTTATGGACGGTTACGCGCAGATGCGCGGCGCTTTTGAGGGGTACGTTCGAGCGGTCAAAGAGCGCAGCTTTCCAAGCGCAGAGGAGAGCTTCTCATCGCCTGCCGCGGGAGGGCGTCAAGCCGTGGGTGACAAGGTCACGCGGCTCTATTGAGCGGCGCACAAGGACTAGAGGCTCATGGGCAAGGGTAAAGGGCAGCCGGATCGCACGTCATCGCCGAGCATCGTCAACCGGCGGGCGCGCCGCGACTACGAGGTCTTGGAGGAGCTAGAGGCAGGCTTGGTGCTGATGGGCTCAGAGGTGAAGAGCATCCGCGCCGGGCGCTGCTCGATCGCCGAGGCCTACTGCGCCCTCGTGAGCAACGAGGTCTTCTTGATCGGGTGCCGGATCGAGCCCTGGCCTGGCGCCTCTCACTTTGGCCACGAGCCTGATCGCAGCCGCAAGCTGCTGCTGAGCAAGCGTGAGATCGATCGCTTGAGTAAAGCGGTTCACGCCAAGGGGCGCACCATCGTGCCGCTGCGCATGTACTTCAACGCACGCGGGCTGGTGAAGCTCAAGATGGGCGTGGGGCGCGGTAAGTCCGACTATGACAAGAGGCAGGACATCAAAAAGCGGGACATGGATCGGGACATCGCCCGGGTCATGCGTCGCGGCTAGGCACCCCTTCCAAAAAGTCGACATTCTGCTGGCGCCGGCGGGCTCCGAGCGCGTAAAGCCCGCCCTGTGAGGGAGAGCGTGATGAGCACATTGCTGGAGCAGGGTCGGAGTCACACCTGCGGTGAGCTGCGGTCCGAACATCTCGGTGCTGAGGTCGTGTTGATGGGCTGGGTTGGTGCCTGGCGAGACCTCGGTGGGCGCCGCTTTATTGACCTGCGCGATCGCTACGGTTTGACGCAGGTCACCTTCGGCGAAGAGCTCGATGCCGAGCTCTCAGCGCGCGGTAAAGCGCTGCGCAGCGAGTGGGTGATCGCCGTTCGAGGCGTGGTCGAGGACCGGGTGGCGAACGGCGGCTCGGTGAACGCGCAGCTCGAGACGGGCGCTGTCGAGGTGCGAGTCACCGAGTTAGAGGTCTTGAGTGAGTCGGAGACGCCCCCTTTCTTGATCGCTGACGAGGTCGACGCGCGTGAAGAGCTCCGGCTCAAGTATCGCTACCTCGACCTTCGGCGGAAGCCCTTGCAAGAGCACTTGGTCGCTCGCCATCGCTTTAATCAGGCGGTTCGGACCTACCTCGACAGCCACGGTTTTTTGGAGCTTGAGACCCCTTTCCTTGTGCGCTCGACCCCCGAAGGAGCGCGTGACTACGTGGTCCCGAGTCGCGTCCACGCGGGGACCTTCTTTGCGCTCCCGCAGAGCCCACAGATCTTCAAGCAGCTCTTCATGGTCGGAGGGTACGATAAGTACTTTCAGATCACGCGCTGCTTTCGCGACGAGGACCTCCGGGCGGACCGTCAGCCCGAGTTCACTCAGGTCGACATGGAGATGAGCTTCCCGACCGAAGATCGGATCATGAACTTTGTCGAGGGGTTGATTCGGCACGTGTTTCGCGCCGTGATTGACGTCGAGCTCGACGAGACGCTGGAGCGGTTGACCTACGCCGAGGCGATGCGGCGCTTTGGGAAAGACGCGCCGGATCTTCGCTTTGGGATGGAGCTCGCTGAGCTCAACGACTTGGTGGCTGAGTCGGGCTTTAGTGTGTTTCGCTCGACGGTGGAGTCGGGTGGTCTGGTCAAGGCGCTGGCGCTGCCGGGCGGCGCCGAGCGTTCACGAAAGCAGATCGAGTCGCTGCAAGACGTCACCAAGCCTTACGGCGCTAAGGGGTTGGCGTGGGCGAAGGTCAACGCGCAGGGCTGGCAAGGTGGGATCTCCAAGTTTTTCGACCCGTCCGAGCAGGCGGCGATCACCGAGCGCGCCGGCGCTCAAGAGGGCGACCTGCTCTTGTTCGTGGCGGACCGAGAGCAGGTCACCAACGCGGCGCTCGGGAATCTGCGGTTGCACTTGGGCGATGAGCTCGGCTTACGCCCCAAAGGGACGTTCAAGGCGCTCTGGATCACGGATTTTCCGATGTTTGATGAGGTGGAACTCGACGACGGCACGACGCGCTGGGTGGCGTGTCATCACCCGTTCACAGCGCCTCAAGCTGACTACGCGGTCAGCATGGAGACGGACCCCGGTCAGGCGCTCGCCCAAGCGTATGACCTGGTCATCAACGGTCATGAGATGGGCGGCGGGTCGATCCGTATCCATCAGCGCGAGGTCCAAGAGCGGATGTTCCGGGTCCTCGGGATGCCCGAGGAAGAGCAGCGTGAAAAGTTCGGCTTCTTACTCGACGCCTTCCGCTTTGGTCCTCCGCCACACGGCGGCCTCGCCCTTGGGGTGGATCGCTTGGTGATGGAAATGGTCGGCGCCTCGAGCTTACGCGACGTGATCGCGTTCCCGAAGACCAACCGCGCCCAAGACGTGATGCTCGATGCCCCCGGCCGGATCGACGCAGAGCAGTTTGAGGAGCTCCACATCCGCCCGGTCGTCAAGGACGGCTAAGGCTGCTCGAGCGCCTTGAGCGCCTCAGAGCTGAGCGGTAACAGCTTGCCGGTGACCTTGCCGTCGATCAGCACCGCCATCCGGTGATCGCCTCCTTGGTGCAGGTAGATCCACTTCTCGACAGGCGGGGTGGCGCGCACGTCTCGAAAGACCCGGTCAGGCGGGCACAGCGCCAGCTTAGCGGCGCCTGCGTCCATCTCGCTGACGAGTCGTCCTTGGGTGACCGCCGAGCGCGTCGCAGGGTTCAAGCCCGCAAGCCCCTTCGGCGGCTCATGTCCAAAGCGCTGATCCAGCCAGCTCAAAACCGCCTCGGCGTCGCCCAAGTGCTCAGGGATGACGAGGACTGCGCGGCTGCTGCCGCTGAGCAGGTGAAGCCAGGCGAGGTGTCGAGGGCTGCGCAGCGGGCGCATAACCCGCTCAAAGCGTGTCGGGAAGCTGATGCGGTCGATACGCCAGATCGAGCCTGGGTGGACGCGGTTGAGCTTGGCCTCCAAGGGCAGCGGCTCGCCCCGAGCGTTGAGCGCGAGGAAGCGGGCGCCCACGCGATGCGCGCTCACCAAATCGCGGGTCGGGTCGTCGAAAAAGGCGGATCGGTGCAGCGCGCACTGCGCATAGACCTTATGCCCGAGCAATTTGCCCTCGAGCTGGACCTGGAGGTCGGGCTTTGTCCCTTCGAGGGTAGCGCAGGAGGCGAAGACGAGGGATAAGGCGAGGGCTCTCATAGCGCACTGGTAGGCCGGAGCCGTGAGGACAGCAAGCCCTGAAAGGACGTTGATGAGCGTGTTCTTTGAGAAGTGGGAGGGCTTGGGCAATCACTTTGTCGTGCTCGAGTCGTTGCCTGAGGACACCACCGTTCAAGAGCTTTGCGACGCACGGCGAGGGGTCGGCGCCGACGGCGTCCTGCTCTTGGATCGCTCGCCGCCGAGCATGACGATTTTCAACGCAGACGGTTCGCGTGCCGCCATGTGCGGGAACGGGCTACGCTGCGCGGCGCGCTGGTTCGCCGCGCGAGGCGTGGGGTTAGATGGTGGGATCGCCACCGACAGCGGGACCTTGCGCGTGGGCGAGGTCGGCGAAGGCGTGGCGGTGGAGGTCGGCCGGGCGAAGCGGGTAGGAGCAGGTCAGTTTATGGGGTTTCGCTATGTCTCGGTCGACATCGGCAACCCGCATGCCGTCTTTCTCGACCCCGCTGCGTCTTTTGATCTCGAGTCGGTTGGAGCGGCGATGCAAACGCACCCAGACTTCCCCGATGGAGTGAATGTCCACGAGGTGCGTTCGGGCGCTTCGGCGCTGATCGTCGTACCGTTTGAGCGCGGGGTGGGCTTGACCCAAGCGTGCGGGACCGGGGCAGCAGCGAGCGCTTATGCCGCGCATCAGGAGCTCGGGCGCCCCTGGCCGATGATGACCGAGCTGCCCGGTGGTTTGCTCTCGTTCGACCCTGGCGACGACGGCGTGCTGTGGATGCGCGGCCCCGCTCGAAAGGTCTTTACGGGGACGTGGTGACGCTCGGCGCTGCTTTCAAGCCGAGCTTCTCGAGTAGCTTCTTGTTGTAGGCGCGCGCCCACCGCTTCCGCTCCTTCTTTGCCATGGCTCGGGCTTTGCCGAGCGGGCGCGCCGCAGCCCCTGTTTGGTTGACCCCATAGACCGCCAGCCCTCCACCTGCGAGCGCGCCCACAAGCAAGCCGTAGATCGGCCGCATCATGTTGGAGCTGTTGCAGCTGTCGTATGCGGCGCGCGCATCGTCGCTGATGCTCGGCCGCCGGCCGCAGTCGGTGTCCGGTAGGATATAGGCTGTCAGGGGTCCAGCGAGCAGCGCCGCCCCGGCGTAGCGGAACCAGCGAGACGCCTGCTGCACGGCTTGGTAGTGTTTGGTCGGGTTCTCAACATCCTCAGCGATCCCAGCGCGCTGAAGCTCGGGGAGGTAATCCCTCAATGCGTAGTAGCTCCCGTCTTGAGCAAGCAGCGAGTGGTCACTGTATCGTCTGGTGCTCGAGGACAAACGTCCGCGCATCACGACGGTGGTGGTTTTGGATGCGAGGCTAAAGGCGTGCTGCTCGAACTGCTCTCGACGCGCCTCAAGGTCACCGGCGGGCTTGAGCTCCGCCATGGAGCGCGGCGGGTTCGGTGTGTGTTTGATAGGTACGCCTGCGCACGCGGTGGTGAGCAATGTGAGTCCAAAGATGGCGTATCTCATGGGCACCCCCCCAGCGATTTAGCGCTGGTCATCTGGATGATTTGGGATCCGTTGGCAAGATGGCGCAGCAGCGCGTGCCGCCCTCAGGCCGCCGCGTCACCTCCAGCCGTCCGCCTTGATCCGCCAGCACCTCCATCGCAAGAGCCAAACCCAAACCGGTTCCGGTCGGCCTGCCGTCGATGAACGCTTGCCCTAAGCGCTCAAGCACGGTCTCGGAGATCCCTGGTCCGTTGTCGTCGATCAAGAGGGTGACGGCGTCTTGCGCGACCTCAGCGTGAAGGTGGACCGAGCCGCTGCGCTCATCGACCGCCTGCAAGGCATTCTGGACCAGGTTGATGAGGACGCCACGCAGCCCGTCTGGGTCGATCCAAGCCGACAGGTCGTCATCGACCGCAAAGCTGAGGCGGTCATCGTTCAAGAAGCGAATCAGATCCCCGACGAGCGGAGCGAGCAGCGTGTCTTGGGGCTTGGGGTCAGGCAGGCGCGCCATCTGCAGATAGGCTTGCGTCACACGCTCAAGGCGCGCCGCCTCGGAGCGGATCTGATCGAGCCAGCCTTCCGGGTCGGATTGCTCAGGGAGATCGTCGCTGAGCATGCGCGCCGCCAAACCGATCGTGGACAACGGGTTGCGGACTTCGTGGACGACCTGGGCGGCGAGACGACCGGTCGCCGCAAGCCGCTCGTGGCGACGCAGCGCCAGCTCCGCATCAAAGCGTCGTGTCACCTCTTCGATCACGAGGATGGCGCCTCGGATCGGGGGAGCCAGCCGGCTGCTGTCGCGGTCTTGCAAGCTGCTCAGGTGCACCGCCACGCGGCGCGCCTCGCCAAAACTGAGCTCGTTGGCATAGGTCCTGTCGGCGATCGAGAGCACCTCACCGAGCGCCCCTGGGTCGTCGATGAGCGGCGCCGCCGGGGTTTGGCTGAGCGCTTTGCCAAGGAAGGCGTCCGGGTTGGCGGCGAAGAGTCGGCGGCAGCTTTGGTTGATGCGCGTGACGCGCCCTTGGGGGTCGAGCACGACGAGCGCCTGTGGCACGCTCTCGATCAAGTTGACGATCTCGCTCTGCGCCTGCCGGAGGCGGCTGCGCTCGTCTTTGAGCGACTGCTCTCTGCCTTGGACCGTCTCCGCCATACGCTGGACGGCGCGCAGCGTGGCGCCGACCTCGTCGTTACCCGCTTGAAGCTGGGGAACGGGCTGTCCCGCCTCGACACGCGCCACCGCTGATCGGAGGTGTTCGAGGCTGCGCAGCGGCGCAATTAAGGTCAGCGTTAAGATGAGCACGCCGATGGCGCCTAAGGCAGCTAAACCGATGAGCCACTGGACCTCGCGAGCGCCCGAGAGCGCCGCCTCGCGTGAGCGGGTTTTGATCTCGGCGCGCGCCAGCACGAGCACCAGCCGGAGCTCACGGTCGATGTCGACGAGCGCTTCGACAAAGTTTGAGCGTTCCGTCAGCGTGCTCAGGTCGTTCAGACGTTTGAGCGACAGGTCGAGGTGCCGGCGAGGGACAGATTGCCGGATATCGGGGCGGTTTTTGGCGAGGTCGCTCAGCGCGATCAGGGCGCGCCGTCTCGCCTCAAAGCTGCCGCGAAAGGTCTCGATCTCGTCGCTGAGGTCGCGCTCGGGATCGACCTGGTCGATGTAGGTGCGTGTCCCCGCAATGAGCGAGCGCAATTCACCGATCTCAGCCACCAGCGGGAGCAGCACGGCGCCGTTGACCTCGAGCGCTGTGGTCGTGTTGTGGATGCGAAACGCGGCGATACCCGTTACAGTACCGGTGACCAAAATGAGGAGCGCGTAGGCGAGGACGAGTCGTCGAAGGATGCTGAACGATCGGCTGTTTGTCGGTCTATGTGCCAATTGACCTGCCCTAGACTGCGTGATAGCGGCTCGCACCCTTGAGCCGTATACCCATTCCCCACCCTCGGGGAAAGGTCACTTGAACGGAGCTTTTGTGATTCGTAAATGTCTGATTTTTGCTCTGGTCGCAGGGCTGATCCCGAGCGCAGCGAGCGCCGAGGATGACGACTTTTTGTCGGACGCCGTGGTGGAGTCAGAAGAGGAAAAGAAGCCGAAAAAGCCACTCTTTTTGATCCCACTGCAGCCGGTCTGGAAGACGATTGAGCCTGCAAAAATTGATGATGCGGTCAAGAACATCGCGTCGGAGCTAGGCGACTCGGCGGGCTTTGCGGTCGAGCAGTACAACCCGCGCCTAGGGAGCGCGCGGTTCGATGACCCTGAGCCGCGGCTCAAGAAGCGCTGGGAGAAAGAGATCCGGGTCGCTGAGAACAACACGCGCAAGCGTCGCTTCTCGCAGGCGATCAAGAGCGCAGGGCGGGTCGTGCGGCAGGTCATGCAGAACCCTGAGCATCTCCGCGATGCGCGGCTCTACTGCCGCTCGATGATCCTCGTCGCCGAAGGCGAGCTGCGCCGGGGGCGGCGCAACAAAACCATGAGCATCCTCGACATCGTCGCCTCGTCCTGCGCCGAGCTGTTTGATGGCAAGGGCGCAGCTGAGCTCTCGGACGCCTTTAGCGATCTGCTCGCCGACGCGGTCGCCGAGGTGCGCCGTCGCAGCGCCGGCTCCTTGGTGGTGCAAGCGGATGAGCCCGGCGCCACCGTTTTTCTCAACGGGGTCTCTCTGGGGCCGGCGCCGCTGATCATCCGGAACCTACCGCCCGCCAAGCACCTGCTGGCGGTCGTCAAGGCGGGCCATAAGCCGTTTGGCAAGGTGGTCAAGGTGGGTAGCGATGAGGTCCGCGTTCAGGCTCGTTTGACCAAGCCCTTAGGGGGAGGAAAGACCGGGCGTATCTTTACGGAGATGCGCGACAACCGAGTCAGCCCCGACGCCATTTCGCTGGCGGCTGAGCTGCTCCGAAAGCACGGCGGGAAATCCACTGTGGCGCTGCTCGGTGGCATCGCCAAGGTGGACGCGGTGATCAAGGTGAGCATGATCGCCGTGGATCGCAAAGGTCAGGCGGTTCGCCTTAAGTCGATGAGCATCGACGAAGACTTTCTGGGGCTTGCGCCGGAGATGCTCGGCTTCAACGAGAAGCTGATCAAGCTTGCGGCGTCGTTTGTCGGTGGAAAATTCAAGGGTGGTACGCTGATCGAGGGGCTCAAGGCGCCGCAGCAAGAGGCTCAACCGGTCAAGTGGGCAAGCCTGGCGCTCGGTGGGAAGCGCAAGAGCCTGGCGCAACAGGGTAACGCGCGCGGACCGCTCAAGCGCGGCGAGCGGGCGAAGCCTCGGCGCCGCGCCGAGAAGCCCAAAATGAACCTCGAGGGTGCTTCGGAGCGCTCGAACCGGCGCGACCGAGAGGACGCCACCGAGCGGCGCGAGGAGCGCGTGGACAGGCGCCGGGCGGAGCGCGCCAGCCGGCGCGCCGATCGGGGCGCTAAGGATCCTGCGCCGCGCCCGCGGCGGCGAGCCTCGAGCGCGCGTAGCGACGATGAGAAGCCTCGGACCCGCAAACGCCGTGATCGGTCCCGCTCGAGGGGGCGCACTCAGGCGAGGGCGCAGATTGATGAATGGGGTGTGAGCAGCAAGCCACGCCGCTTGCGCAAGCGCACGCGCAGTCAGGTCAACTGGCCGCTGATTACCGGCGCTTCGCTGGTGGGCGCGGGGGTGATCGGTGGCGGTGTTGCCCTCTGGTACAGCCTGGCTGCCACCCCGTCTGCGGTCAACGCCTCGGTGACATGGAGTACCCCCGAATGAAACGCATCTGGTCAATGATGGCTCTCGCCGGCGGGGTCGCTTCGTGCAGCCCCACGGTGGATCTCAAGGTCGAAGGCGCCTTTATGTGCGTCAACCGTGACTACCACCGCTCGGTGAGCACCGTGAAAGTGCAGATTGTGGACCCGACAGGGCGCAACCCCGACCTCGCCGATGGACAACGCAGCGTCGCCGGTACGTTCGTCGAGGGCGGGCTGAGTCTTCCAGCGATTCCGGTCTACACCGACGAGGCGGGTAATCTCGATTCGGCGATGCAGGTGCGCTGGTACGGGTCGCGCTCGAGCAATGTCGACTTCGCCCCTGAGGACCTGGTGGGTTACGGCTCGACCGCCCACATCTGGCACACCAACGATCTCCAGCCGGACGGTACGGTCTATGTGCCGCTGCTCGAGACAGGGCGCTTTAGCCCGACGACGGATCTGGCGCAGAGCGCAGCGGGTGGAAGCGGTCAAGATATCTGCACGCAGATGATCACCGGGCGCTTCGGTCACACGGCGACCTACATCCCAGCCATTGGGAAGGTGTTGATCGTCGGTGGACGCGGTGTCTGTCAAAGCGGCGAGCGCTGCGTGACGCCCTCAGGCGAGAGCCGCGGCATTCGAGACATCGCCGACGCGGAGCTCTTCGACCCAGCGACGGGGACCTACATCCCGCTCCCGGCGCCGCCGGCTGGCGGTCGAGCCTTCCACAGCGCCACCTTGATCGGGGACGACACGGTGCTGATCGCGGGGGGGCGAGTCTTTACGGATGCTAACGGCGCAGAAGACGTTCTCGGGACCGCCTTTTTGTTCAGCACGCAGGGGTACACTCGCTGGCTGAGCGATACGTCTCAGCGGCCTTGGTCTGACGTGATGAATATGGGGCCGGGCAACGCCTACCGACGGGCAGACCACGCCGCGGTCAGCGTGGACAGCCGCCGCGCCGTCTTGGTGGGCGGTGTGAGCGATGTGCGGACTGACGCAGGCGGCTACCCGAACCTTCGCCTTGAGATCGTTCAGCTCACCAACACCTTGCCTGGCGTGATCGTCTTCGACCTCGACAGCGACCGACAGACAGGCGCCTTCAAGGCGGTGGGGACGCCGCTCCAAAAGCCGCGCGCCGGCGCTCGCCTCGCGCTGCGAAACAGCGGTAATGGTCCGGAGATTATGGTCGTAGGCGGTTATGACGCAGGCAACGCCGTTGGCGCCATCGAGATCATCAAAAACCTCAACGGGGCGACCGACCAGATTCAGGTCGACAGCTTCGGTAACCTTCAGCCGGCTGTCTTTGGGCACACCGCCACCGTGGTGGCGGATAAGCTGGTCGTCTACGGCGGACTGACCCGCTTTCCGGACCTGAGCTCCGACCCGAGCGTCAACTGCACCCAGCCGGGCACCAACGCCTTTTGCTACCTTGAGCATCTGCGCCTCCGCTTCCCCTCGGCGGCGGATGGCGACTCCTTCACGAACCTCGACGCAGCGTTCGCTGAGGAGGTGCAGGTCATGACGCTAGCGCTCGACCAAGCGAACGTGGTCAACGCCACCCGCGGGGATGAGCAGAACGAGTTTTACGACAAGAACATGCTGCGCGGCCGCCTCTGGCATGAAGCGGCCGCCGTCCGTGGTAACGCGCTGGTGGTCGTCGGTGGTCTCGCCAAGGCTGTCCTTGGGGATCGACCGTCGACGATCACGCTCGACCGGGGTGGCGCCGCCGAGCTGTGCTTGGTGGGACAGAACACGGTGTGCAATGTGCCGACTCGGCTGGTTGGCGGAAGCCAGCGCAAGCGCTTTAGTTTGCAAGGAAGCGACTCGGGGCGCGCCGAGTTTCAGCTGACCTCGCTGCCCGGCGACGTCTTGCTCGTAACGGGCGGTCGGATCGGAGACAGCGGCGCACAGCAAGGTGAATCGATGCAGGCTGCTACGAGCACCTCGCAGCTGGGGGTCGCTCCCTTCGTACGCTAGGCTCTGCCTTTGCTGCGCGAAAGTTGGCAGCGGGGGCCTTCCTCAGCTAGGGTACAGCGCAAGAAGGCCCGGTTGATTGGGGCCTTGGAGACCCTGTGCGCCTAGCTGTTGCCCTTTTGGCTCTGCTCACGGTCCCGAGCGTCGCTCAGGCCACCGTCCTTGGACAGTATCCCACTTTTGAGCGCAGTTTCGAGGTTTTCGGAGACCGCGAGGTCACCGGAAACACGCTCATGGTGTACAACCAAAACGTCAACAAGGCGCTGATCCAAGGCGGGTCGGTCGGCACCGTCGTCGACGTGCCCCAAGGCGCTACCGTCGAGGCGGCGTACCTGTTTTGGACCGGCACCTACGACCAGACGCCCGACCGCAACGTCGACTTCACGCTGCCGAACGGGGCGGTGCTCAACGACCTCAGCGTCAACCAAGCCTTACCGGGCGAGGACCCTGCGGTGGTGCAGGGGCAAGATTGCATCACGCGGCGGCGCAACTTTCGCTTCGGCCGATTCGTCAACTTCGACGTCGACTTCTTCTATTGCCGGCGAGACATCACACACTCCATGAGGGGCTTGGGCGCCAACATCAACGGCGACTACCGAGTCAGCGATGTCCAAGCCTTTCCGGGCTGGCCGCAAGACGGTCAAAGCTACGGGACCAACGACAACCGCTGCGCCGACTCGAACCAGCTCGAGCAGCGTCTGCGGTTTGGCTGCCAGACGATGTACGCCGGGTGGTCGATGGTGGTCATCTGGAGTCATCCGGACGAGCGCGTGCGCAGAAACATCACGGTCAACGACGGCTTCTTGCTGATGGATGATGACCAGACCTCGGCAGGGATCACCGAGGTCACGATGGAGAACTTCCAGGTGCCTGAAGGGGCGTCGGGTGAGTTTAGCTTCTTTGGCCTCGAGGGGGACCCGGACTACGGCTCCATCCAAGCGCTGCTGCCGCCGGGACCGACGCGCTGTGTCAACTGTCCCGACTTCGTGGCAATGAGGACGTCGGGCAACCCGAACGAGACGCAGCTGTTCTCTGAGCCCGGCAACAGCGTGGGCAATTTGTGGAACGGCTCGATCATGACGGTCGGCGGCGGCGTCTCACCGGGTGTGGACATCGACGTTTACGATGTCGGCACAGGAGGGCTCGGGATCCTGCGCGAAGGGGATCGCTCAGCGACCTTCCGGATGGGGACTGGCGACGGCGTGGCGGGACAACAGTCGGATGGCAACGGCGGCTTCATCGGCAACGGCGAGATGGTGCTGCTCGGCTGGACGGCTTTGAGCTTAGACGTGGTCTCGCCCAACCTGAACAACGCCTCGACGCGTAAGGCGGTGTCGCGAACGGACGCCGGCCCTGGAGATCTGATCCAGTATCAACTCACGATCACCAACGACGGCTCGGCGCCAGCGAGCGATGTGACCATCGTCGACGTGATCCCGACGGGGACGACCTACGACCCTGGGAGCACGGTGACCACCTGTGATGCGGACCCGAGCGACGTCAACGGCACCTCGCCGCTGGTAGGAGGCTTCAACATCGGCGCGCTGCCGCACCAGCCGGTGAGTCGCGCCTCGTGCGTGATCACGTTTCGAGTGCGGGTGAACGACGACGCTGAACCTGGCTCCATTATCCGCAACACGGCTCAGGTGACCTCGACGGAGCAAGCCGAGTTTTCGACCAATCAGGTCCAGACGCAGATCGTCGGCCCTTCGCTCGGGACGCCCCTGCTTCGGGTCACCGATCTGAACGGTGGGGTCTTTGAGATCGGTGACACGGTGCTCTACGAGCTCGAGGTCCGTAACATCGGCGCATCGGGCGCCGCCGGGCTGACGCTCACATCTACCTGGCCGGCGCAGCTGAGCAACCCGTCCATCTTCGGTGGTGGCTTCCCGTCGAGCTACGATCCGCAGACGCGCACCATCACCATCTCGGACGTGGCCGTCTCGGCGAACGACGAGGAGAGCGTGTTTATCCAAGGGCAGATCCAGGGCGCCGAGCCGGCGTTGGTCAGCCATCAGTTCTCGATGAACGCCGACTATCTTGATCAGCCCGTACTCAGTGATGACCCGAGCGTTCCCGGCCCCTTCGACCCGACTGTTTTTGGGGTGGTCGATGGTCCGAACCTGACGAGCTCGAGCAAGTTTGGCGAGGACGTCAACGGCGCGCCGCTCGTGCCGGGCGATCAAGTGCGCTACACCATCACGTTGCGTAATTCCGGGAACCGTGAGGCAAACTTCAGCGTGGAGGACGTGCTCCAGGCTCCGCTTACCGGCTGCTCGGTTCAAAGCTTCGACCAAGTGTTGATGAACGCCGAGTGCAACGGTCAGACCTTGACGGTCTCGGGGCGGCTCCCGGCGGGTGAGAACCGCAGCATCGTGCTCCTCTCGACGGTGGCGAATGTTCAGGACGGGACCCTCGTGACGAACGAGGCGACGCTGACGGTGCAGGGTGAAGGCGAGACGGCGCTGACGTCGCCCAACCTTGTCGTGGCGCAGGGCGGTATCCTGGTGACGTCGAGCATCGACTTTACGGACGAGCAGGCGCCGCTGACACCGGGTGATGTGATCGTGCTTGAGTTCACTGCGCGCAACACCGGGGGAGCCCCGGTGCGAGACCTCGTCGTCTCGACGGTCCTCGATCCGCGGCTCAGCGTTGAAGAGGTCAACGACGGTGGCGCAGTGCAGGGCGCCAACGTGCTCTGGGAGAACCTCGGTGATTTAGCGGCGGGTGCGACCCGCACGGTGACGGTGCGGGTCCGTATTCAGGCGGGGCTCGCCAGCGGGACGACGATCGCCGTCGGCGGGCGCTTTGATGGTCAAACCCTCGAGCCCTTTGACGCCGAGCCGATCAGCTTGGTGATCGATGCGGTGCCGACGCTCACCTTGAGCAAGGCCGTCGCCCCGGCAGACGATGGGCAGTACAACCCCGGTGATCTGGTGCGCTACACGCTCGTCGTGACGAACACATCGCAGGTTTTAGCTCAGGACCTCGAGCTGCGCGATCCGTTCCCCGATGGCTTGGTTCAGGTCGCCGCGAACAACGGGGGCACGATCGCAGACGGTGTGGCGCTCTGGAGCGCCCAGACGACGCCGGCCCTCGCCAGCCTTGCGGCGGGTGGTTCGATTGAGTTGGAGCTGACCGGGCGGATCGCGAACCCTATGGAGGACCGCCGTGAGCTCATCAATCAGGCGCGCTTGAGCGCCAGCGACGCCCTCGCCGTTGACAGCGACGACCCGGACACTCCGCTTGCGGGTGACCCGACCAGCATCACCGTGCGCTCGGAGACGACGCTGGTGGTCGAAAAGACCGACGAATCGGTTGGCGACGCAGACTACGTCCCTGGCTCCCAGGTGCGTTACCGGATTCGGATCGGCGCAGGTGGCACGCAGCGGGCGCGCGGATTAGTGGTCACAGACCAGCTCCCAGACGGCGTCAGCTTCGTGAGCTCGGAGCCGGCTGCGGAGGTGACCGGACGGACCTTGAGGTGGTCGTCGACTCAGGCGCCGGGGCTCGGCAACCTGACGCCCGGGAACGAAGAGACGCTCACGGTCACGGTACAGATCGACGCACGCGCCCAGGCGGGGACACGGATCGCCAACCAGGTCCAAGTCGCTGGAGAGACGCACAACGGCGACATCCTTAGCAACGACCCAGACACCCTTGAGGTCGATGACCCGACCGCCTTCTTGGTGGGCGGCAATCCGGACATCTCTGTGGTCAAAACCGTCGAGGAGTCGGTCGCGGATAATGTCTGGCGGATCGGCGAGACGGTGCGTTACCGCGTGGTGGTTCGAAACCAAGGGACCGTCGACGCGCTCGACCTCGCGATCCTCGACATCATCGATCCCAACCTCGAGCAGGTCCAACTCGACGGTGACTGGGGCACGTTCGCAGACGGGCGGATCACCGGGAGCATCGAGCGGTTGGACGCAGGCCGCGACGTGACGCTCAGCTTTACCGCTGTCCTCGGCGCTGCCCCGGACGGGACCCTCGTGGTGAACCAGGCGAGCATCCAGCCGGCCGGGAGCAACCAACCGATCTTAAGCGACGACCCGGCGCTTCCGGGCGAGGCGGACACCACCAACTTGACGCTCACCGCCGAGGAAGGCGTCACCCTGCTCAAAACGGTCGAAGACCTCAACGGCGGCGCCGTGTTGCCGGGTGATCGGGTGCGTTACACGATCACGATGACCAACACCGGTCAAAACGGCACGGGCGTGCTCGAGGTGCGCGACACCCTCGATGAGCGCTTGGAGTTGATCGGTGTCGAGCCAGGTGTGCCAAGCGTGACGCAAGACGCGACGATCGTCTGGTCCCAAGGGGGCTTGGGTGCGGGTGAGTCGGTCGAGCTCTCGTTCATCGCTCAGGTCGCTCAAGGTCTGGTCGAAGGCACCGCGATTCCGAACCAGGCGCAGACGTCCTTTGGCGGTGAAGACGTCCTGAGTGACGACGGCGTCGTCGGCGAGAACGACCCTTCACCGACTTTGATTACCATCGGCGTGATCCCGACGCCTGATCTGACGATCACCAAGGCTGTCGAGCCGGTCACGGCTGCACGCGGCGACGTCGTCGAATGGACGATCACCGTCGTGAATGACGGCGAGGGTGCGCTTGAGGGCGGCATTTTGACCGACGTACTCGACGAGGCGCTCGAGCTGATCGACGTCACCGGCGCCGCTAGCCAAGGCAACCAGATCGAGGCGAGCCTGAACATCGAGCCCGGTGCGCGCGCCGAGGTCGTGGTGCGCACCCGCGTGGCGCAGAGCGCACAAGAGGCGGTCAGTAACCAGGCGGAGCTCGCCTTTGGCGACGTGGTCGTCCGCAGCGATGACCCTGCGACGGACGAGGCCGATGACGCCACGGTTCTGACGATCGAGGCGGCGCCGCTGGACCCTGTCCTTGAGAAGGTCGCGGTGGATCTGAACGGTGAGCCGCTCGAGCCGGGCGATGAGGTGGAGTATCAGCTGACCCTGATCAACCGCGGCACCGAGGCGCTGCCCTCGTTGCAGGTCACCGACGTGCTCGACAGCGGCTTGGTTTATCTCGACGATTCGCTCCTTGTCGACGGCGCGCCCGTACCTGGGCCGTTTCCGCTCGAGGCGGGCGTGACGGTGCCGGAAGGTCTGGCTCCTGGCGCGCGCGTTCAGATGGTCTTCCGTGCGCGCATCGTCGAGGAGGCGGAACAAGGTCAGGTGATCACCAACCAGGCGACGCTCGCGAATGACGACGGCGCTACGTGGCGCAGCGACGACCCGAACCTGCCCGGCTCACCGCAGCCGACGGTGCTGCAGGTCGGCAGCGCAGGCGCAGTCGCTGCGTTCAAGCGTGTCCTCCCCGCTGAGATTCAGCGCGGCGATGAGGCGACCTGGACGATTGAGCTGCTCAGCACGGCGAACGGGACGCGCACCGTGCGCCTGAGCGACGCGTTGCCCCAAGGGTTGGCCTATGTCGCCAACAGCGTGACCTTAGACGGGGCACCGCTGTCGGACGCCGTCGATGATGACGAGGTCAGCGTCGACGCAGGCGCTGGGCGCCTTGAGCTCGTGATCGACCTTGGACCGCGCCGAAGCCGCGCCGTGCTCACCTTTAGGAGCCGCGCTGCCGTCTCAAACCGCACGGTGATCAATCAGGCCGTGCTCGACATCAACGGCGAGGCGGGCCTCTCAGACGGCGACCCGCAGACCCCAGGGCAGCAGGGTACCCCGCTGGTCATTATCCCAGATGGTGCGGGCCTCGAAGGCGAGAAGTCGGCGACCGATGTCAACGGCGGTACGGTGCAACCGGGCGATGAGATCGTCTACGAGATCCGACTACGCAACGAGGGGGATCAGGACCTGATCATCCCTGCCGGTGCGCTCGAAGACCCGCTTAATCGGATGACCTACAAGGCGGACAGCGCCGAGCCGGCGGTCCTCGCGCTCGGCGGGAACACCCTGCGCAACACCGAGCCCTTGACGGTCTCGGCGGGGGGGAACCTGACCCTGCGGTTGACGGCGATCCTCGACGCCGATTTGGAAGAGGGCGACGCAGTCCCGAATACCGTGTTCGTGCGCGAGCCGGTCGAGTTCTCGGCGGAGTCACGCCTGGTCGTCGGCGCCGAGCCGCCGGGAGCCACCCTCAGCGGGGTGGTGTACCTCAACGGCTCCAGCGAGCGCAAACTGCAGAACTGGCTCGTGCGCGTCGCGAACAGCCGAGACAAGGAGCAGACCCTCGAGACGCAGACCGACGAGCAAGGGCGCTTCTCCTTCTCCGGGCTGACCTGGGAGACGGTCGAGCTCATGGCGCTTAACAGCCAAGGGACGCGCTTCTTCGCCAAGCAGGTGGGCGGCTTGAATGATGGCGCCCAGGTGACTCAAGACTGCGCCATTGATCCCTCGGGCATCATCTACGATCAGGTCTCCGGCGCGCCGATTGCCGGCGCCACGGTGCAGATCCTTTACGACGTCTCAGGGGACCCTGTCCTCGACGCAGATCTACCTGAGGGTCAGCAAGGGCAGGTGACGGGCGCAGATGGTTTCTACCGCTTCGACGTCAAGCCGCCTCATATTTATCGCCTTTCGGTCGTGCCGCCTGGTGCGTTTCATAGCTTCCCGAGCGATGAGCTTCGACCGATCGGCGCGACGCTGTCTCGCCGCTTTGGGCGCCCGTCCAGGATGAGTCAGGATCCAGACCGCAGCGACTTCTTTGAGCCGGTCGATGGTGACGGCAACCCGATGGAAGGGCGCGCCGTCGTTCGAGAGCCGGTGCCCGACGCCGCTGCGCGGATGCCCTACTTCCTGCGTTTCGACATCCAGAGCGGTGAAGACGCCGTCTTCAACAACCACGTGCCGCTCGACCCCTTGCGCAAGAGCATCCGCGTGACGCGCCGGGCGAGTAAAAGCCAGGCGAGCGCCGGTGACGTCGTGACCTTCACCGTGGAGGTCGAAAACCGAAGCAGCCAGACCTTGGACAGCCGCCTCGACGGAGGGGTCGACTTACTCGATATGCTGCCGCCAGGCCTTTTGGTCCTACGCGAGGACGGCAACCGCGCCGTGGAAGCCTTTGAGCGGGTCGACGCCGAAGGCCGGCGCGCTGTGGTGACCGATCTACGCAGCGACGGCGACGGGTTTTTGCGCTCGCTGCGGGGGATCGTCCTGCAACCCGGTAGCCGCCTCTTGTGGCATTATCGTGTGCAGGTCTCGAGCTCGATGGCAGCGGGCGAATTATTGTCATCCAACAACCTCGTGACGCGCATCGGCCGGATGCCGGTCTCCGAGCTTGCCGAGCATCGCCTGATCTTGATCGAAGACCCGGTGCTGCGAGAGGCGACCTTGATCGGGCGCGTGTACTGCGACACGAACGGTGACGGTCATCCGGGACCGAACGAGTTCGGTGTCCCTGGCGTGCGCATCTATGCAGATCACGGGGTCCGGGTCGACACGGACGGCTACGGCCGGTTCCACTTTAGCCGGCTCAACCCGGGCTTGCGGCGCTTTAAGATCGACGTGCGGACGCTGCCGCCGGGGCTCAAGCTCACGGGTACGCCTGGACGCAACCGCCTGGTAACGGCCGGCGTGCCGCTCACGCTGGATTACACGCTCAATTGTCCCAAGGACCTGACCCCCGCTGAAGAGATCGCAGCGAACCCCCATGCGGAAGGGCTCGAGGCGCCGCCTCCACCCGATCCGCCGCCGGCTATTCGGGTCCGAGCTGACCTCGTCGAGCAGAAGGTCTCGGCGGACGGAGTGCCGCTCAACGGGCCGGTGGTCGAGGCGACCGCCACCGTCGTGGACGGTGACCCAAGCTTTGATCTGCCCCAAGGACCGAACCTCGACCCCATGGACACAACGCTTGAGCTGCACGCTCGGGTCGCTGGTCCGCTGCCGCTCACCAACTGGGAGTGGCGTGTGGTCAACGCCGACGGGCGCGCGGTGTTCTCGAAGAAGGGGCAGGGCGCCGCGCCGGAGCTGCTGCGCTGGATCATCCCGGACAATGTGCCGCGTGATGCGCGCTACGAGGCGATGTTGCTGGTCACCGACGCCGGTGGCGACAGCGCAGCGAGCCGAGTCATCCCGGTGGGCTTAGGTTTGGGTCTCGCTGGGGCTGACAAGCGCCGCAAGCTGGCTCGTATCAACGAGATCAACGGCGGTTTGTTTGTGGATCAAGGGTCGACGCCAGCGCCTCGACTGCGGGGTTGGTTCAACGACCGCATCGCACGACTGCGCGGCGAGGATGAGCTGATGGCGCAGGTGTTCGTGTATGGCGCGCCCAAGAAGGGCGCCAAGGACTCGGCGATGGCTTACACTCAGCGGCGAGCGCGTACCCTTGAGGGCATGTTGCTGGCAGCGGGCTTGCCGCGCGACCGATTCCGTGTCCAAGCGATGGGCAACGTACGCAAGCTCGCGCCCGAGAACGACCCGCGCCTGTCGCGGCTCAACCGCCGCATCGAGGTGCGCTACCGCCCGGTCGCGAAACAGCACCCCCCGCTCGAGCCTGAGGCGCAACCGGTCGCTCATCTGCTGGTTAATGGAAGCCCCGCTGAGCTGAGCAAAGAGGGGACCGCTGAGGTCAAAGCGAAGGTCCCGGTCGGGCACTTCTTGCGCGTCGATATCGTCTTCGCGAGCGGCGCTCGGACCGTCCTTCGTCGGTTGCGTCACCCGGACGGGCTGAGCCCCCGTGCGGTCGTCCTGCGCGGTCAGGGGGTCCCGGTGAAGGGTAGCCTCCGGCGCGAGCGGCAGCTGACCGTTGGTGGGCAGGCGATTAATCTCGACGCGCTCTCGGTGCGCCTGCGCCCGATGCACGTCGCCGTGCCGCTCAACCCGGCGGGGACGGACTTAGCTGAAGACGGCAAGGGCGCGAAGGCAGCCTGTGTCGGGATGTGTTTCGGCACCTCGAGCGACATGGCGATGGAGGGCTGGGAGCTGCGTGTGTTCTCGGTCGAAGACGGTGACATCAAGCCAGGTCAGAACGCCGGTGCGCCGCGTGAGCCGGTCTTGATCCACACCGTCAAAGGGGTCGGACCGGTCCCGCCTGTGATCAACTGGGACGGCAAGAACGCGCAGGCGAACTTTATCTTGCGAGAGGGCGTCTACAGCGCCCGACTCATCGCTCGCGGCAAAGGCGGACTCGTCGGGCTGTCTCGACCGGTCTACTTCAGAGCTTACCGCCCACAAGAAGACTTCCGGATGGTGCTGCCAGATCCCTTCGGCGACCTCAAAGGTAAGAGCCGCCTCCCGAGCTTTTCGCTCAAAGGGAACGCTCAGCGTGACTTTGACCGCTTCGTCAAGTTGGCGAACCGCGTGGGCGGCTCGATCGAGCTGACCGGCCACGTCGACGTGCGCCTGCGCGCCAGCCAAGCCGACACGATGAGCGGGAAGATGGCTGAGGCGGTACGCGAGGCGCTCGTGGCACGCGGGGTCGACGCGGGGCGTGTTCGCGTGCGCGGCGAGGGGAGCTCGAACCGACTGGTCGAGCGCGCCCGCAAGGCGTCTGATCACGCCAAGAACCGAAGGGTTGAGCTGGTCCTTCGCAGCGATGAGCTGCCCAGTTTGCCGCCGCTACGCAACCGCTCCGCGCGGGTGCACAGCCCGGCGGGTGACCTGCTCGCTCAGCGCGACGGGACCGTCTCGGGGGAGTTGTTTCCTGATGCGTCCGGTCAGCTGATGATTCAGGTGGAGGACGGCTCTGGGCGATCGGCTCAGGTGCCGCTCGATCTCGACGTTGAGGCGCGCATCCCTGATATGGAGATGGTCCTCGTGACCCCGGCTGTGTCGGCGGATGGGAACGTCTTACCCGAGACCGACGCCACGCGTCTGCGCGCCCAACTCCCGAAAGAAGGCGCTGTGCTCAGCGCGCAGCAGCTCGGGGTCTACGGTGTCAGCGCGCCCGGGTTGAAGGTGCGCGTCAACGGCAAGCTCGTCGAGGTCCACCCACTGTCTGGGCGCTTCGGCGCTGCGCTCCACCTCAAAGAAGGTGAGCAGAAAATCGTGGTCGAGGCCGAGGACGCCGACGGGCATCGTGCGCGCATCAGCCGCACGGTCAACGTGAAGCCGAGCGGTCGCTTTGTGATGGCGATCGCCGATTTGGGCTACCAAACCGTTGCGGCTCGTCTGCCGGGTCTGCGCGATGACCGCAGCGTCGACCTCGGTGCATACGGTCGACTCGGCGGGCGCGCCATGGCGTGGTATAAAGAGCGCTGGGACCTTGGGGACTCAAGCTTCTTCAAGCGGATTGACCTCAACGCTTATGTCGACACCGACCGCCGCTGGGGTGAGTTCCAAGAGATCACTCGGGACGATCTGAGCCTGCGCCTCTTGCCGCCTGAATTCGGCGATGAGTCGAGGGAGGTTCAAGAGGTTCACGCCGCTGGGCCGTTGTTCCTCGATCTCAAGGCTGACGAGAGCCGCTTGAGGGTTGCGAACTTCAAGACCGCGCTGCCGAACCGCAAGTTGTTGAAGTACGACCGCGCATTTTACGGGCTCGACGTGACCTTCAATAAGGCGTTTGGTGACCCCAAAAAGCCCGAGCATGTGAGCGCACAGCTCTACGCTGCGGACACCGCAGCGGGTCTTCGCACCGCAACCAATCTCCTGCGTGGGACCGGTTCAAGCTTCTATCGACTGCGTCATCGCGCCATCCTGCCAGGCTCGGAGCGGGTTCGCCTGGTGGTCCGAGACGCTGGCAACGGCCTCGTGCTCTATGAGCGCAGCTTTGCGCGCACCACCGACTACCGTATCGACGCCACCGAAGGTTTGCTGATGCTCAATCAGCCGCTGCCCTCCACGGCAGGTACGCAGATGGCTTCAGCCTACGGCGTCAGTACGGCGGATCTGGGCGGGCATCCGGTGTTCTTGCACGTGACCTACACCCACCGTGACAGCCAGCGGCTCGCAAGCTTTGCCACGGGTGGGCGAGTCGACGGATCCTCGAAGCGGTTTGGGGTCAAGGGCGGCGTCTCGTATGCCTATGAGGGGCGCGCCGACGGCGCCGACGCCTTCCAAGCTGCTGGGGCGTTCGCCGGCTGGAAGCATAAAGACGGTCATATGGCGCGCGGCGAGTTCGGCTGGAGCCGAGCGATCGACGGCGACCATTACGCTAGTGCGGACGGGGGCAACAGCTTCAGCCGGCTCGGCGAGGACCCGGCGCAACAGCCGATCGACTTCAACGGGAGGCTCTATCCCACCAGCTTCAACCCGACCGGTGGACCGCGTACAGGGATCGCATGGTCGCTCTCGGGTAAAGTGGTGGCTGGGCAGTGGCTCAAGCGGAAGAAGAAAGAAGACGCCACGCTCGACGCCTATGTTCGCCAGACGACACCTGGATTCTATGGTGGCGGCGCGAGCTTGGACCAGGGGCAGACGCGCTGGGGCTTGCTGAGCGCGTACAAGGTCGATCACCGCGACCGCGCCACGCTGAGGTACGATGGGAGCTATAGCTTAGTCTCCGCGCCGCTCAGCCTCGAGGCAGGGATTCTCCCGGAGCCGGCGCTGCGTGAGTACCGCCGCATTCACCGTGAGGCGCTGACCGCACGCTACGAGCGCCGCCACAAGCACTGGCAAGGCGGTCTCGAATATCAGCTGGGCTATACGGGCGACTCGATGAACTATGTGGACGCCGCGGAGGGCGCCCGTGCGGACGTGATCTCCAACGTCATCAGCGTCGATGGCTTGTATCGGCTGAATAAGCGTTGGAGCGTGGGCGGCGCACAGCGCGCCATCCTGAGCGGTGACGATCTGCGCTTCACCGACCCCTTCGCTCGCCTGCTCACCGCCGCAAGGGCGCGCTACGCCATCGACCAGAAGCTGGCCGTTGAACTCGAGGAAGAGCTGCGCTGGAATGGCGATAATCAGACGCGGTTGAGCCTCGTTCGGCGCCCGAACGCGACGCTTGAACAGTACGTTCAGGAGCGCCTGACGACGCAGAGCGGTGGCTTCTACAATACCACCGTGCTCGGCGCCATGGAGCGCAAGAAGAAGACTGGTGAAATGGCGCGCGCCGAGGTGCATATGGATCATGCGCTCGGCCAAGACCGTATGAGCGGCGTGATCGGATTAGGGCGTCGCTACAAGCTGTTACCGGGGCTGACGCTGTCGATGAACTATGAGCGCGTCCAGGTGCTATCGGGTGGACCGGCGCTCGCGCGCCCGACTCCGGTGACCGGTCAAGCGTCGTCGCGTGGGAGCACCGGCCGGGTGGTCGGTTCGTCTGACCTGATCGGGCAGCCGAGCGCACCTCAAGCGGGGAGCCCCTTGCTGCAGAGCGGCATGAACGGTTGGGGGCTTGCGCCTGTCAGCGGTTCACGAGACGCCTTGGCGATGAGCGCGCAGTACAAGCAGCGACGCAAGCTGCTGCTCACCGCCCGCTCCGAGCTCCGGCTCGAGCTGGCGAGTGAAGCGCAACTCGATGACGCAACCCAGCAAGATCGGGTCATTCAGTTCCACGAGCTTAATGGGCGCTTCCGGCTCAACCCCGATCTGGCGGTCTTGGGACGCTTTGCGCTCGCTGAGGTCCACAATCTGACCACGGCGCGCCGCGAGCACCTCGCCAACGAGGTGAGCGTTGGCTTGGCGCTGCGCCCGATGCACACCGATCTGTACCGTGGCTTGCTGCGCTACAGCCGGCGTCAGGACATGCGCGGTGACAGCCGATGGTTGACCAAGGACCTGCTCGCGTTTGAGCCGATCTTTAGGACCCCATGGTATCTGCAGATCGCACCGAAACTTGCGCTCAAGGCGGACTCGGAGAGCGATCCGTTGCTTCGAAACAGCACCGCGCTTACCGCCTTGTTCGTGCCCCGGTTTGACTTCGAGTTGACCCGGTTGCTTCGGCGACAGCAGGCGGTGCCGATCCCTGGCGACATCGAGCTCTGGGCGGAGTACCGCTTGATGGCTGACCTCACGGTCGGGGCAGCGAGCAACGGGCTGGCGCTCGGTCTGAGCTACCTGCCGATCAAGCACATGCGGATCGGTATGGGGTATAGCTTCACGGCGGTACCGGATCAGCTGACGACCAGCGAGACGGTCGACGGCTCGGGCTTCTTTCTTCGGATCAGCGGTCTTTACTAAGGCTGCCTGCGACGATGCGCAGCAGCTCGCCCATCTGCGAGAGCTCGGCTTCGCTGAGGAGCACCAGCGGACGCTCTGGCTCGACGAAGCGGTCGCGCGGGTCGACAAGGTAGCCGAGACCTGACCCGCTCATCGAGACCACCCACTGATCGCCGGAGGTGCTCGGGACGAGGCCGTTGCTCACCTCTCCCGAGACGAACGTGAGCCCGATGCGCCCGAGCCGGAGCAGGTGCGTTTGGACTTCGTTTCGACCGAGCCATTGGTGAAGCCAGGGCGCCACGACGAGCCCTGCGGCGACCGGGAGGCGTGGCTCGAGCGCGGGCAGTTCGATCTGCTCGAAGGCGAGACCCGTCAGCGCCGTGCTCTGATTCTCGGCGATGGTTGCGAGGCCGCCGAGCGTGTGCGCCAACATCTCCGCGAGGCGGTCGGGGTGACGCTGCGTCGCGACCGTCGCATGAGCGGTTCGACCCGGTAGGAAGATGACCTGATGGTAGCCAGCTTGTTCTTCGAGGATGCTGGCGACGCGCGCAGGGTAATCACCGTCTGCATGCTGCGCGCGCCGCGACACGAGGGTGGGGTGCGCTGCGTAGGACCACAACAGCAGGCGGCGACCTGATGCGTTGAGGGTGATCGCCCGGAGGCGGTCATCGACGGGTGACGAGGCGCCTGGGCTCCGATTCGCGATGTAGGTGGAGAGCTGTGAGTCGGATGACCCCATACGCACCTTGGTGTAGTTTTGCTTCGCCTGGTCGGCTGCGTAGGCGACGGCTGCGGCGAGCTTTTGGTCCTCAAGCTCGGGCTCGCCAAAGGCGATGCGCAGCGCCGGACCAAATGGTGGCCTTGGGCCGGCGTGGGTGTGCGTCGCCACGATGAGGATACGTTCGGGCGGTATCGCAAGGGCTTCTCCGGCGTAGGCGCGGATCAGCGCGCTGGTGCGACGGGGCGTCGAGAGCAGCTCGGCCGTCACGAGAACGGCTTCGGGTTGCCCCCGCTGACCGAGGATCAAGACCGACAGACGGGGCGGCAAGCCTGCCCGCCCCGTGCGCACGGTCGATGTGCTGCCTTCTTGGTGTAGTTTGGCGATCGGGAGATCGACTCGACCCCAACCAGCCTCGAGCGGCGCAGGGTCGGCACTCCATGCTTTGGCCACCTTGGCGAAGGCCGCCTTTTTCGTCGCCTCGGGAAGCTCAAGAGCCGATGGGGTCGGGCGCAACCGAACACTCGCCAAGATCACGGCGAGGACGGCGAGCGACAAGCAGATCAAGTGCCTCCTCATTCCGCTCACCTCACCATTGCGCACGTACGGAATTTCAACTTATCTCCCTCGCCGGCGCCGAGTTCGCGCAAACTTTGTCGGCGGCGTCAAGGAGGCATCATGGGTATCTTTTCAGAGATGACGGAAACAGATCACGAGCAGCTGGTCTTTTGTTATGATCCGGTGAGCGGCTTGAAAGCCATTATCGGGATTCACGACACGACGCTCGGTCCGGCGCTCGGTGGTACACGGATGTGGTCTTATGCTCGTGAAGAAGACGCCGTCACGGATGTCCTGCGCCTGAGCCGAGGCATGACCTATAAGGCAGCGATCACGGGGCTCAACCTAGGCGGCGGAAAAGCGGTGATCATCGGTGACGCGCGCACGGACAAGTCCGAGGCGTTGTTTCGCGCTTACGGGCGCTACGTTGACTCACTCAATGGGCGCTACATCACGGCTGAGGACGTCGGGACGACGGTCGCAGACATGGAGCATGTGCGCATGGAGACCGATCACGTCACCGGGATCTCGGTGGCGCTTGGCGGTTCGGGCGACCCGAGCCCGGTGACCGCGATGGGAACCTATGAAGGGATGAAGGCGGGTGCGCGGCGGCTCTGGGGTTCTGAGTCGTTGAACGGACGCCATGTCACCGTTCAAGGGGTGGGGCATGTCGGCTACTATCTGGTCCGGCACCTCGCTCAAGAGGGCGCCAAGATCACCGTCACCGACATCGACGCTGAGAAGATCGAGACGGTGGTGAAAGAGTTTGGTGTCGAGGTCTGCGGGCTCGACGATATCTACGATATTGACTGTGATATCTACGCGCCTTGCGCGCTCGGTGGTACGATCAACGACGACACCATCAAGCGCATCCGTTGTCAGCTGATCGCAGGCTCAGCCAACAACGTCCTCGGCGATGAAGAGAAGCACGGGCGGCAGCTGCGTGAGCTCGGGATCTTGTACTGCCCCGATTATGTGATCAACGCAGGGGGCTTGATCAACGTCGCCAACGAGCTCGAGGGGTACAACCAACAGCGAGCGCTGCGGCAGGCGGCCCAGATTCACGACACCATCGATCGGATCTTCGCCTACTCGGACGAAAAGAACATCCCGACCTTCCTCGCTGCGAACGAGCTCGCTGAGCGTCGTATCCGGCGTTTGGGCAAGGTGAAGGGGACGTACCTCGGGCCGCGTAAGCGTAAATACCGCGGGATCTGCTGAGTCACTTAGCGCGCATTTTAGGCAAAAAAGAGAACCGGCGCACCCTGCGGTGCGCCGGCTCCTGAGTTCAACATCACAACCGTGACTCGGTTGCGCCAAGCCCTACGGGTTCGGCACGAGCACGGCATCGATGACGTGAACCACGCCGTTGGTTGCGCCGACATCGGTCAGCACGATCCCTGCGGAGTTACCGCCGACCAGGCTCACGGTGGGCGGGTTGGCGCCTGCGTCGAAGGTGAGTCCGCCGATCAAGGCGCTGACCTCAGCGTTGGTGTCGGCGGGCAGCCCCGAGGCTAACACCGGCGTGGCACCTGCGAGCACATGACCACCCAAGACGCCCAAGATCGCTGCGTTGTCGCTGGGCAGACCGCCTGGGAAGGCGGTCCCGAAGGCGTCGTCCGTGGGCGCAAAGACGGTCAAGGCGCTAAGCGTCGAGATCGCGTCGAGCACGGGGACGTCGTTTTCGTTGCCGACCAGGCCGGCAGGGATCGGCGCCGAGGCGCCGACAGCGGCGACCAGCTGGGTGAACCCGCCGACGGTCGCAACCTGAGCAATGTTCAGCGGCAACAGCACACCATCAATGACGTGTACCACGCCGTTGGTACCGCGCACGTCTGCGATGACAACGTTGGCGGTGTTGTTCAGGCGCACACCGGCCGATGTGTCGATGAAGAGGTCCAGGTTGACCGAGACCGCAGCGTCGCCTTCGCCGAAGCTCTGCGTCGCGAGCGTGTCCACGTTCCCGCTGGTGACCTCACCGGAGGTCACGGCGCCCGAGAGGACGTGATAGGTCAGGATCTGGGTGACGTCGAGCCCGTCGGTCTCGTCGGGGAAGGCCTCGTTCGTCGGCGCAAAGACCGTGAAGGGGCCATCGCCCGAGAGCGTGTCGGTCAGGCCGGCTGCGGCGACCGCTGCGCCGAGTTCAGTCAGACCTGCGTAACGGGCGAGATCTGCGACCGTGGGCGGAAGGAGGACGCGATCGATCACGTGGACGACCCCGTTGTCAGCGGTGACGTCGGCTGTGGACACGTTGGCACCGCCAGCGACGGCGTTGCCGCCGTTGAGCGTCACACCCCCTTCGGTGCCGACGACCAGCGAGAGCTCGGCGACCGTGTTGACCACCCCTGCCGAGAGGGACGAGGACAGCACCGACCCAGCGACGGCGTGGTAGGTGATGATCTGAGCCGCCTGCTCAGCGCTCAGCGCATCGAGCGCTGCCTGGTCTAAACCGGACGCGGTGAAGGCTTCGTTCGTTGGCGCAAAGACCGTGAGCGGGCCGTCGCCTGCTAAAACCGAGACGAGGTCGGCTTTCTGGACGACCGCAAGCAGCGTCGAGAAGTTCTCGTCCGAACTCGCAATGTCCGCGATCGTGTTGGATGCGGGACCGGCATCGGCAACCGCTGCGGGGCCCGCGTCCGCCGGCTCATCGGTCTCCTCAGCGGGGCAAGCGGTCGTTCCAAAGGCAACCAAGACCACCGCAGCGAGTCGATTTGATCGTTTTAGGGTCGAAAAATTCACCGTTATTCCTCCTGAAGTGGTGATTGGTGAACGGAATAGTCGATTCGCGGATGATTTCAACTAAAAATAATCGATATAAACGAATTTATTTCTATTGGTGTGCTCGGTTTGGTCGTTTTCTCGTTGGCGAGGCCGTTGCCCCATGGCCTCGGGGGCGGTCGATAGCCGCTGGGAGCTTGACGAATCGTCGATAGAGACACGAGACTCCAGCGTCCTCGACGGCGTATGGATAGGGGCTCGAATGCAGAGCGAAATAGGCCACTTGCTGCGCGGTCTCGATGAGAGCGTAGCGGGAACCATGAGTTTTCAACCGGTCTTGAGCAGCATCCGTCAGGTGCTGGTCGAGCGAGGGATCGACGCCGACCGCGTGCAGTTACCTATGACCCAGATTTTGGGTTTTCGGCACCCGACCTTGTGGGGGGTGATCTTGACCTGGCACCGGCAGCGCGCATTCGCTGACACCATCATCCTTGACCATGACACCGCGGCGGAACGTGGGCTCAGTATACACGGTCCGGCGGATCCGGTCTTTGTCGAAGACGGCGTGCCGAGGACGCCCTATTTTTATGTGTTTGGAGACCGGGATTGGTTGTTTCAGTGCGACCTCAACACCCCCCCGCATGACTTCCCCGTGTTTGAGGAGATGCGCGCCGACGGCTTCAACCACTACGCTTGCTTTCGTTTGGACATGCCCGCAACGCGCACACCGGCGGTGATCAGCTTGAGCAGCGAAGCGCCCTTTCCTGAGGATCTGCGCGCTCGTTTAAAGTCGCTGCGAGGGCTTTTAGGTTTGGTGGTGTACGCTGCGTGCCGCACGTCTCAAGCGCACAAGATCGCCGTGACGTATGTCGGCCCGCAGACCGGCCCCCGGGTTCTCGATGGGTTCGTGGTGCGCGGCTCGTCCCAGACCGTGCGAGCGGGAGTGATGTTCTGGGATGTGCGCGGGTTTACGGCGCTCTCGGCGCGCGTCGGCGAACAAATTGTGCCGATCATGAACCAGATTTTTGAGGTCATCGGCGCGGAGGCGAAGCGACGTGATGGCGAGATCCTGAAGTTTATTGGCGACGCCATGTTGCTGATGTTTCCGATCGATGAAGGGTCTGAGGCGCGCGTCGCACAAGCGATGGTCGATACGGTGATGGAGGCGCTCAAGCGAGTCGACGAGAAGGCGAAAGAGCTCGGTTACGAGCTCGCCGCCGGCTTTGGCTGTCACATCGGTGAGGTGATCTACGGCAACATCGGGACACCCGACCGGCTCGATTTTACGGTGATGGGCTCCTCGGTCAACCTCGCGAGCCGTCTCGAGAGCCTGTGCAAAACCGTCCAAGCGCGCGGGGTGTTCTCGGCGCAGGTTCAAGCCCACTGTCGCGGCTTAGAGGCCGGAGGCGCTCACCAGCTCAAGGGGATCGAGGAGCCCGTACCGGTGTGGATTATTCGCTAGCCTTTGTCCGCTTGGTGTCTGAGCCTTTCTGGTTGGACCGACTTTTGATTTTTGGGACCGCTTTGGGGTCGGGGCGACGCACCAAGAGTTGGTCGATCAGGTCGCTGTACTCATCCGCATAGACAAAGTTCAGCCCTCGCCGGACCCCTTCAGGGATCTCTTCGATGTCCTTTTGGTTGCCGGCCGGCACGATCACGGTCCGGTTTCCGTGCGCCTTCGCCGCAACGACTTTCTCCCGCAAACCGCCGACCGGGAGCACCTCACCGCGCAGCGTCAACTCGCCGCTCATGGCGATGCGCGAGCGAGCGCGGCGCCCCGTGAGCAGGCTGATCAGAGCCGTGGCGATCGTAATCCCTGCGCTCGGACCGTCCTTGGGAACGGCGCCCGCCGGAAAGTGGACGTGCAGGTTGTGCTGCTCAAGGACGGCTTGTGGGATGCCGAGCTCTTCGCTGCGCGAGCGCACGTAGCTCAGCGCGATCTCGACGCTCTCTTTCATCACCTGGCGGAGGTTGCCCGTCACGCGCACCATACCTTTTCCTGGCATCAGGGTGGTCTCGATCAGGAGGACATCGCCGCCTGAGGGCGTCCACGCCAGCCCAACGGCGATCCCCGGGCGTTTGAGGCGCTGCTCGGTGAGCTCGCTGAAGCGAGGTGGACCGAGCCACTCGTGAAGCTCGCCGGCCTCGACCTTGAGCGGAGCGGTCGCCTCCTCCATCACCAGCTTGGCGGTCGCCTTGCGCGCCAGGGCTTGGACGTGGCGGTTGAGGTCGCGCACACCCGCCTCGCGCGTGTAGCCTTGGATGACCTTGCGCAAGGTCGCAGCGGGTACCTGAAGCTCGCTGCGCTCAAGCGCATGCTCCTTGAGCGCTTTCGGGACCAGGTAACGGCGCGCAATCTGCAGCTTTTGCTCGGGGATATACCCGTCGAGCGTCACCACCTCCATGCGGTCATAGAGCGGTTTGGGGATCTTGTTCAGATCGTTCGCCGTAGCGATGAACAGGACCTTGGAGAGATCACAGGGGACGTCGAGATAGTGATCCTGGAAGTCGTGGTTTTGAGAGGGGTCGAGCACCTCGAGCATGGCGCTTGATGGGTCGCCGCGCCAGTCTGAGCCCAGCTTGTCGATCTCGTCGAGTACGAAGACCGGGTTGATCGACCCGGCGCGTTTGAGCCCCTGGATGATCTTGCCTGGCATGGCGCCGACGTAGGTGCGGCGATGCCCTTTGATCTCGGCTTCGTCGCGCATCCCCCCAAGGCTGACGCGATGCAGCTTGCGCCCGAGCGCTTCGGCGACCGACAGCGCGATGCTGGTCTTTCCGGTCCCGGGTGGGCCTGCCAGGCAGAGGATCGAGCCCTTGTGTTCGGGGTTGCGGATCCGCACAGCGAGGAATTCGAGCAGCCGGTCTTTGATCCGCTCAAGCCCATAGTGGTGTTTGTCTAAGATCCGCTTGGTGCGCTTGAGGTCTAGGTGGTCTTGGGTTTCGACGCCCCACGGTACGTCGGTGAGCCACTCAAGATAGTTACGCAGCATGTTGTACTCGGTCGCCTCCGGGCTGAGCTGCGCCAGGCGGCTCAACTCTTGGTTGCCCTTCTCACGTACCTCATCCGGCACCCCTTCCGCTGCGAGCGCCTCACCGAGTCGCTCCAGCTCGACCTCGCGCTCGTCGCGCTCTTCGCCGAGCTCCCGCCGCATCAGCTTGATCTGCTCGCGGATCATGTACTCGCGCTGCGACTTCTCGATCTTTTCGTGGATCTCGCGATGGAGTCGTTCACCGAGCTCCGCCATCTCGCGCTCGCGCCCCAAGTAGATCAGCGCAAGCTCGACGCGGTTGCGCACCTCCATGTTCTCGAGCAAGCGCTGCCGCTCGGGTTTCTTCTGCAGGAAATTCGCGCCGGCAAAATCGGCGAGCGGTCCAGCGCCCTCGAGATGCGCAACAAAATCTGCCGCCTCGCCTGGAAGGTCGGGACGCATTCGGATCAGCTCTTGGACCTCGTGCATGAGGCGCTGCCGAAGGACCTCGAGCTCTTTGGTTTCCACCTCGTTTCGGGCGCTGATCTCCGGTGGGTAACTCACCTTGGCGACCAACAGCGTATCGGCGCGCCGAAAACGCTCAAGGTAGAATCGGCGACCGGTCTGGCATAGGAGGCGCAGCCCGTCGTCGGGGAGTCTTAGCACGCGCACCACGCGTGCGAGCACACCCATCCGGTAGAGCTGCTCCGGGAGGGCTTGCTCGGGGTGCTCGTCGGTGTTGCGCTCGTCTTTGATGGTGACGAAGCCGAGCGTTCGCCCGCCGTCGAGGATCTGATCAGCGACCGTGCGGGCGTCGCCCGTTGGGGGGATATCGACCGGCACGAGCATGCCTGGAAAGATGACCGCATCGTCTAAGGGGTAGAGGATCAGATTGTCCGGCGCTTCATCCGACAGCGACGTCATCGAGGCGTCGGACCAAGCCTCCTCGATGTGCTCTAGGATCTCGAGTTCGTCGTCCGTGTGGAAGTCGTCGGTCACGCGCTGCTCCTTGTTGGCTACAACGTGTGCACGCGACCACGCCGGCGCAAGCCCTGGGCGGAGAAAGGCTCGATGAACTGGGCGCTATGGCCATGGCCGTGGCCGCTCCGACAATTAGGCGATAGCGGTGGTTTCTCTTTGACACCCTGGCAGGCCGTCCGTAACAGAGCCGCCCGCTGACCGGGGTGATCCCGGCGGTTGGGCTCGTGCGAGCGAGCGCATTGTATAGGTAGCGAACGGAGCCAAGATGCCCACGATTAACCAGTTGGTACGCAAGGGACGTAAGAAGCGCGTGTTTAAGAGCGCCAGCCCTGCCCTTAAAAAGTGTCCGCAGCGGCGGGGTGTTTGCACTCGCGTGTACACCACTACGCCCAAGAAGCCGAACTCGGCGCTTCGTAAGGTGGCTCGTGTTCGCCTGACGAGTGGGCTCGAAGTGACGAGCTACATTCCGGGTGAAGGGCACAACCTCCAGGAGCACTCGGTGGTGCTGATCCGCGGTGGTCGTGTGAAGGATTTGCCCGGTGTTCGTTACCACATCATCCGCGGAAAGCTCGACGCCACCGGCGTCGACGATCGACGTCAAGGTCGTTCGAAGTACGGCGCCAAGCGCCCGAAGAAGTAAGGAGTCGACATGAGTCGTCGAGGTGGAATCCAAAAGCGCGAAGTGATCCCGGACGCACGCTACCGCGATAAGCTGGTCGCTCGCTTGATCTCGTACATGATGCTCGACGGTAAAAAGTCCGTCGCTGAGGGTATCGTCTACGGTGCATTTGACATCATCGAAGAGAAGCTGGGCGAAGAGCCTGTCGGTGTCTTCAAGCAGGCGCTTGAGAACATCCGCCCGAACTACGAAGTGAAGAGCCGTCGAGTCGGTGGTGCCTCGTATCAGGTCCCGGTCGAAGTGCGCCCGAACCGTCGCACGGCGCTGGCGCTACGCTGGTTGATCTCCTTCTCCCGCAAGCGCAACGAGCGCACCATGCGGCAGCGTCTCGCCGCTGAGCTCCTCGAAGCGTTCGAGGAAAAGGGCGGCTCGGTGAAGAAGAAAGACGACACCCACCGGATGGCAGAAGCCAACAAGGCTTTCGCACACTACCGCTGGTAGCAACAAACCCTTAGGAGCCCAGATCTCTGGGTGGTGAGAACTCTCATGGCACGCGATTATCCCCTGGAACGCACCCGCAACATCGGCATCATGGCGCACATCGACGCCGGTAAGACCACGACGACTGAGCGCATCCTGTATTACACCGGAAAGTCGCACAAGATCGGTGAGGTCCACGACGGCGCTGCAACCATGGACTGGATGGAGCAAGAGCAAGAGCGTGGGATTACCATCACCTCGGCGGCGACCACCTGCTTCTGGCGTGATCACCGCGTCAACATCATTGACACCCCCGGACACGTCGATTTCACCATCGAGGTGGAGCGTTCCCTGCGCGTGCTCGACGGCGCCATCTGCGTCTTTGATGGCGTCGCCGGTGTGGAGCCTCAGTCGGAGACGGTCTGGCGTCAGGCGGATCGCTACGGCGTGCCGCGCTTTTGTTTCATCAATAAGCTCGATCGCATGGGCGCTGACTTCTTCTACTGCGTCGACACCATCGTCGATCGCCTCGGCGCGACGCCGGCGGTGATGCAACTCCCGATCGGTAAAGAGGCGGACTTTGTCGGCATGGTCGATCTCGTGCAGATGAAGGCGCTGATCTGGACCGGTGAAGACCTGGGCGCAGCGTACGACGTGGTCGACATCCCCGCCGACTACGCCGATCAGGCGGCTGAATATCGTGAGCAGCTCATCGACGCCGTCTCTGGTGCGATGGACGACGAGACCATGGAGCGTTACCTCGAAGAGGGGGACCTCGACGAGGAGAGCCTCAAGGACGCCATTCGCGCCGCCTGCTTGGACGGCTCGGCGATCCCGGTCTTCCTGGGCACGGCGTTCAAGAACAAGGGCGTTCAGCCGCTCCTTGACGCTGTGATCGACTACCTGCCGAGCCCGGTGGACATCCCGCCGGTCGTCGGTACCGACCCGGACGACGAAGAGAAGTCGATCGAGCGCCCTGCGGACGACACGGCGCCCTTCTCGGCGCTTGCGTTCAAGATTATGAATGACCCCTTCGTCGGGTCGCTGACCTTCTTCCGCGCCTACTCCGGTACACTGGACGCAGGCAGCTACGTGCTCAACGCCTCCAAGGGTAAGAAGGAACGTATCGGTCGTATCTTGCTGATGCACGCTGACAAGCGCGAAGAGATCAAGACCGTGCACGCAGGCAATATCGCAGCCGCAGTGGGTCTGAAGGTGACGACCACCGGTGACAGCCTCACCGACCTCGACAACCCGGTCATCCTTGAGTCGATGCACTTCCCGGACCCGGTGATCTCGGTGGCGGTTGAGGCGAAGACCAAAGAGGCCAGCGACAAGCTCGGCTTGGGTCTTCAGCGGCTCTCCATGGAAGACCCCTCGTTCCGTGTTCACACCGATGAAGAGACGGGTCAGGTGATCATGGCGGGCATGGGCGAGCTGCACCTTGAGGTGCTGGTCGACCGCCTGCGCCGTGAGTTCAAGGTCGAGTGCAATGTCGGCGCGCCGCAGGTGGCGTACCGTGAGACCGTGCGCAGCACCACAAAGGCTGAGGGCAAGTTTGTCCGTCAGTCCGGCGGGCGCGGTCAGTACGGACACGTCTGGATCGAGATGGAGCCGCAAGAGGCGGGCGAAGGCTACGAGTTCGTCAACAAGATCGTCGGTGGGATCATCCCGCGGGAATACATCCCGGCGGTCGATCAGGGGATCCAAGAGGCCTCGACCAACGGCGTGCTCGCGGGTTACCCCATGGTCGACTTCAAGGTCACTCTGTACGACGGCAGTTACCACGACGTGGACTCCAGCGAGATGGCGTTCAAGATCGCTGGCTCGATGGCGTATAAGAACGCAGCCGCCAAGGCGACGCCTGTGATTCTTGAGCCGGTCATGAAGATCGAGGTCGTCTGCCCAGAAGATTACATGGGCGACGTGATCGGTGACCTGAACTCCCGCCGCGGTCGGGTCAACGGCATGGACCAGCGAGGCGCTGCCCGTGTCGTCACCGGTGAAGTGCCGCTGGCGAACATGTTCGGCTACGCAACATCGCTTCGCTCCAAGACCCAGGGTCGTGCGAGCTACTCGATGGAGTTCGGTCAGTATGAAGAGGTCCCTGGCGGTGTCGCCAAAGAAATCGTCGCCAAAGCGGGCGGCTGATAACTCAACACGAAGCATTTCACTTTAGATCCAAGGAATAAAAACAATGGCTAAAGAAAAGTTTGATCGTTCCAAGCCGCACTGCAACATCGGCACGATCGGTCACGTCGATCACGGCAAGACCACCCTGACTGCGGCGATCACCCGCGTGCTGGCTGACGCTGGCTCGGCTGATTTCCAAGCCTT
>JAYZBQ010000005.1:0-7956 GCA_036338695.1 Myxococcota bacterium
CCACGACAGTCCACGTCAACGCTGAGACACCTGGCCTAAGCAGCCTTATTGCGAGGCTCTACTCACAAGAGACGTAGAGGGTCTGCGCTCCGGTTCCGCAGGTGCCGCTGCTAAAGCCGCCCCAGTTGTTGTTGTAGATGCACGGTCTGAGCACGCTGCCCGTGTTGCATTGGCACGAGCTGTTCTCGTCGACGTGAAGAACAAAGGCGCCGTTACCGGCTGCGCCATTGTTCGCCGTGCATCCTGCCGTGAGGTTCCACCGGCGCCCGTTGCAGTCGATGTTTCGCGCCGTGCGCGTCCGGAGCGACTGGCACAGCGTGTTGGCGTTCGCGCCGTTGCAGACGAACTCCCCTCGCCCCTCCGCCCCAAAGCGGATGCGGCTGTAGGTTCGATTCGCACTGATACCGTCCATCCAACTGCGCCATGCGTTGCACTCGTTAGCGCCCACCGTCCCGCTGAGCCGCTGTCGGTACTCGGTGCGCGTCACGGTCACGGTGCAATTGTTGCGGCAGGCGTCGTTGTCGTCGTTGTTGCCGTCGTCGCAAGCCTCCACACCGGCGTGGACGATCCCGTCGCCGCAGCTCGCCGCCGTACAGTCGTTCAGGCAGGCGTCGGTCTGTACGGCGTTGGCGTCATCACAGACCTCGTCTTGACCGTGCACGAACCCGTCACCGCATCGAGCCACCACGCAGGTGTTGAGGCAATCATCGGTGTTGTCGGCGTTGCCGTCATCGCAAGCCTCGACCCCCTCTTGACGCTGCCCGTCACCGCACCGAGCGACGGTGCAGTCGTTGAGGCAGGCGTCGGTCTGGATCTGGTTGCCGTCATCGCAGGCCTCAACCCCCGCTTGGACCACGCCGTCGCCGCAGCCGGCGAGCGTGCAGTCGTTTCGGCAGGCGTCGGCGTCGTCTTGGTTGCCGTCGTCGCAAGCCTCGACCCCAGCCTGAACCACCCCATCACCGCAGGCCGCCGCGCGGCAGTCGTTGAGGCAGGCGTCGGTGGGGTCCTGGTTGCCGTCATCGCAGGCTTCGACCCCCTCCTGAGCAAAGCCGTCGCCGCAGCGGGCGGTCGTGCACGCGTTGGTGCACGCGTCGCGGTTGTCCACGTCGCCGTCGTCACATGCTTCGTAGCCCGGGTCGTTCTCACCGACGTCCGAGCGGATGATCCCATCGCCGCAGCGCGCCAGCGCACAGGCGTTGGTGCAGGCGTTGCGGTTGTTGACATCGCCGTCATCGCAGGCCTCAAACCCAACGAAGACGACGCCATCACCGCAGCGAGCGAGGGCGCAGTTGGCGCGGCAGGAGTCGGTGTCGACCTCGTTGCCGTCATCACACTGCTCGACCCCTTGCTGCACGATGCTGTCCCCGCAGCGCGCCGGCTCACAGGCGTTGGTGCACGCGTCCGTGGCGTCCCGGTTGCCGTCATCACAGGCTTCACCCTCGTCGACGCGCCCGTTACCGCAAACTTCGCGCCGACAACGACCGTCGCAGCCGTCGCCGACCTCAACGTTCCCGTCGTCGCATTCATCGACCCCCGCTTGCACGAGCCCATCGCCGCAGCGCGCCGGCTCGCAGGCGTTGGTGCAGGCGTCGGTCGCGACCCGGTTGCCGTCGTCACAGGTCTCGCCAGCGTCCACGCGCCCGTTCCCGCATGACTCGACGCGGCAGTCGCTGTCGCAGCCGTCGCCCGCCTCGAGGTTCCCGTCGTCGCAAGCCTCGGCGCCGACGTGCCGGATGCCGTCACCGCAGCGGGCGTCGCGGCACTGGCTGGTGCAGGCGTCGGTGTCGACGTCGTTGCCGTCATCGCAAGCCTCTCCTGCGTCGAGGCGGCCGTTGCCACAGGTCTCGCTCAGGCACCCTGCCGAGCAGCCATCGCCGCCGTCGAGGTTGCCATCGTCGCACTCTTCGTAGCCTTCATCCTCAGGCGCCAAGTCGCGGCGCCAGATCCCATCGCCGCAGCGCGCCACCTCACAGTCTCGAGTGCAGGCGTCGCGTGGGTCCGCGTTGCCATCGTCGCAGGCTTCGCGCCCCTCCCACACCACGCCGTCACCACAGCTCTCCGGCGTGCAATTGCTTAGGCACTCGTCGGTGTCGATGTCGTTGCCGTCATCGCAGCGCTCACCGTCTTGAATGGCACCATCGCCACAGGTCGACGGCTGGCAGTTGTTGCAGGCATCAGTCGGGTCATCGTTGCCGTCATCGCACCCCTCACCCGGGCCGACGACGCCGTCGCCGCAGCGCGCCTCAAGGCAGCTGCTCAGGCAGCTGTCGCTGTCGTCGTCGTTTCCATCGTCACAGGCTTCGTAGTCGGGGTCGTTCGGGGTCCGGTCGGTTCGCAACACGCCATCGCCGCAGCGGGCGACCTGGCAGTCGCTCAAGCACGCGTCGGCGTCCTCGAGGTTACCATCATCGCAGAACTCGAACCCGAGCGTGCCCTCGTCGAGGTCCGTGCGCAGGAAGCCGTCGCCGCAGCGCGCCACGAGGCAGGCGTTGGTGCAGCCATCCGTGTCGACGTCGTTGCCATCATCGCAGGTCTCAAACCCATCGTCTCCCGGCTCAAGGTCCGTGCGCTGAACGGCGTCGCCGCAGATCGCCATGGCGCAGCTGTTGGTGCAGCCGTCGTCGTTCGCCTCGTTGCCGTCGTCGCAGGCTTCCCCCACCTCGATCGAGCCGTTGCCGCAGGTCGCCTGGGTCTCACGGACCACCACCTGCTCGCCGCAAGAGCTGAGCACAACCAAGACGGCGGGCGCCAGCCAACCAGCGATAAGACGACCTCGGGACATAGCGAACTCCTTGCGATGAGCGCCAGTGTCGCGCCGCAGGCACCAATCGATCAAGTAGGGTGCGAGCGATCGATGTGAGCGACACTGAAATAGGAGTCGTCGCTCAAGCGCTACGTTACTGCATTTCGCCAAAACCGGGAGCCGATGTCGCCCTCACCGCCACCCACCGTCGTCTGGTTCAAGCGTGACCTGCGCGTGAGCGACCACGAGCCGCTCTGGGAGGCGGCGCAGCGCGGACCGGTCGTGGCGCTCTACATCTACGAGCCAGAGCTCCTTATAGACGAGTGCACGCACAGCGCCCACTATGCGTTCATCAACGGCTGCCTCGCCGAGCTCGACGAGCGCCTGCGTGAGCTCGGTGGCTGCCTGACGATCCGGCGCGGCGAAGCGGTCGAGGTGCTCGAGAGGCTCCGGGCTGAGACCAATTTCCAACTGCTCGTCAGCCACCAAGAGACCGGAAAGGCCGTGACCTACGCTCGGGACCTGCGCGTCAAGCGCTGGGCTCAGGACAGCGGCGTTGCCTGGCGCGAGTACCGGCAGCATGGTGTGTTTCGCGGGCAAACGGACCGCGACGGCTGGGCTGCACGGTGGGAGCGCTCGATGCGCGCCATGCCCGTCCCGCCCGTGCAGCGCCTGGCGCCCTATCGAGCGCTCGGCTCCTACGGCGTGGCGACGCTCGAGACGCTGGGCCTCGAGCCGCTCTCGCGCACGGTGCTGCAACCACCGGGTGAGCGGGCCGCCTTTGCGACCCTTTCGAGCTTCCTCGAGCAACGCGGCGAGACCTATCAAAAAGCGATGTCCTCGCCCGAGCTCGGTGAGACGGCGTGCAGCCGGCTCAGCCCGTACATCGCCTACGGCGCCATCTCGATCCGCACGGTTTATCAGGCGTATCTCGAGCGCATCGAGACCGTCCGAGCTTTACAGCGAGAGGGTGTGGGCGGTCTGGGTAGCTGGGCGCGAGCCCTCTCGAGCTTTAACAAGCGGCTGCACTGGAACGGGCATTTTATCCAGCGCCTCGAGTCCGACCCGAGCATCGAGCACCACAACCTGGTTCGATCGTTCGATGTGCTGCGCAACGACTCACCTAACGAGACGCTGCTCGAGGCGTGGAAGACGGGGCATACGGGCTACCCCATGGTCGATGCCTGCATGCGCTACCTCAACGCCACGGGCTGGCTCAACTTTCGGATGCGCGCCATGGTGGTGTCCTTCGCCTCGTATCACCTGTGGTTGCCCTGGCAGCTCACCGGCAAGCACCTCGCGAAGCAGTTCCTCGATTACGAGCCCGGCATTCACTACAATCAGCTGCAGATGCAAAGCGGCGTGACCGGGATCAACGCAGTCCGCATCTACTCGCCGACCAAACAAGCCCTCGATCAAGATCCAGACGGACACTTCATCAGGCGCTGGGTCCCCGAGCTCCAAGCCGTCCCGGCGCGCTGCCTCGCCGAGCCGCATACGATGGATATGATCGAGCAACTCGAGAGCTCGTTCCAGGTGGGGGTGACCTACCCGCTGCCCATCGTCGATCACCGCCAAGCGGTCGCCTCGGCCAAAGAGCAGATCTTTGCGGTCCGGCGCACCGCCGCCGCACGCGAACAGGCGAAGGACGTCCTGAAGCGCCACGGGAGCCGCCGGAAACGCTCGACATCTCGGCGCAAGCGCTCCACTACTCAGACCACGAAGCGCGTAACCTAGGAGCCGGGCTGTGGGGTATCCAGAAGACTTTGAGGCGCTCGAGACGATCGAGCAGTCGATCTGGCGGCAGCTGCGGCGGGCGGTCAAAGACAGGCGCTCGCCCGGGCACACCCCAACCGTCGCCTCCATCGGGCCAGACGGTGCGCCGCGCCAACGCACCGTCGTGCTGCGAGGCTGCGACGTCCAAGCGCGAACGCTGATGTTCCACACCGACGCGCGCTCGCCCAAGTGGCAGCAGCTCGGCGCCGACCCCCGGGTGGCGATGCACTTCTATTTCCCCAAACCCAAGCTGCAGTATCGCGTACAAGGTATCGCCCAGCTCGAGCACGGGACGCCGGCGACCCAAGCCAAATGGGACAGCATGAACTCGAGCGCCCGGGACTGCTACCGAGTGCAGACGGCGCCCGGGACGCCTATCCCTGCGCCCCGCTCACGCAAGCAAGAGACCGCCGGAGCGCTCGGCGGCTACCCCGCCTTTGCGCGGATCCACGTCCACGTCGCCTCCATCGACTGGCTCTACCTCGCCGCCGTCGGTCACCGCCGCGCCCAGTTTGTTTGGGCGGAGGACGGCTCGGTCACGCAGCGCTGGGTGGCGCCCTAGCGGCGTCGTCGGTCGGTCGCCGCACCCGAGCGAAGGCACCCCCTACCGTTGACCGTCCACCTGGCTTGCGTCCATCATCGCCGCAGCGGATGGAGCAGATCGTGAGCAACTTGTGGCGTCTTGTAGCGGTGGCGACGCTCTGGGTGGGCGCCAGCGCCTGCTCAGAACAAGTGATCGTGCGCGACCGCGCGGCGAGCTGCGGCAACGGGAGCCTTGAAGCGGGCGAGGCATGCGACGACGGAGACGCCGACAACACCAACGCGTGCACCAACGCGTGCGAGCGAGCCCGCTGCGGGGACGGCGTGACGCGTGTGGACCTGACCGAGGAAGCCGAGGGCTTTGAGGCCTGCGACGATGGCAACACCGTCGAGACGGACGCCTGCTCCAACCAGTGCGCCCAGAGCACCTGCGGCGACGGGGTCGTCCGCCAAGACCGCTCCGAAGGCGACGCCGACTTTGAAGCCTGCGACGACGGCAACCGAGCGACCGATGACGCCTGCCTCAACACCTGCGCCGTCGCGCAATGCGGTGACGGGGTGCGGCGCAGCGACCTCACCGAGGGCGAGGCCGGCTTTGAGGCTTGCGATGACGGCAACGCCGACCCGAGCGACGGGTGCCTGCCGGGCTGTGTAGCGGCGCGCTGCGGCGACGGCGTCGTCTATGCTGGCGAGGAGCAGTGCGACGACGGCAACGCCGTGGACGATGACGCCTGCTCCAACGCCTGCGTCGCCAACCTGCTGCCCAGCCGAGTGGTCGAGGGGCTACCGCTGATCCACGACTACTCGGGCGCGCCCGAGGCCCACGTTGACGGGCTGATCCGGCGTGCGCTTGCGGGCTTAGGGCTGGACCCGCAGTCCGGCCCCAGCGTCAACGATCGAGTTTTTGTCGGGCGCTGGTACATGGCGTGGCTCGACGAGACCGGATTTTACGGCAAGATGAACGGACTGTGGGCGCTCAATGGCAACGTCGAGCGCCTCGACTTTGTGCTGCTCGATGGTGAGCGTCCCGTCAACGCGCTGATCGTCGGTGAGCGCGGGCGCGGGCGCTGGCCGAGTGGCTACAAGGGCGCCGAGCACATCGAGTTCCCGAACAACGTCCCCGAAGACGATGACGACCCGAGCTGTGCTCGAGACGGCTCGTTTTGTGCGCAATACAGCCTCGCCGAGGCGCCTCACTACACCAACCCGGACATCCCGACCTGGAGCGCCTGCAACGAGGGCTCGCCGGGCTGGAATGAGCGCTTTGTGCCCATTGAGGTCAGCTCGACCGAGACCACCCTTCGGATCGTCTACGAGGGCCGCCTCACCAAGCAGGGTGATTTTGGCGGCAGCGCCACCGGTGCGAGCTGCCACGAGGACTTCCTCTTCGGTGACGGGCAGCGTCGACCGGTGTTCCTGCGCGTCGGCTATGAGCTCGACGCCACCAGCCATGACGTCGACCGCATCCTCCAAGTACGCAACCCGGAGGGCAACCCGACCTTTGACGGCCCGTTTAGCTTCATCGGCGGCTTCGTGATGACGGAGTGGCCGGCGGCGCACCCGCTCAAGCGCCTAAATCGCTATGTTCGCGTCACCGAGCGCGAGGTCGGCATCGACTGGTCAGGGCGGCGGATCACCTTGAGCCCGAACCAATGGACGCGCCTACCGGATGACGTGCCCGAGCACGACGTCGTGCTCGGCTGGGCGGGGCAGCCGGTCTCGCTGAGTAACTTCAACCCCTTCGCCAACGGTCGCTGTTTCACGCTCGGCAACTACGGAGCAGGTGAAAACGACGACAGCGGGTTCTGCCTGTGCACCGTCCACGGGGGGATCGAGATGGGCGGCGGGCTCATCCAAAGCGGCGTGGCAGGCGGCACGCAGAGCCTGGTGGCGCGTCGGCGTCTCACCATTCACCACGACGCCCAACAACCGATCGCCTTTGAGTGGCTCTACGAAGCCGAGCGCGACCTGCAACATGGGCTCGGGCGCGCAGAGGAGGACGGCTGGTCTGCGTCGGTGCAGCCGGATCAAGAGGGACACCTGATCTATGGACCCTACGCGCAAGATTGGTCGGTCGGTGAGCTCTCGGCTTCGTATCGAGTCATGATCGACGTGGTCAACGAGCGACCTGAGATCGTTGCGACCATGGATATTTTCGACGCAGACACCGGAGAGATCATCGCCATCCAAGACATCCTGCGCAGCCAATTCGAGGCGCCTTTTCAATACCAAGACTTTAATATCAACTTTAATAACACAGGCCGTGAAGGGCATCGCCTCGAGACGCGCTTGTACTGGCATGATATCGCCTATATGCGGGTCGACCGGGTCCTTGTAGAGCGGCGCTAGACGATGCGGTTCAGTCGATGAGTGGCACCTATGAAAGACGCGTCATGCGCAGGGAGGATTAGGTCATGCTCGGCAACCACCGGATGTGCAGTCGTCGATGGTGGCGTCAAGTGTTGGGGAAGTAACGCCGGCCTATTGCTTGGCGAACAGATGAACAACCCTCAGCGTTGCAGTAAGCAGGTCTACGGAAACGGGCGACGACAACGACCTGTAGAAGAAGATGTCGATGTCGCTCGCTTTGTCGTCGATGTGGTCAGCCCAAATCGTCGCGTCAAGGATCTTAGCGGCGGCTGGAATGAGGCAGTTTGCGCTCTTCATGGCGACACTGAAACGCCCTATTGCTGGGGGCGCCACGGTAACGTCAGTCCGCGCTGTGAATGTTTGAACGGCGATTGCCAGGTCGATGGACCCCATCGACAATGTTATCTGACGGAGCGACTGGGTCGATGCCAAGACGAGCCAAATGCGCCAGACGGATGGGTCGATGCATGCCTGCCCAACCCGGTACCATTCGGAGAGATCCATCAGCGCCAAAGAGGTTGGCTTGA
>JAYZBQ010000006.1:0-23393 GCA_036338695.1 Myxococcota bacterium
GCCTGCGATGACGGCAACGACGAGCCCAACGACGAGTGCTCCAACAGCTGCGCCCTGCAGATCTGCGGCGACGGCATCTTGCAGCCCGAGCGCGGCGAGATCTGCGACGACGGCAACACGCTCGACACCGACGCGTGCACCAACCGCTGCCGCCCGGCGGGCTGCGGCGACGGCTCGGTCTGGGAAGGCAACGAGGAGTGCGACGACGGCAACCGAGACAACTTCGACGCCTGCCTCAACACCTGCACGGCGGCGCGCTGCGGCGACGGCGCCCAGCGCCTCGACCTCGAAGAGGGTGAAGAGGGCTATGAAGCCTGTGATGACGGCAACAGCGACTCGGACGACGCCTGCCTGACCACCTGCGTCGCGGCGCGCTGCGGCGACGGGATCTATCGGCGCGACCTCAACCCCAACCACCCCGACTATGAAGAGTGCGACGACGGCAACGACTCGGACGACGACGAGTGCTCGACCGAGTGCGTCTCCTTAGGCTGCGGCAACGGCCGCCTCAACGAGGGCGAAGAATGCGATGACGGCAACATCGAAGACGCCGATGCGTGCCGCAACGACTGCACGACGGCGCGCTGCGGTGACGGGGTGATCCGCCGTGATCTCCAAGAAGGCGAAGAGGCCTTTGAGGCCTGCGACGACGGCAACGAGCTCGACACCGACGCCTGCACCAACATCTGCCGCAACGCCAGCTGCGGGGATGGCATCGTCCGCACCGACATCGCCGAGGGTGAGGACGGACACGAGGTCTGTGATGACGGCAACCAAGTCAACGAAGACGCCTGCAACGCCTGCCAGCTCGCCGTCTGCGGCGACGGCGTCGTGCGTGAGGACGTCGCCGAGGGCGAGGCGGGCTTTGAGAACTGCGATGATCAGAACGAGGTCGACACGGACGCGTGCCGCAACAACTGCATCGCGGCGGTCTGCGGAGACGGGGTGGTGCGAACGGACATCGCGCAAGGTCAGCCCGGCTACGAGGAGTGTGATGACGGCAACCAGGTCCCCGACGATGACTGCGGCAACACCTGCTTTCCGCCAGGCCAAGGGACCGAGTACCGCATGAGCTTCCCTCAAGGCAGCGTCGGCGCGGCGCAGTGCAACCCATGGATCGCCTGGCGCAACACGCTCAACGGCGGTCAGGTCTACAACCGCATCCGGTTCGGCCGTGAAGGAGGCGGCGAGGCGACCTGCAACGGCGCCGCCGCCAACCAGATCTGTCAGGCGCTGCGCACGGCTCAAACCGTTAGCGTTCAGTGCAACGGGGTCTCATGGGGCGTCCGAGCGCAATGTTCAGCCCAAGCAGGCTTTCGGGCGCAGCCCGAGCTGCACCTGGGCAACGGCGCGTGCAGCTGCACGGGCTCGCGCGCGCTGCGGCCGTGCATCTACAACAACAACTGGGGCGGCTTTGACCAGCGCATCTGCAGCGGTGCCGCGCAGCGCCTGTACGTCGCCTGCGAATAGACCACTTTGAGCCCAACGATGCGAAGACGCCAACAGACGAGCCTGCGCTCTGCGACCGCCCTCTGCGTGGCGCTGATCGCCTGCGGTCCGCCCGCCCCCAATGCGGGCGGTGGCGGCGGTGCGGGCGGCGACCTCGGCGCGCAGTGCCTCGACCTCACCGGTGATGGAGCCTGTGACCTCGAGCTTGACTCTGCGTGTCTCGGCGGGGAGCACGCAGCGAGCGACCCCGAGCGGCAAGAGGCTTGCATCCTGATGGCGCTTGCGAACCAAGACCGGCAGCTCTTCGTCGAAGAGTCGGCACACGCCCAAGAGCTCGTCTGGGACGAGCGCCTGTGGGAGGTGGCGAAGGGGCACGTCGAGGACATGTGCGCGCGCAACTACTTTGAGCACGAGACGCCGGAGGGGCTCTCTCCGACCGACCGGGCGAACGCGCTCGGCTACGACTTCAGCGTCGCGGAGAACATCGTGGTCAGCGGCAACTCCTACCTCAGCCACTTCCTGTGGATGGACGAGCCGACCTGCACCGGGCATCGAGGCAACATCCTCAACCCCAAAAACCAGCGTGTCGGTATCGCCGTGATCCGCTGCATGGAGGGGCGTTGGTCGGGCATGTTGATGGGTGTGCAGAACTTCCACATGAACCACGCCGTCCAAGAGTCGGACTACTGCATGCGCGGCGAGACCGCCTGCGAGATGCCGCCCGACCCGATCACGCGTGCAGCAGCCTACTGTACGAACTGCACCCCCAATGGACCCGAGATGTTGCCTGAGTGGGGCTGTCCGGACGACTAACGCGCCAGCTGCACCAGCACCAGCGCCCAAAAGGCGACGGTCCCCCAGCGAAACCCGAGCCCAAACACCGCCAAGAGCCAGGCGAAGAAGCTGACGAAGGCGACCCCAACCCCGGTCCCGAGACTCAGCACGACCTGGTGCGGCCAGGCGAGCTCCGCCCAGGGCAGCCCGCGCAGCGCATGACCGAGCGCCACCAAGCCTGTCAAACCACCGACAACCACCAGCAGCGCCACTCGGCGCAACCGCTTGAGCAAGGGCTGTAGCTGTTCGGGTGAGACAAACCGGACCCGCACGCCGGGGGTGAAGTCCGGTGGGACCCATGCCCCGCCGACGCCTTCAGCCGCTGGCTCGTGCCAAGGCCCTGCCTGGCGAGAAGGCGGGTCTTTGAGCATGTCATACGCCGCACGCACGCGCTGAAAGCGCGCCGCAGCCTGCTCGTCGCCAGGGTGTCGATCCGGATGATGCTCGGCCGCTTTGCGGCGGTAAGCACGCCGGATCTCATCGGGGGTTGCGGACTCGTCGAGGCCGAGCTCCTGCCACGGGTTCACCGATCAGTCCTCAGGCTCAAACACCATGGCGGCGCTGTTGATGCAGTACCGCAACCCCGTCGGCGCAGGTCCATCGTTGAACACGTGCCCTAGGTGCCCCCCACAGCGATCACACAGCACCTCGGTGCGCACCATAAAGAAGCTGCGGTCCTCTTCCTCACGCAGCGCACCCTCGCCGTCCGCCGAGTGAAAGCTCGGCCAGCCACAGCCGCTGTCGAACTTCGTCTCATGCGTGAAGAGCTCGCTCTGACAGCCTGCGCAGACATAGCGCCCCGGGCGCTTCTCGTCCCACGTCGCCCCAGTGAATGCGCGCTCGGTGCCTTTGTTGCGCAGCACCTCGTACTGCATCGGCGTGAGCAGCGCGCGCCACTGCGCGTCGGTGCGTTTTACCTCATCGCTCATGAGCGCCTCACCATGGGAGCGTCTCGCCGTTGGCATGCCGGAACCGAGGCTCTTCGCCTGCGACCGCTTCGTCGATCCGAGCCAGCAGCCCAGCAGCCGCCTCGTCCGCGTCGATGTAGCCATTCCCGCCGGTCATTCCGGTGCGGACAAAACCTGGGTGTAAGATCGCGACCGCCACACCGCGCGGCGCCAAGTCTCGAGCCAGCGAGACCCCCATCATATTCGCCGCCGCCTTGCTCATCCGGTACCCGTAGCGCGAGCCCGAGGTGTTATCCGCCAGCGAGCCCATTCGGCTGGTCACGATCGCGACCTTCGCTCCGTGCGCCAGCCGATCAAGCAGGGTGTGCGTCACTGCGAGCGGCGCCAGCGAGTTGATCTCGAATTGGCGTCGAATGGCGTCCAAGTTGGGCTCCTCAAGCGTCTCCTTGGTCAGTAAGCCGGCGTTGTTGATCAACAGATCGATGGGGGCAGCGATCGCAGCGCGCAGCCGCTCAAGGCACGCTGGGTCGGTTACATCGATCCCCTCGAGGACCTCCACACCGGCGCTCTGCAGCGCATCACTGGCTCGGCGGCAGACCGCCAGCACGCGCCAGCCCTTCGCCGCCAGCTGGCGCGTCAGCTCCAGACCAATCCCTCGATTCGCCCCGGTCACCACGGCATAGCCCATCAGATCACCCCCTCGTGCACTTCTCGACAACACGTGTAGCCTAACGTCTCATCGACGCCAACTCATCCAAGCGCTCGCCAGCACGAACACCGACTTCAGCGCCTATCGCCGCTAAAACTGAACCTCAAGGCGTCGACCGGTCGCCACCACGACCAACTCATCGTCGACGAGCACTTGGCACGCCTGGTCACAGGCCCACGGATCTTCAGCGGTCTCCAGCGTGACCGCCTCACCGTCTGCGGACACGGTCACGCCGTCCGCCGCCACGCCATCCAAGACCACCCGAAAAACGACCTGCCGGGCGCGGCTTTGCTCGACCGAGATCCGCGTCCCTTGCGCATCCGTGATCTGCGACGCCACCGTCCCATCGGCGAGCTCCAACCGGTCGGCAGGGCCGGTGCTCGTGAGCAGCTCCCACGCTTCGCCCACCGCGCTCGGGTCAGAGACCTCAGGCGCCTCGGCTTCGACCGACGTCATCAGCTCGGGGTGCGCCAGCGCCAGCACCGAGCCAGCGCGCTGAAACAGGGGCATCGTGTCGAGCGGCGCAGCGACCGTGTGGCTCCCGCCATCGAGCACCCGCCGCCGCTGCCACCAGTCGATCCAGCGCCCTTCCGGAAGCACCAACGACCGCTCGGTGGCGCCCTCTTCCACCACCGGCGCAGCGACGAGGCGGTCGGCAAAGACGAAGGTGTTCAGATCAGCCCACGCAGCCTCGTTTTGCGCCACGACACCCACAGGCAAAAGCGGCGGGTGCCCGGTGGTGACGGCTTTCTTGACGATCGCTTCAAGAGTCGGGAGCAGGCGCATGTGCAAGCGAGCATAGCGACGGTAGATCGGGATCGCGGTCTCGGTGTCGTACCGATCGTCCCATGGAAAGTGCGTGGCGTCCCCGGTGCCGCCGCCGCCGAGCTGCATCACCGTCGAGAGCGCGCCAAACTGTGCCCACCTCAGCAGCACCTCGGTGTTCGGGGTCCCGCCTCGGTAGCCACCGATATCCGATCCGTAGAGCGGGTAGCCCGACAGCGTCACGCTCAGACCGCCGCTGATCGCTCCAGGCAAACCGCCGATGCTGACGTTTCCGTCATCTTGGACGACACCAGCCGGCTCAAAATCGTTCTCGAGGTCACCCGGCCAGATCGTCGTGCCGTTGCGCTGGTCGTGGATGCCGCCCGTGCGCGTGATCACGTACCAATCATCGGGGTGCTCCTCCTGCAGCACACGGATCATGGACTCGTGGAACAGGCGAGCGTAGCGGGTGTGCTGGACCTCGGTGTTGGTGCCATCAAAGAAGACCGGCGTGTCGTTGTGGGCAATGCCCAACAGATCGGGGCGCATGGTCTCACAGAAATCGAGCTTAAAGCCGCGAATCCCCATCCTCATGATCGGTCGCGCCAGGTCACCATAGGCTTTGAAGGCCTCTGGATGCGTAAAATCGGCGAAGCCACCAAAACCACGCCCCCAGGCAAACTCAAACGGCGTGCCCACGGAGGTTTTCACCAGCCACTCCTTCTCTCGCCACTCTTCAAACAGGTCGCGGCTACCAAATTCTGGCATCCCGACCTGCTGGTCCTCATCGTTCGACGAGTTGATCTGCTCCGTCGCCCAAACGATCGTGCGAAAGCCTAACCGCTCAGCCTCTGCCAACATGGCTTCAGGGTCCGGGAACTGCACCCGGTTAAACTCAAAGGTGTTGTAACCGGTCGACCAAGGCGCATCGACCCACAAGACCGAGCCGGGAATCCCGAGCTCACGGAGACGGCGAGCGTCCTCAAGAAAGCGATCCTGACCGGTGTAGGTGACCTCACCGTCCTCGACGGTCACCGCCAACTCGTTGCGCCAGGCTTGAGGGGTCAAGACCCAGCGCGGCGGCATGGGCGGCAGCCCCACCCGGCGAGCGTGCGCGGCGGCGTTGCCCACAATCGAGTCCAAGCGGAGCCGCATCGGCAAGGTTTTACCCTGCGCTCGAAAGACCATCTCCCCACGGTCGGTCTCGCCCATGTCGATCGCCGCCACTCGCTCGGTCTCAACCCACAGCCCGAGGCCTTCGGTCGTCGCAATGAAGGGCACGGGGACGTGCTTCTCGTTAAGGCCGCTGGTGGTCTGCGCCGGGGCCTGAAAGTAGATCTGAGTCGTGCGCCCCATGAGGTCAACGCCCTCAAAGGTCTCGCCAGCGCCCACGGCGTGTACCGGCTGGTCCTCAGGCAGGCGAAAGCAAGTGGCCACGAGCGCGACGAGGTCATCGGGCGCCTCGAGCGCAAACTCGGCGTCCACAAAACCTTGTGCGCCTTGCGACAAGCTCAACGTCGCCGATGCGGCCTCCGTCCCGTCATCGGACCGCAACGCCAGCGTCCATTGACCGTCCCCGGTCACCTCTGCGCTGCGAAGGTGCATCCACACCAAATCCTCGGGCGGCGCCTCAGGCCCGTGAAAGCGGCGAGGGTCCGTGCCCGGCGGCCTTAGGGCCGCGGAAAATGCCGAACAACGCCCGTCGCCGCCCGTGCTCACCGCCCAGCCCGAATCGTGCCGCAGCGACAAGACGCCTGTTGCGGCATCGAACGCTACAAAAGTACCGTTATCACTGATCACTTCCGTCCGCAGCGGCAAGGGCTCACCACACGGTGAACACCCCGCCATCATCACCAACGCCCAGACAAACTGTCTCATCACCAAAGAACTCCCGATCTTTGGCGCCCTCTTGCCTAGCGCCCGCGCACTTCACAACGGACGTTTGGCGGGCTAGGTGCACGGCGTGTACTCGCTTGGCCCATTCGACATCATGGAACCGATCGGCGAGGGCGGTATGGGGACCGTCTGGCGCGGCGTGCACCGGGCGCAACAGCTCCCGGTCGCCGTCAAGTTTGTGCTGTCGAAGTCAGCGGGCTCAAATGACCTCATGGAGCGCTTCGCCGACGAGGTCCGGGCGGTCGCGGGGCTCGACCATCCAGGGATCGTTAGCGTCTTTGACTATGGGCGCGTCCCCGCCGAACTCGAGGCCGCAACGCACGGTCAGCTGATCGCTGATTCACCATGGCTGGCGATGGAGCTGATCACAGGCGGCACCTTACGCAGCGCGCCGCCCAAGAACTGGGAGGAGCTGCACGCCTGCATCACCGCGATCCTCGAGGCGCTCGGTGCGGCGCACGCTCGCGGCATCCTGCACCGCGACCTCAAACCGGATAACGTCCTCTTTGCGGGTCAAAACGACGTGCGCGGCGGCTTACGGCTGGTCGATTTTGGGCTCGCCTTTCTTGACGAAGGCCAGGACGACGCCGACGAGCGCAAAGCGGCGGGCACCCCACGCTACATGGCGCCTGAGCAGCTCCTGTCCCACTGGCGTGATTTTGGTCCGTGGACCGATCTCTACGCGCTCGGCTGCCTAGCCTGGCAGCTGTGCACCGGCGAGACCCCGTTTCAGTCCATGCGCGACTTCCGTCAGCTGCTGCGCGCCCACCTGCACATGGCGCCGCCTGCGTTCAAACCCATCTTCAAGGTCCCCAAGAGCTTTGAGGTGTGGCTGCGCACCTTGCTCGCCAAGCGGCGCACCGACCGCTTCCCCTTCGCCGCCGACGCGCTCAGCGCCCTGCCGGCGATCGACGCAGGCGATCAACAGGCTCGCTTAGTGAACCTCGGGCCCGACGACGAGACCGAGATCCTCGACAAAACCGTCCCGGATCTCCCATCGGCGGCGTCACTCGACCTCAAGACCGAGAAAACGCTGCTGAGCGATCAGACCGCGCCGAGCATCGAGATCGAGCGGGTTTCCGGTGGGCTGGAATCACCGACGAGCGGTCTCATCGACCTCGAGCGCACCGTCCCTGAGATGCCCGATGAGTGGCTGCGCGCCGGCGACGAGCAGGCTCGACTTCAGATGATCGGCGTCGGGCTCGGGCTCTTTGGGCTGCGACCGACAGCCTTGATCGGGCGCCAGGATGAGCAGACCGCGCTCTGGGCTGCGCTCAAGGACGTCCGCGCGCACGGCCGCTCGAAGCTGGTGGTGCTCCAAGGCGGTCCGGGCAGCGGCAAGTCTCGCCTCGCCGATTGGCTCACGACGCGCAGTCACGAGACGGGCGCTGCGATCACGCTGCGCTGCAATCACGACGCGCAGAGCAACTCGAAGTCGGGGCTCCCCGGAGCGCTGAATCGTTATCTGCACACCGCAGGTCTCAACCGCGAGGAGCTCGAGGACCGGGTCCGAAAGCAGCTTCAGCGCCACGGCGTTGAGGACCCGTTTGAGCTCCGCGCACTCTGCGACTTCTTGCATCAAGAGAACGAGGCGAGCCTCAGCGACCTCTCGCTGAGCATGCAGTTCCAATCCCCCGACGAGCGCCTGGCGCTGTTGATCCGATTTTTGCGCCGCACCGCCTGCCAGCGGCCAGTCATTCTGTGGATGGATGACGTGCAGTGGGGCGACGAGGCGCTTATGCTGGCGCAGCGGGTGCAGCGACTCAGCGACCAAGAGCAGCTCCCGGTCATGATCCTCATGACGCTGCGCGACGACCTGATCGATGACCGCCCGTTCGAGCAGCAGCTGATCAACGAGCTCGACCCGGCGCAGACGCTGCAGCTAGCGATCGCCCCCTTGCCCGACATCGACCAGGTCGCGCTCGTCGAGGACATGCTGGGGCTCGAGCCCAAGCTGGCGCGTAAGGTCGTGTCGCGCAGCCAAGGCAACCCGCTTTTTGCGATTCAGCTGGTCGGTGACTGGGTCCAGCGCGGCGTCCTCGAGATCGGCAAAACAGGCTTTGCGCTCAAACCAGGGACCAAGGCGGTCATCCCGAGCAGCATTGCGCAGGTATGGAACGAGCGCATCGACGCGCTCTTGCGTGAGCTGCCCAGCGACAGCGAGCGGATGCTCGAGCTCGGGGCCGTCCTCGGCAACGAGATCGACCGCGCCGAATGGAGTGACGCCTGCGCCCACGAGGGGATCGAGCTGGCGCCCGAGCTGATCGAGGGGCTGCTGCGTCGACGGCTCGCTGAGCCCGCTGGCGGAGACCGCTTGCGCCACGCGCACGGGCTGCTCGGTGAGGCTTTGCTGGCGCGTGCCAAAGCGGCGCACCGAGCCAAAGAACACCACCAAGCCTGCGCGCAGATGCTGACCGCAAAGGCTGGACAGCTCGGGATTGCAGAGCGGCGCTCACGGCACCTTATCGCCGCCGGCAGCCACGAAGAGGCGCTCAAGCCGCTGCTGCAAGCGGCGAGCGAGCGGCGGGCATCGAGCGATTTTCGCCAGGCGCTCAGGCTGCTCGATATCCACGCCAAGGCATCGAGTCGGCTCAAGCTCTCGAGCGATGACGAGCGGCTGCTCCGCGCGCAGATACGTCGCTCCGAGATCTACAATGTCCTTGGGCGCAGTGAAGAGAGCAAAGCGCTTGCGGGTCAAACGCTCTCAGCGGCGCGCAAGCTGAATGAGACCTACTTGGTCGGCGCCTCGTTACGAGTGCTCGGGGTCTCGACGCTCCGATCAGGCGCTACGCAAGATGCTTGGGAAATGTTTGAAGAAGCGCTCAAGCACCTAAACGCAGTCGATGCGGATGAGCTGATCGTCCAGACCCAGCTCAATCTTGTCGACCTGTCACGTCATGTCGGCTGGTGGGAACAGGGTCTTAAGCACGTGCAACAGAGTCTCGAGCATGCCAACCGGTTAGGGTCCGATCTGCTCATCGGAAATGCGCACTTCTATTCGGGAACTCTGCAATGGCAGCTCGAAAACCGCCGGGAGGCAGCTGAGCATTTTACCCAAGCCGCCAACTCTTTTGAGGCCGCCGGCAACACGCTCGGTTTGGCCAATTGCACCAACGCGCTGGGTAACATAGCGCGCCAAAACGGACACTTTGATCAGGCAGAGAAAGCGTTCAAAGAGGCTGTGAGACTTCACCAAAAGATCGGTTCCGCTCAGGATCTGACGCCGATGATGAGTCTGGCTCTGGCTCACCTTGAAACAGACAACATCGGCGCGGCCCGGACCCTGCTCGAGACCGGGTGCACGCGTTGCCGAGCGACGCAAAAACGTCACATGCTGGGCTGCGCGCTCGCCTGCCTTCTGCCTTGCTACGCCAGCGCCGAGGATTGGAAGTCGTGGGACGCAGCGATCGACGAATCGCGCGACCTGCTCAACGAGACCGGCGTCTTGAGCACCGACGTCGCCTGGCCGGTGCAGATGGGGGCTGAGCTCGCGCTCGAGGCGGGTGAGCGCGCCCGCGCCAAAGCCGCCTATGAGCTCGCCCTCAAGCAGTGGATGGGGCTCGCGCAGGACGAGAAAATCGGTGAGGTGATGAACGCCGTCAACGCCCTGATCGACGATTAGGTCAAGCGCAGGCTCAGCTCAGTCGACGGGCGAGACGTAGAGCAACCCCAGGCACATCTCATCGGTGGTCCCCTCACCCCAGATCACGTCGCGCGGCTCGATGCGCTGCCCGTCCACGACAGGCTGACGCTCAGGGGTGTTGTCCCACTCACAGTCGACGCGCACCTGATCGCCTGGATCAAAGCGCACCGGCTCGACCAAGTCGACGCTGCCTTGCCAGTTGAAGTCCCAGTCCTGAACGTCCTCAACGCAGGTGTTGCTGCCGTCAGCGCGCTGGACCGACAAGCGGATCTTCTTGCCCAGCAGGTGCATGTGCACGCCGGCGCGGTGGATCTCGAAGGCTCGCCCCTCACCAAAGGGTAGACCGGCTGTGGTCGGGTCGTACATGAAGGTGTGGCGCACGCCCGCTTGCCCCGCCGGGATGCTCATCGGCAGGCGGTTGTTCACCCAGAACGGGTTGGTCCACGGGAGCCACATCGACGGCTTCTCGACGGCATCATCCAGACGGAACCGGATCTGGGTCCGGTCCGACTCGGGCTCATCCGTCAGCGTGTTGTAATGCACCTGCATCGCGACCACCGAACCCGGCGGGATCGCGATGCCCGTGCCGGCGGGTAGATCGGTTGCGCGCCCACCGGGCGCCCACGACCCAAGCCAGTTCACGCCGCGCCCGAGCTCTCCTGGCCCACCAAAGCAGGTGTACCCAGGCCCCTCCTCCTCGGCGTCGCGGCGACGAAACCGCTCCACTAAGCGAGGCTCCACCAAGAAGGCGATCACGTGGTGCACCATCTTGGCGTTGCCCGGGTCCACCGCAAAACCGGTGACGTAGCGCTCTTCTTGCTCCGGCCAATCAATCAGAAAGCACCGATAATCATCAGGGGTTTGCCTCGGGATATACTCCACAGGCATCGAGATTGTCAGGTCGGTGCGGCTTAAGCCCACCTCTGGCAGCTCCGGCGCGACATAATCCGCAGGGTCCCCCTCAGGTGCGCCCGAGTCCACCCAGTCCAGCAGGGTCTGACGCTCTGCATCGGTAAGGCTGTAGTCGCCATGGTAGTCATTGCACCCTTTGGCGGGCTGCCAGGGCGGCATCGAGCCCGACTCGACCGACGCAGCCACCGGGTGGCGGAATGCGTAGACCGACTCGTAATCGGTCAGCTCGAAAGGACCGATCTCGCCCGGTTGGTGACAGTTGGCGCAGCGCTCTTCGACCAACGCCCGGACGTCTTTATGCCAGGTAAGCTCCGGCGCCGGCGCTGCAGCGTCCGGCTGACCTGCGTCCGCGACGGCCTGCGCATCACCGGCGTCGACCGGCGTGGAGGGTTCCGGCTCGGCCTGTGTCGTCGACTGACAGCCGCTCAACAGCAGCGCCGCCGGCATCAACGCACACCATAGCTTCCTCATCAGCGCACTCCTTTACGATGGTCTCATGGCGACGCGCGCCCACCGCGCAGCGCCTCGCAGGAGGGGTCTACCAAGGGACGAAGCGCAGCGCCTTTTGGCGCAGGCGGGTCACCTGCCCACGGGTCTGATACACCACGCCGAGCCCGCGGTTGTTCTGAGCCGACTGGATGCCGATGCTTAGGTTCCGGTTCGTGTAGATCGCATCCTGGTACATGATCGTGATCTCATTCGTTCCCTCGGTCAGGATGATCCGGTAATCCTGGGGATTACCCGCCTGACCATATTCTCGTCCATCTCGCTCATAGATCATCTGCCGGCTGCCCGGGTTGCCCACGGTGGTGAACACGGCGTTCGGTGAGTTGATATCACCCCAGAAGGCGGCGATGCCCGGCCCGTAAAACGAAGCGACCGGGATGCGGGATCCAGAACAGCACTGGGAGCCGCGCGGGCGGGTGAAGTGAATGGTCCCGTTCGAGGTCGTGTAGAACTGCGTGTACTCTTGACCATAGAAGGTGAAGGTAAACCCGATCGGGTGCGGACCGGTGATCGAATCATCGCCGTAGCGGATCGCCGTCGTGTTCTGCAGCGCAGGCCACGCGTAGGCGGGCCCGATCTGGCAGGTGTCCCACTGGAACTGGTAGCCTTGCTCCTCGCTGCCGCCGCCTTCGGGCGGCTCACAGAACGCTGGAGCGGGGCCTTGGCAGTCGCCGTCGCAGGCGTCGCCGTCGTCGTTGTTGCCGTCGTCGCAGACCTCTTCGCCGCGCTGAACGAAGCCGTCACCGCACGACGCCACGGCGCAGTTCTGCACGCAGGCGTCTCGGTTGTTGTTGTTGCCGTCATCACAGGCCTCATAGCCCTCTTGCCCCTCGGCGATGTCGTCACGCTGGACCCCGTCCCCGCAGACCGCCGAGGCGCAGGAGTCGAGGCAGGCGTCGGTGTTAACCTGGTTGCCGTCGTCGCAGGACTCAAAGCCCTCTTGACCTTCGGCGATGTCCATCCGGATCACCCCATCGCCGCAGGCAGCCTCGATGCAGCTGTTGCGGCAGGCGTCGTTGTCGGCCTCGTTGCCGTCGTCGCAGGCTTCAAAGCCCTCGGCGCCTTCCTCGAGCCCGGCGCGCACGACCCCGTCACCGCAGCGGGCGATGGTGCAGGCGTTCAGGCACTCGTCTTCGTCCACGCGGTTGCCGTCGTCGCAGGCTTCATAGCCCTCGGCGCCCTCTTCCACGTTGGTCCGCAGCACGCCGTCACCGCAGGTGGCGATGACGCAGCCGTTGGTGCAGTCGTCACCGTCCTCTTCGTTGCCGTCATCGCAAGCCTCAAAACCGTCTTCACCGTTTTGCAGGTCGCGCCGCTGGACGCCGTCACCGCAGACCGCGTTGGTGCAGTCGTTACGGCAGCCGTCCGCGTCTTCGATGTTGCCGTCATCGCACTCTTCGCCCTCGTTGAGGCGGCCGTTGCCGCAGCCGAGCGAGATGCAGGTAGTCGAGCACTCATCCTCATCCGAGTCGTTGCCGTCATCGCACTCTTCAAACTCGGGGTGTGCGGGGTTCAGGTCACGGCGATGGATGCCGTCGCCGCAGCGAGCGGCGGAGCAGTCGGTCAAGCAGGCGTCGTCCGAGTCGCTGTTGCCGTCATCGCAGGCCTCATAGCCCTCCATGCCCTCAGCGAGGTCGGTGCGCGCCGTGCCGTCGCCGCAGCGCGCCGCCGTGCAGGTGTTCAAGCAGGCGTCGAAATTGTTGCGGTTGCCGTCGTCGCACTCTTCGTTGCCTTCCCAGACGGTGCCGTCGCCGCAGCCCGCGTTGCGGCAGCGGTTGGTGCAGGCGTCGGTGTCGATCTCGTTGCCGTCGTCGCAGATCTCACCGAGCTCGGGCTGGAGCTCGCCGTCACCGCAGCCCTGCAGCTCGCAACTGTTGCTGCAGTCGTCGAGGTTGTCGTCGTTGCCGTCGTCGCACTCTTCGTAGCCCTCTTCACCCGCCCCCACGTCGGTGCGGATCACGCCGTCGCCGCAAGCTGCTCGTGCGCAGGTCGCAAGGCACGCGTCCTCATCGACGGCGTTGCCATCATCGCACGCCTCATAGCCCGCCATGCCTTCGCTCAGGTCGAGGCGGACGATGCCGTCGCCGCAGGCGGCGTTCTTGCACTCGTTGGTGCAGGCGTCGTCGTCGACGTCGTTGCCGTCATCGCACTCCTCGGAGGCGCTGACGCGGGTGTCGCCGCAGCGAGCCGCCGGTCCTTCGGTTGAAGGCCCCGAACACGCCGCGGCAAAAAGACAAACAAAAGAAAGCAATGGGAGCCGGTTCATGGGCGGTCACTCCGTAACGTACTGTAGTTCAGTCTGGACTATAGCGGCTCTGCGCGGACTTGTCAGCCAAGACGATGAGAGGGGGGCAACTCGCCGGCCAATTGTGCTGTCTCATGATGTCTGCCATAGTGGGCGTCGGACCAAGAAGAACCCACCATGCCATTGATCATCGCCGAGCAAGTTAAAGTTTGGATCGCTGCGGCGATGGTCCACGGAGGCGTTCGGCAGCGCGCAGCGCGACGCGCGCAGACGATCATCGGCGGGCTGGCGGTCGGTCGCTCGCTCGACGATGTAGGAGCCACCACGCATCATGGGGAAACACGACTCCGGTGTACCAAATACGATCTCGGGAGCGGTTTTCGTTTGGTGGTCCTGCTTCGAACGAGCGGCATCATCGTCTTGTACATCAATCATCATGACGGCACCGATCAATGGCTCAACCAACTTCAAGGCAGCGTCTTTCGTGTCGAGGGCATCGATGACGACATCGAGTTACCGCAGCTCGAGACCACCGAACCCTTACCAGCGTCTCATGACCTAACGAGCCCGGAGCGCTTGCTGGCAGCGGTCTGTGACAGCGACCTCAACCACCTCCCGCTCAAGCCAGGCGAGGTGAACGCGCTGAGTCGCTTGACCAACCTCAGCTCGGATCGAGAGCTTGCTCAAGCCGTCGCCCCACTCGGAGACTTGGCGCAACCGATGCTCCGAGTGCTTCAATTCCTTCGAAACGGAGATAACTTTGCCGCCGCACGAGCGCTCCATGCGCTCCAAGAAAGCGCAGTGACGCCACCGCCCGAAACCTCTGCAGAATCCGAGCCGGCGCCCGAACCGCTCGCGCAACCAAGCAAGCCACGCACCAAAAAGGCGAAGAGAGCAGCTCGGCGCCAGGCGCGCCGTCAAGAGAAGCTCGACCAGAGTTCACACTATGAAACCATGACACGATCGAGCCTTCGGGCCTGGGCGCGTCAGACCGCCGAGCAACAGCCACCGGGCGTCACCGAGCCGGCTCAAGCCGGTGACCAAGACGACGACGATGCGCTCGGTTTTGCCAAGCTGCTGGAGCGCTTTGAACGCGGTGAACTCTAACCACGCACGATCAGCAGGTCAGGGGTTGTTGCGCAGGTCCCACTCGATGCGCTCGACATCCAGCGTCGACACGCCGGGGTCGAGGAGGATGTAATCCAAGCCAAGCGAGAGCGAGTCAGGATACGAGAACTCGGTCTCTTGGGCGCCACAGAATAAAGCTGAGTAGTCGACGACGCCGTCCGAGTTCCATGACAGCATGATGCTGAGCTCGGGATAGACACCATCACGATCCGGTCGGCAGTCAGTCGCTTGGCCCACCACAGCGCCGCCATCACCGGTGTTGGCACCCACTGCAAGTTGTCCACTATCATCGATCGTGCGGACCTCGAGACGGCCCGGCCCAGACCGGTTCCCTACAACCACACGAAACGGCTGATCCAATTCGTACGGGCTGCGCCTAAGCTGGGTCAGCTTTAGTGAGCGAACACGCTGAGGGTAGGGAAACAAGGGTTTGAACGCGGCGCGATGAAACCGAGAGCGAGCCGGCTCGGCGCCTTCGACCACCTCCGGTCGTGACCCCTCACCGAGCAGGATCCACTTTGAGAGGCGCTCGGCTGCGAGCACATCATACGTCTCCACCTGTCGACCGACCAGCAAGCCAAGGTCTTGATGACCGAGCAACCGACTCCACCCACGAACATCATCAACCAACCCCGGAAAGCTCTGGCTGTAGGTCCAACTTCCAGCCACGCCGCTTCGACGCCCGGCGATCAGGTCCTCCGAGCCTTGCTGCCGCTGAGTCAGCGCGCCGATGAAGTCGGCGGTGCCAGCGACCATGCCGTCGATAAGGAGCCTGAGCTGATTGGACGTGTTGGCGCCGGTGTAGACAACGGTGAGTTGGTACCACCGATTGGGGTCAAGCCGCCGGGTGGTGCCAAGGACGGTTGAAGTCCCTTGCCGGCTCAGCTCAAAATGCGGACGCCATCCCGTCCCGTCATGGCGAATTTCCAAGTCAAAGCCGGGCGCGCTGTAGAGCGTTGCTGCGTCTAAATACGCACCTTGCGATGTGATCTGAACCCGCATCGAGAGCGTCATAGCGCTCATAAAGGCGTCTTGCGCGATGGGTACAATCACCGCCGCCCTCTCGATCCCGCTAAAATTGAGCGAGGTCGCGTCGTTTGAGAACCGAAGGTCCTCACCAAGGCTCGAGGTCACACCATCGGGGACCTGAAAGCCGCGCCCCAACTGCCCGTTGAAGCGCACGCACAGGTCAAGCTCCGCTTGGTAGGCCTCGCTCGCCACGCCGAGCGCCTCATCCGAGCTTAAGTTGCATGGCGTATCGACCTGATACCGGATCGGAAGGCGCTCGCAGACGGCTTCGTCAACGTCTCCGTCGCAGTCATTGTCCATACCATCGCAGACCTCCACGGAGGGTAAGTCGCAGCCGGCGTCCTGGCGCGGCGGCTCGGCGTCGAGCGCTTGGGCGTCGAGCGCGCCGGCGTCCCACACAGGCGGCGCCGCATCAATGGGGAAGGCGCCTGCGTCGCCAGGGATCACCAAAATGCCGCTGTCCGCTCCGCCCGCGTCGTGCGCGCCACCAGGACCGGCTTCAGGGGTCGCTGCGACCTCAAAATCGGCGGGGATGGGCGAGAACCACGAGCTCGTCAGCGCCTGACAGCCGCTTGAGCCGATGAGCGCGAAGACAAGCCCCCAAATCCTCACGGAAGCGCCGCCCACGCGGCGCCAGCCCCGCCGACGACCAAGCCACCGAGAATCAGGGACTGCGCCGTGCTCTGGCGCGCCCGGTTGGCGTCGACGTCATAGGTCGGGAGCGCCTTCTGCTCCTCGTGGGTGGTGCGCACCTGCTCGAGCAGCCACAGCCCGCCGACGAGACCGCCAAAGCCGACGGCGCTCACCGCCCAGCGTGCGCGCTTGCTCGGGCTCGCAACCGGCTCGGCGGTCGTCTTCGGCGCAGCCTTCGCTGCGGGCTGCGCAGCGCTCGCTGCCGGCGCCAACTCAGCGTTTTGCGGCATCGCCGCGAGCGCCTCTGGGATGATCTTTTCAAAACTCGGGATCAAGCCGGCTTCATCCGCCACCATGGCGACTTTACGCGCCAGCACTTTGGCCTCTTCGACCGCTAAAATCTTGAGCGTGACGACAAACTGACCGCCGACCTTCGAGATGGTCGAGTCCATCAGATAGGGCACCCCGAGGGCGCCGCCGAGCTCGGCGAGGCAGTTGGTGTCATCGCAGCCAAGGGCTGCCTTCTGCTGCTCCATGTCCACCATGGCGGCGATGTCCGAGCCACCGATCACCGACGAGAACACGCCCGAGTCTTTTAGCCGCGCCAGCAAGACCTCATTGAGCACCTGAGCTAAGCTCGGCTCGATCCCATGCACCGCCTTGACCTCGGTCACGGCGATGCCCGGTTTCTCCGCAGCGGCGGACGGCGCAGCCATGAGGAACACACTCAGTAACATCACCTTCACTCTCCCCCTCGCCATGCCTGACGCAGACCACCTGAGCGCCGGCGCGTCAATCCGCAAGTCGCCACTCGAAGCGCTCGAGATCAAAGGGAGCGTTCGTCGACAACGTCACGCCCTCAAGCCCGATCAGCCCCGCCGGCAGATCAAACGTCACCGGGTTGCCCAGCCCATCACAGGTGAGCGTGCCCTTTCGCAAGCCCCAGTCAAAAGCCATTCGCAGCTCGGGCGCTCGCTGCCGCGTGCCGCCGGTCACCTCAAACCCACAAGCATCGAGCGTACCGGATTCGGTGACCGCCTCGTCGCCGACGAACAGCTGCACCGTGGCGTCACCGTACGCCACCGAAACCCCCGCCTCGGTACCGGGCAGGAGCTGGACTCGGTGGCGGCGTTGGGTCTGGTTCGAGACGCCGCAATCCGAGGCGCAGGCGACCGTCCAAGCGACGCGCCGTACCGGCTGCGGTCGATCGAACAAGGTGCGCGTGCAGCTGCTGTTGGAGGGCACGCGCCCTCGGTAACTGTCCCCAATATTCCGGACCGCCATTCGGTCGCTCACCCCGCAAGTCCAAACCTCACTGCGCACGCGACTGAACGTGTCGACCCAGCGCCCGACCTCAAGCGCCAGCAACCCATCGGGCTGCGCAGTGTTCCAGACCCTCAAGTCGGCGAGCTTGCCCCGATAGAGCTGCTCGGCGCTGAGCTCATCCTCCTCCATACCGTTCGTCCCACCGATCAGATCGTAGATATTTTCGGTCTCTTCGTTCCGCGGGTACATCGCTGTGTATGGCAGCCCATACGCTACGCGCTCGCCCTCAACCCAGATACCCAGCAACCGTTTGCTGCTCGGGTTAAGCGGGTCCTGCCCTAAGCGAACGATGACGTGGCTGTAGCGGTCTTCCGGAAGCCGCTCCGTGCTCACCGACACGCTCTGAATGGTCATGTCTGCGTCCTGATAGTACGCGTTCACCCAAACCCGGCCCTCAACGATCTTCACATCGAGCGGCCCGGAGGGCTCGCCGTCGATATCCCAGTCGTTGTGAGCGCTAAAGAGGGTGTGACTTGCGGTCAGACTCGGTCGAAGGCGCGCCGCCAAGGTCATGCTCTTTGTGTAGGCTTGACCCTGAGTCGGCATCCCCTCTTCATCGTTGACATAGTCAGGGGTCTCAACCACCGGGATCGAGACAAAGCGCGTCCCGTCAAAGCTGAGCGCTAAATCCCCCGCTTCGGCGAGCTCGTAATTCCACTCCCCGTCACCATGACCGAGTACGGTTGAGGGATATCGAACCTCGTTGTCGAGGTTGCCCTCAAAGCGCACGCACAGGGTCATGTGCTGGCGATAGTCGCCCTCGTGACAGGCGGGGTTGGGTTCGTACACCTGCGTGCAATCGTTCTCGTCGGTCGAGCCGTCGCAGTCGTTGTCCAGGCCGTCGCCGCAGGCTTCGACCTGCGCCACGCAGCCCCCTGCGTCCGGCGGCGCGCCGGCGTCGCGCGCAGGCGGCTGACCGCCGCCGTCTAACCTCGCGCCTGCGTCTCGACCAGCCCCTGTATCGCCGGCTGCCACGCCTGCGTCGGGTCGCGCCTGCCCCGCGTCGTTCGCCGCCGAGACCACCTCAAAATCATCCGGGATCACGGTGATGAGGTCGAGGCAGGCGCTGTGCACCAGGGTGAGCGCGGCGAGGATCAGCGAGAGGCGGGTCATGGTCGCGTCAGTGTGCCAACCTTCGGAGAGCGTGCCAAGCGCTGCTGGAGCGCTCATTTAGGGCAGCGGGATCATGCGCCAGCTGATGTCATCGACCTGAACCGGCGGAGCCATCGACTCGGGCAACCCAAAGGTCATGCCGTTGACGCCGCTCCAGCCCTCGCCCCTGAGACGAACATCGACCGTGGATGTGTTGTCGGCGTCACAAGACAGCTCCGCCATCGGCTCATCGCCCCAGGTAAAGGACAGGTGCAGGCGCGGCGCTTGACCTTGGCCGTCAAACGCGCAGTCGCTCCCGGCGACCCCGTTGAGGGTAAACTGAGCGCTGTATACCGAGTAGCCGAGCACCACCTCGGCGTTGGTAGCGGTGTTGAACAACCTCAGCCGAAAGTCCTCATCGCTCGAGGGCGCCTGACCGGGCATCTGTAGGCTCAGGCTGACGCGCGCAACCCGCTGCGGCGCCGCAAAATAGACCCGCTCGCACAGCTGATCAATCTGCGCGGCGCGCCCGCCACCGATGACATTGACCCGGTCGATCCCCTCCGAGTTGAAACACGACCAGCCCGTCAGGTCGCCCGCCTCAAAGTCCTCAACCCACTGCCCGGCTTCAGCCGCCAGGTCGGCGTCGATTAGCGGCGACGACCAGACGCGCAGGTCATCGATCACCCCGCCAAAGGGCCGAATCGGCTGGAGCTGCGTGTTGTCCCATGCCAGCTGCGCCCCCACCCCGTCATAAAACGTTTCAAGGGTCAGGCGCTCCAAGAGCGTCGTATCAACAGCCGCTGCCCCCTGCAGCGCGCCGTCGACATACAGGCGCATCGTGCGAGCACCCGGCCCGTTGGGGTGATAGACCGCCATGAGATGCGCCCACCGCCGCGACGTCAGCGGAGCGAGCGCCCGGAGCTGCGACTCATCTCCCCACTCGAGCACAGGGCGCCCCTCGACCAGCACCAGCTGAAAAGGACCCCAGTCTTTGCCGTCAGCGTCGCGTGTTTGCGACGAGAACAGCGTCTGCGTGGCTTGGAGTGCGTCCGCCTGCACGCGCATCGCCAGGGTAAAGCCGTCTCGGTAGAGCGCCTGCGCGCTCGCCACGCGCACGTGCCCAGCGCCTGTCAACACCACGACTTCGTTGCCCTGCCTGTCAACGGCGTAGTCCAGCGTCCCATGCTCGCTGGCGGCGCCGCCGCCGGCTGCCTCGTTCTCCACGCCGCGGTTAAAGCGCAGACAGACGCTCAGGTCGCCGGCCTGTGCGCTGTCGCTGCAGGGTGCGTTGAGCTGCGGGACGCGCGGCGAGGGGCTCGCCCCGGCGTCAAAGACTTGTGGATCGCCCACGTCGCCGCCGATCGGCGGGCGAACGCTGGCGTCGCCGAGCAGATCGGCGCCACCATCAGCCGGTCCGCCGGCGTCCGCTCCGGCAGGCACGACCTCAAAATCATCGGGGATGACCGTGATCAGGTCCAGGCAGGCGCCAGACGACAGCAGCAGCGCAGCGAGCGCAAGGGGGCGAAGGGGAGCGTTCATCGGGCGCCACTGTGCCCAGAACCCTCGCCGATGCCAAGCGCTCACGGCGTGCCTTTTGGCTCGATGCGCTCAGGCTGAGCCCCCGCAGGGGCGTCGCTGCGCAGGGCGTAGACCACCACCCCGCCCTCACCGGGCAGCACGGCGCGCCCGTAGACCGTAAAGACCGGCGGCTGGTCCCCTTGGCGCGGCGCCACCTCCACCCAGTAGCTCCCCGCCACCTTGCCCTCGGCGACCGGCGTTGCGGGCTTCCAGCGCAGCGCATCAAACCCGGCCGCAGCCGGGGTGACCTTGTCCCAGCGCACCAGCTCATAGCGATCGCCGCGCGGCGGGTAGGCGGCGGCGGCGACCGGGGCGCCGAGCGCCAGCGCTTGGTCGCGCTCGGCACGCACCTGCTGTTGCGCTTCGAGATCCCAGATCGCTTGGTTGAGCGCGTCCGCGTGCCGCAGGTTCGCCCAGCCCGTCTTGGCGGGCTCGTAGCCGCTGTAGACGATGAACAGCTGGCTGCTGCCTCGCTCGATCACCGGGCTGACCTCGCCGAGCTTAAGCCCGCGCAACGCGCCGAGCTGCTCGTCGCTGAGCTCGCCTCCGCGCAGGTTGGTCACCCAGAAGTTGTCCCGCAGCGCCTCATCGGTGGCGACCCACTCAAAGTACCGGTGCGCCCTGCCCCAGCGATCGGCGGCGAAGGCGGGGTCGGCGAAGAAGGTTTTGACGTGGGCATAAAATCCAGCCGGGTCTCGCTGCGCCTGCGCACGCAGCGCCTGCAGGTCCTGCTCGGCGCGCGCAGCCGGTAAGTCCAAGGCGCGCTCGTAGCCCTTAGGCGTCACCAACACACCCACGAAGCGGTGCGTGGCGGGCACGGCGAGGCGGTCTCGATGCTTGGTGAAGAAGGCGTAGCGCTGCGCGGCGCTGAGCGGTCGCCGGGTGTACGGGGCGAAGTGCTGGCGCGCCGCGGCGGCGCCGCGCGGCTCCAAGGTGCTGGGCGCTTGGTGGCGCCACCAGGCGCGCGGCAGCTCAGGCGCATGCCCGCTCGCTCCGGTCGGGGCGGCTGCCTGCGCGGCGGCGTGCTTGATCAGGTAGCGCTCTTGCGCCTGGCGCAGGGTGCGCAGGTTGGTGATCAGCTCGCCCTCGATCACGCGCCGGTGGTTGCGTGCGACCTGCGCGCGCACCGCCTGGGTCGCCGCCAGCGCCTCGGCGATCGGGTTCTCGGCGCGATCCAGTTGCTGGCTGAGCGCTGCGAACGCATCGGCGAAGGCGGCGGCGTGGCGCCGGCAGGTGGCGGGGTCGGTGGCGCCGGACTCGGCGTCACACTGGGCGAGGAGCTGCGCCCGGGTGGGTTCACCGGCGCCAAAGCCGTAGGCGTAGTCGGCAAGGCGCGCACGCTCCGCGCTCGAGAACTGCCCGTCGGCGGCGAGCAGGCGCACCCAGCCCTTGAGCAAGCCGCTGCGCAGGGAGACAGGGCGGTGAAAGGCGCCCCGGAGCGAGCGCAGCAGCAGCGCCTGGCGCTCGGCGCGCCCCCAGGTACCCTGGCGCTGTTCCAAGAAGCTCTGCGCCCGCAGATAAGCCAGGCGGGTGCGACCGCGGGTGAGGTGTCGGCGCAGCCCCGGCGGGTCAAAACGGTCGGCGCGCCACAGGTCGAGGAAGAAGACGAGCTCGACGTCCTCGCCGGTGAGCGCCTCGGGGGTTAGCGGCGTCGACGGGTCGTGGACGGTCATCAAGGCGGCGTCGCGCAGCAAGGGCGCAAAGAGCGGCGCGGCGTCCGGAGCCGGCGGCGGGTCCAACTGCGCCGCGACGGCGGCGGAGAGGGTCTGGGCGAGCCAGTTGTAGCGAGCGAACTCCGCCTCGGTCACCAGCCCCTCGTCGAGCTGCAGGTGCCCGAGCGCTTGGCGCAAGGGGGTGCTGTGGTCATGGCTGCGCCGTAGAAAGGGCGCATAGCGCGTGATCAACCCTTTCGTGAGCCGCAACGTCTGCGCTCGCCGAGGCTGAGCGAGGACCTCTGCCCACTGCGCGTGGTTGAGCTCGAGGTACGTACGCGCCTCGCCGGGAACGATCAGGCGGGCGCTCATGAGGTAATCGAGCTCAGCCTGGCTCAGCCCGTCGGCGAGCAGCAGATCTCGCCGCACGAGCTCCCAGAAGGTGGTGCGCAACCCGTAGGTGCGTCGCCTGATGCTCGACTCGCTCGCTTGATAAGCGATCTGCTGGCGCAAGGCCTTGGCGCTACCGTGCTCAAGCGCCGGTAAGACCCGCTCGATGTAATCGCTCACCGCCGCGTCTTCACACGCAGAGACGGCTCCATCGGCGGCGACCGCCACGCTCAAGGCGCTGTGAAAGGCGTCGACCGCCTCGCCGTAAGCGGTGAGAACGTCTTGAGGGGTGCCCACCACGCTGGCTTCGCGCAGCTCGGTGCGCAAGTTGGCGACCAAGCCTGCAAACGCTGAATCCACCACGGGCGGAACCGGCGCCACCGCTAAGAGCTTGGGGTGGAGAAACAGCTCGGCATCGGCGATGCCATCGCAGTGCAAGACGGCGCGCAGCCAGTCCTGCTGCAGCCGCTCGGTCGAGATGGTGACCAGCGGCGGCGGATTTGGGGGCGTGGGCGTGGTGGCGCAGCCCGCAACAAGCGCAAGGCAGAGCACCAGGGCAGCTGCCGGCGTGCGTGATCGATCCTTTGGCATGGCGCCCCTACCCGTCAGGTCCTCAGCGACCGCAAGGCTCCTAGCGGCGTTGGGGTGGAATTGGAACGGCGATGAAGCTTTGGTTTCTACGACGAGACCTTCG
>JAYZBQ010000007.1:0-28417 GCA_036338695.1 Myxococcota bacterium
GATGCCTTGGGTGCCGATGTAGATCCACGAGCCTGCTGTCATCTGCCCGTACATCATGAGCCCCTTGGCATCGAGCTCATCAAAGTGCTCCCAGGTCGCCCATTGCCCCACCAGGTTGCTGTTGGCGAGCAGCACCCGAGGCGCGTCCAAATGGCTCCGGAAGACGGCGACAGGCTTACCGCTTTGCACCAGCAGGGTCTCATCCTCTTCTAGGTTGATCAGCGAGCGCTCGATCGCCTCGAGCGCCTCCCAGCTGCGCGCCGCTCGCCCGCGCCCGCCGTAGACCACTAGGTCTTCTGGACGCTCGGCGTTCTCGGGGTCGAGGTTGTTGCGGAGCATACGAAGGGCTGCCTCCGCTTGCCAGGTCTTACATTCTCGTTCTGCGCCTCGGCGCGCTTTGATGGTCCGTTTCATAAGCCCAGCTCCTCGGGTACGCCCAGCGCACCGCCTTGATAATCTTCCACTACCCAGCGCACTCCCAGAGGGAAAGCCCTGCGTTTCGTGTTGTGGCGATGGCAACTCTCGTGTCACACTGCCGATGAGTCCTGCAGGAGCTAGCCATGCCGAATACCCCGATTGGTTCGAACCGCCCTCGCCTGGAGCCCTTCACTCGTCACAACGACGTCGGCGCAGGCGCTGCGACGACGCGCTCGGGTGACGCCGGCACCACCTCTGCAACGGAGCCTCACGCCGATCTATTCCGGCGCGTCGACGCCGAGAGCTTGAACGCTGTCGAGGGGCGCCGAGCCGGCAACGTGAGCAGCCTCAGCGCGGCGCCTGGTCTGCTGAATGGATCGGTGGTTTTGCCTCACTCCGGAAACGATCACCCAGCGGTCGGACAGCTGCAGGGGGCGTTGCAGACGTTGGCGCAACGACAGGGCGACCAAGCTTTGAACGTGCCGCGCACGGGGACGTGGGACGCCGCAACAGCCGAGGCGGTCTCTGCGTTCCAACGCAGCGAGGGGCTCGTCGCAGACGGGGTCGTCGGGCCGCGCACGGCAGCGGCGCTCGAGAAGGCGCTCAAGCGCGGGCAGCCCAACAACGTTCTTGTGGGGCGAATCGGCGGTCTCCCGACCGCGGCGCCGGCGCTTGATCCGACCGCAGTCGGCAAGTCCGCTGAGATGTTGATCGAAAAATATGGTGGAAACTACGGCGTGCCAGATGCTTGGTACAATATCGATCCGAACCACGCGCTGCCAGCGAACGTCCGGCTCGGCGGCATGAGCGGTAAATGGAAGTGCAACCTGTTCGGCGGAAACGCCATGCGCGCCGCCGGGTTTGAGCCGCCGTATTACGGCAACCGCGGCAAGGGCGAGTATCCGAACGCAAACCAGTTCTACAAATGGAGCGACAAGTACGCCGCCGAGTTTGGCAACAAGGTGCACTTTGAGATGGTCAGCGAGCTGGATGTGGAGGGGCTCGACCCAGAAGCACGAAAAGACAAGATCATCGAGTTTATGAAGACCATCCAGCCCGGTGATTTGGTGATGTCGGATCACCGGGGCGATATGATCGCTGATGGGGGGCACACGCGTGTGGCGGTGAGCGCGTTTGACCCCGAGACCATGAGCTTTCAAGCCGCGCAGGCGTCCAGCGATGCAGGGCGCATCAAAGACACAACCTACGGCGCATTTAGCGGCGAAGAGACGATCTGGGTCTTGCGCCCGAACCGACCTGCGGAAGATTAGCGCCCGGGGTTTTATATGCTGACTGCGCTCTTCGCTGTGGCTTTGCTTGACGCACACGGCGTCCCACTTCGGGGGGAGGCGCTGGTGGACGGCGCCTGGTGCGCCGCTCAAGCATGCCCTCTCGAGCCGGGGCGTCACGTCCTCCAAAATGGGCACACTCGCCACGCCTTTTATCTAGCGCCGGGGCAAGCCGCGGCGCGAGTGATCGCCTCGGATGTACCGGCACATTACGGCGTCTGGATGAGGCGGCATCGGGAGCTGCCCGACCGGGTTGAGCTCCCCGATGTCACGCCGGGTGTTCGCGCCCTCAGCGGCTACACGCTCACCGGGGCGCTGCCTGAGTCGGTGCGGGTGGCGCGTCACGCCGACAACAACTGCGGTAACCCGATCGAGCGCATCGATGAGGTGCCGCTCGAGAGTTACGTCGCCGGGGTGGTGCACGGCGAGATCGGCGTCTTTCGCGCCGCCGGCACGGGCGCCGGCGTTAGCATCCCGCGCGCCGAGGTCGATGGGCGGGTGCTCGCCTCGTTTGAGACCTTCGCGATCGCTGCGCGCACGTACGTGGTGTGGTGGGTCCTTCGCAAAGGCGCTGATGCCGATTTCCACATTCATGACGGCCCCTGCAACCAAGTCTATCAAGACGCTCGTGATCCCGTCTCTGAGGAGGCTGCGGCGCGCACCGCCGGGCAGATTCTGGTTCCGCCCAACGCGCGGGATGAGATCGACAAGCACGAGTATGCGAGCAGCTGTGCTCGCCACGGCACCTTGCCGAGCTTTCGAAACCCTCATCAGGTTCGCATGGAGGACATCGTACCCGACGATGGGCTCGAGCGCGTCTGCGTCGGCAGCTGGTGCGGTCACGATCGGTACCGAATGGCGCACCAAGATAACCCCTTTCTCGAGGCGGGGAACCGCTGCCTTGTGCGCGGGGTGTGCCAGTGGGGTTCGCTCGAGCGGTCCGTGCGCGGGGACTCGAGCGCCGAGATCCTGGCTCATTATCAACCCGATCTCATGGTCTACAGCCCGAGTGACCAAGAGGCGCTCGGTCGCCTCGAGCTTGAGGTCGTCGACGGGGAGGGCACCGGCCTAGCGGGCGTGCGCGTCGAGCTGCGCCGTGAGGACGATCAGCTCATCGAGTTTACCGCAGCGGGCGGTATGGCTCGATTTTCCGATTTGGCGCCCGGGGTCTGGCGCGTCAGCGCCTGGGCCGAAGGGTTCGCCCCGGAGAACGTCGAGCTGCGGGTGACCCCTTCCGAGGTCACGCGCCATCGGTTGCGTCTTGCGGCGCCGCCTTCGGGCTCGGACGCCGGCTCACCCCTTGCCGACAGTGGCTCGGCGCAGGTCGACGCGCGCGCCGTGGACGCGTCGGTTCCTGGCTTGGTCAGCGACGCCGGTGATCTCGTCGTGGCGGACAGCGGGCAGGAGGAGGTCTCGCCCGGTTCAGGGTGTTCTTGCGGCGTCACGAGCCCGCAATCGGGTTTGCCCATCACGCTCCTATTTGCTTTGGTGTGGTGGCGACGCATCGGAGCGTCCCGGAGGCGGCATGATTCGTTCGTTTGAGGGGCACGTCCCCCAGCTAGGAGAGGGCGTTTACGTCGATCGTCAGGCGAGCGTGATCGGGAGGGTTCGGCTCGGAAAAGGATCCTCTGTTTGGCCTTGTGCGGTCCTGCGCGGGGACATCGGAGACATCATCGTCGGCGAGCAGACCAGCATCCAAGACAACAGCTGTCTGCACGTCCTGGCTGGCGAGTTTGACTGCATCGTCGGGAGTCGCTGCACCATTGGTCACAACGTCAACCTTCACGGCTGCGTGATCGAGGATAACTGCGTGATCGGGATCGGCGCGATCGTATTGGACGGCGCGGTGATCGGTGAGGGCTCGGTGATCGCCGCCGGTGCGCTGGTGCCACCCGGCAAAAATATCCCGCCCGGCTCGATGGTCATGGGGAGCCCAGGCAAGGTCGTGCGTTCACTGCGTGACGACGAGCGCGAGTGGATCCACACTCGCTACGCCTATTACGCCGACTACACTCGGCGATTCTTGCTCGATCCCGCTAAAGAGGTCGAGCCAGAGCCCCTGCCGTGACGCCCTGCCTGACGCCCGAACAGCTCGGAGCAGTCGATGACCTCGCGGCGGCGTGGCGCCTCAGCGAGCGTCTCGAGCCTTTTGCAGGATGCCGCTGGACGGGTGAGGAGGCGCCGACCCTTCACCTCGACGACGTCAGCGGGATCCCGTTTCTCGACGGCGTCCCGGGGATGGAGGAGTACCAACACCGAGCGCGCGTGCGCTGTAGTGACGGCGACCTTTTCGCCGCCGTGACCTCGCCGGCGGAAGGGTATGAGCGCTACTGCCGAGATCAGCTCGGTATGGGGTCACCCGAATTCGTCCTCGCTGAGCCGGTCGGCTCGGTCGTCGAGGTCGCCGAAGCGTGCCGGCGAGGACAGGCCTTTACGGAGCTCAAACAAGCCGCGCAGCGACGCGGCGCCCTGCACGTGCATCCGTACATGGGGATCGAGGCGGTCTGGGCGTTGGCGCGGGACCTGGAGCAGCAGGCTAAGGTCCCCGTGCAGGTAATCGCGCCGCCGCCGCCCGTCACGTGGATCGCAAACGATAAGGGTCAGCTGACCCAGCTGATCGACGTCGTGATTGGCTCAAGCGCACGCGCAGCGGGGGAGCAAGGCAGAGACTTTAGCCAGCTGGCAGCTGCGCTCGGGGCGCTCAGTGGGCGCTGTGAGCGCGTGGCGCTCAAGCGCTCGCGCTGCGCCTCGGCGATGGGAAATCGAGTGTTTGCCAGCCACGAACTGCGCGACCTGTCGCACGACGGCCTGCTGGCTGTGGTCGAGCGCTTTGCGCTGGACACGCAGTGGGATGGGCAAGAGGATCTCCTCGCCTGCGAGTGGCTCGACGCAGCTGCTTCCCCTTCAACCCAGCTCTGGATCCCGCCGAAGGGGTCAGGCGCCCCGCGTGTCGACGGGATCTATGAACAACTCCTCGAAGGGGAGCAGGGCGTCTTTCTAGGGAGCCGTCCAAGCACGTTGCCGTCGCCGGTTAATGCGGCGCTCGCCGAGCGATCGCTGACGATCGCCGCTGCCCTGCAGCGCTTAGGCTACGCCGGGCGATGTTCGTTTGATCTCCTGGTCACCGGCGACCTCGAGGGGGCGTTTGAGGTGGTGTTTAGCGAGTGCAACGGCCGATGGGGGGGGACCAGTACGCCGATGGCGCTGGTCGATCGCCTTGTACGCCATCCAAACCCTCCGGGACCTCGAGCGCATTATCGGGCACAGGATGTGCTCTTTGATGCGCTGATCGGGCGCCCCTTAGATGATGTGATCGAGGCGCTTGGCGACGAGCTGTATCGCCCCGGTCAGGGGGGGCGGTTCATCCTCTACAACGTCGGCCCGCTGGCGCGCAGCGGTAAGCTCGATGTGGTCGCGCTGGCGCCGACAAACGAAGCTGCTGACGAGGCGATGTTGGCGCGTTTGCCCTCGCTCCTCGGTTTGGGTTAGTTTGGCGAGACCTAGGGGGATGATGACCGGTCGACCGCACGCTGTGGAAAACCGGAAACTGACCCTTGTCGGACGCGATTGAAGTCCCTATAGACCCCGAGCCCAAGCGACCTCTTGGGTTGAGACGTGTGAAAGGCATGTGATGGCAGGATTGGAAGAAGACGAGCTTCTCAGCACCATCGCCGAGATGAAAGAGGCTGGTTACAGCTACAAAGAGATCTCAAAGCGAACCGGGATCACGCCGATGGCGGTCCGGTCGCGCTGGCGGCGGATGACCGGTACTCACCTCAAGGGCGCGCGCAGCGCGTCCGAGGCAGCGAGCAAGCCGGGCGCCCGCCCTCGCCGGCGCACCAAGAAGCCTCAGGTGAAGATCGCGACTCAGGTGGTGGCTGAAGGGACGGACCTGCCGGATCCGGCGGAGACAGCTCCGATTCCAGAGGTGAACGCCAAAAACGGATGGAAGCGGCTGCCGGGCTCGGCGCGTCACATCGTGGCGCACGTCCCCAACACGCCCAACCGTCTGAGCGAGATCCGCTATTCGATCTGCAAGGTGCCGCCAGAGGCGCTCGAGCGCATCGCAGCGCACGACGAATACTTCTACTTCGACGTCCCCGAGCTCGTGTGAGCGCAGCTAGACCCTGCGGTCTAGTCGATATCGGCAGCAACTCAGTCGTCCTCTTGATCGCCTCGAGAGTAGGTGACGACTGGACCGTTTTGGAGCGCGTCAAGCACAGCGTCCGATTAGGCGCTGCGATCGATCCCTCCGGGCAACTCGCACCAGCCGGTGTCCTCCGGCTCCAAGCCGCCTTGGCGGACTTACTCTCGCAGGCTCAGGCCTACTCGGCGCCGCTACGCGTCACCGCCACCGCCAGCTTGCGCAACGTAACGAACGGCGCAGCGATTGCGGCTGAACTCGGCGAACAGCTCGGCTGCTCGATTGAAATTTTGAGCGAGAAGGCGGAGGCGTCGGCTGCGTTTCGCGGCGTCTGGGACGCCGAAGGGCGTGGGGCTCAGCCGATGGTGGTCGTCGATGTCGGTGGCGGCTCGTCCGAGGTGGGTTGGGGTGCGCGCGGTGTGATGCAGGGGTGGCTCTCGCTGCCGATTGGAGGGGTTCGCCTCTCGGCGCCGCATCAGCAGGCAGACCCCGTGACGCCCTCCGACGTCAATGCCATGCGCCGAACGCTCGGCGACCAGATCGAGAGCCTGTCGTTGACGGCGCCCGGCGTGCCGGAAGCCTACGCCTGCTCCGGGAGCATCCGGAGGCTCTGCGCCATGGCAGGCTCCCAGGATGATCGGCTCTCGTGCGATGACCTGGATCGTGTCATCGATCGCCTCGAGCGCGCCGGTTGGCGCGCCGAGCGACTGGCGCTCCCTGGTGTGGATCCAGGGCGAGTGGATGTCCTGCTCGGCGCTGCGCTGATCCACCAGGCGCTCGCCCGTCGGTTCGCATGGGGCGGGTTTCGCCTGAGCAGGGGGGGCTTACGCTGGGGCTTACTCAGCGACGGGTTCAGCCAGCCTCTTTCGCTTTAGCCTTCGCTGCGCCAGCCTTTGCCTTGCCCTTGGCTTTTGCGCCCGCCTTCGGCTCGCGCGGCTCAAATTCGAAGCCGTGACGCCCGTTGCCCTTGAGGAAGAGCTTCGCCTTAAACGGGCGCCCTCGCTTAGAGATGAACTGCTCGAGGAAGTCGGTCGATCCGGTCTCAAAGAACTGGATCGCCTCCGCCGCCGTGATGGGGCGCTTGCAGACCTCTTTGGGGAGCGTGAGGCCGCCGCGCTCGCCTTTGAGCGCCGCCTCGTCAGCGTAGCGGATCGACGTCTCCTGGATGGCCTGACCGCCCTTTGCGGTGCACAAAGGACGGATCACGGTCTCCTCAATGTCGGGTTGAGTGGCAGTCGACTGATCGGTGCCATCTTCATTCAAAATCTTGAGGTGCCAGCGGCTGGGCTCGCGTTTGCCGCGCCGCGGGAGCTTGGCGTACGCCTCGTCGCTGTGACGCTCAAGCTCGAGCATCACTTGATAGGGTTTTCCCTGGCTACCCGCCCGAGGGAACAGCGTTAGCGGACCCAGCCGATGCTTTTCGTCGTTGAGAATTTCGGTGATCTCGCTGGCTTGCAGGACGTGTCCGCGCAGATCTTTCCACAAGAAGAAGGGGTCGGTGCCGTCGGCTTCAAAGCCCCACGGGGTCTCGCGCACAGCCACGTCGTCGCTGCCCGGCACGGCGCCTAGGTTCTGAGCGTTCGGGTACAAATCATCGAACGACATCTCACAGAGTCGGTTCGTCAACTGCTCGGTCTGGCTGCGCATCAAGAGCATGTAGTCGTCTCGCGCCAGCTCACCGTTCTCCACCTGTTTGAGTCGGTGCTCGAGCTCTCCGGTGAGCTCAACGCTCGTGAGCGTCTGTGCGCCGGCGGCGCGCAGCACCTCAACCAGACGGATCGCCTTGGCGGTCGCTCGTAGGCTCTTTCCCTCCCGTGCGAGGTATTGGCGCGAGATCAGCTTCTCGATGGTCTCTGCTCGCGTCGCCGGGGTGCCGAGACCGCGAGCGGTCATCGCCTCGGAAAGCTCGTCGTCGTCGATCTCTTTCCCGCAGGTCTCCATCTTCTGCAGCAGACCCGCCTCGCTGAGTCTTGGCTTCGGCTTTGTCTGCTTCTCATCGAGCGTCGCCTCGACCAGGTCAGCCGAGTCATCATGCCCCGAGGGCAACGCCACCAAGGGGTCGCCGTCACCTGCGACCTTGCCGTTGGCGAGCTCAAAACCCGGGAACTCAAGGACACGCCCGGTGGTGATAAAGGTGACGCCCGGCGCGCTTGTGGTGCGCTTGACCTTAGACCACCGAGCCGGCGGCATGTGCGCCGCCAAGAAGCGCCGAGCGATCAGGTTGAAGATGCGTTCGTCGTCACCCGACAAGGGGGCGTCGGGCATGCGAATCGGCACGATGGCGTAATGGTCGGAGACCTTAGCGTCATTAAAATTTCGTCCAGTGTTTTGGGCGCCATCTTGGACCACCTGCGCTGCGGCGCGCGCGGTCGGCTGATACCGGGTCATGGCCTCGATCGTTGGGCCAAGCCGAGCCCGCATATCGTTCGGGAGAAACTTGGAGTCGGTTCGTGGGTAACTGATCAGCTTGTGACCCTCGTAGAGCCGCTGAGCGGCATCGAGCGTTCGCTTGGCGCTGAAGCCTAGTGCGCTGTTTGCCGTTTTCTGGAGGCTCGTGAGGTCGAACAGAAGGGGCGGCTTGGTGGTCTGCTCGGTGCGCTCGTCAACGACGGTCCAGCGCGTCGCATCCTGCGTCCGCTGAAGCGCCGCTTGGGCGTCGGCCTCGGACAGGATCCGGTCCGCCTCTTTGCGCGGTCCGGTGGGCGCATGGTAGCGCCCCGAGTAGGTCTGGCCTCCCGCCTGGAACGACGCGTTGAGCAGCCAATAGGGCTCGGGGCGATGGTGGTAGATCTCGAGCTCACGGTCGACCAGCATCGTGAGGGTGGGGGTCTGCACGCGCCCAGCCGTCCAAACACCTTCGTACCGGAAAGACTTGAGCCGCACGGACACCGCCCGCGTGGCGTTCATACCGATCAGCCAGTCCGCCTCGGCGCGACAGCTCGCGGCGTCCCCGAGGTCATCGAACTGCTCCGCCGGACGCAGCGACGCAAAGCCCTTGCGGATGGCGCCTTGAGTCAGGCTCGACAGCCACAGCCGGTGCGTCGGCTTAGGGTGGTTGAGCCAGGCGAACACGGTACGGAAAATGTTCTCGCCTTCGCGCCCCGCATCGCAGGCGTTGACGTATCCGACGACGTCTTTGCGCTTGGCGAGCTTCTTGATCACTCCCAAACGCTTCGTCGCCTTGCCGTCGCGCGGTTTGCGCCGCATCTCGTCGGGGAGAATGGGCAGGCTCTTCGTGGTCCAAGCGCGCCACTTTTTGTCGTAGGCTTCTGGCTGCTCGAGCTCGACGAGGTGCCCTACGGCGAACGAGATCACGTAGTCGTTGGTCTCAAAGTAGTCACCGCCGTCGTGTCGGTCAAAAGGCCCCATCGCTTTGGCGAGATCGAGCGCCACCGACGGCTTCTCGGCAATCACTAACAGCTTGGTCATACACACCCCGTTTCAAGCCTTGCATGGGTAGTGATCCGACACCTGCTTGCAAAGCGTAATCTGTACACCTTTTTAAAGGTGGGTGCTCGGAATCTCTTCCCAGCTCGCTCGCTTGGCTAAGCCCGCCGCCCGCAGAAGTGCTCGGTAAAGGCGGCGACTGCTCGGCCCAGGTCGAGGGCGCCGACGGTCTCGCCCGTGCTGTGCATACCCCACATCGGGATGCCCACGTCGACGGTGCGCGCGCCGAGGAGCGCTGAGGTGATCGGACCGATCGTGCTGCCGCAGCGCATGTCTTGGCGTACGACGAAGCCCTGCACCGGTACATCGGCTCGCTCGCAGATCGCACGGAACATCGCCGCCGTCTCGCCGGTGGTGGCGTAGCGCTCGTTGGCGTTGGTTTTGATCACCAGCCCCTCGTTGATCTGCGGGGCGTGTCGCTCTTCGTGCTTCTCGGGGTGGTTGGGGTGGACGGCGTGGACCATGTCCGCCGAGATCACAAAGCTCGCCGCAAAGGCCTGCTCGGGGTCCATCTCGCCGCGCACATAGCCCTCGTGGCTGCGTGTGAGCCGCAGCAGGTTGTCGCGCAGAAACCCCGAGTGCGCGCCCGAGGAGGTCATCGATCCTACCTCCTCGGCGTCAAAGAAGACCGCCACGCGCGTGCGGCGACGAGCGCTGTCACGGTCCAGGCTCTCGATCAGCGCCTGCGCGCTGGCGTAGACCATGGCAAGGTCGTCGTGCCGTGGCCCGAGCACGATGCTGCGATCCACGCCGACCCGCAGCGCCGGATAGTGGGGGAACAGGTGCAAATGAAAGCCGTCGGCTTCTAAGAGGTCATGACCGACCAGCTCACTGAGCTTGGGCACGAGCTCGTCGCGCGAGCCGGTGCCCAAGACGGCGTTCAACCACTTCTCCGGGTCGAGCTCCCCTTTAGTGTTCTTCTCGCGGTCCAGATGGATGGCGACATCCGGGATCACCGCGACCGGCTGCCGAGCGCGGATGAGCTTCGCCTCGACCTCGGGGAGCGCCGAGTCCGGCGAGTAGGTCGGCTCACCGTTCTCATCGCGCACGATGTTGTAGACGCAGCCGCCGAGGTCCAGCGGTCGATCGAGCCAGGAGCGATAGATCACGCCCCCATGGAACTGGGTATGCAAGCGGACCACCCCAGACTTTTCACTGGTCGGCTTCGGCTTGAGCCGCAGGTCCGGCGAGTCGGTGTGCGAGCCGACGATCGCGTAGCCGCCATGAGCGGGGCAGACCTCGCCGACCATGATGGCGATTAAGGAGCGACCATCGGCGGATTCGATGAGCAAGCGGTCTCCGCCGCGGACGCTCCAGTCATGGTACGGGTTGACCGACTTAAAGCCGGCGGCGCCAAAGCGGCGCTTGAGCTCGGCAACGGCGTGGAACGGCGTGACCGCCTCGTTGAGAAAGTCAATGTAGTCGTCCGCATGATCGATCACGGGTTCAGCTCTTTCTGGCGTGCGACCGCCTGTTGATGGAGCGCCCTGAGCTCGTTGAGTTCATCGTAGGCGCTCTGCGTGTAGTGGGTCAGGAGGGGAGCGAAGAGGTAGTAGGTGACGCAGGCAAGCACGGCGTAGCCGATCAGCCAAGCCGCTAGGGTGCGATAGTCCTGAAACCAAGAGGTGACGGCACCGACGAACAGAGCGAGCCCGATGTAGAGGGTGTAGCGGGCGCCGCGCGAGTAGGTCTCAAGGCCCCTAAGGTTCGCTTCTTGTCCCTGAATTTTTGCTTCGAGCGTCGCCACGATGGTCGGGCGATCGAGATCATACGCCACGGGTCAGCCGGCGGGCGAAATGGTCCGACAGCCCTGCTGCGCGGATGCGGTCGCCTGCCAGCTTGATGTCGTAAGGAACCCGGACGTGCTCAATCCGCTGTGACTCCGAGTCAAAGAGAACGAAGCATGCGCGCGGGTCGTAGTCGCGCGGCTGACCCACCGAGCCCACCGTCACCAGGTACTTGAAGCGATCGCTGGCTCGAAACGGCGCCAGCGGCAGGTTCCATGCCCCGCCGGTGTTGATGCGCCACGAGCGAGTCAGGTGCGTATGCCCCATAAACGTCACCCACGACAGCCGGTCGGCGTAGCGACAGTGCGCTCGCGCCAGCTCGAGGTTGAAGACGTAGTCGAAGGCTTCAGGAAAGATCGGCGAGCCGTGCACAAAGCACAGGGCGTCGTCTTTGACCGTGTACGGCAGCTCGCCCAGCCACTTCAGGTGGCGCTCGTCGAGGACACTTGCCGTCCAATCAAGCGCCTCACGCGCCGCCTGGTAATAGCTTGAGTAGTCCATCCGGCCGCTCACGGCGGCGTCATGATTGCCCACCACGCAGTGGTCCACGTGCGCCTGCACGATGTCGCAGACCTCGTTCGGGTTCGCCCCGTACCCGACCACGTCTCCGAGGCAAACGATCCGCTGCACGTCCGCCTTGGCGATACGCTCAAAGACCGCCTCGGTGGCGGGGAGGTTAGCGTGTAGGTCCGAGACGATAGCGGTGCGCAAAGGAACTCTCGATGGGTCTTTGAGGCGTCCCATAACGCCTGCGGTGGGCTCTGGTTACCAGCGGTGAAGCGAAAAGGAAACTCGACTCCGGTTGCCAGCCGGCGCTGTCGATGCGACCACACGAACGTGAGGGGTACGCCATGCGATTTGCACTCATAATCTTGGTGGGTTTGGGGCTCGGTGTGGCGGCGGGTTTGGCGGTGCCGAGCGCGGGGTTGTGGCTTGCGCTGCCCGGCGAGCTTTTCGTCGCCGGGCTTAAAGCGCTCATCCTACCGATCGTGTTCTGCTCGGTAGCGGGCGCCATGGCCAAGCTCGGCTCGACCCCCAAGCTCCTGCGCTGGCTACGGCGTGCCGCCCTTTATTTTGTGAGCACCATGATCCTGGCGGTGGGGCTCGGCCTCACGCTCGTGAATGCGCTGCAGCCCGGAGCAGGCGCCGACCGCTCCGCCTGGGTCAGTGACAGCGAGGCGCCGTCGGTTAAGCCCCTGACCGGCGCCGCGTTTGTCAAAGCGCAGGTCGGCAAGCTGTTTATGGACCCGGTCAAGGCTTGGGCGCAGGGCAACGTGCTCGGCGTCCTCGTTTTCGCCTTGCTGTTCGGGATGATGCTCGGGCGCGTTCACGGCGGCGGCGCCTGGGTTCCGCTGCTCGAGAGCGCCGAGGGCGCCTTGAGTAAACTGATCGACGCGCTGATCTGGTGCACGCCAGTGGGGGTGTTCTCGCTCGCTTACAAGCAGGTCGCCGCCAGCGGGATCGAGCCTATTCTTCGGCTCGGTCCCTACGTCCTGTGCGTGGCGCTTGGGTTGGTCTTGCATGGTTTGGTGATCTTGCCGCTCGCCGTGCGCCTGTTCGGCGGACCGAGCCCGCTGCGCTACCTGCGCGGCGCCGCCAAGCCGTTGATGGTGGCGTTCAGCTCAGCGTCGTCGGCCGCGACCTTACCGGTCACGCTCGAGGCGGCTGAGAAAGAGCTCGGGGTCGACCCGGCGGTTAGCCGGACCGTGGCGCCTCTTGGTGCCACGATCAACATGGACGGCACGGCGCTCTACGAGGCGGTGGCGGCGCTGTTCATCGCTCAGGTTTATGGGATCTCTCTGGGCGTAGGGGATCAGATCGTGGTGGCGCTCACAGCCTGTCTCGCCGCCATCGGCGCGGCAGGGATCCCGAGCGCAGGCGTGGTGACCATGGCGCTTGTGCTTCACGCCGTGGGTTTGCCGCTCGAGGGCATCGGCTTGATCCTTGCTGTGGACCGGTTCCTCGACATGTTGCGCACGAGCGTCAACGTGCTGGGTGACCTCGGGGGCTGCAGCGTGGTCGCAGCGGCCGAGCCGGAGCCGCCGGCGTGAGCGAGCACGTGATCCATGCGCAAGGTTTGATGCGCCGCTTCGGGGAGGTGATCGCCGTGGACGGCATGGAGCTCGCCGTTCAGCCCGGTGAGTGTTTCGGCATGCTCGGCCCCAACGGCGCCGGGAAGACCACGGTCACCCGCATGATCCAGGCGGTGCTGCCGCGCGATGGCGGCTCGCTGTCGGTGCTCGGGCGCGACCCAAGCCGCGAGGGCGCCGCCGTCCGGCAGCGCCTCGGGGTTGTGCCGCAGGGGGACAACCTCGACCCCGACCTGAGCTGCCGAGACAACCTGTGGGTGTATGGTCGCTTCTTCGGGCAGTCGCGGCGCAAGGCGCGGCGCGAGGCGGAGCGGCTGCTTGAGCTTGCGCAATTGGTCGATCGAGCGGAGGCGAAGCCGAGGGAGTTGTCGGGGGGGATGCGGCGTCGTCTGATGATCGCACGCGCCATGATCAACGAGCCCGAGCTCTTGTTGCTCGATGAGCCCACGACCGCGCTGGACCCGCAAGCCAGGCACTCGGTCTGGGGCTGGCTGCAACAACTCAAGACCGACGGGTTGACCATGCTCTTGACCACGCATGATATGGATGAAGCCGAGCGCCTCTGCGGTAGGCTCTGCGTGATGGACGCCGGCAAGCGCCTCGTCGAGGGAGAGCCCCACGCCCTCGTCGCAGAGCACGTGGGCGCGTCGACTCTTGAGTACCGCGGTGACGCCCCGGAGCGCTTTCGCGCCGAGCTGGTGGGCGCTCACCACATTGAGGAAACAGGCGACTCCCTTCTGGCGCAGTTCCCGAGCGAGGAGGACGCGCGCGCTTCGGTCCGTCGCGTCGTGGACGCCGGCGTCGAGGTCAGCGTTCGGCGCGCCACGCTCGAGGATGTGTTCCTCAAGCTCACCGGGCGGGTCCTGCGGCTATGATCAGCCCGACGCGCTGTCTGCGAGTGTGTGAGCGGCATCTCCTCATGTGGCGGTCCATGGCGGGCGCAAGCATCGTCGGGAATGTGCTCGAGCCGCTCATCTACCTGATCGTGCTCGGTTACGGGGTGGGCGCCATGACGCGCCCCGAGCTGCTCCCTGAGGGCATGTCGTACCGCTTCTTCTACGGCAGCGGTCTGCTCGCCTCGATCGCGATGTTCTCAGCCAGCTTTGAGAGCATGTTCGGCGCCTTCACTCGGATGACCTCACAGCGAACCTACGAGTGCATGATCGCCACGCCGATCTCGCTCGGGGAGGTGCTGGTGGGCGATGCGCTCTTTGCGGGGATCAAGGGCGCCATCGCTGCGCTGTGCGTCCCCTTAGTGATGACTCTGATCGGTGACCCGGTCTCGCCGTGGGTGATCGTTGGGTTTGTGCCCGCCTTTCTCATCGCCTTTTTGTTTGGCGCAGCCGGGATTTTGGTGACGGCTTACACGCCGGATTACGCCTGGTTCAACTACTACATCACGATGGTGCTGACGCCTCTTTTTCTGTTCGGAGGGATCTTCTTTCCGCTCGACCGTTTTGGTGATTACGCCGTTTACGCCTCGCTGAGCCCGCTGAGTCAGGGCGTGGTGGTCCTGCGTCAGCTGGTGATGGGGCAGGCGCCGGAAGCGCTACCGCTCCTCGCCTTGTTCTTGTACTCGGTGGTCGGCGGCGGGCTGTTCCTTTGGTTGGCGCGCCGCAAACTGCAGCGACGATTGATCGGATAGGTGGGGCAGTGAGCGAGGCATTCGTGAGCGCTAGAGAGCGACCGACCTGGGTAGAGGTCGACCACGAAGCGCTACGGCACAACCTCAAGCAGATTCAGCGGCACGTGGGGCCTCACGTCTCGGTCATCGCCGTGGTCAAAGCGAACGCCTACGGACATGGTGCGCTCGACGTAGCGCAGACCCTCGTGGGGGCAGGGGTCGCTAAGCTCGCCGTCGCTACGGTCGCTGAAGGTCTGAACCTTCGCGCCGGAGGGATTGAGGCGCCGATCATGGTGTTCGCCGGTCGTTATGAGATCGCCGCCTCGGAGGTCTGGTCCGCCCGCCTTGAGCCGGTCGTCTTCGATCACTCGGTGCTCGACTCGCTGGAGGCTGAGCGCCCTAAGGCAGCGCCTAAGCTTGCGGTGCATCTCCACCTCGACAGTGGGATGGGGCGGCTGGGCTGCTCACCAGCAGACTTCCCTGCGTTGTTGCAGCGCATCGGCGCCAGCGAAGCCTTTGAGCTGGTGGCGCTGATGACGCATTTTGCCTGCGCTGACGCATCAGATGACGCACATTTTCGCAGCCAGCTCGAGGTCTTTGAGCGACAGACTCAGCCGCTGCCGCAATGGGATCGGCACGCAGCGAACTCCGCGGCGCTCGCCGGTCACCCCGGCTCTCATTACGACTGGGTCCGGCCTGGGCTGGCGCTTTATGGCGTGGAGCCTTCGCAGACGAGCCCGCTCGGGCTCAAACCGGTGATGCGCTGGTGCACGCGGGTCGAACATCAGCGAACCCTTCAAGCCGGCGAGAGCGTCGGCTACGGTGCGCGCTGGCGAGCTGAGCGCGAGAGTCACGTCGGGATCTTGCCGGTAGGCTATGCGGACGGGTACCCTTGGAGCGCTGAGGGGCGGGCGGTGGTGCTGATCCACGGGCAAAAAGTCCCCGTCATTGGAGCCGTGTCGATGGATCTGATCGCTGTGGACCTCACCGACACGCCGGGGGTTGAGATCGGGACGCAGGCGGTCTTAGTCGGCCGCGACGGCGGCGCGCAGATCACGGTCGAAGACATGGCGGCTTGGAGCGGGCGCTTGGTCTACGAGGTCATGACCAGCGTGGGCGTTCGTGTGCCCCGGCGGCACCTAGGGAGCGCCACATGACCCCGGTCGCGCGCGTCGGAGAGCTGTCCATCAGCGCCATCGATTGGTTGGGCGGCAGCTTGCGCTTTGCCGTGCGCATGGCGGCGGCGATGTGCAAGCCGCCATTTCGCGTGCAAAACATCCTGACGCAGCTCGACACCATCGGGTTTGGCTCGATTTTCATCGTGGGTTTGACCGGCTTGTTTGCCGGTCTGGTGTTCGCCATGAACTCGCTTAACGCCCTCGCTTGGATGGGCGCCGAGGGGATGGTGGCGCCGTCCATGACCCTGAGCCTGTCGCGAGAGCTGGGGCCTATTTTGACCTCGTTGCTGGTGGCGGGGCGCTCGGGCTCGGCGATCGCCACCGAGCTCGGGACCATGCGCGTCTCTGAGCAGGTGGACGCCCTCGAGATGATGGGGGTCGACCCGGTGCAGTACCTGGTCGCGCCGAGGGCCTGGGCGCTCGTGATCAGCTTGCCGCTGCTTAACTTTACCTTCGTGCTCATGGGCTTAATCGGCTCGGTGATCGCTTCGGAGCCTTACGCTATCTCAGCGCAGCTCTTCGCCCAAGAGGCGATGCGGATGGCGGACGCCAACGATTACCTCAGCGGCGGCATCAAGACCGTCGTCTTCGGCTTCATGATCGCTGCGGTCGCAGCGCGTCGCGGCTTGATGGCGATGGGGGGCGCGCGCGGCGTTGGGTTGGCGGCGACTCAGACGGTGGTCGTGACCTCGGTGCTGATCCTCGTGCTCGATTACCTGATGATGTTGGTCATCGGCCCGTATATGTTAGGCTGGTAGCGATGATCGAGATCACCGACCTGCACAAGAGCTTCGGCGAGCGCGCCATCCTGCGGGGCATCAACCTGTCGTGCCCTGAAGGGTCGACGACCGTGATCCTCGGCGGCTCGGGCGCAGGAAAAAGCGTGCTCATGAAGCACGTCGTGGGGCTGATGCGACCGGACACGGGCAGCGTCGAGGTCGACGGCGTGCGCGTGGACCGCTGCGATCAGCAGGAGCTGGCGGCGCTGCGGACGCGGATGGGGATGGTGTTCCAGCAGTCGGCGCTTTTCGACTCCATGACGGTGTTTGAGAACGTGGCGTTTCCGATCGTCGAGGCGGCGCGCGAGGTGATCGAGGAAGACGCCCTGCGGCGGCGCGTGCATCAGGCCCTTGAGCTCTTTGACCTGCGCAACGTCGACGACCTGCTCCCCAGCGAGCTCAGCGGCGGGATGCGCAAGCGCGTCGGCTTGGCGCGCGCCGTGATCAGGCAGCCAAAAATACTCCTTTATGATGAGCCGACGACGGGGCTGGATCCGGTCACGACCCGCCAAGTGGACGAGATGATCCTGACCGCCCGGCGAGAGCTCGGGGTGACCTCGTTGGTCATCAGCCATGACATCGGCTCCTCGTTTCGAATCGCCGATCAGGTTGCCTTTCTTTATCATGGGCGGATCTTGGTCGCTGGCTCCGCAGATGATGTGCAGGCTAGTGACCTGCCCGAGCTGCGCGAATTTCTCGCCAGTTGGCGCAAACCGGTGTAGCGCGAAGGCATGGGGATGATGAGCAACCTACGCGTTGGATTGATGGTGCTGCTCGGTATCGGCAGCGTCGGGACTTTTCAGTTTTATCTGAACCAGTCCGACGCCGCGCCCGAGTCCAGCTACATCCTCTACGCGGTCTTCGAGGACGCCTCGGGGTTGAGCCTGGCGTCCCGCGTGCGTATCGCCGGGATCGACGTCGGGCACATCGACAAGGTTGAGCTCGAGGGCGCTAAAGCGCGCCTCACTCTGCGGATGCGCAAAGACCTGAAAATCTACAAAGACTCCAAGGTCAGCAAGCGCCCCGAGGGGATCCTCGGCACCAACAACATCCACATCGTGCCGGGCACGCCAGCCTCGGGGATGCTGGAGAGCGGCTCCGACATCACCAACGTCAGCGACTCGGACGTGCTGGAGTCCATGACCGAGACGCTCTCAAAGACCGCCACCGACATCCAGGCGCTGTCCGAAGAGATCCGGATCCTCGCCAAGAGCGTCCGGCAGTTTGTGGTCGGCAAAAAGGGTCAAGAGGCGCCGCTTGAGCGCCTGACCAATATGATGATCAGCGAGGTGGACAACCTGAGCGGTTCCGCCCGTCAGCTGCTCTCGAGCATGACGCGTCTGGTCGATGGCAACGCCAGCGAGTTCAACGCTACGGTCAACGCCCTGCGCACCGTCGCTGAGAACCTCGAGGGGCTCTCGAGCGCGCAGACGGGGAGCGTCGAGCAGATCCTGACCAACGTCGCTGGGGCGACCAAAGCGCTCAATCGGATCCTCGGAGAGGTTGAGTCATTAGCTGGTTCTGAAGGAGGTGAAGTCAAGGGTTTGGCGGCGCAACTTCGAGCTTCAGTTGAGAGCTTGTCAAACGCCTCGGCAGAGGTCGAGAAGGTCGCTCAGATGGCGGCGGGCGGCAAAGGGATGGTCGGTCGCTTGATCAGCGACGAGGACCTCGGGCTCGAGGTGGATTCGGCGATCCGAGGCGTGAGCCAGATGGTCGCCACCTACGACAAGCTCCGCACCGAGGTCGAGATGAGCGGCGGTTGGCGCTCTGTCTCGAACACCGGGCGCGCTGGGCTGCGGGTGAACCTGCTGACCCGCAAAGACAAGGGCTACATTCTGGAACTGAACTCGGACGACCGCGTCTCGCCGCTCGAGCAGCAGCGAACGGTGGGTGACGTGACCACGATCACCGAGACCATCGAGGACGAGTTTCGGTTATCGGCTCAGTTCTGGCATCGCTTCGGGATGGTGGGCTTGCGCGCCGGTTTGATCGACAGCCGCGGCGGGGTTGGCTTGGACGCCTACCTTTTGGACGACCGGCTCCGCATCCAGCTCGACGCCTTCGACTTTGACCGCCAGATCGCCGACATCGCCTTGGCGCCGAGGCACCGCGCGCTCGTCGATATCAAGGTGCTCAAACACCTTTACCTCGTGGCGGGGGTAGAGGACCCGATCTTTGCGGATCAGCGCGACTTCTACTTTGGCGCCGGCGTCCGATTCTTTGACCCGGACCTCAAGAGCGTCCTGGCGGTTGCGCCCAGCCCCTAGCCGCCGAAGACGGCTCGCCTCGGCTTGACCGAGCGACGCTCCAAGAGCGATAAGACGGCATCATGGGAGTGGCTATGACTCGAGCGTTCCTCTTCGCCGGCGTTTTGGTGGTTTTTGGCGCCGGTAACTGCGACAATCCGTGCATCGGGATGGACTGCCCCGACGTACCCAAGCCGGACATCGGCAACGGCGACGTGGATCCGGCCGCCGACTGGTGCTCGGTGCATGACGAGGTCTTCGTTCCGGAGTGCTCGTCGTGCCACGACCCCTCGGGCACCAACGTGCGCCCTTATCTCAAGACGCGCGGCGACTTTTCGCCGGAGCAGCTGGTCGCGCACCTGCGCAACGAGCGCGCTGCCTCGCCGCCTTGGATGACGCCGGGCGAGCCGGACAACTCCCACATCTGGTCACGAGTAGGTGACGGCACGATGCCGCCCGGGATCACGATGGGTGGGAGCACGCAAGAGGACGCTCGCCTGCGCAAGCTGGTGCGTGACTGGATCGCAAATGGCGGCACGACCGAATGTGTGGAGCGTGGCGACGCGGGAGTCCCCGACGCGGGAGCAGCCGACAGCGGCGCTGCCGACGCAGGCTTCACCGACGCAGGGGCGCCGGATACCGGTCCCCCAGACGCCGGTCCGCCCGCTGACCCGATGTGCAACGTGGCGGTGTTGTTCCGCACCTCCTGCCACGGCTGTCACCGCAACGGCACCGGTGGCTACTCCACAGGCGACGGCTCCATGCAGGCGGTCCGTGCGTCGTTTGAAGCCGACTCGTCGGTGGGGATCCCGTACGTGACCTCGGGGAACGCAGACCAGAGCTACCTGTTCCTGCGCATCGCAGGGCGCGGCGACGAGGTCCCCGGTGGGCGGAGCGGTCGGATGCCGCCGAGCGGGCGCTGGGCGGATGAGGACATCTCCACGCTGGAAACATGGATCAATGATGGGATGCCAAATTTTGAATGCCAATAAGTGCCTTGCGTTCGCGCTCGCGCTCGTCGCCACACCGGCGCTCGGCGCCAGCATCGCCAAGGAGTGCGAGGGCGCGCTCAGCGACTTTGAGGTCCCGGGGGACCCAGAGGTCTGGACGGCGTCTCAGACCGCTAAGATGCTTAATCACCCCGCCTTGTCGATGGTGGTTAGCCCGCTCGGAGCGCCCAAGGTTAAAGGCGCCGTGCTGAGCCTTGAGCTCTCGATGATCCCCGCCATGCGCTGCGCAGACCGAGTGGTCTGGTACAACAACGGGCTCAAGACGGAAGAGACCAACAAGGTGCCGCTGTTGCCCAGACCTCGGCTGCAGGTCGGGCTGCCAAAGCTGGCGGGTTTTGATGGCTACCTTGGCGTTGCGTACGTGCCGCCGGTCCCGCTGGGCAGCACGAGCATGCACCACGCTGGGTTTGAGCTGGGTCTAAGCCGCTCGCTCAGCGCCTCGCTCACCGCGGGGCTGCGTTACCACGCCGCCGTGAGTAAGGTCGCCGATGACATCGCCCAGGCGGTGGATGACACGGCGCCGACGGTGCTCGACTTTTACGCCAATGGCATGTGGGGGCTGGGCTTGCACGCTGGCTATGAGGGCGGCGGCCTGCCCCAGGGTTTAGCCCTGTACAGCGGCTTTGGTTACGTCAACGTGGGCACGTTCTTTTTGGTCGGTGATGACGCCGTCATTCAGAACAACCCCGACCCGTATCGTGGCGTGGAGTACAGCCTCGGCGGGCAGTTTGATGTCGGCGCCTTGGTGTTCTCGCTCGAGTGGCACCACGCGGTCGGCTCGACCATGCGCACGGTGCGCTCCAAACTCGGCTACCGCTTCTAGCGACCCGGGCTCGGTGGTTGCCGCTGCGGCGGCGAAGGGGATTCGATGAAACAGCTGCAATGGACGATCTGCTGTCTCGCTGCGCTTGCGCTTGGGTGCGGCGAGCCGGACGATGGGATCGCAGGGACCGACACGGGCCTGGCATCAGCGGATGCCGGCGCGGTCGAGCCCGACGGCGGCGCGCCGGACAGCGGCGAGGCCTTCGAGGATGCTGGCTCGTTTGCCGACGCTGGCGACGAGCCTGCTGATGCCGGTGAGGTGGTCAGCGACGCAGGCGAGGGCGCTGCGGACGCCGCCGGTGCGGTGGATGATGCCGGCGATGGCGTTGAGGACGCCGGCGCAATCGTTCGGGACTCGGGCGTGGTGCCTCGAGATACAGGCGTCGTGGCGCGCGACACCGGCGTGACGCGTGACTCGGGGGTCGTGCCCAGAGATACGGGCGCTGCTCGCGACACTGGCGTCGTCAGAGACTCAGGGGTGGTGCCGCGAGACACTGGCGTGGTCGCGGACGCTGGCGCGCCCGCAAACCACGCGTGCGCCGTCTACAGCCTGATGCGCAGCCGCTGCCTTGGCTGCCACCGCAACCGGGGGCGCGGAGGATTTGGCCTCGGCAATGGCAGCGACGGCGCGATCCGAGACGCCTTCGCCGACACCAGCTCAGTCGGGGTGCTCTACGTCACGCCCGGCAACGCCGATCGCAGCTACGCGTACCTGCGCATGGTGGGGCGTGGGAACGAGCTCCGCGGCGGCACGGCGGCGCTGATGCCGCCTGGCGGCGGTGTGCCGCAGGCTTCGCTTAACCAGCTGCGCGACTGGATCAACCAAGGCGCACCGCACGCTCAGTGTCGGTGACGGCTAGCCGGCGACGCGCACCAAGCGGATGCTGTCGGTTCCGCCCCGGTATTCCGGGCGGCTCTTGGTGGTGACGACCACCAGCTCTCCAGGCTTGGCGCCCTCTTGGGCGACCACCTCGTCGAGCATCCGAGCGATCGTCCCCTCGCTGGTGTGCCCCTCCTCGATCAAGCAGGGGCGGACGCCCGCGTAGATCGCCATGCGGCGGTAGGTTACCGGGTTGGACGTGAAGCCAAACACAGGCACCTGACAGCGATAATCGGTGGTCAGGCGCGCCGTGGTGCCCGAGGCGGTGAAGCAGGCGACGGCGGCGGCGTCGAGGTCGTGCGCCATGCCGATGGCGGCGCGTGCGGCGGCATTTTGTACCGACTTGCGGGCGTCGACCTGGAGCATCGTGCGGCGCGCGCCTTGCTTGTAGTCTTCGCTGAATTCCACCTCACGGCAGATGTGCCGCATGGTCTTGGCGACCAGCGCCGGGTGGTCCCCGACGCTCGTCTCCTGGCTGAGCATGACGCAGTCGGCGCCGTCGAGCACGGCGTTCGCGACGTCGCCCGCTTCGGCGCGGGTGGGGCGGGGCGAGTCGACCATGCTCTGGAGCATCTCCGTGGCGACGATCGAGATCCGCCCCTGCCGGTTGGCTTCGTCGATGATCTGCTTTTGCAGCATCGGCACCTTCTCGACCGGGAACTCAACCCCGAGGTCGCCGCGCGCCACCATCACGCCGTTCGAGGCCGAGACGATCGCCTCGAGGTTGGTGATCGCCTGCGGTTTCTCGATCTTGGCGATGATGCCCGGGTCGTTCGGGCCGCTGCCGATCCGGCGCCGGAGCGTATCGATCTCGAGCCGGTTGCGGACAAAGCTCAGCGCCACAAAATCGACCTGCTGATCCAGCGCAAACTCGAGGTCCTTGTGGTCCTTTTCGGTGAGCGACGGCAGGCTCAGGTCGGTGTCGGGGAGGCTGACCCCTTTGCGGCTCGTGAGCTTACCGCCCGAGATCACCTTGCAGCGCACGCTCGAGCCGTCGGTCGAGATCACCTCGAGCACCAGCCGGCCGTCATCGAGCAGGACCGGCTCGCCGGGTTTGACGTCCTCGGCGATCTGCGGGTGAAAGGTCCAAAACTTGGCGGCGTCGCCGACAAAGGACTCGCCGCCGCAGACGAGCTCAAGCTCAGCGCCTACCTCTAAGATGACACCGTCTTCCGGCATCGGCCCGATCCGCAGCTTGGGGCCGCCGAGGTCGCACATGATAGCGATGGCGCGCCCAGAGTCTTTGGCGACGTGGCGCAGGTTCGCCATGGTGGTTCGGTGCGTCTCGTGGTCGCCGTGACCCATGTTGAACCGAAACACATCGACGCCGTTCTCGATCAGCTGAGCTAACACCTCAGGGCTGCTGCTGGCTGGACCGACCGTGGCGATGATCTTGGTAGCGCATAAATGATCCACGTTCTTCTCCTCACCGCCTCGCTAGCCTCTAATGACGAACTTGCGAAGCGCGCGTTGGTGTCGAATCGGTGAACTTACCGAGATCTTTCGAATCTACGCGAAGTACCGGCCACACGTTGACTTCGGGCCGAACCTTCGTATCCTCAGCGCACGCGCTGTGACGCAGCGCCGACGGAGACGACCATGCGTAGAGCCTTGTGCTTCCTCTTTGCGGCAGGATTCGCCGCTGCGCCAGCGCAGGCGCAGGAGATCCCCGACCAAGCCCTCCCGACGGTCAAAGCGCCGCCTAAGGTGCCCAAGGCGCTGCAAAAGCCAGCGCCTCAAGCGCCGACAGTGGTGCAGCCCACGACGTGGTGGGGGAAGCGGAGCCGCGCAAGCCAGGGCTTGCTGGCCGGCGGTGGCCTGTCGGTTCTAGGTGGTACGGCCTTGGTCGCCGTCGGCGCCTCCATGGCAAACAACGCCATCGACCGGCGCGACTCGCTGCAGAACAAGCCGACGCTCACCGACACCGAGCGCGCTGAGTTTACCGAGCAGTCCAGCTCGGTCCAGAGCGGTCGCACGATCCACACAGCGGGGCTGATCCTGCTGAGCACCGGGGCGCTCGCCGCCGGCTTAGGGGGTGTGCTGTGATGCATCGCTTTGCGTCTTTGGTGATCTGCTTGCTCCTGGCGTCCTGCATCCGTGATTTTCAAGAGGGGCACCCGCACTGTCTGGTGCGCGCCCACTGCTCGGCCGAGGCGCTCGGTGACGGCTTCACCGCCGCACGGTACAACTGCGAGAACAACGAATGCGTCGAGTCAACCTGCGGCGACGGCAAGCTCGATGAAGCCACCGAGGAGTGCGATGACGGCAACGACATCGACGACGACGCCTGCTCGAACCTCTGCGCGCCGCCCAAATGCGGCGACGGCTTGGTTCAGGGCGACGAGGAGTGCGACAACGGCTCGCAGAACAACGACCGCATCGCCGACGCCTGCCGCACAACCTGCACCAACGCGCGCTGCGGTGACGGCTGGGTCGACAGCGAAGAAGCCTGCGATGACGGCAACATCGAAGACGGCGACGGCTGCTTGAACAGCTGTGTGGTCGCCAGCTGCGGCGATGGGGTGGTGCACTCGCCCGAGTTCGGCGGCGCCGAGGACTGCGACGACGGCAACGACGACGAGACGGACGGCTGCACCAGCCAATGCCGGGCGGTCTATTGCGGCGACGGCATCCGCCAGGGCGAAGACGGCTCGGGCGACGAGTGCGGCGGCGACGAAGGCATCGCATGCCCTGGGTTTCAGATCTGCGTGCTTGGCATCTGCGAGGGCTGGGGCGAGCAGTGCGACGAGGGCGACAACAACAACGACGAGGAGCCCAACGGCTGCCGCACCAACTGCTTGACCGCGCATTGCGGTGACGGCGTGCTCGACACCGGCGAGCAGTGCGATGACGGCAACCGAAGCGACGGTGATGGCTGCTCCTCGGTCTGCGGCAGCGAGCCGGCTGTCTGCGGCGACGGCGTGCTCCACTTCAGCGAAGAGTGTGACGACGGCAACGACTTCGACAACGACGAGTGCCTGAGCGACTGCCGCATTGCGCACTGCGGCGACGGCGTCATCCGCGACGACATCCAAGCCGGCTTCCCGGGCTACGAGGAGTGCGACGACGGCAACGGCAACAACTTTGACGCCTGCCGCAACGACTGCTCGCAGGCGCTCTGCGGCGACGGCGTGACCCGGCTCGACCTTGAGCTGGGCTCCGGGACCGAGTGCACCCAAGAGAACCCGTTGTGTCCAGCGAACGAGGTCTGCAACGGCACGGTCTGTGAGCGCATCGGCTATGAGGAATGCGACGACGGCAACAACGTCCACGAGGACGGCTGCCTGCTGACCTGCCGTCTGGCGACCTGCGGTGACGGCGTGCGGCGCACCGACCTCGAGGAGGGGCAGCCCGGTTACGAAGCCTGCGACGACGGCAACGACGACGACGAGGACGAATGCCGCAACAACTGCACCCGCTCGAGCTGCGGTGACGGCGAGCTGCATGAAGGTCTCGAAGAGTGTGACGACGGCAACCGCGTCGACGACGATGGCTGCACCAACAACTGCACCATCGCCCGCTGCGGCGACGGGGTACTGCGAGACGTGGGGCAGGGATCAGGCCGGACCTGTAACGACGAGAACCCATGCCTCGGCGACGAGGTCTGCGCCTGGGGTTACTGCCGCCCGGAGAACTACGAGTACTGCGACGACGGCAACGACTTTGACGAGGACGGCTGCACGGCTCAGTGCCAGCCACCCGTCTGCGGCGACGGCGACGTGCAGTTTGGTCAAGAGTGCGACGACGGCAACCGCGCCGCATTCGACGGCTGCAGCCCGGACTGCGAGATCGAGCCTTGGCCGTATTGTGGGCAGATCCTGTCGACCACCAACCTGGGACAGCTGGGTGATCCCGTGGCGATGGACGTCGCCGGGGCGCGCGCCGTGGTCAGCTTTGCGGGGGGTGACCTAGCCGTGGCGGACGTCACGCATGGCTTGGTGAGCATCCAGACCTTCGTCGGCGGGGGCCAGGATTACGCTCGCTGGATCGCCATCCGGCCTGACGACAGCGACTTCGTCGCCTTCGGGCTTGAGGCGGGCGTGAGCTTCCGGCGGGTTCAGAACAACGCGCTGGTTGGCGCCTTCGATTACCCCGCCAACGGCGGCGCCGAGGGCTACCGGGTGGGCAACGTCGGCGGCTGGGCCAGCAACAGCGAGCTGGTGTACAGCCAGTCGCAGGTGCTGCAGCTCGACGACCAAGGGCAGCCCGTCATCAACCAAGACGGCAGCAACGCTACGGTCTTTGACGCCGGAGTGGTGACGCTTCACTTAGCGGGCAACGCCCTGCGTGAGAACAACCCGCGCACCGACGCGCTGCGTCAGCCGGGGCAGACGCCCACGCCGACCTTGCGCTCGGTGGCGCCGACCACCGGCTTTTATCTGCGCACCGAGGTGGGCGAGCAGGGCGGCGATCGCCTGCGGACCTACACCTCCGGTCACGCGGTCGAGGGCGAGCTGGATTTCGCCCCGGCGATGGTGGCGACGAGCACCGCCGACGTCTTTGCGGCGGCGCGCACCAACGGGCGCACGGCGATCTACTACACCAGCCCACAGCAGGGGCAGGAGGGGCGTGCGCTGCAGCTGCTGCGCCCCGAGGTGCAGACCGCTGGGGTCCCGAGCTGGCTTGCGATCGACGACACGGGCGACTTCTTGGCGCGCAGCGTCACGGGCGCCGAGCGCCGACTCGAGATCCTCGACACCCGCCAGGGTCCGAACGCCCGGGTGATCGCCCTGGACGGCGAGCCGGTGATCTTGGCGGGCAAATTCACCCAGATCAACCGGCAGCCGCGGCTGGTGGTGATGTCGGCGAACGGCCGCTTGGCGCTCATCGGCTGCCCGGCGCAGCCTTAGGGAGTTCGGGGCGCTATGCTGCTCGGTCTAGCGCTCCTGCTCGGCCCACAGGCGCTGGTCGAGGCGGCGCATGAGCGCACGCGCCACCGGGTGGTGTACACCCCGGCTTACGTCAAGCTGGCGTACCCCGGCGGGGACGTGCCGGCAGACACCGGGGTCTGCACCGACGTGGTGATCCGCAGCTACCGCAAGCTCGGGATCGACCTGCAAAAGCGGGTGCACGAGGACATGCGCGGCGCCTTTGCCAAGTACCCGAACAACTGGGGGCTCAAGCGCCCGGATCGCAACATCGACCACCGGCGGGTCCCGAACCTGCGTCGCTATTTCGAGCGCCAGGGCGCGTCGCTGCCGGTGACCCGGCGAGCCAGCGCCTACAAGCCCGGCGATCTGGTGACCTGGATGGTCGGCGCCAGGGGAAACCTACCGCATATCGGCATCGTCACCGACAAGAAGACCTGGCGCGGCGTGCCGTTGATCGTGCACAACATCGGCGCCGGTCCGCAGCTCGAGGACATCCTGTTTCGCTACCGGATCACCGGGCACTACCGCTACTTCCCCAAGCCCTAACACCGCGCCGCTCAAGACAGAGGTGGCACCGTGGCAGAAACTGCCATAGACTGGAGCCTGCAGGGGGGCGAAGGGCCTTCGACGGAGGTACGGAGCAGGACAGGAGCAGGTCCCGGGGCGCCAGGCCGGGTGAGTAAGGCGTATCTACGATAATCGCCAATGACGATTTCGAACTGGCGCTCGCAGCTTAAAAACCTGTGACGTCCACAGAGCCGTGGTTTCCATCGTCCGCGGGGCCTCTGTGTCAAAACCAGATGGACGTCGGCTGCAAGTGGGCTTGGGCGCGCAGCCGTCTGATCAGTCAAGTCACTCCTCGAGCGGAGCCTGTCGTTGGGCGCCAATCGGGGACATCCCAAAACAACGACTAAACCTGTAGCGCCTACCTGTGATGGCTTTCGGACCCGGGTTCAATTCCCGGCGCCTCCACCACTCGGCGGTTTGCCGACGTTCCATAACGTTCAATTTTGTGGCGTAAAGCGTCGGTAAACCTCTATTTTTTGTTCGGTGTCGTTCGGGGGAGACCCTTGAAGTCCGGGGTTGAAGCAGCCCGACGTCGTGTCCTTGTTTTCAAGGGTCCCAGCGCATGTAGGCGAAAGGGAGCTGATAGCGGCGAGTGTGCCCGCTGATCGCGTCAAAGTTCCAGGTCTGGACCCCAAACAAGAGCACGCGTTTTGAGGGCGAGGCGAAGACGCCCTCGAACGCAAAGCCCGCATCGCCGGCGTGCGGTAGCGGGTGCTCGACGCGCAAGGGCAGGCTACCGATTAAGCCGTCGTCCGGGTCTCGCCCGGTGCGCTTGGTTGAACCAGGAAATGGGATCTCACGCCGGACCAAGACCACGTCAAAGCGACCGATGATCGTGGCGGTGGACATGTTGTCATGAAACCGCTCGGTTCGGATTCGAGCCTCTATGGGACCGGAGCGTTCGAGCTCATCGCTCAAATCATCGCGCTTGTCCGCTGTCCAGCCCACGATTTTATAGACTCGATTTGGCGCCTTCTTCTCCTTGGCTGTCAGGCTCGAGAGCGCCAGCTTTATGCCCGGGTTCTTGAGGTCGATCCCGTGCTTCTTCATGCTCGCTTTTGCCTTGGCTAGTGCCAACTTAGCTTCACGGTGCGACGAGCAAGCCTCTTCAGGGTCCGGCCCGTCACGGTAGAGGTAAGCCGCTTTGTAGATCACGAAGGGCGGCGCCACCGGCTTGAGCTGGCTTGAGCCAGGCATGGGGACGTGCTTTCGCTCGAGCTGGAACACGGAGATGAAGAGCTGACCATAGAAGGGGCGCTTGGTGAC
>JAYZBQ010000008.1:0-26180 GCA_036338695.1 Myxococcota bacterium
TCGGCGCGCCTCGGCGCTCGCTGTCGTGCGGGCGCTCATCCTAGAGCCGCCCGCAGCGGTCGCATGGCCGACGCTGTACGAGGCCGCGCGGGCGCGCGGCCGGTTGGACCTCGCAGAGATTTTCCGTTTGCCGGAAGGCCCCGGGGACACCTTAGCTCGACCCCTGCTCGATCGCGAGTTGCTCGAGCAGGGCGTGGGTCGACGCGTGGCGCTCGCTCGGCGGGCGCCGATCAATATGATGGAGCGGCTGGTTCTAGACCACGAACCGCGGGTCATCGAAGCCCTGCTCGAGTCTCCACGGATTCGAACTCAAGAGGTCCTGCGGGTGACGACTCGGCGTCCCCTGCCGACGGCGATTGCGCGCACGGTGCTCTGCTCGGATCGATGGAGCGCCGAGTACCCAGTCGTTCGCTCGCTCGCACGTAACGAGACCTTGGTCGATCGGTGGGGCAGCGCGCTCACGTTGTTGCTCACACCACGCGATCTGGCGGAGGTCGCCGCCGATCCCAAAGCGACCCTTGCGCGCCGCCGCATCGCTCGCTTTCGTCACTTGGCCAGTCAAGGTGCTCCTCAAGCGACACCCGTTGACGACATCCCTGTGATCTCGCTTGACCCCTTACCGGCCGACGACTAGGTTTTGGGCATGATGCGCTTACCCTTCGCCGTGCTGTTGCTGAGTCTCGCCGCGCCGCCTGCGTGGGCGCGCAGTTACGACGTCAGCTTGAGCCGTCTGCGAGAGACGCCGGCGGACGAGGCGAAGTACCGTGGTGTTGCACGTGAGATGGGGCTCGTCCTCGCCCCCTTGCACATCGGTCCGGCGCGCACGACGGGTCACAGTGGTTTTGAGTTCACGCTGCGGATGAGCAGTCACAACATTCATCAAACCCGTCCCTACTGGACCGACCTCACGCTTGGGGGTGTGATGGACCTCGACGGGGGGACCAACGCGCCGGATACCCTGACCACCACAACCATTGAGGTGCGCAAGGGGCTGCCCTTCGGTTTGGAGCTCGGGACAAACCTGAGCTGGCTCGAGAACAGCGAGACCTTGGCGCTGGGTGGTCGGCTCCGCATCGGGTTGCTCGAGGGCTATCAGGACAGCTACGCCCCAGATGTCTCGGTGTACGCAGCGGTCAACCGCATGCTTGGCTCGTCCGAGCTCGACCTCACGACGCTCGCAGCGGGCGCCACCTTGTCGTATCGGCAGAGCATCTCCGGTGTCATGAGCGTTTCGCCCTTCTTTGGGTTCGACTTCATTCTTGTTCAGGCTGGCAGTAGCTTGCTCGCCGACCCCAAATACGAAGAGGCGCTGGCGGCGGGTTGTCCAGATGGCGGGGCTCAAGGTGATACCTGTCCCGGGCAGTGGGAGGACCCCTCGAACCCGGACAACCTGACGCCTGCCTGCTACGAGTGCCCTCAGCAGTGGATCGTCTTCGATTCGCTCGATCTTGACGACGCCGACAATCAGTGGAGCCGGGTCCGTTACGGCTTGAGGATCGAGACGATCCTGATGGCGATCACTCTGCAGCACGACGTGCCGATTGGCGAGTCTCAGCGGCCGGACCAGCACGCGATCAGCGTTGGCTTGAGCGCACACTTTTAGGAGACGGTCATGGGTATGGTAGAGGTTCTGATCATCGGTGGGATCGTCGTGCTGATCTTCGGCGGGTCACGCATCCCTGGCCTGCTCAAGGCGATGGGCGAGGCGAAGGCGGGATATCGCCGCGCCATCGACGGTAAAGAAGACGGCGACGCCGAGTCGGTGGACTGACAGCGCGCCGCTGATAGACTGAGCTGTGCGCAGACAGGCGCGTCACGAGGTGACGCGCTCACTTCGTTAAATCATGATCACCTCACGGAGCGGTGGCGCAAGCCCCTGGCCGGCGTCTTTACGCCTGGGCTGCCGCAATTGCCTCTTGTCGGCCTTGAACCTGATTGGCTCTTATTGTACTTAATTGTTGTTGAGTGGTGCTATTTGGGTTTTAGCGTAAGGGGATGTTTTGGGGCTGGCGCGAGCACACGGTTATGTCGGCTGCGCCCAGACGACCCTCAATAAAGTGGGGCGAACGCCGATCCCAGCGGCGTGGCTCCCGCGGGTTCAGGCGCAGAGCCCCGGTGAAGATCGCAGCCTGGTGATCGGTCTCTCGCCGGACACGAAACGCCCAGCCCATCTCTTGGTGTTAGCGCCCGAGGACATCAGCGAAGCGATCTCGATGCTCGAGCGTTACCCCAGCGATGCGGTGCGGCACGCTGTCTGGCGGCGATTTAATCGGCACTGCGTGCAGATCACACGCGACGGGAGCGACCGGATCGTGATCCCGAAGTCGTTGCGGGAGCAAGCGGGGCTTGAGGTTGGTGAGCTTCATTGGTTGGGTGAGCGTAACAAGCTCCGCCTCTTTAGCGCCGAGGGTTGGGCGCTCTATCGTGAGATCGAGGAGGCCGAACTGGCGCTCCCTGACGCCGAAGAGCTGGTAGGCTACCGCGGGCAAGTCGGCGGGCTTCTCTAATGAGCGCTGGGGCGAACGCAGAGCCCCACGTCCCTGTCCTACTTCAGGACTGCCTTGACCTCCTAGAGCCTACTCGGGGCGGCTGCTTTGTCGACTGCACCCTGGGCGCAGGCGGGCACGCACGCGCGATCTTGGAGCGCCTCCCAGCGAGCGCACGCTTGATCTGCATTGATCAAGATGTGCGCGCACATGACGAGGCTGCTCGCTCCGGCCTCGCTGCCGATCCTCGCGTGTGCTTGGTCCGCGGGAACTTTGAAGTGCTCGGTCAGCTGCTGCTCCAAGAAGGCGTGACGAAAGTCGACGGCTTACTCGCTGATTTTGGTGTCTCGAGTATGCAGCTCGACGAGCCAGGCCGCGGCTTTAGTTTTCGGCGCGACGAGCCGTTGCGCATGGTCATGGACCAGAGCGCCGATCAGAACGCTCAAGAGTGGCTCAACACGGTCGATGAAAAGGAGCTAGCGGACGTGATCTATCGTTACGGTGAAGAGCGGGCGAGTCGCCGCATTGCCGCAGCGCTGGTCGCAGCGCGGCCCTTGTTGACGACAGGTCAGCTCGCCGAGGTGGTCTGCGCCGCGCTTCGGCGCTGGCCTCGGGTGGGTCAGAGGCACCCGGCGACCCAGGTTTTCCAAGCGGTGCGCATCGCCATCAACCGTGAGCTCGCCGTGATCGAGCGGCTGCTGGAGCAGCTGCCGGACCTAATGGCTGATGGGGGGCGTGCGGCGTTTATCTCGTTTCATTCGTTGGAGCACCGGCTGGTCAAGTCGTGGGCGAAGCGTGAGTCGACCGACGACTACGGTCCCCCGCTCGCCGCACGTCGTGAGCCGATTCGTGTTCGGCGTTTTGAGCGGCTCACGCGCAAGGCGGTTCAAGCCAGCGATGAGGAGCGGCAGCGCAACTCTCGAGCGCGCAGTGCCCAGCTTCGAGTCGTTCGTCGCTTGGAGGCGCCATGAAGGCTGAGAGTACGCGCCTAGGCGCATGGCGTCGCGGTGATCGCAGCGAGCGCGTTGGCTTCGGTGTTTTTCTATTTTGGTCGGTCGTTCCCTTGCTCTGCGCCTTGTTGGTGCTGACGTGGGCGCGCGTAGAGACTCGGCGCGTCCAGTACGCGCTGGCGCAGGTGGCTCAAGAGGAGCGTGATTGGAGTCGCCGTGCCCGGCGTGCAGAGGCAGAGTGGCAAGCTGTGAGCAGCCGCGAGAGCTTGACGCGCGCAGCGCGCATGATGGGGCTTTCAACGGCGCGACCGCATCAGCGGATTAAGCTGCCATGAGTCGGCGACCGCAGCGTGCCATGTTGAGCAGCACGCGCCTGAATTGGGCGATGGGAATCGGCGTTTTCCTGGCTGTGGCGGTCGTGGCTCGAGCTGCGCTCATGCCGGTTGTCTACGCCGACGAGCTGGCGCGCATCGCCGATCGGCGGGGTGGGACGACCTCGGTTGAGAGTTATCGAGGCGCTATCTTTGACCGACACGGTGTGGCGCTGGCGGTGACGCGTCCGTCGGTGCAGCTCAGCCTCGACCTGCGCGTGCTTAGTCGCGAGCTCGCTGTACAAGGCGCTGAGCTCGGAACCTTCCTGGCGGACCTGTCGCGCAGACTCGGGCTCGAGACGGATGATGTGCGCGCGATCGACGAAAAAATCGGAGTCTCAGTGCTCCGAGGTGTCCTGCTGCATCGCGAGCTTCTGGCCTCACGCGATTTCGAGAACCGCAAGAAGCTCAAGCGGGCGATCGCCGACCTGCCGCGCTACGTAGCGATTCTCAAGCGTCAGAGCCTAGGTCACGGCGAGCTCCTTAGAAAACTCAAGAGTCAGGCGCGGATCGGAAAGCTGGTGAGCGAGGCGGCGCAGGCTGACGGCGTGATCCCAGGTTATTATGCCGCCATCATTATTGAGCAGCAGCCTCAGCGTAGCTACCCTGAGGGGCAATTAGCTGCGAAAATTCTCGGCTTTACAGACCGCAACATGAAAGGTGTCGAGGGTGTCGAACGGGCGATGAATTCGGCGTTGAACCCCCGGCGGCAAATGGTGCGCGGGGCGCGTGACCGCCGGCGTCGGTTCCTTCCCGAAGATGAGATCCCGGTCTCCGATGCACTCGCTGGTGGGAGCGTCTACCTTACGATCGATCAGCGGATCCAAGCGAGCCTCGAAGAAGCCCTGATCGAGCGAGTGCGAGATCAGCAGGCTGAGGCAGGCGCCGGCGTGGTGCTCGACGCCAAGACCGGCGCGGTGTTAGCTATGGCGTCCGTCCCGGTGCTCGAGAGCGGCGAGCGGGTGGCGCGCATGGCGCCCGAGTTTAAAGAGCGCGTCGCCTTTTATGGTTACGACCTCGGCTCGACCGTCAAGCCATTCGTGGTCGCAAAGGCGCTCGAGGCGCGCGCCATCAAGGCGCATCAGACCTTTGAGTGCGACAACGGTCGCATCCTGATCCCAGGCAAGCGGCGCCCAACCTTTGATCACCACAAGATGGACAAGTGCACGGTCACCGAGATCATTGCGCACAGCTCGAACGTCGGCGTCGTCAAGATCGGTCGGATCACAGGGCTCAACCCCATGCGCAGCTATTTCGAGGAGGCGGGGCTCACGGCGACGCCGCCCTTGGGCATCGGTCGGCCGCCGCGCGGCGCGCTGCCGAGGCTTCGCAATGGTCGCCTGGTGAGCCGCACCGACGGGGAGGTTATGCTGTTTGGGTATGCCCTGCGCGGCACGCTGCTCTCGATCACGAGCGCCTACACCGCCTTTGCCAATGAGGGGGTCCGTATCAACCCGTATCTGGTCGATCGGGTGGTCAAAGACGACCTCGAAGAGGTGCTTCCTCGTGGGAAGCGTCAACGTCTGATGGGCGCGCAGACCGCCCAGGCGATCTTGCCGATGTTGACAGCTGTCGTACACGGTGGCGAGCAACACCCGGCGAGGATTCCGGGTGTCAAGGTGGGCGGCAAAACGGGCACGAGCCAGAAGTTGGTGCGTGGGCTGGGCTATCAAGGGCACCGTAAACGCTACGCGTCGTTTGTTGGCATCGCGCCGATCGACGACCCACGCTTCGTGATCGGCGTGATGATCGATTCGCCAAAGGATCGCTACGGAGCCATCGCCGCAGGGCCGGTTTTTCGTCAGGTGGGTCACTATGCCCTGACGCGGGTTGCGGGGATGGAGCTGCCCGATCTCGATGGGCTCTCCGCTGAGGCGCTTGCGATCCTGGCGCCCGGCGAGACGTCGGATGAGACGCAGGTGGCGGAGGCACACATCGGTGATCTGCTCAAAGGGATGGCCGATGAGCAGCGGCGCAACCAGCGGATTCTTGGGGCATTGCCCGATTTTGTCGGCTTGGATGCGCGCTCGGCGCTCTCGGAGATCGCCACCCTTGATCTGCCGGTTCGGGTTCAAGGAAGCGGGCGCGTCCTCAAGCAGGTTCCCGCGCCGGATACGCCTCTGAGTGAGATCCACGGGGCCATCTTTTTGCAGCTAGGGACCCTCTGAATGGAGGTGGTAGCGAAGCTGCGGCGAGCAGGTGTTCGCGCCTTGACGGTCGACAGCCGCCGAGCTGCGCCGGAGGTTGCGTTTGTCGCTCTGCCGCCCGCCACGCCTGCGAGTCATGACGGGCGGGACTTCGCGCACAGCGCGCTCGCCTGCGGCGCACCGATTGTGCTCGGACAAGGCGCGCGCCCCGAGACCGTCCCCGAGGCGCGCTGGGTCGAGCTCTCGGACGTACGTAAGGACTACCCGGGCATCGCCGCTGAGTTGGCGGGTGAGTGGGGTCAAAACGTCAGCGTTTTTGGGGTCACCGGTACAGACGGTAAGACCTCCGTCGCCTGGCTCGCCAGCGAGCTGCTCAGCGCACTCAGTGGGGGCGCCTGCGCCCGGTTGGGGACGCTCGGTGTTCAGTGGGCAGGTGTGGACGAGCAACCCGGTTTCACGACGCTGCCAGCGGCGGCGCTGCATCCGCTCTTGGCGCGGATGGCGGGCGATGGGGTACGCTGGCTGGTGATGGAGGTCAGCTCGCACGCGCTGGCGCTTGGGCGCGTCGGCGCGGTTCGGTTCCGCGCCGGTATGCTCACGACGCTTGCGCGCGATCACCTCGACTTTCACGGCGACGTCGAGCGTTACCACCGATGTAAGCTCGACTGGTTAGACGGGTTGCCGAGCGATGCGGCGATCATCGCCCCGAAGGCTCTGGTCCACCGGTTCAAAGAGCCCGAGCGTGTGCGCTCCGTCGGTGGCTCGGGGGTTCGGATCCAATTGCTTACTTGGCAGCGAGGCTGGAGCGACGTCCAGCTCGAGTGGGCAGGGGGCGCCGTGGCGACACGGACGCGTCTGACGGGTCAGCTGATGCTCGATAATCTTGCGATGGCTTGCGAGCTCGCTCGCCACGCCGGCTTTGGTTGGACGCAGATCGCTGAGGCGATCCCGAAGGTTGCGCCCGTTCCGGGGCGGTTTGAGCCGGTCGGCGCGCAGAGCGTGGTGGACTATGCCCACACACCCGACGCGCTGGAGCAGGCGCTGCGCGCGTTGCGGACGCAGTGCTCACGGCGCCTGATCGTCGTCTTCGGGGCTGGCGGTGACCGTGACCGCGGCAAGCGCGCAGAGATGGCGGCGGCGGCTGAGCGGTTGGCGGACGTTGTGATCGTCACGACGGACAACCCGCGCAACGAAGCGCCGGAGATGATCATCGACGAGATCGCTGCCGGCTTTCGAGGCGCCGAGCTGCCTGTTGATGAGCTGAGCGATGCACAAGCCGGCTGGGCTCGTGTGGAGGACCGCCGGCTTGCGATCGAGCGAGCCTACGCGCTGTGCGCGCCCGGCGACCTGTTGTTGGTCGCAGGGAAGGGGGCTGAGCAGACCCAGGAGGTCGCCGGTCAATTCCTACCGTTTGATGATCGACGCGTACTGCATCAGGTCATCGGAGAAGAACCATGTTAACGACCTCGGTGCTGCGAAAGGCGTGTCGTGTTTTGGGCTGGACCGCGATCGGTACGTGGCCTGAGCGACTCGATGGGGTCGGGACGGACTCGCGTGCGTCGCTCGAGCATCAGCTGTTTGTGGCGCTGGTGGGTGAGCGGTTCGATGGTCATGAGTTTCTAGATGCAGCCGTCCGTCAGGGCGCACGTGTCCTGCTCGTTCAGCGTCTCTATGCGGCGCGCTGGGGTCGTAAACACCCGGAGCTGCTGGTGGTCGGTGTTGAGGACACGCTGTATGCCCTGGGTGAGCTCGCTCGATTGGCGCGCGCTGAGGACCCTCGCCCGGTCGTAGCGATCACGGGTTCCGCAGGCAAAACAACGACCCGCTGGGCACTTGTCCAAGCGCTTGAGGCGGCGGGTGTCACCGCACACACGCAGGTGGGCAACGAGAACAACCGTATCGGCGTACCTCGCTTTTTGCTCAACCTCCCTGAGCCGGTGCTTGGTCCCGAGGTCGTGGTGGTGGAATGTGGCACCTCTGAACCGGGTGAAATCGCCCGGCTCGGCGCGATCTGTTGGCCGAACGCCTCGATCATTACGGCGGTCTGCGCGGCGCACACTGAGCTGCTCATCGATGAGTCGGGAGTGGCGCATGAAAAAGGCGATCTCGCGCGTGCTGCATCGCCGGGCGAGGGCTTCGCCGTCGTGGTTCCTGGCGATGAGCGGCTCGAGGCCGCAGCGCTCGAAGGTGAGCGTCGCCTGCTCGCGCCCTATGATTTGATGAACGCCCCCGGTTGGTCGGGCGCTCCGGCGCATCTGCGCGCCAACGGCAGTAAGGCGCTTGCGGTCGTCGCCGCGCTGGGGTTTGAATTGACCGATTCGGTCGTTCGCGGCGCCCGTCTGGACCCGCCAGCAGGGCGTGGAGGCGTCATCGACGTCCATGATTGGCGCGTCATGGACGACAGCTACAACGCCAATCAGGCGAGTATGATCGCCGCGCTCGATACAGCTGCAGCCGCCGCTGCGCTCGATGGCTTGCCGCTTGTCGCCTGCCTCGGCGAGATGCGCGAGCTGGGTGATCAAGCGGAAGAGGCGCACCGGCAGGTACTCCAGCACGCAATCGACGTTGGCGCCCAAAAAATAGTTTTTACAGGCCCTTACGCGGCGCTCGCTGCAGCCCAAGCCGAGGGCCATGAGGCGGTCGAGGTAACAGTCGCCGACGATGCGTCCGATCTACTGAGTCGGATCGATGATTTGCCCCGCCCAGCGTTCGTTTTGGTCAAGGGCAGCCGTGGCGCTCGCATGGAGCGATGGATCGACGCGATGAGGGAACGAGGCTGATGCTCTATTTGTTGCTGTACCCGCTGCACAACGACTACGGATTCTTCAACCTGTTCCGGTATACGAGCTTCCGTATGATCATGGCGGCGCTGACGGCGCTCGTGGTGGCGCTTTGGCTCTTTCCTGCGGTCATCAAACGGCTGGCAGCGATCGGCACCCAGCCCATCCGCGACGATGGGGTCGCCCATCACGTCGAGACGAAGGCGAAAACACCGACCGCTGGTGGCAGCCTGATCATGGCGTCGGTGGTGTTCTCGACCTTGCTGTGGGGTGACCTGCAGAATCACTACGTGCTGGTCTTGCTCGCTGTGATGACCCTGTTTGCGCTGGTGGGTTGGTACGACGACTGGCGCAAGATGAAGTATCAAGACACCAAAGGCTTGAGCGGTAAGCTGCGCTTGTTGGTCGAGTTCACGGTCGCCTTTGGCGCGGTCTACTGGCTGACCTCGGTCGGCATGGAGACCCGCCTCGATCTGCCCTTTACGTCGAGCTGGCAGCCGGATTTAGGCGTCATCGGGACGGTTTTGTTTGGTGGCTTCGTGATCGTCGGGACCGCCAACGCGTGCAACCTGACCGACGGCTTGGATGGTCTAGCGATTGGACCTGTCTTGATCTCCGCCGCGACCCTTTTGGCGCTTGCCTACATCGCAGGTACCCCGCTCGGCGTGGTCACCGACTGGGGCGCCGCTGGCGCTCCGTCCGGCGTGGGGGATCCGGCGCAAGCGGTCGTGCTGGCGGACTACCTCAAGATCTTGCGCGTCCCCGGCGTGGAGGAGGCGGCGGTCGTCGCCGCTGCTTTGCTCGGCGCAGGCATGTCTTTCTTATGGTTTAATGCGCACCCAGCCTCCGTCTTCATGGGGGACACCGGCTCGCTCGGGCTCGGTGGTGCGCTCGGGTTGCTCGCCGTGATGACCCGCAAAGAGCTCTTCTCTGCGGTCTTGCACGGGCTGTTCCTCTTTAACGCCTTGAGCGTCATTATCCAGGTCTTCTGGTACAAGCGGACCGGCAAGCGCGTGTTTCGCATGGCGCCCTTTCATCACCACCTCGAGCTCGGGGGTTGGGCTGAGACCAAGGTCGTGATCCGTTGGTGGTTGCTCTCGATCGTGCTCGCGCTGGCCGCGGTTGCGCTGTTGAAGATTCGCTGATGGTCGAGAGTGGCGCTCAAGGCGTTTTGATCGTCGGCTGTGGTCGCAGCGGGCTGGCCGCTGCGCGGCTGCACGCTCGGCGCGGTGACCCGCGTCCGCTCTGGGTGACGGACGATCAGCCGGGCGCGCTGCGTGCAGCGCAAGACCTTGGGCTGTCGGTGTGGGGGGGCGACGTCGCTGAGGTCGCCTTCGCCGTTTGGAGTCCGGGTGTGCCCTTGGCGCAGCCTCTCGCTGAGCGGCTGCGGGCTGCAGGTGTTCGGATTGTCTCTGAGTTAAGCTTTGCGGCGCCCGATCTGCCTCAGGCGATCGTCGTGACAGGCACCAACGGGAAAAGCACGGTCTGTGAGCTGATCACCGCCATGCTGCGCGCCGATAACCGGCGCGTCGCGTGCGTGGGCAACGTGGGCGTCCCGGCGTCCGATCGAGCGCTCTGCGGGGAGCACGACGAATGGGTCGTCGTGGAGTGCTCGAGTTATCAGCTTGAGCTGCCGTTGGCGCTTGATGTTCGAGCCGCCGTGCTGACCAATTTAGCGCCGGATCACTTGGATCGATATGAGCATGTCACGGCCTACTACACCACCAAGTGGTCGATGTTTGAGCAGCTCGCACCTGGCGGGGGCGCTGTCCTTCCGTACGACCTCGCCGCAGTCGACGCGCTCCCCGAGCGCGCCCCGATCGCAGGGCGCTGCCTACCCGATGCGATGAGCTCGGTCATCGGGTGGTCTCGAAGTGGGGCGTTAGCTGGTCAGGTGGGTCTGGAGAATCTGGCTCAGGCGGTCGCCGTCGGTCGCATGATCGGCGTGGGTGACGAGGTGATGGAGCGGGTCGCTGCGACGTTTGAGGGGCTGCCTCATCGGGCGCAGCTCGTGGGCTCATGGGGCGGCATTGCGTACATCGACGACAGCAAGGCGACGAACGTCGCTGCGGCGATGGCGAGCCTTGAGCGGGTCGACGGCGAGGTCGTCATCTTGCTCGGTGGCGCCGGCAAAGGTGAGGATTACAGCGGGCTGGCTCAGCGCATCATTCAGCGCGGCGCCCAGCCCGTCTGCTTTGGCGCGGAAGCCGAGCGGCTGGCAGCAGCCACAGGCGGCCCCGTGGTCAAAGACCTCGCATCGGCTACCGAGCTCGCTAAGGGGCGCTTGGTCGGTGGCGGGACCATCTTGCTCGCGCCCGCTTGCGCCAGCTTTGATGCCTACGGCTCCTACATCGAGCGCGGGCGACATTTTGCCCAGCTCGCCGAGGGGCAGGTGGCCTCATGAGCACGCTCGCTGTCTCTGAGGATCGCGTCTGGGGTGATCGCTACCTGGTGGTTGCGGCGCTGGTCCTCGCCAGCCTCGGGTTGCTCAGCGTCTTCGCCACCACCGGAATTCACAGCGGCGTTGCGGGGCTTCGTTCACAGGCTCAGGGCCTGGTGATCGGCATGTTCGCTTGCATCGTGCTGACTCAGATCCCCGCGCAGACGCTCTTACGGTTTGCGCTGCCACTCGCAGGGCTGGCGCTGGCGCTGTTTGTACTGACGCTTTTTACGGACCTGGGGGTCCTCAAGAACGGCGCGCGCCGGTCGATGAAGCTTGGTCCGGTCTTTGTGATGCCGGCTGAGCTGGCGAAGCCCGCGCTGATCCTCCTCGCCGCGCGCGTGCTGACGGAGTGGGGTGGCTGGAGTCGCGGTATGCGGTCGGTTTACGGCGCCGTGGCGCTGTCGATTCTGGTGCTCATGGTGGCGACCAAAGACTTGGGGACGCCGCTCGTGATCGTGATGACACTCGGCGCCATGTGGTTTTTGTCCGGCGCCAAACTGCGCCATGTGTTCGGGGTGATCGCTGCGGGCGTGGGCGGTGTGGTGGCGCTCATCTTCGTTGCGCCGCACCGGATGCGTTACGTCAGCGCGTGGCTCGATCCCTTCTGCGAGCGCGCCGCAGGTGATGCGCTCAGAGCCTGCCTCGACGCAAGCGCCGCGCTGCGGGCGAGCTACATGGCGATCGCCGACGGTGGTCTGACCGGGCGCCCCCTCGGGGGTGGTCAAGGTCCGATGCACCTGCTTGAGGCGCATAATGACTTCATCGGCGCCGTCGTCGCCGAGCAGTTTGGTCTGATCGGCTTTGGTGTCCTGGCGATGTTGTTCATCCTGGTCATCGGGCGCGCGTTGCGGCTTGCGTACCTGGCAGACGCTCCTGATATCGCCTTGGTGGCAGCAGGGTGCGGCATGGTGATCGGGCTTCAAGGGTTGGTCCACCTCGCCGTCGTCTCGGGCGCCGTGCCGCCCAAGGGGCTCACCTTGCCGCTGGTGAGCGTCGGGACCTCGAGCTTGGTTGCGACCGGTATTTTGCTCGGCATGTTGCTTCGGCTCGGGCGTGAGCAAGCCTGGAGCGAGCGATGAGCCGACTGTTGCTCGCAGGCGGTGGGACCGGCGGGCATCTGTTTCCAGCGATGGCGGTCGGTGAGGCGTGGCGAGAGGCGTTCGGCGAGGACGCTGAGCTCTTGTTTGTAGGGACGGCAGACCGCATCGAGGCGCACGCCGTGCCGGAAGCCGGTGAGCGGTTCGAGGCGATCGACGTCTCGGGGATCGTTGGCTTGCGCGGCTGGCGTCGCCTGCTCGGGCTCCTGCGGCTGCCGCTCGCCGTCCTTCAGGCCCTGCGTATCGTGCGCCGATTTCGGCCGGATGTGGTGGTCGGTGCGGGCGGTTTCGCAAGCGGACCGACGGTCTTGGCGGCGTGGCTCTTGCGCACCCCGACGGCGATTCTTGAGCAGAACGCCATGCCCGGGGTCACCAATCGCATCCTCGGGCGGCTGGTGGCGCGCGTCTTCACCCATTTTGAACAGTGTGAGGCTTGGTTCGCTGAGCGCAAGATTCGCCGCTTCGGTAACCCCGTGCGCGCAGCGCAGCTGGCGGCGCTTCAGGATCAGCAGCCCGAGCGTTCGGGTGAGACCCTCCGGATCTTGGTCATGGGGGGATCGCAAGGCTCTAAGGCGCTCAATGACGGGCTACCTGCTGCCTTCGCTGAACTCGAGGGTTCGACCACTGCGCTGCGACTTGTTCATCAGTGCGGTCGTCAGGGGGATCCGGACGCGATCACCGCAGCTTATCGCCGCGCCGGCGTGGAGGCTGAGGTGCTCGAATTCATGAACGATATGGCGGCACGCTACGCCTGGGCCGATCTGTGCATCTGCCGAAGCGGCGCCATGACGGTCACCGAGATGGCGATCGCGGGGAAGCCCGCAATCTTTGTGCCCTTCCCCGCCGCAACCCATGACCACCAGACGCACAACGCGCTGGAGCTGGTCGAGCAGAGCGCGGCGCTGCTCGTTCCTCAAAAAGATCTCAAATCGAGTCTTGGCCACACCCTTAACGGTCTGTTAAACGATCGCGCCACGTTGGCGGCGATGGGTGAGGCGGCGCGTCGCGTCGCTCAACCACAAGCCGCCCATAAAATTGTGCGAGAACTGGCCGATTTATCGGGTGTAGGGGGCAAGGGTTCATGGACTTGAGGCGCAAGGTCAAGCGGGTCCACTTCGTGGGCATTGGCGGTATCGGCCAGAGCGGTATCGCCGAGGTCTTGCACGCGCAGGATTTTGAGGTGACCGGCTCCGACCTCAACGGCGGCAGCAACATCGAGCGTCTGCGAGCCAAAGGGATCACCATCACCGTCCCGCACCAAGCACCAGCCGTCGAGGGCGCCTGTGTCTGTGTCGTGAGCACCGCGATCCCTGAGTCGAACCCCGAGGTGGTGCGCGCACGGGCGCTTGGGATCCCGGTGATCCGTCGCGCCGAGATGCTCGCTGAGTTGCTGCGCCTCCAGAGCGGCCTGTGCATCGCTGGGCAGCACGGAAAGACGACGACGACGTCGATGGTCGCTGATGTGTTCACTCACGGTGGGGCGGACCCGACGGTGATCAACGGCGGCGTGCTGGCGAGCTTGGGCAGCAACGCCCGGTTCGGAAAGGGAAGCTACCTCATCTGCGAGGCGGACGAGAGCGACGGCAGCTTTTTGTCGCTCTCACCAACGTACGCCGTGATCACGAATCTCGAAGGCGCCGATCATCTCGAGACCTGGCCGGGAGGGATCGAGTCGATCAAAGAGGCCTTCCTCAACTTCGCGAACTCGGTGCCCTTTTATGGTCTGGTGATCTTGTGTCACGACGACGAGCACTTGCGTGATCTGCTGCCTCGTCTGAAGCGGAGCTACGTCACCTATGGCGTCTCCGCGAGCGCCGATTACCAAGCCACCGCCATTTACCATGAGGCGGGCTGCGTCTGCTTTACGGTGTCGATTCGTGGCGTGGTTCAAGGCGAGGTGAGGTTGCCGCTGCCGGGACATCACAACGTCCTCAATGCGCTCGCTGCGGTCGCCGCTGCCGACGAGTTCTCGATCCCGTTTCCGCAGATCAAAGAGGCGCTCGAGAGCTTCCGAGGCGTCGGGCGGCGTTTTGAGATCGCCGGGACCTTTGGCGGCGTCACGGTCGTTCACGATTACGGTCACCACCCCACCGAGATTACCGCCGTGCTCGACGCGGCGAAGCAGGCTTGGCCGGAGCGACCGATCCGAGTCTTGTTCCAGCCGCATCGGTGGTCGCGCCTGCGCGACCAGTGGCAAGCTTTTGGCGCCTGTTTTGATCTGGCGAGCGACGTCGTGGTGAGCGCTGTCTATGCCGCCAGTGAGCAGCCTCTGGAGGGGTATTCAGAGGCGCGCTTCGTCGAGGACGCTACGGCTCACGGTCACCGTAGCATGCGCTTTGTCGGCGACGCCGAGGCTTCCGCTCGGCGGCTAGCTTCAGACGCTGAGCCCGGCGACGTCCTGCTGGTGTTTGGTGCGGGTGATATCGACCGGCAGGTCCCCCTTCTTTGCGAACTCTTGGAGGCTTCAGCATGAGCCAGGCGTTACGAATTATGCCCACCTTATTACCCGCCGAGGACTGGGCGAGCAGCTTTCAGCGTCAGCTAAGCCACAAGGTGCAGCGCGGCGTGGCGCTGAGCCACTACACGAGCATCGGTATCGGTGGACCCGCGACCCTGTTTGGTCGAGCGGGCTCGCGTGATGAGCTAGCGCAGATGATCCTGATGGCGAGACGTCACGACGTCGAGGTCCTCATCCTTGACGACGGCCGCCGGCTGTTAGTCGGCGATTGGGGCTTTGATGGCTTTGCGGTTCGACTTGAGGGCGAGCTGAACAGTGTCCGGCCGCAGTCGGGCGGTCTAGCGGTTGGCGGCGCGTGTGGCGTCGGTCGCGTGCTGGAGACCTGCCTGGCTGCCCGCATCGACTGTTCGGTCTTAGCCGAGTTCCAAGGGCAGGTGGGGGCTGCTGTACTGCGCGCCTCGGCGCGTCAGAAGGAGCGCCTTGCCACGCTGGTGCGTGCCGTCGAGATCGTGGATTGGAGCGGCCGCTGCCAGGTGCTCTCGAGCCTCGATGACTTGCCCGAGCAGGTCGCAGCGATCACCCGGTTGGATCTGGGCGGACCGGCGATCCTCGACGCACAGGATGTCGCCGACCGAGTCGAAGCTCGCCGGATGCTGCTCGCGAGCAGGACGCCATCCTACCAGAACCTAGGCGCCGTCTTACGGCTCGAAGACGGGCAGAGCGCCGCTCGAGCCGTCCAAGAGGTCGGCTTGGCGGGCTTGTCCATGGGGCCGGTGGCGATCCCAAAGACCCACGCTGACACCGTCATCAATCTGGGCGGCGCAACGGCGCGTGACGTGCTCGATCTGATCGATTGTGTGGCGGCTCGACTGTACGGTCGGCTCGAGCTGACCCTCGACCCAGATCTGCGCATCGTGGGGAACCTCTGATGACGAAGCACCCGACGTTATGGGCTCGCGCCGCAGAGGACCGCCGCTGGACGACGGTCGTGCTGGCTGTGCTCTGTATTGCGCTGGTCGCCTGGACCTTTCGCGTCGCCGTCGGGGGGAGCCTGTTTCGCCTCCAAAAAATCGAAGTCGTCGGCGTCGGAGAGCCCCACGCCGAGCTCGTGCGGGTCTACGCAGCGGAACCAAGCGGTCAGTATCTATGGCGAATCCAAGAGCAGCGCGTGGCGCAGCGCGTCCGCCTGATCCCATGGGCTCGAGCGGTGCGTGTGCACAAGATTTGGCCCGATCGTTTGCGCGTGACGGTGCGTCGTGACGAAGCGGTTGCACAGGCCGTGATCGAAGGGCGCCTGGTCGAGCTCTCAGCCCACGGTCGTATGATCGGGTTGCGTCAATCGGCGACGGATCAACCGCTCGTCCAAGGTGTCGATGACGCCGCGTCGCGCAAGATGGCGATGGCGGCGCGCCGCGGGTTCAACGCCGTTCGGTCGGAAGAGGAGCTCTCGGAGCTGCGCGTTCATGAGCTCGGTGTCTCGGTCTATGACCGCCAAGGCGTCGAGTATCGGCTCGGGCGTGACCGGTTTGAGAGCCGGCTGCGTAAAGCGGAGCGGGTTCGGCACAACCTGGATAAGCGACGCGTTCGCTACAACCAGATGATCTTAGATGACGAGCGACGGCCAAACCGAGTCGTCGTGCGTCGCGGTACGTAAGAGGGGGTGGATCACATGCAGTTCGACGATTTGTTTGTCAGTTTGGACGTTGGATCGAGCAAGGTGGTCGCCACGGTCTGTGGTGAGGTTGAGGGTGACGACCGCTTGCACGTGCTGGCGAGCTCATCGGTTCCGAGCGATGGGCTCCGGCGCGGGATCGTGATCGATATTCAGCGCACCGCCAACGCTATCCGCCGTGCCATCGAGGACGCCGAGCTTCAGGCGGGCGTCGACATCGACTCGGCGACCGTCGGCGTCGCCAACAGCAACATCCGAAGCCTGAACTCAGAAGGCGTTGTAGCCGTGCGGGGCGCTGCGATCACGCCCGCCGATGTGCGCCGCTGCATCGAGGCGGCGAAGACACAGGCGATCCCGGCGGATCGTGAGGTGATCCACTCGCTCCCTCAGAGCTACGCCGTCGACAACCACGACGGTGTTCGCGAGCCGGTCGGCATGGCAGGGCGGCGCCTGTCGGCGCGCGTCCACGTGGTGACAGCCGCCATCTCCAACATTAAGAACACGGTCCAGAGTATCAAGGCGGCTGGCTATGAGGTGGAGGACATCGTCCTCGAGCCGCTCGCGTCGGCTTACAGCGTGTTGCACAATGACGAAAAAGACCTTGGCGTCTGCGTCGTCGACTTAGGCTGCGGAACCACTGATCTCGCTATCTACTCGGATGGCGAACTCAAGCACACGCAGGTCCTTGAGATGGGCGGCGAGACCTTGACGCGTGAGCTCAGCGCTGAGCTGCTGACGCCGCTCGTCGACGCCGAGCGCATCAAGTGCGAGTGGGGTGTGGCGGTGGCGCACCGTGTCGAGGAGGGCGACTGGGTCGAGATCCCGTCGGTCGGTGGGCGTGCCAGCCGCAAGGTGGAGCGTCGACGCATCGCTGAATTTATTGAAGACCGCTTGGGGCGGCTCTTTGAGCGGATCCTGCACGCGCTGCAGCAGAGCGGTTACAGCGACCGGCTCGGTGGCGGCGTGGTCATCACAGGCGGCGGCGCCAACCTGCGTGGCTTAGCGGAGCTGGCCGAGCGGGTCTTGCATCTTCCCGTGCGGCGGGGCGTGCCTCACAACCTGGCGCAAGAGCGCGGGGTTGGCCCTGAGTCGGCTGTCGCCATCGGTCTGTGTCAGTACGCTCGGCATCACGCGGATGACGTCGGGGTGACCTTTAGGCGGCATCGGCATGTGGACGGTGAAACCACTGGGTTCTTCAAGATTTCCAGGCGTTTGAAAGAGATATTTTCGGCCTCACATCAAGGTTGAGGCGGATCGAGTTTAAGCGAGGCCCGGGTTGGGCCGTCGCTTGGTGGAGAGCGGCGCACGGAGCGCCACGGGTATGATGAAAGGAACGGCAGCCCCCATGACCATCGATTTTGTTCAGTTCGTAGATGAGGAAGAAGAGATCACCGCAGACCAGGAGTTGTTCTGTGACGAGCCGACCTCCAATGAGGCCGAGTTGTTCTGTGATGACCCCGTGACGGACGTGAGCGAAGAGGCGGTCGAGTCGGCGGCTGCGCGCCAGGCGGAGACGATCCGCACCGCGCTGGATCAGCCCGTGCTGGAGGCCTGGAGTCAGGATCTTGCCATGGGCCCGACCATCACCGTCCTCGGTGTCGGTGGCGCGGGCTGCAACGCACTCGGGAGCTTGGTGCGCAGTGGGTTTGACGCGGCCACCATGGTCGCCTTCAACACCGACGTCCAAGATCTGCACCTGTGCCCTGTGAGCGAGCGAGTTGTGCTCGGTTCGGAGTTGTGTCGTGGGCGCGGGGCAGGCGGTAAACCTGAGGTGGGCGCACTTGCGGCGCAGGAGTCACGGGCTCAGATCGAGCGAGCGCTTGCGGGTGTCGACCTCGCCTTTGTGGTCTTTGGCGCAGGTGGGGGCACCGGCTCAGGCGCAGGGCCCGAGATCTGCCACATCGCACGGGAGCTGGGCTGTCTCACCGTCGCTGTCGTGACCAAACCTTTCGCTGAAGAGGGTAAGCGCCGTCGCCGCAACGCCGCCGAGGCGTTCGAGGCGCTCGAGCGCTGCGCCGACTCCACCGTCATTGTGGCGAATGATCACATCGACAAGCTGTGTGACGAGAACGACTCGGTCGCCGCTGGGTTTGAGACCGCTGACGGGATCCTTCGAGACGCGGTCGTCGGGATGGTGCGTCTCGCTCAGGCACCTGCGACCGGGCGTGGGAAATTGAACGTCGATTTCCAGGACGTCCGCACGGTCATGGAGAATCGTAAGAATGCGTTGATCGGGATCGGCGTTGCCAGCGGTCCCAACCGCGCCAACGAGGCGCTCCACGCCGCGATCTCATCGCCGCTGCTCGAAGACGCCACGCTGGAGGGCGCAACCGGTGTGCTGTGTCATATTCGCTATGGGTCCGCGTCGCTCACGATGACCGAGAACCGTCAGGTCAACGCGTTGCTCACGGACGCGATCGATGAAGACGCTGAATTTATCACCGGGTTCTGTCAGGATCCCAGCTTGGGTGACGATATCGCCATTTTGGTGGTCGCCACAGGCTTCGATATGAACCCGTCGACGGCTGCGCCCTCCGAGGTAGCGGAGGCGTCGGCGCCTGCCGTTGGGAGCGTCCGTCCTGCCAAGATGACCTCCCGGGCGGAGGTCTCGGCAGATTGGCGGCTCGGGACGGCTGCAGAGCGCCATCAGCAGCGCATGGACGCCTTGGCGAAGCGTCGCGCACAGAGCCCGTTTCAGGCTCCGCCGTCGAGAGTGGCAGCCGCTCATCTCGACGATCACGGGATTCGGCGAGCCGCATCGCAAGGCGAGCTTGCGCTAGCGAGGGTCCACGCGTTGGTGCACCCACCCGCTGAGGCGAAACCAGCGGTTGCGACGACAGCGAGCTTCAACCCGCCGGCACCCCACGACCTGGGTGCGCCGGAGGTCGCAGGGTTCTCCATGCCAGCACAGGCTGCCGCAGCGCCCGCCGTGGCGCCGCTGGCTGCGGTCGCACACGAGCCGGCTCCAGCTGCACGCCCCGAGCCCTCGCAGCCCGCTCCGGTCTCGGCGCCTGAGCCTACGCTCGAGCGCCCGGCTCAGCCGGCCGCCGTGCGGCGCGCCGAGGAGGGGCGACCCATCCGTAAGCACGCTGTTCAGTTCGCGGCGCCCGAGATCGATCCCGGTGACAACCGCCTGTTTGGCTTTGAGGGGACCGAGGACGGGGAGCCCTCAGGGCAGTACATCGAAAACCTCACCTCACTCGTGCCGCAGGCGGCTCCTGCGGCGGTGGTGACGACCGCTGTTCATCAGGGCGCCCCCTTCGCCATGCAGCGACAGCAGGGTGGGCAGCCCGTCGAGTCGGCTGCTCGCGATCAGATCATCCAGGGTGAACCGGTCCAGCTCGAGCGCTCGGGTCAGCAGAACCTCTTGGGAATCGATGAGGACATCGATCTGCCGCCTTTCCTGCGTCGCTGATGATCGCTGCCCGGCTCGTTGAGCAGCTCGCGCAGCGGGGTTGGTCCGTGGCAGCAGCCGAGTCCTGTACCGGTGGGATGATCGCCAGCGCCTTGACCGAGGTGCCTGGCTCGTCAACTGTCTTTCGCTACGGGGTCGTCACCTACGCCAACGAGGCGAAAACGCGCCTGCTCGGCGTGCCCCCCGAGGTCTTCATCGCTGACGGTGCGGTCTCGGAGTCATGCGCTCGAGCGATGCTCATAGGGCTAAGGGAGCTCGCACAGGCGGAGCTCTGCTGCGCCGTGACCGGGATCGCTGGACCGGGTGGGGGATCCGCAGAGAAACCTGTGGGCACCGTCTGGGTGGGGCTGGGCGCGCTGGAGCGCAGCTGGCTCAAGCGGCATCACTTCGAAGGGAGCCGGGCGCAGGTCCGCACCCAGGCGCGCCAGGTCGTCCTCAGGGGGATGAGTCGAATTTTGGAAGGGAGCTCACCATGGTAAGTGGTTTCTCATGGTTCAAGGAGCCGCACCAACGGCGCGACGGGTTGTGCACCGCCGTCGTGGACCTTGGCGCTCAGGTGATCCGAGTCTCGCTCGTCGATGACGAGGGCTGCGCCCTCGCCTACGTGCCGGCGCCATCTGAGGGCATTGCGCAGGACGGCGCCTTGGTCGAGATCGACCGGTGTGGCGACCTCCTGAGTGGTTTGATCGCTCAGGCTGAGGGGCTCGGCGCCCACCAGGTCGATCGGTTGGTGCTGACGGTGCCGGATACCCAGCTCTTTAGCTTCTCCGGAACCGGGCATGCCGGGATATCCAACCCAACCGTCGAGGTCAGTGACCTGTCGCGCGCGGCTGAGAACGCTGTTTTTAGTCAGGAGATCGCCGTCGGTCAGAAGCTCATTCATGCGATCCCGACCGAGTGCATGCTCGACGGTCAGAGCGGTATCGAGGACCCCGTCGGGCTCGCCGGCTATCGCCTCGGTGTGCAATTCTTTTGGGTCTTTTGTCAGTCTGAGCATGTTGAGAACCTTCAGCGCCTTTGCGAGCGAGCGGGCTTGCCGCAGCCTGAGCTGATCGCTGCGCCGCTCGCCGCGGCGATGGGCGGCATCACACGCGACGAGGCGGAGCTCGGCGCCGTGGTCGTGGATCTCGGTCATTTGTGCACCTCGATGACCGCCTGGTCCGAGGGGGCGCCGCGCTGGATGGGGCACGTGCCGACAGGTGGTCGCCACCTGAGCTCGGACCTGCTTCAGGTCTTCAAGCTGAGCGCCGAGCAGGCGGAGCGCACCCTCGTCAGTGGTTTATCTGGCGTGGCTGAGCTCGAGGAGGCCGGCGGTCAGCTGTCGATCGGGCGGCGGCGGATCGACCGGCACAAGGCGGCGCGCGTGATCCAAGCTCGGCTGGAGGATATCTTTGAGCGCGTGCGCAACCGACTGACCACGCAAGCTTGGTGGCGGGTCGCTGAGAACGGGGTGATCCTGACCGGAGGTGCGGCTCAGATTCCGCACATCGATCGGCTCGCCGAGGTGGTCCTGGAGTGCCCGGTGCGGATCGCCAGCATGGAGCGGATCGAGCGCGACTGGACCTGGCCACCCGTTAACGCTGAGGTGGTGACGTTTCGGCGCTTGCCAGATCGAATGACCATCGCCGGTCAGCTTGAGTTCGTCCGTATGAACCACCTCCATCACCGCCAGATCGCCGCTCAGCGGCCGTGGCCTGCACCCGATCTGCGCGACCTCCATGAGGTCTTCGCTCGGGTGGGCTGAGGTCTTGGAGCGCAGCGTGAGCGCGTTCACCGTGCGACATTTTTGACGCAACCCCTCCGTCAGATGACCGATACATGCTACGACACCTGACGGAGGCAGGCTGCCCGCAGCCGCTCGGTCGCAGAAGAGGAGCAGATCATGCAGGTCGGTAACCCCAAATCGCAGTCCGGACTCACTGGCTTTCACTGGGCGGCGCAAGCTCAGGAGAACATGGCGAAGAGCCCGATGGGTGGCGTGGCCGGTATGCAACGCATGCTCGGTCAGTTCGGCGACTTGAGCAACTCGATGTCACCGTGGACGGCGACGACGACGGTCGGCTACGCAGCGCTCCCTGATTTCAGCAACTCGGGGCATCTTGACCTCGACAAGAGCAAGAATCTGGTCTCGACCCCTGGCGGCTACCAGATCACGGTGGACGAGGGCACCGTCCGGATTAAGACCCCCGAGGGCAAATGGACGCAGCTTAAGGCGGAGCCGCCGAATCGAACCCTGGTGAACACCACGGACGATGTGCAGACTCGCCAGCAGGCGACCGTGGAGCGTCAGCTCGCCCGTGACCCGGTGGTGCGGGAGTCCGACGGTGACGTGTGGCGCTATCAGGGCACCGGCTCGTTCCATCTCCCGGACGGCACCAAGATCACGATTCACGAGAAGGGCGCCGGCAAGGATCTGCACATCGACCAGGTCGACATCTACAATGGCAACAAGCACGTTGGGATCAAGAGCCAGCTCACCGCGTCGGAGTGGCAGACGGTGGATCGCAAGGTGGAGCGCAGCGTCGGCAACTGGCGCACGACCTCGAGCAACCGCCGCACGCAGTGGCAGGGGCGCCGCGGTCAAGTGATCCGCACCGACACGCAGCAGCGCACGATCCGCACGACGACGACGGAGACGCAGCACGCCAAGCAGCAGTTCGCAACGACCTTCACCGACGTTACGCGTGACGGCTTCGCTCACGACATGCGCACCGACGACGGGCGCACCTTCCGCATCGCCGGTGACGGTGATGACTGGTCGGAGAAGGGGCGAGAGGTCATGAGCGGCGCAGGTAAGGGCAAGGACGATAAGACCCTAGCGTACAAGCTTGGCGCGAAGGTGGACCCGAGCTGGGCGGGCTTCCGCCCGGTCGAGGTGCCGTGGAACGTCTACGCCTTTGGGATGACGACGCTGACTCCGAACATGATGACCGAGCAGTGGAACCAGAGCCCCGAGCACTTCGAGCAGCTTGGACAGCAGTTCGCAGGCCACCTTCTGCAGGGGCATCTCGGGATGACGACGTCGGTGACGAACATGGGCGGCTTTAACGCCATCCATGGCGGCCCAATCGGCGGGGCTGCGCTGTTCGGCGCAGGCTACAACGCTGGCTTCAACGCCGCAGCGCAGACCGCAGCGATGCAGAGCTCGGTGATCAGTATGCTCGGCGTGTTTAGCCAGATCGATCAGCTCAGCGACAACCTGAGCGCGGCATGGCTCGGCTCCCAGGTTCTTCGCTGATGGCGGGGGATGACGGCAGCCGCTCGGATTTTGAGAAGCCTGCGCTCAGCCTCGACGAGCTCAGCCCAAAACCTAAGCAAGCGACGGAGTCGGCCAGCAGGCCGGCTCCTGTCGCGTCCGAGCCGATCGCAGCGGAGATCACCGCGGAGCGTCCGGCTTACCGTCAGCATCGGGCGGCGCCGCCGGATGCTGACCTGAACACCCAGATCGATCCGGAGACCCGGACGCGCCTGTTCTTGCAAGGCGAGATCAACCTGGCGGAGCTGTACGCGCTGAGCCACGAGGAGCTGTATGACATCGCCGTTCAGGGGCAGCGCTTCTTTGACGCCAAACGGCATGACGACGCGCTGAAGGTCTTTGAGGGGCTCACGGCGCTCGATCCGTACAACGCGGACTTTCACGCCGGGCTCGGGGCGATCAAACAGTTCAAGAAAGACAAGGACGGCGCGCTGATCGAGTACGATCGAGCGATCCAGCTGCATGAAGGCCACGTAGCGGCTCTGACAAACCGCGCGGAGATCTACGTCGAGCGCGGCGAATACGAGCTCGCCTTCAAGGACTTGAGCGTCGTGGCGACGGTGGACCCCGAGGGTAAGGACGGACACGCCGGCCGTGCCCGCGGATTGACCAAGGCGGTGATGCGCCTGCTGCAAGATCGCCTCGAGGGCGAGCAGAGCTGAGCCCTCCATGACCTTGTGGATTGATGCGGACGCCGCGCCGCGGCTGATGAAGGATGTCGCGTACAGGGTCTCGGATCGAACCGGGCTCAAGGTGACCTTAGTCGCCAACCGCTGGCAGCGGACCCCGACCTCGCCGCATATTCGCATGATCGTCGTGGGCGATGGGTTCGACGAGGCAGACGATTACATCGCCGAGCACTGTGAGCCAGGCGATGTGGTGGTCTCGGCGGATATCCTGCTCGCTGATCGCATCGTCGCCAAAGGCGTCGCCTTGATCACCCCCAAAGGTGAAGAGCTCGATGCGGACAACATCGCAGAGCGCGTCGGGCAGCGAAATTTTATGGAAGAGGCGCGCAGCGCCGAGCTGGTGAGTGGGGGACCGCCGCCCTATTCAGCGCGCGATCAACAGAGCTTTACCAACGCCCTCGATCGCGTGCTCACGGCGCAGCGGCGGCGTTTCCCGTCGAGTCGCTGACCATCGTATCCGGTAGCCCGAGCAGATAACTGCCGACACGTTTCGAGCCGAGCTCACCGTAACCACGCTCCCAGGTGTAGCCAGATGATTCGATCTGGGCGAGCAGCTCATCGAGGTCTTCAAAGCGGTAGATCCGCGGCATAGAGGCTTGACCGTCCCAGGCATAAAATAAGGGCAGCACGGGGATCAGGTAGGTCCAGACGAGTTGTCGCCAGGTGAAGGGGCGCACGCACGCCGATTTGACCAACGCGAGGAGCGCGACGATCAGGAGCCCGATCGGCAGCGTGATGCACCAGAGCGCAAAGGGTACGAGTTGATGTCCGCCCATCTCATAGATGAGCAGCGGCTGGCGACTTTGAGCAGCCGACGCAAGGATGTTGCGCGCCTGATCGGGGGTCATGTGATGAAAGCAGTTGACCAGGGTCTTGAGGCCAGCCGGAGCCTTCGCAAGCTCCGTCGCGTCCACCGAAGCGCTTAGATAGCGGATCGGTCCTTGAGACGCCTCAGGGAAGCGCCGCCTCCCCTCGATGTTGGGGAATTTATCGGTCAAGGTGAGCTCCGTGACGAGCTTAGGCTCGGCTTGAGCTAGCTCTTTGAACACGTCGGGCATGACGCCCCCGGCGCCCGAGCCGAGGTCGACGACGGATTGTTGTGAGCGACCGCCGAGCGCCCGCTTGATCAGCCCAGCCAGCACCCGAGGGACGCCCAGCCAGCGCGCCCTCACGACAATATTTTGGGTCCTCGGCGTTCGAAGTGTCTCTGGGAACCAGCTCTGGTCTTCAAACTCAAACAGCTGACGGCGAAGCATGGTGTCGCGCTACCTCAGCCGGGCGCAGACCGAGCAGACCGAATCAGACAGGAGGGCGCTGACGCGGTGGGGGAAGCGCACGGAGCGGGCAGCCAAGGAGCAGAGTCGTTTCGGCGTCACAGGTTCTCCTTGTCGGCCTGGCTACACCCGTCGTGGGTTGCCTGCAATCCCTGGCGTGCTGCGCGCCGCGCGTGGCGCACGAGGCGCCGGGAAACCTGGGGATGACGATGGGCACCTTCGTCACTAGATAATTCTGTGTTTGTGATTTATCGACAATGATCGCTCATTTCGTGCGGCAATTGACGTTTATAATTGCGATTTGAGCATCATTTAGATGGATGTAGGTGAGGTCGATTGGACAAGCTGCAAGCGATTCGTTTCTTTCTCAAGCTTGGCGATACCTTGAGCTTCAAGGGGACCGCCGCACACTTTGGGGTGCCCCCTTCGACGGTATCTCGTGCCATTAAGGCGCTCGAGCAGTCGCTTGGGACCTCACTGGTCGAGCGGACCACACGGCAGGTACGCCTCACCGAGACGGGAGCTTGGTACCGCAGCGAGGTGAGCGGCCCGCTCCGGGCGATCGCTGCCGCCAATGAGGGCGCACAGGAGCGTGCGTCAGAGCCGGTCGGCACCGTTCGGCTGACTGCGCTGCCTGGCTATGGAGAGATCCGCCTTTTTGCTGTGCTCGAGCGTTTTCGCGCCGCGTATCCTCAGATCGTCTGCGATCTCGAGCTCACCGATCGATACCTCGACCTCTCCACCGGCGAGGTGGACGTGGCGTTGCGCGCAACCGCCGATCCGCCTGACTACATGATCGCTCGACGGTTGCATTCGAACCGGTTCACGCTGGTGGCTTCGCCCGCTTACCTTGAGCGGTGCGGGCGCCCGACATGTGTCAGCGAGGTGGCTGAGCATGCAGCGCTCGCCTACCGAGGGCCGGCTGGCGCCAAGCCGTGGCCTGCGATGCGGAGCGACGGTGAGCTGTTGATGATCGAGCGCCGTCCTGTGTTGATCAGTAACCATGGCTTGATGATCCTCGACGCAGCGATCGCTGGCGAGGGCATCGCTTATCTTCCGGTCTGGGGCGTCTCGGACGCGCTCGCTGACGGCCGGCTCGAAGAGATCGTACTTGGGGACGCGCAGGTGGGGCGCGTCGGCGC
>JAYZBQ010000009.1:0-116528 GCA_036338695.1 Myxococcota bacterium
GAGCTCCATTTTGCTGACGACTTCACCGGTGGCAGGGTCGGTGTAGCGCGCCGTCACCTTCGCGAGCCGACCCAGCGCAGCGATCGTGCGCTGAGCCTGCGCCGCGTCGTCGATGGATTGGGCGATCACTGGGTTAAGCCACGCCGTCGCATAGCCCGCCGTACACCGCGCGGCGGCGTGATCAGCGGCTCGGACGCCGCCGTCCGCCCCGGAGTGCCCCAGACAGACGATACGGTCTGAGGTCCAGCCCGGCTGTGCGCGCAGCCAAGACGGGCCCTGCTGCGCTTGTAGTTGCGCGCAACTCGCCGTGAGCATCGCAGCCCAAATCCATAATCTCATGGTGTCCCCTTATACGGTATCGAGAGCAGCAGATAATACACTCTGCCATCAACCCCGCTGTAGCGCCCGTTCGGATCGATCCATTCAGCTTCGACCCTGAGGTCCTGAAGCACCGCCTTGATCAAGGTCTCCGACTCCTCCCCCATCGCCGATTGCGAGCGGCTCTCAGAGCCGCCCGACTCGGTGAGGTGATCGTACGTGCGCACCACGACGCTCACCTCTCCCAAGCTACGAGCAAGGTTACGTGCGCCCCGCTCCAGAGCAACTTTTCGCGCGTCGCTCGGCATCCCTGTAGGCCCGCCACGTGCGACGGTGTACAGACGACCCTCTTGGGTCGAAGGGTGCCCCTTTACCCAGGCAGGCGGTACGGGCACGGCTCCAGACGGCGCGTGAGCGCAGGCCGCAAAAACAAGGACGGCGACCTGCAAACACCCGTTAGCAGGTCGCCACGATGTGCCGCTAAGGGCGAACATCTTTACTCCTTGCGGCGCGCATCCAACGCGTCGTGCGCAGCGCTCGCTCGCGCTTTGATCGCCGCGGCGGCGCGCTTGGACAACTTCTCGACCGTATCGATCGTCTCACCGAAGGCGTCCATGTTCAGGTAAGCCAGCGCATACTCGGTGCCGTCACCCGAGACCCAGTGATCGACGATCTGAACGCCCGCAAGCTTGACGTCGGTGAAGACCTGGCTGGCCTCTTCCGAGTTCTCTTCAAAGTTTTCCTTCTCGCCGTCCGAAACGGTCGACAGGTAATCCTTAAAGAGGCTGGTCACCTCGCTGTTGAAGACCTTAGCGAGCTCGACGCGCGCCCGGTTGTCGGACTGCTTACGACGCATCGCTGCGTTCTTCGAGGTGCCGATACCGACGGCGTAGAAGCCTTTGCCGTGAGGTGCATCAAAGGCACCGCCGCCGCGATTCGTCCAGGCGGGACCGCCGGTCACGTCGGACGTCGTCGCGGGCGGCGCTGTGGCGCAAGCGACCAAGGCACTCGCGGCTGCCGCCACGATCCAGTTTTGAGCCAATCTCATCATGTTCTTTTCCTCTCACCCAACCATGGGTTCGGTTGATGGACGCCAAGCGCCCTGCTTTATTCACTCACCGGTCATCGACCGGATTAAATCCTTAATGAGGCGCCCAGGCAGGCGCTTTTCAATCTGAGCCATGGCCCCGTCATCATCCGCTGCGGTGCCGCGCACCTTGCGACGCACCTGAAAGGCGACGCCGTCTTTGTTGCCCAGGCTCAGGCTCCCCATCACGGCGCAGGTGCGGCGCATGCTCAAATCGCGACAGCCCAGGTCATCGACGCCGACCCGCAGCGACCAGACGCTGTCCGTGCCCGCCGTCAGCCCAAGTCGGCTGCCGAGGTTGCTGAGCATCCCGGGCTCGACCTCGCCATCCAGACGCACAGCTAGCGGCGACAGACGCAAATCCACCTCACGCTTGAGGGCGTTGAGCTCTCGCCCAAACTGCCGCTTCAACCAGCGATTTTCGCGAAAGTCGACGCTCGCCAGGGTCGCCAGGTCGACGTGCGCTCGCAGCCTCGGCGTGCGGCCGAAAATCCGGACGTTGGTCAAGGTCGCCACGCCCTCGCTGGTCGAGACGAGCCGGAGCGGATAAGCGACGCCGCCGACGACGCTAAAACGAACCGGCACACCCGTCGCTGGCTGGTTGTTGTTGGTGACGCGTACCTGGATCCGATCAAAGCGATCGCCCGAGGTCCCCTCAAGCGCCTCGTCGGATTCGAGCCGGATCAGCCCAGCCGCTGCACGCACCAGCCCTTCGATCACGGCGTCCGCCTGCTTACCATCGACCTCGACAGGCATCCCGAAGAGGTTTCGTCGAGCCACCGCAGCACGCAGCGCAGCCGCGAGGGTGTCAACACCGTCGCCTTCCGCGAGGTGCCCTCGCGCCTCTTCGATCCGGTCGTAGACCTCCGCTTTGAGCGACTCAAGGCGCGCCAGCAGCAACGCGTCCAGCTCCGCTTTGTTGAAGCGAGCTAAGACGTACACGAGCTTCTTATCCTGATAGCGGTCGTGCAGCTCAACGCCCTCAAGACTAGCGTCCACATGGCTCGAGACCGCCTCGGAAAAGCTACTCACCGAGGTCGTTTGCCCGTTTTGTGTGAACTCAGCTTGGTAGTCTTTCGCCTTGCCCTTGATCTGGACTTTCAGCTGACTGGCGATCTCGGTGTAGGCGCGGTCGCGCGCTTGCGTCCAGGCAGCGCCGAGCTCGTCCTCGCTCGCAAACCCCGCGGTTCCCAGCCCATAGATGTAGGTCCCGTCGGCACGAGGTGTCTGATTTTTGGTCCAGCCGGGTCGCTCTTTGCGAACGTCCGCTCGCTTGGGCGGCTCGAGCTTGGGGCGCGGCTTGCGCTGTCGCAGCGTATCGAGCGCCTGGGGGCGCTTCTCAAGCTCCTTGCGTCGCGCCTTGGCTGTCGTCGCTGCGCGTCGGCTCTTCAAGCCACTGTGTGCGCCTGCCGCGCGCGCTTTGATCGCCGCAGCCTGACCGCCGCCCATTTTCGATGACTTGGGCGCAGGCGCCGTCGCGCATGCCAAGCCGCTGAGCGCAAGATAAGCGATCGCGTGGTGTCGCATAATGACCTCCTCGTCTGCTTGCGACGCCGCAACAGCGGCGTCGATTCAATCGCGGACTAGAAGTGTAAAAGTAAACCGGCGCTGCCGCCCGGCCCGACCGGGGTCAAACCGCCCTGCAGCTGCAGAGCGCCCCAGCCACCAAACATCATCTCGAGGACACCTTGTGCGTCCACGGCCACGTTCTCGCCGGTGTCATCGCTGGCGGCACCGAGCTTGAAGCCCGGCGCAAAGCGCCCCGAATAGAACAGCTTCTTGATGCCCAGACCGCCGGCTGACTGGGTGCCATCTGCGTTGGCATAGCCAGCGAAATAGAACCAGGTCTCCGACAAACCCTTGGCATTGAGCGCGTAGCCTAGGTTGGCGGCGATCGCGAGATGCGACACCGTCCCGCCGCCGAGCGCTAGGCTAACACCGCGGCTCGGATCCTCGACCAGCTGCTTACCCAGGCTACCGCTCCCTGTGAGCCGCTGCGCCCAGCTGTTCGCCTTCTGGTTCTTGGTGTTGTTGCCCACCTCACGAACGCGCGAGTAGCCGATCTTACGGCGCTTGTTGTTCTGGTCGTACTCGACGATGTACATCCCCTGATCGATGCGCAGCCCCTCGCGATTGCCTAAGTTGAAACCAAGCTCGGTCTGCTGCTTACGCACATCGATCACCGGCGCTTTGAGGCGGAATTCCTCGATACGGCGAACCTTAAGCGAGACGTTCCCACCCACCGAATTCGCTGCGGACTGACACGCCGGGCGCGGCTTGTCGGCCGTGTGCTTTGCGCTGCCTCGCACCGTGGCAAACCGGGTCTGGTACGGGAATTTGTGCTTGAGGTGATAGAAATCGACGCGCGCACCGAGCGCACATTCGTACTGCCACTTGATCTTGTATTTGACGCACTTTCGCTTGCCGTTGACGTTACGGTATTGGACGCAGACGCGCTCTTTTCCGTATTTCTCACAGACCTCTTTGACGACCACCTTGCCGTTGCGGCGAACCTTCTTCTTCACCTTCTTTAGGCAGACCTTTTTAGCGAAGCGCCGGATGCTCGCCTTGGTGAGCTCGGTCTCGTAAAAGTAGGCGGAGTTGCGGATCCGCTCCAGATCGGACGCCTTGATGTCGTAAGCTTTGTAGCGCTCGAGATACTCGGCGTCCGCCTTTGCTTTGTTCTCCGTGTTCGCCTTGATAAACTCAGAGAACCCCTTGAGGACCTCTGGCGTCGGGCGGGTACCCCACGGCAAATCGACAAAATCGAAGCGCTTGAGGCGCGTCGCTCGACCAACCGACTGGCCGACCATCTCGCTGAGCCAGCGGATCGTAAAGACGTTGGCTCCCTGGAGCGCCGCCAAGCCGATCATCTTGAAGCCAAGCGGTTTGGCGCCAAAGTACAGCAGGGTCTTGCGCTTGTACTTCTCAGCGCTGCGGTCCACCTGCGTCGCTTGATCCTTGTCGCGATCACTCACCGTCGCTTGATCTGCAGCGACGCCCTGAGCCGCCTCCGACTTCATCTGATCGGCGTTGTCGCCGGCTTCGGTCCGAACGTCATCAGCGGTTTTGTAACGGTCATCGGCGCTGGCTAGACCCGGCGCGAGCAATGCGAGGAGGCAAATCGAACGAAACATCAATGCAAGAGTCCTTTACTTATTCGCAGCTGATCACGGCCATCTGACCGCGCTGAGTCGGGATACGGCATCCCATCCCGCTCAGTTCACCCTCGAGATCGACCATCACGTCGTCGCTCGAACCTTTAATCCGGACCGAGTAGTGCAAGGTGGCGTCGGTTGCGAGGGTACGCTTCGCCTTGCCCAAGCCCTTCACCATCCGATGGATCTGCGCTTTGGCGGCGCCGTCGAATTCACCGCGAAACACCAGGAAGTAGCCCTTGCCCTTGCTGACTTGCTTCTTCCACTTCTTGAGCATGTTCGCGACGACCTTTTGGGTGGCATCCGAGATCGCCTCATCGAACGCAATCTGAGCCGCCGAGGTCGGTCGCTCTGCGCTCCAGCCGGTGCCGTCACCCAGCGCCGTCCCCGTGGTGGTCTCGTAGGCGCGCACCAAAGCTTGAACCTTCACGGTGCCGCGACCGGGCTGCAACGTGGCGCTGTAGGTCAGGTACACCTCAGCGCCGAGCGCCAAGGCGATCTGCGCCGCCTCGTCTTCGTCATGTCCGGCGACCTCGCCCAGCTGACTGACCACGTCCTGTAGATCCGCCATACCTTGGGCGTTCTTGACGTCGAAATCTTCCTTTTGGAGATACTCGTTGATGCGCGTGGCGAGCGCCTCGGCCATCGCGTGTTTCTTGAAGCGCTTCTGCGCCACCGCAACGATCGTGGGGTTGTCGAGCGCCTCGGAGGTGTCCGTCGCGCTGGCTGCGATCCCCTTGTTGCTCAGGTCATCTGCGAGGCGGTCGACCGCCACCGTGACCAAAGCCGTATAGCTGGTGGTGGTTCCATCGACAGCCCGGCTACCGAGCATCTTTTTCTCCGTCGCAAACATGATCGGGTTGATGCCGGCGAAGTAACCATTCTTCATGCCAGCCCAGCGCTTTTTCTCCTCGGGTCCGGTGGCGATCTTCTGCTCCACTGCGCCGGCGATCGCGACCTTCAAAGCGTCCGACTTCGCCATCAGCGCGTCGGCGCCCATCCCCACTACTCGGTAGGTGACCTTGCCCACATCCGGGCTCTCGATAAAGGTCGCCTCGACCCCCACGGGGTATGCCGGCGCTGCGGCAGGTGGCGCCCCAGCGCACGCGGCGCCGAACAGGCTAAGAGCGGTCAGCGTGTGTACGTACTTCATAAACTCTTCCTCATCCAAGTTGATTGAAAGCCACCCAAGAGACGGCGGCTCTGAGCTGTTGATTCACTGAGTGGGCGAACGGTGAGACGAGCGGTCGTTTGTGTCAATCCCCAGCGGGCAAGCGCTGCTCGATCCATGCGAGGAGGTCGGCGCGCACCTCGGCCTGTTCGGGCTCGTTAAAAATCTCGTGGTAGAGGCCGTCATAGATCTTGAGCGTTTTGTCATCGCTCGTTGCGCGCTCGTGAAGCACCTGACTCCCCTTGGGTTCAGCGAGGCCGTCGGCGCTGCCGTGCATCACGATAAATGGCGTCTTGAGCAGGTTCGCCCGCTCGAGGACCAACCGCTCCGTGCTCAACAGCGAATGGCCGGTGCGCGCCAAAACCCCGCCGTTGTACACCAGCGGATCGGCGAGGTAGTCGGCGACGACCTCAGGGTCACGCGACACCAACTCAGGATCGAGTCGAGCCGCGGGGATCAGCGGCAGCAAGGTCCCGACGACCCCGGAAATTTTCTGTAAGAAGGGGCTGATGTCCTCGCTGACCTTGACGGACGGGCTCGAGATCATCAGCAGGTCGACCAGCTCAGCGTGCTCCATCGCCACCAACGCCGCCAGCGCGCCCCCCATCGAGTGGCCGAAGAGCAGTCGAGGTACGCCCGGCGCGCGCTCGGCTGCCCAACGGAGCGTCGTCACGGCATCGGGGACCAAGCTCCGAAAGCCGGTGATGTAGCTGCGACGCCCGGCCGATCGACCGTGTCCCTTGTAGTCGTGCCCAAAGACCGCCACGCCGGCGTCGTTCAATGCGCGCACCAGCGCGTCGTATCGATGACAATGCCCAGCGTACCCATGAAGCAGCGTGCACTGTGCGCGCAGCGTCCCCTCCGGGATCCATCCGCAGCGGTACAGTGCCTCACCGTCGGCGCCAAGGATCTTCTCTTCAATAAACTCCATGGTGTCGCTCCCTCACGCCCTTGAACTCAACAGACTCGACGACGTTTGTCGATGGATCAGCGAGGTTTCCCGAAACCTGTGTCAAAGTTCGGCAGCGGGAACGAGCCGAACCCGCGGTCGGTGATCCCTGCATCAGGCGCTAAATCAGAGCGGGGGACGTCTCGGATTCCGGTATCCCGAACGCCCGTGTCCTCAGGGCCGGTGTCCTCGAGACCGAGATCGGGGACCTCCGCATCCGGCAGGATATCTAGATCGCTGAGCGCAGCGTCAAGCGATCCAGCGTCTACAGTAGCATCGGACGTCACGCTGGCGTCTTGTGGCGCCCCGGCGTCTGGAGCGTTTCCTGTATCGGTCAAGCCGCCGACGTCTTCACTCCCATCGAGGGCGGCCGCATCCAGCGACCCCGCATCATCAACGGAGCTTGCGTCCAGCGCTTGCGCGGCGTCCAGCGCTCCCGATGTGTCGTTCAGCGCTGCGTCCCCAGCACTCGATGCGTCCATCGCAGCGTCTGTCGCAACGCTCGCATCGAGCGAGCCGGCGTCGAGGCTGGGCAACACGGGTGGAGCCACCACGCGTGTCGGTGTCTTGCTCCGGCAGACACCACGAGCGCAGTACCACCCCATCGAGCAGTTGCTGTTGCGGATGCACGACTGATCGGTCGACTCCTCACCGCAGCCGAGCGTCATCAACGCAGCGCAGAAGGCGACCCATCTCAAAGGGGAAGCCTCAACCCAACGCTGGCTTGGAACTCGATCACTGCGCCATCGTCCGGCAGGTCATTCCCAAAGAAAAACGCGCTGGCTGACCCGCCGACGTCGAGCTCGAGGGCGTCGAGCAGTTTCGGTCGCCATGAGACCTGCGCCTCCGCGCCATGCAACGTGTACGGCGTAACGTAGCTGCGCAGACCAAGCCCGATCGCAAAGGGCTGGCCGGACACCTTGAATGGAAAATCCACGCCCGGTCGGATGCCCAGCGCGATGCGCTCATGCAGCGGGACCTCGATCCCAATGCGATAGCGCCTCGAGTAGTCCTCCTCGATAAAGGCAGCCCAGTCGGCACGCAGCTTGAGGGTTGAGCCCATCCACAGGGTTCCGTCCGCGACGTTGCCAGCCATCAACCCTGCGGTCATGCTCGCGCCGAGCTCAGCTTCTACCTGCTCGGCTGGCGCCGTCGACGCGGTCAACGTGATCAAGAGTAGGGTCAGCGTGCGCATCCTCATCCCCAATCCAACCCCGACCATCGGCGCGCTTGCGCGCGAATTTGAAAAAGAAAAGAGCCGCCCCACCCGGAGCGGCTCCCCCCAGTCGCTGCGCCCTACCCAGCTCGCTAGAAGGGCTTGGTGAAGTACTCGACGTCGAGCGTCCAAGCCCGGCGCGCCATCTGGTTGAGGTCGGACAGGGACCAGTTCTCGTAATCAAAGCCCGGAATGTAGATCGCCTGAAGACCCCAGAGATAGGCTCCTGGCCCCGGCACATCCGGCTGCAGCTCATGATCGAGCTGCGGCACCTGCGGCAGGCGGAACTTGCGCTGGTTACCCGGGACGTAGAAGTCCCATCGCTGACTCGTCGCTAAGTTGATGACGATCACGTTGTACACCGAGGGCGGCGCCCCCGTCGTCGCCGGCTTCCAGCGGAAGGTGCTGTTGCGGAGCGTCCCGCGGTTCACAGGTGTCTCGATCTCAGGGAAGGGCATGATCGGATCCAGCGTGACCCCGCTTTGCGTGTTACCGACGCCGTCGCGCAGCGCGACGGAATAAGGCCACGTGTAATCATAGCCGCCGGCGCACGCGTTGCCTTGCATGGTCGGCACACAGCTCTGACCGCCCTCACAATCACCGGCTGAGACACACTCGGGTCCGGTGACCATCTCGGGGTCCCACATGCGCGTGAAGGCGCCACCGTAGAAGGTCAGGAACTCACCCGGGAAGTCAGGAAGGTCGCGCTGCACGATCACCCGCGCATCGCTGTCGGTCTCGCCCAAGGGGTAGCCCCCTTCACCGCCAAAGTTTAGGAAGGTCGAGACGCGGTTCTTGTTCGGTCCACGCTTGCCCGGGATCTGGCCGGGTGCGTCTGGCATCGTGATGGTGATGTTGTTGTCGAGCGCATAGCTCAGCGCGATATCGAGCCCTCTGTGCGTCTCACCCATCACCGCGGTCACGCCGCGGCGCACACCGAGCTGGCGCAGCTCGCGCACTTCTTGGGTGCGGCTGTTGATGATCCCAGCCCACGCCAGCAAGGCGTAACGACCTGGCAAGGTGATAAAGTCGAAGCAGCCGCCCTCCTCAAAGACCACGTCGGTGCCAAAGATCACCTCGCAGTTGCCGTCACCGCTCTGGCAGGGCTGACCGCCGTTCGGGACCGGGATCTCCCAGGTCGTCGCCTTCGGGGTCGGGTTCGAGAACAGAGACCGACGCGTGAGCTCGATCTGAGCAAAGGCGCGCTCATCGGGACCGAGCGTCGAGACGTCGAACAGCGCCTTCGAGAAATCCGTCACGCAGCCCTGTAGGCGTGGGAACACGCGAGGCGGGCCGCCACCGCCGCCGCCACCGCCAGCGCTCGGCGGGCCGGAGCAATAGACGATCAAGGTCACGTCGGCGCTCTCGGCTTCAACCACTGAGTTCGCCGAGCAGCTCTGCGCAATGGCCGTGACGGTCTGTGGACCAAAGATATCCGGACCGCTCAAGGTCACCTGACCCGCTGCGTTCGTGAAGCCGACGTACTCGGTGTCGGCTTCAAGCCCGAGCCACACCATCGCGCCCGCCTTCGGTTGCAGACCGGTCATCGTCGGCGTCAACACCGTGACGTTGACGGCGCCCTCAATGTCGCCACCGTGCGTCCCGCCGGTGATAAACGCCGGGTCAAAGTAGGTGAAGGTGTTGGCGATGGCGTCGCGCTCGTCGCCGATCGCCACGCTGACTTCATAGGTCCCAGGAAGGTTCGGAGGCGTTGAGACGGTCACGGTGTTGTCGTTGAGCACCCGCACACGCGTCGCGGTCTGGTTACCAAAGCCGACCACAACCGGCCCCTTGCTAAAGCCCGATCCCGTCAGCGTGACGTGCGTGCCACCGGCTTGGGCGCCGCGGTTCGGGTGCACCCCTGCCAGGCCGAGCGGTGCTTCATAGATGAAGGCGTCCGGGCGTCGCTCAACTTGCCGTTCATGCTCGACCCGCAGCTCGGCGGCGCCTCCAGAGCCCGGCGGAGTCGTGAAGCTAAAGCGCGTGTTCGAGATCACGTCAATCGTCAGCTCCACGCCGCCCAAGTAAGCCGTCATTCCGTCGACAAAACCCTCGCCGACCACCTCGACGAAGGTCCCTCCCTCGATCGGGCCGCGGTCCGGGTTGACCCGGATGAGCTGCAAAGCCTCGAAGTAGCGGTAGGCGTTGGGCAGCGAGGACGTCCCTGCGCCCGTCGTGACCCCAACGTCGACTGCGCCGACGGCGTGGCGCGGCGCCAGCGTCGTGACCTGCTCCCCGTCGACGATCGCCCCCGCTGTCGGCGCCCCGTCGACCGTCACCGAGACCGGCTCATCGGTTAGGTTCGCGCCCACCAGGTGAATGCGGTTGTTTCCGGTCGTGGGACCGCTGCTCGGCACCACCCCTTGCAAGCTGACGCCGTCGGCTGCGGCGACATACACAAAGGCGTCCGGCTCGGCGTCCTGACCACGCTCCGAGCTCAACGCCAGCGCCACCGGCCCCGCTTGCTGCGCAGCACCGACGAGGCAGGTCGCCTCGCTGGCGCTGGTCACCTCCACCTCAGTGCAGGGCACATCGCCTAACCGAACGGCGAGGTCTTCCGTAAAGCCAGCGCCGCTGATCGCGACACGGTAACCACCCGCCAATGCGCCCCCGGCGGGAGTCACCGCCTGCGCTCGAAGCGGCGAGTAATAGCTGAAAGCCAAGCGCAAAATCTTACGACCAAATGCGTTGACCACTTCGACATCGACCTCACCGGGCTCGCTCGTCGGGGGGACCACCCCCTCAACCGTCTGTCCGTCGATCACGTTGACGCCTCGAACGGCACGCCCGCCGATCAGGATCGCCGTGTTCTCATTGAAGCCGTCACCTGTAATCCGCACCGTCTGCCCGCCAAGGATGCTGCCCTCCGAAGGCTCCACACCCGTCAACTCGAGCGGGTCATAGTACGTAAACGCGTCCTCAAGCTCGGCGTTACCTAAGCTGTTGGCGACACGAATGGTCGCGGTGCCCGGGGCGCCCGGGGGCGTGCGGAATGTGATAATGCGCTCGTTCAAGGTCAGCAGATCAAGCCCAGGCTCACCGTTTACGGTCACCGTCGAGTCAGGCATGAAGCCCACCCCGCGAAGCCGCACCCGAGTCCCGCCGCGTGCGCTGCCGCTGACCGGGGCGACCTCTTGGATCCGGACAGGAGACTCGACATCACCGGCGTCGGGGGTAACCACCGAGCCGGTGTCGGTCACCTGATCGCCGGCATCGAGCGCCACGATCGGTCCAGCGTCCACCGGTGCTGGGGTGTCGTCGGAGCACGCCGACGTCATCATCGTAAGTGCTGCGAGGAGGGAATAAAAACGCATAAACAACCCCTACTGCTTCGAGCCGCCCAAGCGCTCGGAGCATTATTCCTTCTGTGAAGGTCCCTAAGGACCTGCGGTAGGCTACCAGTCTGGGCGGTTCTGCGCAAAGGCCCCAACCAGCCATTGCCAAGGTGACTTCTCAGGGGCAAAGACGGGGTGTCAGGACTCAGACCATGGAATCTTTCAAAGAACGCATCGAAGCGGCAGCGCTCAACCCCCAACTGCTCGAAACCAAAGCGGACTCAGCAGACGCCGTTCGCAGCGTGGTCGCGGCGGTGAATTCGGGCTCGCTGAGGGTCGCCGAACCCGACGCCGAGGCAGACGACGGATGGCGGATCAACGGCTGGGTACAGCAAGCGATTAACCTGTACTTTCGCATCGCTCCGATGGAGCGCATCGAGTCCGGCCAGCTGGCGTGGTACGATAAGATCCCGCCTCGAACCGACCACGCCGAGCGCAGCCTGCGGGCGGTGCCGACCGCGCTGGTGCGCTACGGCGCCTTCGTCGAGCCCGGCGCGGTGCTCATGCCGAGCTTCATCAACATCGGCGCGTACGTCGGGCGCGGCACCATGGTGGACACCTGGGCGACAGTCGGGTCCTGCGCCCAGATCGGGCGTGACGTCCACCTGAGCGGCGGCGTCGGGATCGGCGGTGTTCTTGAGCCCCCTGGCGCCCGTCCCGTGATCATCGAGGACGGGTGTTTTGTTGGGTCTCGTTGTGTCGTCGTCGAGGGCGTGCATGTGGGCGCCGAGGCGGTCCTTGGCGCCGGCCTCGTGCTGACGGCGTCGACCCCGATCATCGACGTGCGCGGCGCCACCGAGGTGACCTTGCGCGGCCGCATCCCCGAGCGAGCGGTGGTGGTGCCGGGCACGCGCCCCAAGCAGTTTCCCGCCGGCGAGTACCTGCTGCCTTGCGCCCTGATCATCGGCGAACGCAGCGCCAGTACGGACCGGAAAACGAGCCTCAACAGCGCGCTGCGTGACCACGGACTCGGCGCCTGATGGCTCTGACGGCGGTCGAACAGACGCTCCTCGAGCTGCTTGAGATCGACTCGCCAACGGGCGGCGAGGCTCCGCTCGCTGAGGTCGTCGAGGGCTGGTGCGTCGACGCGGGTTGGCGCGTCCGCCGCCACGGCCTGTGCTTGGTCGTTGACCGCCCGGAGCTGGGTCCGCCCCGCATTGGATTTTTCGGGCATCTGGACGTGGTCACCGACCGGGAGATGGCGCCGATCGCTACCCATCCGCAGTGGATCCACGGCCCCGGCGCGAGCGATATGAAGAGCGGCCTGGCGGTCATGATGGAGCTGATCCGAAACCTCCCGCCATCTGGGGTTCGTGCCGAGCCCGTCTTCGTGTTTTACGACGCCGAGGAAGGCCCGATTGCGGAGAACGGGCTGGCGCCTGCGCTGGATCACTTCTCGGAGCTGCACGAGCTTGAGCTTGGCGTCTGCATGGAGCCCACCGCCAATGCGTTGCAGCTTGGATGCGTTGGCTCGCTGCACGTTCGGCTGACCGTCAGCGGTCAAGCAGGGCATTCGGCGCGCCCGTGGGAAGGCGTCAACGCCATCACCAAGGCGGGGGCTCTGCTAACAGACCTTGAGACCCTAAAGCCCCGCTCGAGCCTCTGCGAGGGGCTCGAGTTCTTTGATACCTTCACGGTCACGCTGGCTCAGGGCGGCCACAGCCGCAACTCGGTGCCTGCCAGCTTGAGCATGAACCTGAACCTACGCTTCGTGCCCGGGCGGACCGCACAGCAGGCCTTTGACGAGATCGTCGCCTGGGTCGGCGACCGAGCCCAGGTCGAATGGGTCGACGCGTCGGCTAGCGCACCGGTTGCGCGCACAACGCCCCTGCTCAAACAGCTCGTGGAGATCGGACAGCTCGAGCGCGAGGCGAAGCAAGCGTGGACCGACGTCGCCCAGCTCGCCGCGTGCGGGATCCCAGGCGTCAACTTCGGCCCGGGTGATCCTGCGTGGGCGCATCAAGCGGGTGAGCGGATCCGTCGCGCCGACCTCAACCACAGCCTGTCCGTGATCAACCGATGGCTCTGCGCGCACTAGCGCTCGTCGCCCTCTTCGGTTGTCCGGCAACTCCGGCAACCCCATCGAGCCCCAGCGGTGAGCACATCACCCGGCTCATCAGCCTCTCACCCGCGCTGACGGACACCGTCGTCGCCTTAGGTGCAGCCGACCTGCTGGTCGGCGTCAGCGCCTACTGCACCCTCCCCAAGGGTATCCAGGCGGCTCGACTTGGCGGGGTCCAAGATCTCCCGCTCGAGGCGATCGTGCAGCTGCAACCCACGCTCATCGTAACCTCGGACTCCAAACATGGTCCCGCCAAGCGACTTCGAGCTGCCGGACTACGCGTCGAGACGTTGTCGGAAGGCGGACTCGACGCCGTGACCGAGAACATCAGCCGGCTCGGGGTTCTATTGCGACGCGAGGCTCAAGGGCGATCGCTGCGCCAGCGCCTGACCGACTCACTCGGCGCGCTGGCGCCCCAACCAGGCGCCGCAAAACCCCGAGCCCTCGTCGTGTTCTCAAGCGAGGGCGAGCCGGTCCGCCAGGCCTGGGCCGCGGGTCCCGGCGGCTGGCTGGGTGAGCTCATCGAGCTCGTCGGGCTCGACAACGTCCTGAGCAACGGACCGAGCTATGTGCAACTCAGCGCGGAAGGGATCCTCACCCTCCAGCCCGACCTGATCATCGAGCTCAATGGACAAGCATCGGATCAAGCGCCCCCCATCGCCGAGCGCTGGGGCGCATTCAAACAACTCCCAGCGGTCAAGACGGGGCGGCTGCATCGCCTCTCGGGCGAGGCGCTGCTGCGCCCTGGTCCCCGCCTGATCGAGCTCGCTCAAGCGCTCGCTAAGCTGCGCTGATGCGCGCGCAAGAGCTCACGCTTAGCTACGCCGGTCGAGCGGTGCTGACCGACTTGACGTTCGAGCTCCGGCGCGGCGCGATCACGGCGGTCATCGGCGTCAACGGCTGCGGCAAGTCGACGCTCCTACGTGCGCTGGCGGGGCTGCACGCACCGAGCGCCGGAACGCTCACAGGACCCGCTCAGAGTCCGCCGATCGTGCGCCGACGAGAGCTCGCCTACTTACCGCAAAGGCTCCCTGACCAACCGGCGCTGAGCGTGCGCGAGTTCGTCATGATGAGCGCAGGCTCGCCGACCCGGTGGTTCCCCTCCCAAGAGGCGACCCAGCGAGCGCAAGAGGCGCTCGAGCTGCTGCAGCTCAACGACCTGAGCGAGCGGCCCTGCGCCGCGTTGAGCGGTGGAGAGTATCGCCGCGTGGCGCTAGCCGCCTGCTTCGCTCAAGGCGCTCGGTGGCTTGTGCTCGACGAGCCCTGCGCAGGGCTGGATCTGCATCAAGCGGCGCGGTTCATGGGGTGCGTCCGGACCTGGCTCAAAGGGCAAAGAGACCGAGGGGTCGTGGTGGTCGTGCACGACCTGAACCTGTGCGCCCAGTACGCCGACGAGTGCCTCCTGATCGATGCCGGCACCCTTCAAGCGCAAGGACCTGCCGATGAGCTACTGAGCAGCGCAGCGCTGGAAACAGCTTACGGGTCGCTTCAGCGGTTCAGGCATCCGCAGCGAGATCATTTGGTGATCCTCGGCGAGGCGCCATGAGGTCTGCAGGGCTCGTGGTTGGCCTTGCGGTGGCCGGCGTCCTAAGCGAGCTGCTGGTGGGGCCCGCTGGCTGGGGCTGGCCCTCCGACCCGTTCATCGCCTGGCAGCTTCGCCTGCCACGCCTTATGCTGGCTCTTGGCGCCGGCGCAGGGCTGGCAGCTTGCGGCGTCCTTCTGCAGGTGCTCCTGCGCAACCCGCTGGCTTCGCCTTACACCCTTGGAGTCGGTTCGGCGTCGGCACTCGGCGCCTCGCTCGTCTTGGTGGCGCTGCCGACGTTTCATGTGGGGCTCGGGGCTTGGCTGGGGGCGCTCGCCGCGACGGGGCTCGTGATCGCCATGAGTCAGCGCGCCGGGCTCGACGCCGAGACCTTGATCCTGTGCGGCGTCGCCGTTGCGCTCTGCGCTTCAGCGGGCGTCCTTTTGCTCCATTTTCTAGCGGACCGGGCGACGTCCGCAGCGATGATCCGCTGGACGATGGGTGGGCTCGCGAGCGTCGGAATGACGCAAGGGCTGCTGGGTTTGCTCCCAACGTGCCTCGGCGCGCTCTGGCTGTTCAAGGTCATTCCCCAGCTCAACCTCTTGAGCCTGAGCGACGACTGGGCGCTCAGCCGCGGCGTCGCGACCGAGCGGCTTCAAGTAACGATCCTGGTCGTCGTAGCCCTGTGGACGGGCGCCATCGTCGCGCAAGCAGGACCGATCGCCTTTGTCGGGCTGATCGCGCCGCATATGGCGCGCCGCCGCTTTGGTCACGACCTGCGCCGCTACGCGCCCGCAGCGCTCGGTATCGGCGCAGGGCTACTCTGCCTGTGCGACGCGCTGTCCCGCCTCGTCGTAGCGCCAGGCGAACTCCCCGTCGGCGTGCTCACAGCGCTCCTCGGCGGCCCTGCGTTTCTTGCGCTCCTGATCCAGCGCCGCTAGCGACGCATCCGGTCCACGAGGCGCTCGAGCTCAGCTGCGATGCGCACGTAGTCCTGATTTTTCTTATCGGCGCGTGCCATCTTATCCAGCCGCTTGAGGTACTTCTTTGACTGCGCCGGGCCGATCTGCCAGAGCGCCCAGAACTTAGCGAAGCGGCTCTCGTTCGTATCGTCGACCTTGCTGTCGATGGTTTTGACGAGCTCGTCGACGCTCTGAACATCCTTCGCAAAGGCGAGCTCATAAGCAGCCTTTTCACGAACCAGCGGCTCGTCGCTCGAGAGCAGCCCGCGATAGCAGGCGAGGTCCGCTTTGCACTTATCAAAGACCTTGGAGCGCTTAACCTGCTGCTCGATCATCGCTTTGATCTTTGGGTCTTTCTCGGATTTTGCCTGCTTCTCGAGCTCAGCGGTGACCTTGTCATCGCCCGCCCGCGAGGCGTTCTCGAGCGTGAAGCGACGAATCTCAGGAGCTGATTTCGCCGCCGCATCAGCACCGTAGCCCATCTTTTTTGCGTCGCTGAGGAACTGCTTGTTGCTCCCTTGTTTCGCCAGCGTCAAGGCTGCTTTGCGGTCACCGATGCGGGCAATCGCGCGGCCCACAAATTCACGCACGGTCAGGTTGTTCTTGTGCTTCATAATCTGGGCGACCGCCTTCGGTGAGCCGGTGCGACCGAGCGCCTCAATGATCTTGGTGACGAGCTGCTGGTTGACCCCTTTACCCAGCGCCACCTTGTTGAGCTTAGTGATCTGCTCATCGGTAAGGCCCACATCCGACATCACCTCAGCGACTTTCGCCTGGATCACGTAGCACGTGCCCTTGGCATCCTGACACGCTTTGGAGCCCTTCATCATGTCGTTGACTTTGGTGTTCTTGCCGTCAAACGCGTCGTTCAGCTTCCCCATCAACCCCTCGACGCCGCCATGCTGAAACAGCGCAAACGATGACTCGGCGTAGAAGCTGACCCCCATCCGCTCGCGGAACATATGCTCGATCAAGACGTCGATCGCCTTAGGGTCGCGGATGTTACCGAGCGCGATGATGCAGTTCTTGACGATGAAGTTGTTGTCGGAGTCAGCGACCATATCGAGCAGGTCCTGCGTCCCCTTCTTGCTGCCGGTAACCCCGAGCAGCTCGATGAACGCCAGCGCCGTTTGGATGTCCCCGGAATTGGCGTAGGGAGCGACCGCCTCCGAGACGCTGTCGCCGAGCTTGACCCCCTGATCGCGTGCCAACTCTTTGAGCGCTGTCCCGATCGAACGGTTCGCCGCGTTGGCCTGCTTCTCACCGCTGGTGACCGGAACGAGCCCCTCCTTGCGCAAACCCTTGATCAGCTCAGGGATGATCGCCTCACCCCACGCTTTCGCCATGACCATCGCCAAGGTGCCACGGTGGCTTCCATCGGCGGCAAAGGCCGCAAGCATCTTCTCCTTGGCGCCCTCGATCTTAGGCAGCTGCAGACTGATCGAGCGCAAGCCCTCGGCCGCGTCGACCCGAACCTTATCCTCCTTAGAGGCGAGATCGCTGAGCAGCTTCTCGTTTGGGTCGGATGGGGCGCTTGAACACGCCATCGCAAAGCAGGGAACCATTAACAAACCGAGGCGCATGAACCTTCTCCATTCCATCGCTGAAGTGAGCAGGGGGCTAATATGCTGTCACGGCGGTGGCAAGGGGCGACGAGGAAAGGCAGGCAAACGCCCCAGAATTCCCATCACCAAGCCAACCGAGAGCAAGGCCGGCAGCACAGACCAGACGCTATACCGCCATGGGATGTCCCCCGCCGGTGTACCGATCAGCGCCCAAACCATCCGAAGCGCGAGCGCACCGGCGAGGCATCGCACCACCAGACGTCGATACGCCTTGAGGTGGGCGTCGACCCACGTGCGAGCGAGCAGTACAAACGCGAGGGTGACGATGAGGACCAGGCAGCTCAGACCAGCGAGCTCCAGCCCAGAGATCGCCGTCGTGGGAAGCTTGGGTCCGTGATACTCTGCTCGAAACCATGGCACGAAAAGGCTGATGAAGGCGCAAGCGACGACCCACAAGAGCCGGCGGTCCTGAACACTCATGCGCCGGAGCGCCCGCTCCAGATCATCGAGCGCCGTGTCCAACTCCTCAAGCCCCGTCCGGGGCAAACGCAAGGCCTCCCCCTGAACGCCGTAAGGGACCCCACCCCCGACCGGGTCGGTCGCCTCGGCCTCGGGCGGCGCTGAGTCAACGACCGGCGTGCGCTCCTCGAGCGGATCGGGCGGCTCGAACGCAACGAGCGGGGTGACCTCGCCTTCAAGCGCCACGTTGAGCTCGGGTACCTCGCGCAGGACGTGACCGTCTGGGGGGGTCGACTCCGCGGTCACGCCACCTCCAACGAGCCCGCCAAACGCTCACAGCGGCGACGCAGCTCGGGATCAAAGATGGCGCCGAGGTCGGCGAGTCGTGCGAGCGCGTTGCGGCGGAGGTGGACCGGTCCAGGCAGGCTGATCAAGCACTCGGCGCGCAGCGCCTCCTCGAGGCTCTGGGAGGCGCTTGCGACCAGCGCACAGGCGAGGGCGCGCCCCGTGGTCGTCCACGCAGCCGTCGTCCGCTCGAGCAGGCGCCTCGCCAACCCATCAGCGCCCTCTTCACCACGCTCAGCGCAGCGGTGCATACGCCAGATGATCGCCTCGGTGGCGTAACGCTTCATCCCGAGCTCATCCGCTCGGCTGACGGCCTCTTCAAACGCTCGCTCGGACGCAACGGAGCCAAGCTCCTCGTGATCAAGCAGCGCGTTCAAGACGACCAAACGCGTCTGAAACCACTCCGCCGGGCTCTGCGCTAAAACGGCCTGGGCGCGCCCTGCGAGGCGGCGCCCTTCCTCAGCACGCTGCAGGTGCAAAGAAGCCCAAATCTGATCGAGTAACAGCTCGAGCTGATGCGCCTCATCGTCGTCGCCCAGCGCCTCGTCGAGGCGCGCTGCGGCGCGCAGATAACGGCCCTCAAAGAGCTCGTGTCGTGCGCGCAAGATCTCGGCTTGGCGGCGTGCGCTCATCGGCAAACCCTCTCCATCTTCGAGGAGATCGATCGCCCGCCCAGCCTGAGACCACCCGCCGCGCATCTGATCGACCTCTGCGCGCGTCAACCGAAGGTAAGCGAGCGCCTCGGCGTCGTGCACCGACTCGCTGAGCCCCTCCGCTGCGCCCAAGGCTCGATCCGCTTCGGCGGGGCGCCCCGCCTCCATCTCAACTTGAGCGAGGACGCAGCGAGCGCGCATCTGCAGCGCCGCCGGCATGGTGCTGCCGCTGAGTAAGGCTCGCAAAGCCGCGATCGCGTCATCGATCTGAGCGCTGCGCAGCCACAACAACTCAGCGCGCTCAAGTCGCAGGCTCGCTTGTCGGTTTCCGGTTGCGCCCGCCGCCGCCTGGCTCAAGGCCTCGGCGGCTGCAGAGGCGTCACCAGCCTGGAGCGCATCCGCAGCAAGCTTTTCGTACAGCGCCGACGCATCCTCCTCGGATTGCGCAAGCATGAGGTGACGTGCGAGCACCGTGCGCAGCCCCGTGGTAAGCTCCGCGCCGCTCACCTGGAGCCACTGGGCGACCTTCGCATGAATGGTGCGCCGCAGGCTCAGCGGGAGCATCCGCGAGGCGACCTCCGCGACCATCAACGCCCGGAATCGGTACGCCGTGGCCATGGGCAGTTGAGGGTCGACAAACTCTTCGAGCCAACCATACTCGACGAGGTAATCGAGCGCTGCGGAGACCTCCGCAGCGTCACCGATAGCGACCTCAACGGCGACCGGCTTCCAGAAGACCTGCCCAACGGCGGCGCAGCGCTGCAGGAGGTAACGTGGGGTGCGCGGCAGCGCATCGATCCGAGCCTGAAGGAGCTCGCGCAGGCTTCCCGGGACTTGGACCTCTCGCACCCGGTCCTCGTCGAGTACCCACCCTGCGTCGGATTCGATCATCACGCCTTCGAGACGCCAGACGCGCAACAACTCGTTCATGTGAGAAGGGTTCCCACCGCTCGTTCGGTGGAACCGCTCGCAGAGCACCGGGTCCACCGACCCAAGCGCCATGGTGAGCCATTGAGCGACCTCGTCCGAGGTCATCGCTGAAAGCTCGACCGTCTCAATCGTTGCGCTCAGCTGCTCGCCGAGACGCTCACGAAGGACCGGCTCCTGATGTGCGCACAGAACCACCAGCCCTCGATGATGGTAGCGCTTGAGCAATTCGATCCATCGCGCAGAGCGGGCGTCGATCCGCTGCGCCTCCTCCACCACGATCAGACCGGGGAACCCATCATGCTGAAACACGGTTTTCCAAGCCTCAACGTCGAGTTCATCGACGACGCCACTCTGAAGGCAGCGGAGTACTCGGTGCGCCCCCGCTTCATCGCCGAGCCATGCGCCCAGCTTGGCGCCCGAGACGTGCGGCGCGTCGACGTCGGCGCTGAGCGTACTGAGGATGCGCAGCGGCAGCTCGGCAGGGAGCGGGTCTGCGTGTCGCTCCAGAACGATCGATGAGTATTCCCCCACCTTATCGCTGAGCTCTTGAATCAAGCGTCCTCGCCCACCCCCCGGCTCGCTGGTCAGGAGGACAACCTCGCAGCCCTCAGCGGCATGCAAATCGGTCAGTCTGCTCAGCTCGGCTCGGCGGCCGATCAGCGCCAGGGATGCCGACGTGTCATCTCTCGACGACAGGTTCTCACCCAAGACGAGGTAGGCCGCCTCCGGCGCTGCGCGCCCCTTGAGGTGCAGCTCCCCAACGGGGGTCAACTCGTAGCGCTGTCGAACCTGCTGAGCGGTCGCTGAGCCCACGAGGACCTGACCTGCTTTGCCGGCGCTTTCGAGACGTGCGGCGACGTTTACCGTATCGCCGATCACCGTATACTCACTGGCTCGCCCGAGCGAGCCTGCGATGACCTCTCCCGTGTTGATACCGACACGCATCTGCAGCGTCAGCCCGAGCTCATCGGCAACGGCCGCGCAGACGCTGTGAATCGCCAGACCGCAGCGCACCGCCCGCTCGGCGTCATCACCGCCGGCTTTGGGCACCCCGAATAAAGCCATAATCGCATCACCGATGATCTTGTCGACGCTCCCGCCGTGGCTCTCCACCACGGCGCTCAGACGCCCGAACAAGGTGTTCATCAGGTTCTGCACGATCTCGGGGTCAAGGCCCTCCGATAGGGTCGTAAAATCTCGAACATCGGCGAACAAGACGGTGCACCAGCGGCGCTCAACCTGAGGCAAGCGCTGGGTCGAGCGCCCACACCGGTGGCAATACCGAGCTTCCTCGATTAAATGCGCGCCACACTGAACGCAATGTTGCGAGTCCACGACCGTCTCAACCTGATCTTCCGTGCGGGTTGGGTACCTGCCCATGGCCGCTTTGGACAAGACCATCCGGAGTCCGATGACGCCGCCCCTGCGCGCAAGATACTTGAAAGGGCGCTCTTTCGCCGATAACGACGGGCTCCAAAACACGGAAATGACATGCAACAGAGCCGCTTTTCGAAAGTCACCGCACAGATTCTCGTGATCGGGATCAGCCTCGCCTTCATCATCAACTTCGGACCGCAAGCGGGTACAGCTTGCGCGCCGCAGACCGGCCCTGCGGCGACCGCCGATGGCCTGAAGATCAGCGCAGGCGAGTACAATCGCTTTTACCGGCAACGCTTCGAGCAAGAGCGGAGCCAGCGTAAGGGCTTCGATGAGGCGAAAGCCAAGGCGGAGGGGTTCCCACAGAGGATCGCTGAAGAGCTTGTCGACCAGCGTCTGATGGCGATGGAGGGGCAGGCTCGTGGCCTGCGGATGTCCGACGACATGCTGCGCAAGATGATCAAGTACTGGTTCCGTAACTCGATGCCCGAAGAGGGCTGGGATCAGGCGACCTACGAGCGCATCATCCAAGGCAACTATGGGATCACCGTCGCCGAGTGGGAGGAGAACCTGCGCACCGAGGAGAGCGCCACTCAGGTCAAGTCAGCGATCATGTTGGCCTCGATGCCGACGAAGGCGCAGATCCGAGATCGCTTCAACATCGACCGCACACGCTCGCGCTTCACCGCGCTGCGAGTGGACCGAAGCGCCTTTGAGAAAGACGCCAAACTCCCGACCGATGAGGAAGCCAGCGCGTGGGCTAAGGATGCTGCGAACCAAGAGGCGATCAAAGCCGCTTATGAGGAGCAAAAGAGCCGCTTTGAGCAGCCCAAGCAGGTGAAGGCGAGCCACATCCTTGCGAAGTTCAAGAAGGGCGATGACGCCGCCGAGAAAGCAGCGAAGAAAAAGATCGACGAGGCCAAGGCGAAGCTCGACGCCGGTGACGACTTCGGTGAGGTCGCTAAAGCGTTCTCGGACGATGGCTCCGCTGCGAAGGGCGGAGACCTGGGCTTCTTCGGCCCGGGGCGCATGGTGAAACCTTTTGAAGAGGCAGCCTTTGCGCTCAAACCCAACGAGGTCAGCGGCGTGGTCACCAGTCAGTTCGGCTACCACATCATCAAAGTCTTTGAGGTCAAAGAGGCGAGCACGCAGACGCTGGACGAAGCGCAGGCTGAATTGGCAAAAGAGCTCTTGCAGAAGCAGACGGTCGGTAAGCTGGCGCGGGCGCACGCCAACCTTGTGCTCACGATCATCAAGAACGGCGTCGACCTGAAAAATCTCTTCGCCGAGGGCGAGGCGGGTGACGAGGCGCGTAAGGCCTCCAGCTATGAAAACACCTACAACCTCAAAACCGAAGACACCGGATTTGTCTCGGCTAAGCAGCGGCAGATCAAAGGCATGGGCCTCGTGCCCGGGCTCGCTGCGCGCTTACTCAAGATCGACAAAGAAGGGCCTTGCCCCGAGGTCTATGAGACCGAGACAGGCTACGCCGTATGTCAAGTAGAGGAGCGCGAGCTCCCCGACGACGAAGCCTTCGCCGAAGAGAGCGAGCAGCTCCGACTGTACCTCGGCTACACGCTCCGGCAGCGGCTCACCCAAGCGCTCAGCAACAACCTGCGTGAGAGCGCTGGGGCTAAAGTCAACACGCAAAACCTCGAGGGCAACCCCTACCGATGATGGCGCTGATCCTCGTCCTTGCGTCGAGCCCGGTCGACCCCTTGTGGTCGCTGGTGGACGAGGAGCGTTACGAGGAGGCGGTACGTGGGGCGCTGAGCCTCGCTCAGCGGAGCACAGACAACCCGAAACTGCGTCAAGACGCCCTTATTCTAGGGCTCACTGCGGCTTGCTCAGGCAACAGCCCGCGCTGCTTGGAGATGGCGAAGATCATCACCGACTGGGCGCCGCTGTGGCGGCCTGACTCCCGCGCCTTACCTCGCCTCGTGCAAGCGGTCGGGCAGGCTCGCCTCAGCCAAGCGGACCGACTCAGGGCGCTCCCGAGCGGAGACCTCAGCGCCGGTCGTTGGTGCGCGCCCAGTCAGAGCGTCGCCGTCGTCATGGTGGACACCACGCAAGGGGTCAACGGGCTGCGCCGTGTCAGCGAGCGATGCGTCAGCCTGGCGAGCGCCCAACAGGGTTATCTGATCGCGTTCGACGCTACCTTGCGCGTCACCGCGGCGCTTGGCTCACCTCAGGCGCCAGCCATTTTACGACGCGAGCAACCCGCGGATCAACGCCAACTCACGCTGGCGCTTAGCGTCGGGGGGGTACTGGTTGCGGGCGCCGTCGCCTATCTGCTGCTCTCGGATCCAGGGACCGGGACACTAACGCTTACCGTCGAGAGGCGCCCATGAAGCGTACGCTGCTGTTGACGGCGCTGCTCGCAGGCTGCGGTCAGCCTCAAGCCGGCTCGGTCGTCCTTAACTTTCCCGCCGACTGGGTGACCGACGGGATCCTGCATGCGGCGGTCTTTGAGTCAGGTCGCTGCGCTACCCTGGCATCGCCCGTACCGCTCGAAGAGGCGCTCGTTCGCCTCTCGGACCCCTCGAACTTCAACGCGCAGAACGAGCGCCAGATGACGCTCTCAGCCATCCCGGCAGGTCGCGACAGGATGGTGGTGGCGGTCATCGAAAAGGAAGGACAGCAAGTGTGTCGAGCATGTGCCGATGAGCTGGTGATCAACGATGGCGAGCAGAGCGCTGCGCGGCTGATCCTCGAGGGCTGCCCTTAAAGAACAAACCGCAGGACCCAAGGCCTGCGGTTTGGTGAGCGGGATAGGATTCGAACCTACGACCGTCGGCTTCGGAAGCCGAAGCTCTATCCAGCTGAGCTACCCACCCAACCAGCTTGGGTCGGCGCTTAGCGAATCCCTCGCGCGAACGCAACGCCGATGATGCGCTGACTTTTCAAGAAGTAGATCACCCCCTATCTTGAGCCCTCACTTGGAGCCACCACGCCCATGAACCGGTTGATTTTCGCAGCGGCGATCGTGACGCTCAGCTGCACGGGGCCGAAAGATGCGGTCGCGCCCGACAGCGGCGTCGTGCCAGACGGCGGTCCGACGACGCCATCGGATGCGGGGGCAACGAGCGATGGAGGCGAAACGCTGGATACCGGGCCAGCCTGTGGAAACGGCCGCATCGAGCCCGGCGAGACCTGCGATGATGCCAACGCGGCTGCCGGCGACGGCTGCTCGTCGCTTTGCGAGCTCGAGCGGGGGCGAATTGAGCTCGCCCAGGCTAGCCCGCGCGCGGAGGTGGATCAACCCATCCTAATCCGCGGTGAGGGGTTTCGCTATGCCACCGAACTCCAGGTCTGCATCGTCCAAGCGGAGGCTTGCCGCTTTACCATCGGCACGGTGCAAACCGATGCATTCGGCGTCATCGAAGCCGATTCGGGTGAGGGCGCGGCTGTTCAAATCGACCAAGCGATGGCGGTGTCTGTTGCGGTCTGCGACCCAACCATCGAGACCTGCTCCAACACCCTCGCCCTCGAATGGTTCGTTCCGGACGTGGAGTGCCAAGAGGATTATGACTGCGCTGAGGGGCTCCGATGCCTCGGGAACCAATGCATCGCCGACTCTCCGAGCTGCAGCAGCGACCGCGAGGTCATCGAATGTCCACCGGGGCAGGTCTGCGTGAACGGCCTGTGCGAGGACCCCAACGAAAATCATTGCCAGGACAGCAGCGATTGTCCGGATGAGCACAACTGCATTAACGGGCGCTGCATTGAGCGTAACCGTCAGTGCGGCGAGCATGATCACTGCCCGATGCATCAGCTCTGCAACCTCAACAGAGGTCAATGTCAGGGCTTACCGGCGGGTATGTGCCGAGATGATAGCCCATGTCAGCTGCACTGCGTGATCCCGGCGGGCGAACAGCTCGGGCGTTGCGTCGACTGCGAGCAAGACGATGAATGCCCCGTCGGCGCCGTCTGCAACCAACTTGGGCAGTGCGCAGCGCCGAACTGCACACCCGACAACTGCCCGGCGCCGGGACGCTGCGAGAACGACCGCTGCGTCGGAGGCGGAGACTGCAACCCGCAAAACTGCCAACCGCCCAACCGCTGTGAGAACAACACCTGCGTCAACGGACAAGCGCCACAGCTTTGCGCCGGTCATGACGACTGCGACCCGACCATGCAGTGCCTGGTCATTGACAACCGAGGCAGCTGCGTGAGCCGCTGCAACCAGGGTGACCAAGCTGAATTCTGCGCCGGCGGAGGTCAGCCCAACTGCATCTGCACCATGCTCACGATGACCTGTGATCATCGAACAGGTCTGTGTCAAAGATGACCCAAAACGTTGACGGGCGCCCCCCAAGGAGCGCCCGCCATTTCCGCTAACTGGTGGAGGTGAGGGGAGTCGAACCCCTGACCCCTTGAATGCCATTCAAGTACTCTACCAACTGAGCTACACCCCCAGCGGCGGGCTCGCTAAGTCCAGCAAATTAGCGCGTCGGTCAAGAGTGTTTTCCGCGCCGCGCCGACGCGCTATGGATCCGCCATGAACTGGACCCCTCCACGACTCGAAGACCTCAGCGATCGGCGCTTGAGGTATGTCCGCATCTCGCTGACGGACCGATGTCAGTTTCGCTGTCCATACTGTCGACCGGAGGCTGGCGAGGAGCCGTGCGAGCCCACGGCTGATCACCTCACGGCGCGTGAGCTCGCACGCGTGGTGCGCGTCCTGACGACGATCGGAATTCGGACAGTTCGGTTTACAGGAGGCGAGCCGCTCTTGCGTCGAGATCTCGCGGACGTGATCGCCTCGGTCCGGGCGGTAGGCGTTGACGACCTGGCGATCACCACCAACGGCGCGCTGCTCAGCCCAAAGCGTGCAGAGGCGCTCGCCTCGGCTGGACTTCGGCGCATCAACATCAGCCTCGATACGCTCGATGCCGAGCGCTTCAAGGCGCTCAGCGGCGGCGCGCCCATCACCCCGGTGCTCGATGGAATTCGAGCTGCCATCGACGCCGGGATGCAGCTCAAGACAAACACCGTGGTCGTCCGAGGTCAAAACGACCGCGAGCTGCTCCGAATCGCCGATTTTGTGTGGTCGATCGGGGGCGTACCCCGATTTATTGAGGTGATGCCGATGGGCGCAGGGCGAGCGCTCGAGATGGTTCCGGCTGACGAGATCATGAGCGCCTTTGAGCTGGTGCCGGTCGACGAGCAGAGCCTGAGGCAACCGGGTATCGGTCCCGCAGACTACTGGCTGCACCAAGGCCGCGCCGATCAAGTGCTCGGGGTGATCGCAGCCACGACGCGCAATTTCTGCGCCTCGTGCAATCGGATCAGGCTGACGGCGACAGGCGCTGTTAGGCCATGCCTTGCGTCAGCGGTTGGTACAGAACTCAGGCCGATCCTCCGCAACGTCGACGCGGACGATCACGACTTGGTCGAGGCGATCTACCAGGCGCTTGCGATCAAACCGGAGGGACACCGGTTTAGCGAGGGGATTGCCGGTGAGCTGCCGATGAAGCTGTTAGGCGGCTGAGCTCTGCGCGCCGCGCCTTGGTCCGATCGCGACCACGGCCCCCGCGCACGTGCCGCTTAGCTTGTCGAAAGCTCACCCAAAGCAGGATCATCACGCCGCCTAAGAACAACCAATCGGCGCGGCCGCCGCGGCTGCTTAGCTGCTGATTTGCGCGCGCTGCGTAGCCTGCGAACACGCCGCCGAAGCGCTCATCACCGCGCCTCGCCAAGGCGGCGGCCATGGGCTCGTCTTTGGCCGAGAGCGCCGCCACCACCGCCATCTCGAGAGCCCACCGATTATCCGGTTCGACCTCGTATAAGCGCTGCGCAGCTCGGCGCGCCTCGTCAAATCGAGCGCTCGCATACAGACCCTCAAACTGAGCTCTCAGCGCCCACCCCGAATCACCGCTTGGCAGCCGACCCACCGCCACCGCGCGCGCCACGTCAACGATCAACTCAGGGGCGCGCTCCGCGCAGGTGGTCAGCACGGATTGGTCGCCCCCGCGCCAGGCTGCGACGCAGTAGTCAGACCACAGCGCCACGTTGCCGGGTTGGGTATCGAGCGCTAAGGCGGCGCGCCCGCGGCGCTCGTCCCAATCACCAGGCTCTGGTTGAAGCGCTGCGAGCAAGAGAATGGCGATCACGACAACGCTCCTTGTCCAAAAGGGTGCTCCCAAAGCCCCGCCGGATCCGGTCGAGGGATAAGCTCCACGTCAAGCAGGGCACCACCGGCTGCATCGAGCACAGCCTCCTCAGCCGCCTCGAGGTGCGCATGATCGCCCCGCAATGCGAAGACGGCGCGGCCACCGAGCCCGCGCCCGAGGCGCCAGCTCGACAAAGCGACGGGGACCGCCTTGAGGGCGGCGTCCACACTACGAAACGTGCTCGAGAGCGTCTCGGTCTCGACCAACAGGATGGCCGCGTCCTCATCATAACGTGTCATCAATGTCCCACCGAGGGCAGCGCCTAGAGCTGGGTGGGCATGCGGCAGGATCATCGCGTCCACGACTCGATCGCCGCCGACGGCGAGCGCGGCGTCATAGGCTAACCCCAAGGATTCGACGCCGCCGTCGACCAAGACGAGATGCCGAGCACCCGAGAACACCTCGCTGGCTAAAACGCGTACATCGGCGGCTTTGAGTAGATCGTCGACCAGCCGCGCACCGCGCGCCAACCCGCGCAGCTCCACCGCCGCCAGCGCGTCGGCGAGGGGGTACCGTGCGTGATCAATCCAAGGCACGTCAGCAGCCGTCCCGCTCTAAACGATCCGAAATCGGTCTTTGAGCGTACAGCGGCGAATGCGCGAGAAACTAAGCGCCGTGGTCAAACCCTCGCCCGTCGGGCTAGCGATCGTAAACGAAGTGTAACCCTCTCCGCCCTCGGAGAGCCCCGCATAGTTCGGCGCATTCTTGATAAAGATGCTGGTGTTGATCACCCGAGCCATCTGATGAAGGTTGTCGAGGTTGCGGCTCCACATCGAGGCCGTGTGGCCAAAGCCATGCTCACAGCGCAACGCGCCATCGATCGCCGCATCGACGTTCGGATACCGCACCATCCCGAGGACCGGCATCAACAGCTCGTGCTGGACGAAGGGGTGATTCTCTTGAACCTCGCACAAGAGCACACGCGTCGACTGCGGCACGCGCAGGCCGATCGCGTCCGCGATGAACGCTGCGTCCTTGCCGATAAAACTGCGGTTGACGTGGTCATCGGGCGTGATCAGGAGCGCCTCGAGCTGACGCAAGTTCTCGCCCTCGATCAGGTGCGCGCCCTGGCGGCACATCGAGTCGCGCAGCGCGTCGGCCACCTGTTCAACGACCAACACCTCTTTTTCAGCGATGCAGACGACGTTGTTGTCCAGGCTGCAGCCCAAGACGATCCCTTTACCGGCGGCCTCAATATCGGCCGTCTCATCCACCACACAGGGCGGGTTACCAGGTCCAGCGGCGATCGCCCTTTTCCCGGAATTCATCGCTGCTTTGACAACAGCGCCGCCGCCGGTCACCACCACCAAACGCGTCCCTTGGTGGGTCATCAGCTTGTTGGCGGACTCGATCGTCGGCTCCTCAATACAGGTCAGCAGATTGTTCGGGCCACCCGCGCCCATGATGGCGTGGTTGAGGTCGGCGATAAACCGAGCCGAGAGCCGCTTCGCCGCCGGGTGCACATTGAACACCGCCGAGTTCCCGGCAGCGATGAAGCTGATGGCGTTACACAAGATGGTCTCGGTCGGGTTGGTGCAAGGCGTAATGGCGGCGATCACGCCGAAGGGAGCGTACTCCTGCAGGACCAGACCATCGTCACCGGTCCGAACCCAAGGCGTCAGGATCTCCGTACCCGGCGTCTTCGTCGCCACCAGGCGGTTCTTGACGATCTTGTCGTCCACGCGCCCGAGCCCGGTCTCTTCAACCGCCTCCTTCGAGAGGCGCTCGAGCTGATTGAGCGCGCAGGCGCGCATCGCCTCGATGATGCGCTCACGATCGGCCATGGTCAGGGCGCCCAGCTCACGCTGAGCAGCGCCCGCCGCCCTGACTGCCGCGTCGAGATCGGTAAAGACGCCGGGGCGTCCGCCGCCTGTACGCAGGCTCGGGGGCGCCGCGGGAGCCGCTTGGCTCACCCGCTGAACGACCTCCGAGACGATGCGCTCTAGTGTATGCTGGTCCACCGTTTACCCATCCTTTGTGTAGACGATCTCGCCGCCCTGCTCGACGCTGTCGACGATCGCCATAATCACCGCATCAACCGGGCGATTGTTGGTGACGACGGTCTGACGAGCGGACGAACCCGACGCAAACAAGACCGTCTCACCGACGCCCGCACCGACTGCGTCTGCGGCAACGAGCGGCGCGCCCGATGCGGCTCCGGCGCCGTCTGTTGGCTGCAACAGCATCAGACGTAGGCCCTCGATGGTCTCCTCCTTGCGTGTGGAGACCACCGTACCGATCACGTGTGCGAGCTTCACTTCTTCTTAGCGCTCGGTGCGCGCCCAAGGGGCAGCGCGGCGTCCACGTTAGCGTGTGGGCGCGGGATGATGTGCACGCTGACCAGCTCCCCGACGCGTTCGGCGGCGCGGGACCCAGCTTCGGTCGCTGCTCGCACCGCAGCGACATCGCCGCGCACCACGGCGGTCACGAAACCACCGCCGATCTTCTCGTATCCAACCAGTTCCACGCGGGCGGCTTTAACCATCGCGTCGGAGGCCTCAACCATCCCAACAAATCCACGCGTTTCAATCATGCCAAGGGCATCAGCCATGCTCATCTCTCCTTCGTAGAGGACCGGCGCTCAGGCCGGCATGTAATCACTATTTTTCCGCCACGCCTGTGACGCTCTCAATCGCTGCGATCGCGGCTTTGCTCGCCGCGTCGATCTCCGCCTCATCACCCGACAGATAGAGCCGGCCGAAGGCGCCGTACGGGCGAACTTCGATCAGCTTGACGTTCGCCGCTTTCTCCGCCTCATTGGCAGCGAAAACAGCGTAAGCGGCGGGGCGGCACTCAAAGATGAACAAGCTCTCGCCCGGTACGATCATCGAGCCGAAGCGGAACTTGTTGATCACCTGCGCTTGGTATGGAGACACGCCTCGGATGATCTCATTCGAGACCACAGAGGGCTTGATCCGCTGGTCTTCGTTGAGACCCAAACCGTCCAAAATCGCAGCGCCCGCGGCGCGCACCTCGCCGATGTCTTCGTGGTGCATCTCGAGGCTACCGTAGGCCCGCTCGACCACTTGCATCGCCGGCTGACACTGAGTCGCCTTGAGCGCCGTATCGGTGACCCGATTAATCGCCATCCCCGGCGCGATCTCCACCCAGAGCGACGCAACGTGCGGCACGGGCAAAAAGGCTCGGCTCGTCGTGGCGACGTAAGCAGCGAGTTGCGGCTGAAGATTATCGAGCAAACAATACGTACGAAGAGTGGTCAAAAGGGGCTCCTACCTGCGTCCGCTTTCAGCGAGGTCTGATAGCCCTTATCCTGAAATTGGCAAAGCTCCTAGAGTGCGCGCCACTTGTCAGAACCTATTGGTCAATGTTGCGCTGAGCGGGCGAAAGAGGGCTCCAAGTTGGACCGAGACGAAGAACACCTCGCGAAGCAGTTCGACGCGCTCGTCGCGCAGCTTCCAAGACAGCCGCGGCGGCGGCGCCTGCGAGCGCTGCCGTGGATCGTGGGCATGGGGCTGGCCATCGCGGTACTCGTCACGCTGCGCTACACCACGCGCCCAGACGCAGCGACCGGGCGCGCCGTGACCTATCCGCTCGCGGTGTGCGGCAACGGCCTGTTAGAGCCGAGCGAGGACTGTGAGCTCAGCGAACCAGGCTGCCCAGCCGACTGCGTCCGCCGACCCGGATCAAGCGATCCGTCGGCGACGCAACGCGACCACGGCAAACAGAAGCCAGGCGAGATCCCCAAACGGTGAACCAGCGCAACCGCAGGCGGTCTCATCAACGCCCCAGTTTGCCGCTTCGCTCTCGTCGGGCTCGACCACAGAGATCACCACGGTATCGGGCGTACTCTCGAGCTCTCCATCGCCGACCACCAAGTCAAAGACGTAGACGCCGGGGTCCAGCGCTTTGAACTCTGGGTTCGGCGTGTCCCCACCGTTTAGGTCGATCTCGGGGCCACCCACTTGCTCCCAGCGATACGTCGGCGTGTCCTCCTCGAGCACGACCGCCTCGCCAGCGAGCGTCACCAGGGCCGGGTCACCGGTTACGGGCAGCTCGACGCGTTGGTCCTCGCCTGCGATGGCGATGGGGCCGTTGTAGCGCACGGTGATCACGACCTCATCCTCGGCGCTGCGGTCGCCCGGCGCCGTGACCTGAAGCTTGAAGGTGTAGTCACCGGGGTACAACAACTCAACCGTAGCGATCGCAAGACTTGGGTCATCGATGGTCACCTCTTGCGGGCCTCCGACGGCGCTCCAGACATAGCGCAGGCCTTGCGCCAGCGGGTCGATGCTGGCGCTGCCGTCGAGCTCGATCACGCCCGGGTCGACGGTTCGATCGAGCCCTGCGTTCGCAATCGGCGCAATGTCCGGGTTGTCCTGAACCGTGATCACCCACTCGTGCAGCACAACGTCTTCACCGTCGGTGACTTCGACCTGCACCAACACGGCTTGATCGACCGCCTCGACCGGCGGCAGCCAGGTCACCAAGCCCTCGTCTTCGGTCACCTCCATGCCACCAGGTCCCGCCTTCAGGCTGAACGACAGGACGTCATCTTCATCCGGGTCATTCGCCCGAATTCGGTACTCGTAGGCGACCTCTGCGACCGCAACCGTGATCGCCTCAGAGGTGATCACCGGTGGGTTGTTGGCGAACTCATCGATGACCTCAAGCACGTAGGTCTGAAGGTCCGTGCCGCCGCGCCCATCACTCACCTGGACGACAACGTCGTTCGGACCGAGATCCTCTTCGGTCGGCGTCCACGAGATCTCGCCCGTCTCAGCGTCGATGTTCATGAGCACCGGACTCGCTGCGGCCAGCGAGTACACCAAACGGTCGGCGTCAGGGTCCTGCGCCCGAGCGGTGTAGAGGTATTCCTCACCGATCTGAGCGGTCGTCGGAGGCGTCGAGGTGAAGGTGGGCGCGCTGTTTGCTCCCGGCTCGGTCACGAGCACCGTCCAACGAAGCTCGGCCTCAGCGCCTCGGTCATCCGTTGCGATCAGCTGGAACGAGAAGGTGCCCTCAGCGTCCGGCGTCCATGTCAGGCGGTTGCACCGACCATCGGAACACTCAGCGGAGGGCGGACCTGCGACGAGCTGCACGCTCACAGGGTCAGCGTCTTCGTCCGATACACGGGGCTCAAAGAGATACTCCTGACCGACCACCGCCTCAGTCTCTGGCTCGTTACCAAAAGCCGGCGGCGTGTTCGCCTCAACCTCCACCAAGACCAAGACGGTCTGGCGGTCAAACAGCCCCTCATCATCGCTGACCCGCACCACGAAGCTGAGGGTCTGACCGGTCTGAGCGTCGCTCGGCGTCCACCGCAGCACGCCCGTGTCGCGATCGATGGTCATCCCCGGCGGGCCGCTCTCAAGCTCCCAGCTCAGCGCATCACCGTCGAGGTCGCGCGCCTCGTAGTCGAACGTGTACAGGACGCCAGCGCTCGCACGGTCCGGCGCGGTGTTGCTGATCGTCGGCGCGCGGTTCGAAGGCGGCACGTCGACGCCGACACGGTAACTCTGCTCGTCAAAGCTCCCGAGCGTGTCTTCGACGCGCACGATCACAAGGAACGTCTCCTGACCTTGCTCTTCGCTTGGGATCCAAGTGATCAAACCGCTCTGGGCGTTGATGCTCATCCCGAGCGGCGGCCGGCTTGTGATCCGGTAGTTCAGGGGCTGACCCGGGTCCTCATCGGTGGCCCCCACGTCATAACGATACGCCTCGCCGACCACGGCCTCCACGACCGGGTCCGTAGTGATCTCCGGCGCTCGATTCGGAACGGTCACTTGCCAGCTGAGACGATCCGTCCCGCCGCGACCATCCAAGACCCCGACGACGAAGTCATAGCTCTCACCCAAGTCGCCTAGATCAGGGCTCCAATCGAGCGCGCCAGCGCCCGTCAAACGCGTCCCCTCCGGTGCGTTCACCAACCGCCAACTGAGCGGGTCACCGTCAGGGTCCGACGCCGACAAGCTGATAGTATAATCATTGCCTAAGAACACCTGGGTCGACGGGCTCGAGGTGATGCTCGGCGGGTTGTTGCCGCTCTGTTGTGGGTCCACGCGAACCGTCCAGCGTTGGCGGTCGTTGTCGTTGCCGTCGGAGACCTCGATCTGGAACACGACCTCACGGTTCTCGAACAGCGGGGTCGGTTGCCAGCTTACGGCGCCCGTCTCAGCGTTGATCCGCGCCCCCGCCGGAGCCTCGAGCAGTCGCCAGGTCAACTCATCGTCATCGGCGTCCGTTGCGACGGGTTCATAGGTGAACGCCGCCAGGACGCGCGCGGAGGTCGGCGGGTTGCTCGTGATCTCAGGCGCCTGGTTGTTCAGGTCACCCTCACGCACGACAACATCCCACTGCTGCCGGTTGATGCCACCACGCCCGTCTCGAACCTCGACCGCAAAAGAGACCGTGCCGACATCTTCAAGCACCGGCGTCCAGGTCAGCACACCTGTCGACGAGTTGATCACAGCGCCAGCGGGTCCGGAGGTCATCACCCACCCAAGGACGTCACCGTCCTCGTCCGTCGCTTGGCCAGAGTACGTGTACTGTTCGCCCACAATCGCAAGCTCAGGAGGTGTTGAGGTGATACGCGGCGCATTGTTGGCTGGGGCGCCATCGGTGATCTGGATCGCCAGCGCCTGGGTGTTCGCCAAGCCGTTGGTATCCACCGCCACCAAAACGCAGCTGACCGTGCTGCCCAGCAAAGAGGCTGGCGGCGTATAGAGCAGCTGACCGGTGACCTGGTTGATGGTCATCCCCTGCGGGCAGTCCTCACCCTCTTCGAACAAGAAGAAGCGCACGGCGTCGCCGTCAGGGTCCTCTGCGGTTGCGACATAGACCAGCTGCTCACCCGCGGTCGCCTGCGTCGGCGGATCGCTCGTAAACGCCGGGGGACGATTCGCCTGACCCGAGTCGACGCTGATTTGGAACACCTGCCCAGCAAAGGCAGTGCCGTCGGTGACCGCTACGGTCACCCGGAAAATCCCAGCCTCCGACGGCGTCCAGGTGATCTCACCCGTGCTGGCGTTGATCGTCATACCAGCGGGCGGGTCTTCATCCTCTGGGAGCACCAAAAACAAGGGGTCACCGTCCTCATCGGTCGCCTGCGCTTGATAGCTATACTCTTGCCCCACGGTCGCCTGCGTCGGCGCCACGGACGTTATCACCGGCGGGTTGTTCACCGGCGGCGGTGGGTCGCCTGAGACCTCTACGTTCCACTCTTGGCGCGCCTCACCGCCGCGCGGATCACTGACCACGAGCCGGAACGCCTGAGCCTGTCCGCCCTGACCCTCGGTCGGTGTCCAGGTGATGTTCCCGCCCTCGGTGATCTCAGCCCCCGCCGGCGCAACCTCGAGCGTGTAGGTCAGCTCTTCGCGCTCGAGGTCGAAGGCTTGCACTTGGTACTGATAGACCACACCCGGTGACCCCGTACCGCTCGGCGTGCTGGTAATGATCGGTGGCTGATTTGGCTCACCGTCGGTCACGCTCACGGTCCACGCCTGACTCGTCACGCCGCCGTTGCCGTCGCTCACTCGGATCTCAAAGTCGAAGTCCTGCCCGGCGCTGCCCGGCGGAATCAACCAGATGACGCCGTTGATCGGCCCGCGGCTCTGAATGCGCGCCCCGGGCGGACCGCTGACCAACGTGTAGGTCAGCTCATCGCCGTCGGCGTCCGTGGCGATGATGTTGTAGATGTATGGCGACGCCTGGGTGGCGGTGGTCGCCGGTTGCGAGGCAATCACCGGGTCACGGTTCTCGACCTCTCCCGCCACTTGGATCGTGATCTGTTGAAGGTCGGCGTTGTCCGACGGATCGACGACGCCGATGACGCAGCTGACGGTCGAGCCCGCATCGGTCAGCGACGGTGTCCAGGTGAAGCGTCCCGTTAGGACGTTGATCGACGCACCCTCAGGGCAACGATCGGGATCCGTAAAGAACCGCAGCGTCTCGCCTTCGGGATCGGTTGCGATCACTTGATAGACGTACTGGACGCGCGGCTGCGCCTCCGCAGGCGCTGAGGACGTGATGCGCGGCGGCTCATTGACCGGCACACCCACGCCTACCTGGAACGACTGAGCGTCAAATAGGCCGCCTTCATCAACCACAGCGACGACGACGCGGTGGGTGATCCCACCCTGCTCTTGGCTCGGTGTCCACGTGATCACGCCGGTCTCGGAGTCGATGATCATGCCCGTCGGTGGGTCTTGGTCTTGCGGCAGCAAGAACACCAAGGTGTCATTGTCCGGATCGGTGGCTGTCACTTGATACCGATACAGCACCCCAACTGTGGCGGACGTCACCGCCTCAGAGGTGATCGAAGGCGCTCGGTTGCCCACGTCAGGGCTCACGCGCACGATCCACGTCTGCTCGTCCTGCCCGCCGTTTCCATCGCTCGCTCGCAGCGTGAAGCGGAGCTCTTGGTCACCCTGCGCGTCGCTCGGCACCCAAGCGACGGCGCCGCCGACAAAGCGAGCGCCCGCCGGAGCCTCCGTCAGGACAAAAGTCACCGAGTCGCCGTCTTCATCCGTCGCCACCGGACGGTAGCTGTACGCCTGACCGACCGTGGCTTGCCCGGAGGCCTGACTCGTGATCACCGGCGCGTTGTTCTGATCCAGCTCGTCCACGCCGATGTCCACTCGCAGCTCGGTAGTTGCACCCTCAGAGTCTCGCAGCTCGAGCACCATCGTGTGGCTGATCCCCGCCTGAGCCTCGCTCGGCGTCCAGGTCACCAGACCGTCTGCGTCCGCCTGCATCCCGGCAGGTCCGCTGACCAAACGGAAGGTCACCGCATGCCCTTCGGCGTCCGTCCATGTCGCTTGGTAGCGATATTCGACCCCGACCTCGGCGGTGTTGGGCGCCTGCGACGTAAAGATCGGCGCCGTATTGGGCGGCTCCGCCTCCTGCACCGTCACCGACCAGTTCTGTTGCGTACCGCCGCCGTTACCGTCGGTCACGTTCAGCCGGAACGTCTGCTGACCGACCTGAGCCAGGACCGGCGTCCAGGTGATCGTTGCGCCGCGCAGCGTCGCGCCGTCTGGGAGGAGCTCGGCGACCAGCGTCAGCGCATCGCCGTCGGCGTCGGTGGTCGTCGCCGTGTAGGTGTAGACGACCCCAACGGTCGCAGTCGTCGGCGGCGACGAGGTGAACACCGGGTCTCGGTTCGGCGGCTCTTCTTCGGTCACTGTGACGGAGAAGTCTTGGTTCGTGTCGGCGCCATTCGCGTCGACGACCGTCACTCGGAAGCTGACGATCTGACCCACCTGCGCCTGATTCGGCGTCCAGGTCACGCGACCCTGCTCGTCCATCGTCGCGCCGTCAGGCGAGCGCAACGGATCCAGCGAGAAGGTCATCGAGTCGCCGTCCGGATCGGTCGCCAGCACCACGTAGACGTACTCCACGCCCGGGTAAGCCTCGCTCTCCGGGCTCGAGGTGATGATGGGGGCACGATTGACCTGATCGGAGACCGTCACGGTCCATGACTGAGACGTGCGCAGCCCGCCGCCGTCCTCGACCTCCAACGTGAAGTCTTGTTGTGTCCCTCGCTGGTCCAGGCTGGGCTCCCACTGAATGATGCCGCTGACCGGGTTGACGAAGGCGCCATTGGGTGCGTTCGAGAGGAAAAAGCGCAGCGGCGTGCCCTCGGGATCGACGGCGTCGGCGTCGTAGCTGTAGACGCCCCCCACCGTGGCGTTGCGCGGCGGCTGCGTGGTGTACACGGGGGGCTGATTCTCAGGCGGCGGCTCCGCCTGCACCGAGATCGACATGGACTGAGCCGTGATCGCACCGACAGAGTCTCGCACGCGGATGATGCAGGTGACCTGCTCGCCCAGCTCGTTGTTGCCTGGCGTGTAGGTAAATCGCCCTGAGTCGCGATCGATCGCTGCGCCCGCAGGACAGTTTCGCACCAAATCGTAGGTCAGCGTGTGCCCGTCCGGATCACTCGCAACCACCTGATAGACCAGCTGCTGACCCACAATTGCGGTCGTCGGCGGGTTGGACGTAATGACCGGCGGGTTGTTGACCGGCGGCGCATCATCGATGCCAACCTGCCAGTTATGCAACACGATGCCGCCTTCGCCGTCGTCGACGAGCACGGAGAAGTTCACGACCTCACCGGAGAACTCGTCATCCGGGGTCCAGGTCACGACGCCGGTCGTTTGATTGATCTGCGCGCCCGGTGGGTTGTTGTTCCCACCGCGCAGGCGGAACCGGAGCGTGTCGCCGTCTGGGTCGGTGGCTTCGATATCGTAGACGTACTGCTGCCCGCTCTGTGCGGAGGTCGGCGCGGTGCTGGTGACCACCGGGGGCTGATTGGTACGCTGCACGGTGATCGTGACCACCTCTTCGTCGCTGCGGCTCGGGTTGCCGTCGTCGCGAGCCGTGAAAGTCACGACGTGCTCGCCGACCTGACCCTCGGTGGGTTGGAAGCGGAAGAGCCCAGTCTGTGCGTTGAAGGTGGCGCCGTCCGGAAGATTGGCCACACCAAGGGTCACGACGTCGCCCTCGTCCTGATCGGATGCTTCGACCGTGAACTGGAGTACGGCGCCGACGCTGACCACCTTGTCGCCGATCGGTTCGATCTCAGGCGCATACGCCAGCGGCTCCCAGAAAAAGCGCATGGCGTAGTTCTCGAGCGCAGGGAACGGGAAGCCCTCATTGCGCCACTCGTTGGTGTCGCCAAAAAACACGCCAAAGTTCGCCTCAGCACCCTCTGCGCCGATGGTGCAGCAGCCAAAGTTGCCCTCAGGCGACTCGATCCCAATCGTGATGAGCTCGCTCGCCGTGCGCGGAAACTGGGTGCTGAGCGTTTGATAGTAGTACGTGATCTCGCCGTTGGGCGTGAGCCGAATGGCGAAGGTGTTGGTGACCTGGCCCTGGTAGTGCGGCGCCCGCCAGGCGATGACATACTCTTGCTCAGACCGTGTGACCCAGACACCGCTGTCGCGCCCATTGCTCGGGTCGATGTCCGTCCAAGCGATCGCTAAGACGCCATCGGGCGGGGTGTTGTCTGGGATGTTGTTGTTGCGGTTGTAATTGTTGTTGTTCAGGTGGTTGTCGCCAAAATAGACGAAGCCGTTCGAGCAAATGTTGAGCGAGGTGCGTTCGATCCCATAATAATTGAAGGCAAAAGGGAGATCCGTGGTCTCGTCCGGCCGGTTCGGGTTATCCGTCCTGCACTGGTCATCCTGATCGATGAACGGTTCGCCTTGCAGCCATGCGTCCTGCCACTCATCGACGCTCGGACCATCCTGCTCGCCGTTATCAACCCAGCGGTAACCGTAAAGGTCCGGTCCCCCCGTTGCGGCGAACGCCGGCGCCGAGAGTGTCAACAGAGCCCCTACTGAAAGCCACCGAATCATAAGCGACTCCTCCCGAACCACACGCTCGTGCGTGCACCTTACACGAATTCCGGCGAACGCGCTCGCGCCAGCCTCTCCCTACGAAGCGTCACTCGCCCTCGTCGGGTTTACCCAAAACCTCTTCACGGGACTCGCCCGCCTTTAGGCGCTCGAGCGCATCGGATGGGTCAAAGCTCCCATCGCTCGGGATCGACTCACCTGTCTCGGCGCGGCGCAGCAGCTCATTATCGACCCACGACTCATACTTCCCGGCGTCGTAAGCCGCTGACTTTACGACACCAGCATCCATCTGCGGTGACTTCTTCTTCTGCGCCTCTTGTCGCTTGCGAGCGGCGCGCTCGATGCTTGCGCGGAGCGCTTCGAGCTCGTCGCTTGAGGGTTCGGTCACCTCAAACTCGTCGACGCGAAACTCGGAGGGGATCTGACGGTATTCGGGGCCCGCGCGGTAAATGGCCAGCCACAACCCCACCACCGCAACGGTGACGACAGCGAGCGCTAAGCGCCACTTCACTAGACGAAGGCCGCTTCGGAGATACGGAGGCTGTGTCGAACCGCTTTCTGCGTGTCTAGGTCGCGTGCGTGCAAGCTCAAGATCCCGTCAACGCTGAGATCAAAGGTCGTCTCGACCCGCACCTGACCTGCTTTGCCCGGTCTGAGACCGTCGAAGACGTGCTCGCCAAGGAACTGGTTTTCACCCGCCTTGGCGTGGTCCCCCTGAAAGATCCGCATGACGAGCTCTTTCTGCCCGTCGTAGCTTGTCGTGAAGGTCAGCCGCCGGCTGTTCGGTGTCGGCGCGTTTTTTGAGAAGATGCGGAACATGCGCCCGTTCGCGCCCTCGATCCCAATCGCCATCGGGATCACATCGAGCAAGGTCACGTCGCTTTGGCCTGCGCCGCTCTCTCCTTGAAGTGCTGAGGCGAAAATGGCCGCACCGAGCGCCACCGCTTCGTCCGGGTGCACCCCCTTCGAAGGGGGCTTTCCAAAGTACCGCTCACACGCTGCTGAGATCGCCGGCATGCGGCTCTGGCCCCCGACCAACAACACCTCGTCGATCTGGTCCGGCTTGAGCTCAGCGGCCTCGAGCACACCGGCGCACACCTCGACGGTCCGATCGACCAGCTCCTTGGTGAGCTCTTCAAACCGTGCGCGCGTGATCTTCATGTTGATGTCGAGCGGATCACCCGCCTCACTAAAGGCGACGAATGGGACCGAAATCTCGACCTCTGTGCGATCGCTCAGGTCCACCTTACATTGCTCCGCGATGTCGCGCAGGCGCTGCAGTGTGGCTGGCTCGCTCGTGAGATCGACGCCGTATTCGCTGTGGAACGAGGTCAGGATCTCGTTGAGGATGATCTGGTCGAAGTTAATGCCGCCCAGGAATAAGTCGCCGTCGGTCGCGACCACTTCAAAGACGTTGTCACGAATCTCGATCACCGAGACGTCAAAAGTCCCGCCGCCTAAGTCAAAGACGACGACGCGCTCAGACAGCTGCCGCCCATAGCCATAGGCGAGCGCAGCGGCTGTCGGCTCGTTGATGATCCGGTTGATCTCCATCCCGACTTGGTGCCCCGCCGCCTTGACGCTCTGGCGCTGCAGATCATCGTAATAGGCTGGCACCGTGACTACCGCCTCGGTCACCTTCTGCTGAAGATGCTCCTCTGCGAGGTCTCGAATCGCGCCGAGCAGCTTCGCCGAGATGTCGGCGAGCGTATACTGCTTGTTCTGCAGCACCACCTCAACAGCGCCGCCCGTGCCCTCTACCAACTCGTAGGTGAAGTACTTGCGCAGGCTCTCGATGAAGTCTTCGTCAAACTGCCGGCCGATGAGACGCTTGGCGCCATAGACGGTGTGATGCGGGTTGAGCTGCCACTGGCGGCGCGCCTCAAACCCGACGACCTCGCGGCCCTTGTCGTCGATCGCAAAGATCGAAGGGAGGGTGTGGCTGCCGCCGGCAGCGCGCACCAGGCGTGGTCGTCCGTCATGATCGACGTACGCCGCTGCGCTGTTCGTTGTGCCGAGATCGATGCCGATGATCATTGGGTGGCCGTCTTCCTCTACTCTTCTGTCAAACAGTAAACCGCGCCCCTGAGCTTGGAGCAAGATTTCTGCCGATTCCTTGACGCATTTACCGCTCTTACCCATTGTATCGCCGGCGCCACGATGTCGCCAGGAGTCAGGATGAGCCTTCGCCGCCAGTTTCTTTACGTCCCGTTATTGAGCCTCGCCGTCGGCTGCGCAAGCACGCCAACAGAACCGGTTCAAGCACAACAGCCTTCCGAAAATACGCCGACGGCTGCAGACGACGCTGCGATTCTCGACGCTTGGATGGCCGCGAGCCGCGGGCGCGCAGCGCAGAAACGAGCGGCCGAGGCCGAGCCCTTCCGACCGAAGGCGGGCGAAAAAAATCCCGTCAAACTGGTCCAGTGGGCGGTCGCACAACCCGACCGACAAGCCGGCTGGCGCGCCTGTTTGGAGCTCAAATCACAACAGGACCGCGGCACGCTCAACGCCTTCTCACCCTGGCCGTTTATCTGCCGCGCCATGCTGCTCGCGGAGCAGCGCATGTTCAGTCAGAGCGACCGCATGCTCGCGGCGAGCAACATCACGCTCGCCTCGATCGAGATGTCGTACATCATGGGACACCTCTCGAAGCGACGCTTCGACAAGGTCCGCGGCCACCTCGAGAAGGCCCGCTCGGCGGTCCCCGAGCACCCGCTGCTCGATTACGTGTCGAGCCTGGTTGCGACGGACAAGGCAGAAGAGTTTGCGTATCTTGAAAAGGTCTACGCCAAAGACCAGCGCCATTTTGACGTCCTGACCCGTCTGGCGAAGCACTACGACGCCAAAGGCGACTCCAAGGCCACAGAGCTGCTGCTGGCTGCTGCCAACGTCAGCCCCCAAAACACCGACATGCGCGTGGCGCTCGCCGCACGCTTCCAAAAGGAGGGGAAGGCCGACCAAGCGCGCGAGCAATACCTCAAGCTGATCGAGGCGGTCCCCTTCCACGAGGGCGCGCTCACCTTCTTGGCTGATGACGCTCAAAAGAAGGGCGATAAGGCGACCGAGCTCAAGTACATCCAGGCGATGATCAAAGAGCTCAAAGACACCAAAGAGCGGCGCACGCGTGAGGCCAAGCTGCTCGCTGAGACCAACCAAGTTGACGCCGCAGAAAAGGCGTACAAACGCCTTCTTGAGGCGGACCCCAAAATGGTCGCAGGGAACCTCTACTTAGCACAACGGCTGCTCGCTAAGGGTAAGCCGTTCAAAGCCATCAATCGCTACGTCAAGGCGGGCGAAGAGGGCCGCAAGATCCTGGTCGAGCTCGCTGACCGTTACGAGGTCGGCAAGCCGCTGTCCGCCACGGGCAAGTCGCTGAACCCAACGATCTGGGCTGCCGAAGCTCGGCTCAAGAAACGCTTCAAGGATGCGCGCAAGCGCGCGCCCCTCGCCAAGGGCGGGCGCATCAGCTGGACCTTGATCTTCGACGACCAAGGCCAGTGCACCGAGGTGCTCGCCGAGAGCAAACGTGTCGACGATCAATGGTTCGTCGTTGGCGGCGTGCTGATGCAGCTTGCGATCCAACATAAATCGGTAGCGGGCGGTGAGATTTCATGGGACCTGAACGTGCCATAACAGGCACGCGCCGGGGGCAACATGAAACCCTTTAGACGAGCTCTTTATGGCGGCTCGTTCGACCCGCCACATTTCGGTCATCAGTTTCTTATCCACTACCTCCTCGAGTCTGGGCTCGCCGACGAGGTCCGGATCATCCCGTGCAACGACCACCCACTCGGTAAAAGACTGAGCCCTTTTGCCCAACGCGCAGAGTGGTGCGAAGCCCTCGTTAAGCCGTTTCACGGCAGAGCGGTGGTCGATACGATCGAGGCAGAGCTGCCCATTCCGAGTTACAGCTACCAGACCGCAGAGGCGCTCGCCGCAGCGTTTCCGGACGACGAGTTGCGGTGGGTGATCGGCGCGGACGCCGCCGAGCAGCTCGACCAATGGATGGAGAGCAAACGACTCACCGCCGTGGCGCCGCTCTTGGTCGTGGGGCGCCAAGGTGAGGCGATCCACCCCGATCAGCTCCCCCTCAATATGCCAGACGTCTCAAGCAGCGAGATCCGCCAGCGAGCCCGTCAGGGCGAGTCGCTCAACGGCTTTGTGCCGCACGCGATCGCAGCGCTGCTCGCCGAGGGGCGCTCCTTCAATTGACCGCGCCAGCGTCTCACGGTATGTAGAGCGCCCACCGATAGGTCGTCACATGCCCAAAAATTCAGCCCTTAAAGCACGCATTGGCGTCCTTCGAACCGAGCATCAAGCGCTCAAAGAGCGACTGGTGAGCATGCGCGGACATCGCTTCTTGACGCCTGAGGAAGAGCTCGAAAAGCGCACCCTCCAAAAGCTCAAGCTGATGAAGAAAGACGCGCTGGCGGCTCTCGTCGCCCAAAATCGAGGCACCGCCTAAGGGTCGAGGTCGCCCTCTTCATCGTCTTCATCCGAGCCGAGATCTGAACCGAAGTCGTTCTCGCGCTCGGCGATCTCGTAGGCGTAGATCTGTTCACTGCCGATAATGAACTGGTTCCACAGCGGGCGAGCTAAAGCCCCGGTGCGACCGCAGCTGAATCGACGATAGTTGTCGCGACGCCCTTTACCAACACAGCCGGAGCGCACCGCACGTACCTGACCTCTCGCTCGGCTGCCGTCGGCGTAGACCGCACGAGCCGCCGAGATCTTCAAGGTCTCGATCTCCATCGCTAAGCCCACGTGCACCTTCTTCTTGGCGGCGGTGATCGTCCGCAAGAGCACATAAGCCTTCTTCTGATCGCGCTCAAAGCCGCCGATAACGCTGGTGTCACCCGAGACGTTTACCAAGCCCTTCGAGCCCGGGACGGACCACACGACGATGACCTGTCCACGCACCGCATCCTCAGCCGGCTCCTTCTTGAAGACCTTCGCCTCGCGCCACAACCGCTCGCGGCCGTACTCGTTCGGGACGACGTCCTCGATCGCGTAATGCGTCGCCTCGGGGACGAGATCAGCGAGCGAGATCGAGTAGCTCCGAAGGTAGCGCACGACGTCCCACGCTTCGAGTTCGTGCAACCGCTTCCCCGACCACCCCTTGAGCGGGCCGATGCCTTGACCGCGTGCGAGCGCCGCTCGGATCTTATCCTCGCCGACCTGCGCGAGCGCCATCGGGTCATGCAGCGTGGCGCGGTCACAGCCACCGCAATGCGCTTTGATCAACGCTTGACCGTTGACGAGGTCACCGAGCTCAAAAGCGACTTTTTTTGCGAGCGCCGGCGACGCGGCCATCACCAGCGAGAGAGCAAACAAACGAATCTTCATGGGGCGCCTCCTAGCGTCGACGCAATGGGCGGCGGCTGCGACCGCTCTTCATGAGCGCCTCTTCAGCTTGAAGATCAGGCGCCGGCCATAAGTTGGGGTAAAGACCAAACTCAAAGGAGACGGGGCTCCCTTTGTACTCACCTTCGATCGCCACCTTGTACGACCCGGCCGTCGGCAGCGTGGCGTGGAAACCATAAGAGCCACGGTCTTTGAGCGCCTGGACCTTCCGACCAAAGGGTTTTACGCGGCTGAGTTTGCGGCGCAGTTTGCGGTCTTTGGTGCCCTTGGTGTTGGGCGCGATGCGAGCGGTCATGGTGGCGCCGTTGAGCGGCACCGGACCCGCGGGTCCCTTCTTCGCCACCTCGATAATCACGCGCGCCACCTGACCGGCTTCGGGGACGCCCGGCTGAATCCGTACCGAGGCGCTCAGCCCACCGCCAAGGTCTCGATTCAAAAGGCGAACCGGCGGTTTCGCAGGCACTGCGGCGGCTGCGTCGGCTGCGGGCGGCGCCGCAGCGAGCAGGCTGGAGAGGATCCATGCCGTCATTCTTCACACTCCTTACGGTGGCGCACCATCTCAAGCTGAATGCGCGCCACTAGGTCGGTTGAGGTGACCGTGTTGTTCAGCGGCCGACCATTGATCAAAACATAAGGCGTTCCTTTAAGTCCAGCACGAGAGCCCAAGGACTGACCTTGTTTGAACAGCGCTTTGATCGACGGATCGTTTCGGTCCTTATTCAACCGCTCAACGTCCAGGCCCACCTTTTTGGCGAGCGTAACCAACATCTGCTCGTTCAAGCTCGGCTGATTTTCGAACAAAGCGTCGTGATAAGCCCAGAACTTATCTGCGCCCTGGCGCCAAGCTGCGAGCGCCGCCCGGCCCGCCTTCCCGCTCATCTCATTGCCGCCCATCTGAACCGGAATAAAAACCTTACGAACCGGGAGCTCGCTCGACATCACGGGCTTGAACTGCGGCACCGCCTGGGCGCAGTGGCCGCACATAAAATCAGCGAACTCCACCAGCTCGACCGCGGGCTGACCTGGCGCAACGTTCGCCTTGAACGGGAGCCCCGCAAGGTCGAGCTGCGGGACCGGATCGGCGCACATCCCGTCGGTGATGAGTCGACCGAAAACCAGCTGCGCCTGGGTCTGACTGACCCCTGCCTCGAGCAGGCCCTTGAGCAAACCAGCATAAATCATCGCCTGCGTGCAGGGCTTCGGTTTCGACAGGCAGCCTGCCAGCGTGCGCGGGTTGTCGCAGCCGCACAGCTCTTCTTGCGCGATCGCGGCGAAGGGACGGCGCGCCGAGGGCGCCACGTTCTTGAGCGGGAAGCCAGCGAGCTCGGGCAGCGGCTCCTGCGCTTTCGGCGCCGGCGCCTGACTCGGGACGGCTTGCTTCTGAGGCGCCGAAGCAGGCTCGCTGGTGCTGCAGGCGCAGGTCAGCAGGGCACCGCAGAAGAGTATTGGTCGCAACATGATGATTCCTTTCGATCGCCACCCGCCGAATGCGGCTAACCGTGCCGCTATGAACCGGTCAAGCTCAGTGATGTAACTGGCTAACGGGTACTGGCTTCGGTTCTTCCTTTGGTTTGGGTCCGAGCAGCGTGGTGCGAACCTGCCCGCTCGCCAGCAGGCTCCGAGCCAACGCCTGGACGCCCTCAGGGGTGACGCCGCTTAGGGCTTTATCGAAGGCCTCACTGCGACCGACTCCGAGCCCATAGACGACGTCGAGCGCAAGCTCTTGGCAACGGCTCATCGCCGTCTGACCCGTGACTCGGCGCACGCCTCGAAGGTACCTCTGCGCACGCTCGACCTCCTCTTGAGTGGGGCCCTTCTCGACGAAGGCGGCGAGCGTCTGATCAAGGACCTTCAAGCTCTCCTCGAGGCGCTCAGGCGCCGTCGAGTAGTGGACGGTCAACGCGCCGCCCTTGAGACCGATCACCGCATCCGCGCTGACCCCGTAGGTCAGCCCGCGATCTTCTCTCAAGGCGCGAAAAAGGCGCCCTGAGCTACCGCCAAGCACCTCGAGCAGGACCATGAGTTCGGGCTCGCGCTCATCGCCGATCGCAATGCCCGGCGCAGTCCGCACGACCTGCACCTGGCTGCGGTCGAGCTCAAGGAAACGCGGCGTCGAGTCGAGCGGCTGCTCATGCACGACGTCGCCAGCCAAGGGCACCGGCGTCCGAGGCTCGGGGTCGACAGGAAACGCAGCGATCAGGCGGTGAAGGACGCGCTGAACATCGAACTGACCGACCACCGCAATCACCGGCGGGCGGCTCGAGTAATGCTCGTGATAGTGGGCGGCTAGCTGCGAAGCCGTCAGGTGGCGCACGGGCTCCTCCTCGCCCTCGAGGGGTAGACCATAGGGGTGCGCGCCAAAGACTGCGGTCAGCCCCTCCTGGTACGCCCTGTGCGCTGGGCGGTCGTCGCGACTACGGATCATCTCGAGGACACGCTGACGCTCACGATCGACCGCCTCCGTAGTCAACCGTGGGCGCTTGAGGACATCGATAAACAGGTCGAAGAACTCATCGAAGCGCTCTCGGATCACCTCGCCGCGCAGCCCGAAACTCGATCGCCCTGGCAGCGCCGATAAGCTGGCGCCCATGTGGTCGATCTTCTTGGCCAGCTCGACCTCAGTGAAACGCTCAGAAGCTTGTGGGAGCACCTCGGCGAGCAAGCCGTGCAAGCCGGAGGTCCCAGCGGACTCAAGCAATTGGCCGCCGACCCAGGTGGCGCTGACCGCCGTGACCTCAGCGTCGTTGCTCGGCGAGAGCACCACCTGCACGCCCGAGGGGAGCCTCAGCGTGTAGCGCCCGCGCGCATCGGCTGCAGGCAGGGTCTGCGCCACCGCGGTCTCGCTTTGAGCCGCCGCCCATGCCCCTCGACTCACCGCCTCCAGCGTCGCCTGGGTAAAATCGCTCAAGCTGCCTTCGGGCAGCAGCACGTTGAGGTGCTGACGTCGCTCCGAGAAGAGGCGGCTCGCAAGCGCCTGAAGGTCGTGAGGCGTCGTGTGCCTGATCGCGTCGCGCTCGGTCCGCTCACGCTGCCAGCCACCTAAAAGCAACTCAAAATGTGCGAGACGGCTCGCCTCATCCTGAACCGTCTCGTTCTGAAAGGTCACCTGCGCCAAGAGCTGCGCCCGCGCACGCCCGAGCGCATCGTCGCTCACCCCGAAGGCTGCGACCCGCGCCAGGCTGCGAATCACGCCGTCGACAGCAGCCCGCAAGCGAGCACCGTCTGTGGTGCCGCCGATGACCATGAGGCCGGGTCCGGCGGGATCGAAACCGTACGCAAAGACACCATTAACCACCTGACGCTCGTACTGAAGCGTGCGCACCAAGCGGCTGGACTCACCCTGACCGAGCACCGCCGCAAGCAGCGCCAGACTCGCCCGCTCCTCAAGGCTCATCGTGTCGAGAGAAAAACCAAACCCGAAGTGCGCCTGCGCCACTTGAGCGCGCTGGAGCTCGGTGGTTGACCCTTGTGCAGCCGCCGCTCTTTGCGCCACCTGAGCCGCCTGGTTGCTGCGCGTCCAAGACGCCCAGTCGCGATCGATCAGTCGCTGAACCTCGCCGGGCTCGACGTCCCCGTCGATGACCAAAAGGATCCGCTCAGGGTGATAATACAGGCGGTTGAACTCCAGCAGCTGCTCGTGACCAATCCGAGCCACCGCATCGATGCTGCCGGCGACGTCGCGCCCGTAAGGGTGCTTTGCGCCATAAGCTTGGCTAAACAGCGCCTGGCTCAGCTTTCGGCTCGGGCTGTCTTGATCTTCGCGGATCTCCTCGGCGACCACCTCGAGCTCTGAGCGTAAGTCCGCAGCCTCAAGGCGAGGGCGCTGAATCAGCTCGGCGAGGATCTGCATGCCGGTCTCGGTCGCCTCGTTGGGCAGCACGAGGTGGTAGACGGTCTCGTCAAAACTCGTCCAAGCGTTGATCTCGCCCCCCAAAGAGGCGACCGCGTTGTCGATTGCGCCTTGCTCGAAGCGCTTGGTCCCCTTGAACACCATGTGCTCGTGAACATGCGCAAGCCCTTCATGAGTGGGCACCTCGTCGGCGCTCCCCACCTGAACCCACGCTTGCAACGCCACGACACCGACGCCCTTGCGCTGCCTCACAAGGACCCTAAGCCCGTTGGCGAGTTTCTGAACCTTCGTCGCTTCCTCCGGCTCTTGTTTGATGGCGTCTGTACTCACTACCCCTACCTCATGTGAAACGGGCGTGATGGGCGCATGTTGGCAAGCGCTCCATCCCAACCCAACGAACCCGATCAGCCATCGAGTCCCCGTGCTCAAGCCACTCTTCACGGCAACCGACGAGGGTCGAGCAATCGCCCTTCAACGGCGCTTGCCGCAGCGACGGCGGGGCTCACCAACCACACCGGTCCCGGCGAGCCCATACGACGATCAAAGTTACGGTTGGTCGTCGAGGCGGTCACCTCGCCCGGTAAAGGGACCCCCGGTCCGTTCCCGATGCACGAGCCACAACCCGGCGGAGAGATCACCGCGCCAACCGCACGAAACACATGCAGCAGCCCATCTCGCTCCGCCCGCTCAGCGACCGCTTCCGACGAAGGCGTCACGGTCATCCGGACGCCGTCCGCGAGCGCTCGGCCGGACAAGACCTCGGCAGCAGCCTTGAGGTCGGCGTAACTGCCGCCGGTGCATGAAGCGATCACCACGTTGTGAATCGGCACCTCGGTGCATTCATCAAGCGGCTTTCGGTAGCGAGAGTCACCCGGCGAGGCGACCGTAAGAGGCACCTCTTCGAGCTGAAGGACCATGGTGCGAACGTACTGTGCGTCGGCGTCGGGATACACCAGCATCGGCTCGACATCGAGCGACTCGTCACGCTCGGCGAGGAAGCGCCTGATCGGATCACAAGGCTCGACCAAACCGGTCATCAAGCCACCCTCGACCGTCATGTTCGTGAGCACCGACAGCTCATCGACGGTCCATTGATCCAGCCCCGTGCCACCGAATTGGACCACGCAGGTGTCCGTGGGACCTTCGCGCCAGTGCTCCTCCTTGAAGTAAGGGTCGCCGATCAAGTGCAAGATCACGTCCTTGGGGCTTACCAGACCGCCGGCGTCGCCTTCGATGAGGACGCGCACGACCTTCGGCACCGTCACCGGGATCAAGCCCGTGCGCAGAGCGAAAGCCATCGCGGTCGAGCCGACGCCGAACGCAAAGGCGTTCAGAACGCCAGCGGTCGGGCTGTGTGAATCGGTAAGACAGAGCACCGTACCTGGGAGCGCATAGTCCTCGAGCACCAGACGGTGACACACTCCCGCCGGTGCGTCGCGCCCAGGACCGTGCAAGGTCACGCCGTACTCCTGGCACGCCTCGACCATCTCTTGTGCCAGGCGCTGAGCGGGGAGGAGGCGCTTGGACTTGACCGACTCGGGAACGGTCGGCTCGTTGATCAGGACAAAGTGATCCTCGAAGCAGGCCACCAGCTCCGGGTTCTCGATCGGCGCGTCGCCATAAGCCTCTTTGTACAGGTTGATGACCATCCCCGCCGTGTACTCGTGCATGCCGCGAAACCCAGCCCGGCAAAGGACCTGATCGCCGGGCTCGACGTTCGCCACGCCGTCGGGCTGTTGCTGCCCGCAATACACCTGCTGAGCGATGACCTTCTCCACTGCGTTTAGCGGGCGAGCGGGCTTGTCGAGCGCGTAAGTGGGCGCAAACGAGCCGTTCATCAGGTCGGTGCCAAACGGCAGCAATCCGCCCTTTGCGGCGACCGAGCGAAAGAAATCAGGGAGCTCTTCCGCCAACGCGGCGAGGTCGACGTCCTCCCCAGACAGCAGCCGTTCAAGCACGGCGTAGTCGGTCGTAAACGGCAACCCCGAGTACACCATGTTCTCTTGGAAAATTCGCTGAAAACTGTCGGCGATGACCAGCTCGATGCCGGCGCCTTGATGCGCCACGACGGCGACCTCTCGGCTGGACCCGGAGCCGTAAGCGTCGCCGCCGACGATCACCTGAAACCCGCCCTGACGCACCTCATCTTCACCCACCGTCTCTTTGAAGTTCTTGAGGAAGTGGGGACCCAGGATCTCGGGCGTATAGCCCAGCGTGCACGCCTGACCCGAGATCATGGCGTCCGTGTTCACGGCGAAGTGTTTGGGGTCCTGACGTGCGTCGATCGTTTGACCATCGAGCTGCTGACGCAGGGCCTCTGCGTTGTCAGTCAAGTAGAGAACACGTCCAGTAAGCTTCATGGCGTCTTTCGATGCGTTGGATAGGGCTGCGCCCTAACGAAAACCGGCGCAGCGCGCTAGCCATCTTGTCGCTCCACGCATTGCGCAACCGAGCGAGACGCTCCATGGTGCGCCGGTCATGATGACTTCTGCCCTGATCGTTTTGGTGCGCGTCTACCAGCGGCTGATCTCACCGTTCATCGGTGGAAACTGCCGCTTTACGCCCACCTGCAGCGCGTATGCCATTCAAGCGCTCGAGCGGCATGGTGCCCTGCGAGCTACGCCTTTGGTGCTCTGGCGGCTCCTTCGCTGCGGGCCATGGGGGGGATGTGGAGAGGACCCTGTCCCAGATCAGCCGGGCGTTTTTGTTTCGCGCCGCCAGCAAAACGGTGATTGAAATTCCAGCGGGTTTGGGTCAGCCAGAGGGCACCTAAGCTGGAGACCCTGCTGATGCGCGCCCTCACCGTACTCTTCGCCGCTGCGACCCTCGCAGGCTGCCCTGGGGCAGCCGATCCAGTCTCCGAGCCCATCTGCCGCAACGGTGTCGTTGAGGGCGCAGAGGCCTGCGACGACGGCAACGGGATCGACAACGACGGCTGCTCGAACACGTGCGTACCTAGCTTCTGCGGGGATGGCGTGACCCACGAAACGGAAGCCTGCGACGACGCCAACGACAGCAACGAGGACGCATGCGTCGAAGGGTGCCAGACGGCGCGCTGCGGAGACGGTTTTACGCAGATTGGAGTCGAAGAATGCGACGACGCCAACGCGGAAGATGAAGATGCCTGTTTGAGCACCTGCCGCGCCAACGTCTGCGGCGACGGCATCATAAACGCCAACGTCGAGTTCTGCGACGACGGAAACCGAGTCGACACGGACGGCTGCACGAACGCGTGCGCACCCGCCCGCTGCGGTGACGGCGTCGTCCAAGAGGGCGTCGAAGCCTGCGATGACGGCAACGAGAGTGACACAGACGACTGCACCAGCGCCTGTGAACCGGCGCGCTGCGGTGATGGCTTCGTTCAAGCCGGCGAAGGCTGCGATGACGGCAACGAGGTCGACGACGACGAGTGCTCGAACGCCTGCACCCCAGCGAGCTGCGGGGACGGAATCGTTCAAGAAGGAGAGGCCTGCGACGACGGCAACGACGACGAGACCGACGCCTGCTTGAGCACCTGCGCACAGGCGCAGTGTGGGGACGGGCAAGTCCGAGCGGGCGTCGAGGAATGCGATGACGGCAACGCGGAGAGCACCGACGAGTGCACGGCGCGCTGCACTGCGGCGCGCTGCGGCGATGGCTTCGTCCAAACGGGGGTCGAACAATGCGACGATGGGAACATCGTCGACACCGACGGCTGCACCAACGCCTGCGCACAAGCCCGCTGCGGCGACGGGATCGTCCAAGACGGCGCCGAGGCCTGCGACGACGGCAACGCAGTCCAAACCGATGCTTGCCTCAACAGCTGCGAGGTGGCGCGCTGCGGTGACGGCTTCGCGCACGAAGGCGTCGAGGCTTGTGACGACGGCAACGAACTCCAAACCGATGCGTGCCTGAACGACTGCCAAGCGGCGGCCTGCGGTGACGGGTTCGTCCACGAAGGGGTTGAAGAGTGCGATGACCAGAACCGGAACGACAGCGACCTGTGCATCTCAAACTGTCGAGACGCCCGCTGCGGAGACGGCTTCATCCTCGCTGGCAGCGAAGACTGCGACGACGGCAACGTCGAGAACGGTGACGGCTGCGATGATCAATGCGGAAACGAACGCCCGCAGGTCGACCCTGCCCAGAGCGCCGTCATACAGCGGTTGCTCAGCGGCGAGGCAGAGCGCGCCAGCCTCAGCCATGTGCTGATCACCTACGCCAACGCCTCGAACTTACAAGAGCGCGGCTTTGTGGTCCAAGCCGAGCGCAATGGCCGGGCGCTGGCGATCAGCGTATCGGCTGCCTCATTGGGGGTGCGCGCTGGCGACATCGTCTCGCTCGATGTGACGCGCATGTACTCGATCGGCGGCCTGCTGCGCGCCGCAGCGGTTGAGAACGTCCAGATCCTTGCGCGGAGCGAACCGCTCGGCCCGTGGACCCACGACTTCAACGTTCAGCGCACCTTGCCCACCGAGGCGATGGCGTTCTGGCGCGTCAGCGCACGATTATCGATCCCAGAGGATCTACGGTCAGCCGGTGGCAACTATGTGAGCGCGCCGGCGAACACCGCAGTCTTGGCGGACCGGCGCGAGGTGCAACTGCGCATCAACAACACGCTGCAAGATGGGCTGTACGTCGAAGAAACCTGCGAGTTGACGGTCACGGGCGTGCCGCTGGTGCGCTATGGTGGCAACAGCCAGTACACCCCCACCCGACTCTCCGAGGTGACGCTCCACAGCTGCCCCCCCACCGAGCCGGTGGCGATCACGGCGACCTCAGCGACCGAACTGCGACTTGAGATGCGTCGCAACCTTCGCCCAGAGACGGTCAGCGCCGACGATTTCATGATCTCGATCGATCGCGTTGCGCCGCAGCTCGCCGTTCAGGCTGCTGCGGTCACCAACGGTCGCTTCATCACGTTGACGACCGCCCCGCAGGTGTTGGGTCAACGTTACGAGATCCGGCGCGTCGGCGACGTGCTCGATTTGGCGGGTCAAAATATCGCGCTCAGCACGCAGCCCATCGAGAGCTTCATCGGCTATCGCCCCCCTGCGCGCATGCTCATCAACGAGCTCAACGCAAACGCAAGCAGCGGCTGTGACTTGATCGAGTTTCGCGTCACCCAAGGCGGGTTGCTGCGGCACGTCGTCAAAGAGCGCACGGCCGTGGTGTACGCCTTTCCTGAGGTCGTGGTCGCAACCGATGACATCGTCGTGCTCCACTTCAACCGCGGCAACGCCAACTGCGTCCAGAGCAACCCGGCCGGTCAGACACCGGGCTATGAGGCGGAGTCCACCTCGCAGTTTGCGCAGGCACAGATCGCAGCGAACTATGACACCGCATGGGATCATTGGACCACCGACTCGGGGCTTACGGCGACCGACAACGTCATCTCGCTCCTGCTCGATGACACGATCGTCGATGCGGTCCTCGTAAGCGATGCGCCTACAGGGAACGCCGCAGCGGCTTCCGAGAGCGCCGCACGGACGGTGGCGGCGGCGAGCCAGTGGACGACCGAGGCGGGTCAAGTACCCGAAGGTGGATTTGTCGACGGCGACTTCAACGCTCACGCCGCGCAAGACCTCAACGGCGCCGGCACACGCAACGGCACCAACAGCATCCGGCGCACAGGTCAAACTGACCGCAACCACAAAGGCGACTGGAGCTTTGGCGCCAGCTCGTTCGGGCGCGCCAACTAGAGCGCGAGCTGTCGCTCCTTGAGCGAGCGGATGCGATCACGCAGCTGCGCAGCCTCTTCGAACCGAAGCGCTGTCGCGGCCGCCTGCATCTGCTTCTCGAGGTCTTGAATCTGAGCCCTCCCCGAGGGGTTGAGCTCGTCGACGCCACCGAGAAATTCGATCAGGTCCATCTGGTCGACGTGGACGCCGCCCTCCATCCCGCGCCGGCTCTGGCGGTGCTTGGCGACGCGCGGATCCGGCCCGGCGTCGGAGTGGCGCTTGTCGCGCTCGAGCACTTGAATGGCGCGCTGGGCGGCCTGCGGCGTGATGCCGTGCTCGGCGTTGAAGGCCTCTTGAACCTGGCGCCGGCGAGCCGTCTCCTCGAGCATCTCTGTCATCGACCGCGTCATCTTATCAGCGTACAAGATGGCGCGCCCTTCAAGGTGTCTCGCCGCTCGCCCGACGGTCTGAATTAGGCTGCGCGTGTTGCGCAAGAACCCCTCTCGGTCTGCATCCAAAATGGCGACCAAACCCACCTCGGGTAAGTCCAAACCCTCACGCAGCAGGTTGATCCCGATGAGGACATCGTAGACGCCCTGGCGCAGCTCCGTGAGGAGTTCGATCCGCTCGAGGGTGTCCACGTCGCTGTGGAGGTAGCGCACCCGCAAGCCCACCTCGGCGTAGTAGTCGGCGAGATTCTCCGCCATCCGTTTGGTCAAGGTCGTGACCAGGACGCGCTGGTTGCGCTCGACGCGCTGACGGATCTCACCGAGCAGGTCGTCGACCTGACCGTGCACTGGCCGGACCTCAACGATCGGGTCGAGCAGCCCCGTCGGGCGCACCACCTGCTCAACGACCTCACCGGCGGTCCGCTCGAGCTCAAAATCACCGGGGGTTGCCGAGACGAAGATGGTCTGCGGCCTGCCCGAGTCCCACTCCTCAAACTTGAGCGGGCGGTTGTCCAGCGCGCTCGGCAACCGAAAACCGTGCTCGACGAGCGTCGATTTACGGCTGCGATCACCTTTATACATCGCTCGGATCTGCCCGACCGTGACGTGGCTCTCATCCACCATCAACATGGCGTCTTTAGGGAGGTATTCAAACAGGGTCGGCGGCGGCTCGCCTGCGCCGCGCCCGCTGAACCAGCGGCTGTAATTCTCGATGCCGGCGCACCGCCCTGTCTGTTCGATCATCTCAAGGTCTTGGAGCGTCCGCTCGCGCAGCCGCTGCTCCTCGAGCAACTGCGTGTTGGCGCTGAAATGGTGTAGCCGGCCACCGAGCTCATCACGAATACCGCGCAGGGCAGACGCCATTTTATCGGGCGGGATCACGTAGTGCGAGGCGGGGAAAATAGCGATGCGTCTGAGCGACTCGATCCGCTTACCGGTCAGCGGATCAATGGCGGTGATCTGTTCGACCTCGTCCCCGAAAAACTCGATGCGCACGGCGCGCGCGTCCTCGTGAGCGGGGAACACCTCAACGGTGTCCCCGCGGACACGAAAAGTGCCGCGGTGAAAATCGATGTCATTGCGTTCATAAGACGCCTCGATGAGACGGTACAGGAGCTTGCTGCGGTCCAGCGTATCGCCCTCTTCAACCGTCACCAACATCTCAGCCCATGCCTCCGCCGACCCGATCCCGTAGATGCATGAGACCGACGCGACGACCACCACGTCTTGGCGCGTCAACAGACTCCGCGTCGCCCGGTGCCGCAGTCGATCGATCTCTTCATTGATGGACGAGTCCTTCTCGATGAAGGTGTCCGATGAGGGGACGTAGGCCTCAGGCTGGTAATAATCATAATAGGAGACAAAGTACTCGACGGCTGCCTCGGGAAGCAGATTTTTCATCTCTTGATAGAGCTGCGCGGCCAGCGTCTTGTTGTGCGCCATAATCAGGGTCGGTCGCTGCGCCTGAGCGATCACCTGAGCCATCGTAAAGGTCTTACCCGAACCGGTCACACCCAGCAGGACTTGGTCCGCCTGCCCTTCGCTCAGCCCGCGCAGGAGCGCCTCGATCGCCCGTGGCTGATCACCTGCAGGGTTGAATGCACTGGTCACGGACCACGGCGATGTCATCATTACTCCAAACGTGACGATGGTTGGGATGCCCAATTCGTCGCAATTCGGCTAGAGGCTAAGCATGCGCTGGACAACGGTCTTCCTCATCAGCTTATTTCTGCCGACTCAGGCGATGGCGCTGACCATGGACAGCGCGCCCGGCTTTGTCCTGAGCCGAGTCAACGCGCTGATCAAGGGCACGGTACGCAGCGGCTCGATCTCGTATTCGGGTGCTGATGGCTTAGTGCTCCGGCAAGCCGAACTCCTCGACCCGCGCGGTCGGCTGGTGCTCTCTGCGCAGCGAATTCAAGTCCGCGTCGGGCTGCTCGACCTGCTCAAGTCAACGGTCGTCATCCAAGAAGTGAGCGTCAAGGGCCTGCACGCCAAAGCCAGCGAAGGCGCAACCGGTCAGCTCAACCTGCTCGAGGCCGTCGCGCTCAACCAACCGAGCACGAGCGATGCGTCGAGCGGCGGCGGCCTTCGCATCAAGAAGTTGAGGCTGAGCAGCAGCTCCGTGGGGCTCGACCTGCAGGCGATGAACCTGCGCATCGAGGACATCAACCTGAGCGGCAGCTTAGAGGCTTCCAACTCATTCAACGCGGACCTGCAGCTCTCGACGGGGCGCACGCGCATCAAACAGCCCGGGCGCGGCGCCGCCACGGTGGATCTGTCCTTACCGGGTCTGCGCATCAAGCAGCTCGGCGTCGGCACGCACACACTGCGGATCAGCGGCGCAAAAATCCGAATCGACCGTCAACACGTGCTCAGCTTGGGCGGCTTACTGCGCCCTTCAGCGGGGCGTATCGACCTGAAACTCGGCGGCAAAATTCCCGACGGCTGGCTCCAGAGCATCTTGCCCGTCCACGGCAAAAGCGTCCCCGAGATGACGCAGGTCGCCTTGGACGTGCACCTCGGAGGTAAACTCAGCAGCCCACAGATCGGGGTGTCGATCAACGCGCAGCGCTTGGTTTTACCGGGCGCAGCGCCCACCGTTCGTAACGTTCAGTTCGCCGGACTGCTCAGGGGCAGCGACCTGTCGGTGAGGTCCTTGAACGGCGACGCCTACGGCGGCAAGCTGCGCCTTCAAGGCGACCTGAAACTGAGCAGCCCGAGCTCGCTTAACGGCGAGCTGCGCTTGATCGACTGCAACCTCAGCGACGTGCACCCGTCGCTGGAGAGCTATGGTGGTCGCTTCACTGGGCGTGCGCTGATCTCAGGTACGCTCGCGCTCAACGATGCGCAGCCCCTCTCGATCCGTCTGCGGGGGCGGCTCAAGGGCACGCAGGTCCCGTCAATCGGCCGCCGAACCGCCGATCTCGACCTCCTGATCTTGCAAGGCGAATCGACCCGCATCATGCCCAGCCAAGTGCTGATCGACGACAACACGCTGAGCTTTCAAGGGCTCGTTTCTCCTAAGGTTGACCTGAGCTTTCGTGCTCAGCTGACACGCGCTCGTCGGCTCCTAAAATCCTTTGGCGCAGACCGCATCCCACGGAGCCTGACGGCGAGCGGCCGGTTGCGGCTGGAGCCGCGCCTACGGCTCGACTTCCGGCTCAAAGCCCTCCCCTACACCTTCGCCGGTCAGGCGATCGGAGCGATCCAAGCGTCGGGTCACCTCGGCCCCACAGCGCTGCACCTCAAGTCGCTCAACACCGAGCTCAACAGCGCGCCGCTTTCCGCTAAGATACGGCTCCCGTTTAGCAACCCAAAGAAGCCGATCGGCCGGCTGACCCTCGATGAGTACGAGCTACCGGGACAAGCCGGTACGGCGAGCCTTGAGCTCGCGTCAGACCCCGAGGGCAACTGGCAAGGCAACCTGATGATCGGCGCGCTCAAAGCGGGGCAGCTTGCGCTCGGTGACCTCGAGGTTTTGCTCGCGTACGACGGTCAGCGGGCCGAGCTGCGCGCGCTGGATTGGGACGAGGGCCCTGGCATCCTCTCGGGTGCTATCGGAGTCCATCTTGAGACCCTCAAAACCGACGGTCACTTCGACCTGTTTATCGATCAAACCGGCCTTGAGCTCCTCGCCGGGTCGCAGTTCAAGGGGCGTGCGCAGGTGCGGATCGAGCCGAAGGGCAAGCTCAGCGAGCCGGCGGCGCGGATCGTCACCTCCTTTAGCGGGCTCAGCATCCAGGGGATTCCGATTCGAGACGGTCAGCTCACGCTGGCCGGAACGCCCGACTCGCTCGGCGGCGTCCTCACGACGCAGGGCAACGGGACAGGGCGAGGCTCCGTGCGGCTCACCGAGCGCTTTGAGCGCCTCGACGTCAACTTCAAGCTCACCGCGTTTCGCCTCGAGTCGCTGCCGATCGACCTACCGGGGCTTGAAGCGCTCGCTGACATCGACCTGCGCCTGAGCGGACCGCTCGGTCAACCCGAGGGCGAGATCCAGATTGGGATACGCGACGTCGCAGTCGATGATCGGCTCGTGGGCAGCGGGCGAGGGCGTATCACGACGCAGATTGAGCGCGGCGCCGTGACCACAGACCTCGACCTGCTCGGCTGGATCACGGGGACCGTCTCCACGGGGTACCCTGCGCTCGATCCGATCGAAGCCAAGCTCGCCATCGAAGCGGACGGTCTGCAATGGGTGATCCCGGGGCTCGCCGGCGGCGGGACCGAGATCGACCTGAGCGCTCGCGCCCTGCTCGGCTTGCGACAAGGTGAGCCCGAAGCGAGCGTGGTGATCCAGCGAGTACGTATCGGCAATCCCGGGCTCTGGGAGGAAGAGCTCGAGAACGACGGTGACCTGGTGATGGGGTTTTCGGGCGGTCGCGCGCGGTGCGAGCGCCTGCTCCTAAAGATGGGTAAGGGCACCGCGGAGCTGCGCGGGTGGATCGAGACGGACTCGCCGCGCGCACGCGCCAACCTTCACTTTAACAGCAGCCTCCCGATCGAGCTGCTGCAGCTGCTCGACCCCCGCTTCTCGCTGACACGCGGACGCGTCCGAGCGACGGGCAGTATGCGAGGCTACTGGCGCGACAACCCGCGGCTCATCGCCGAGATCGAGCCCGACCCCGGCACGACCTTTGTCCACTCGCTCTACCCGCGTCAGGTCACCCTCGCTGGCGGGCTGATCCGTCTTGAGGATCAGCTGGTCCTGGTCGAAGACCTCCGCATTGAGAGCGGAAGCGGCGAGATCCAACTCGGGGGCTCGGTCGGGCTCGAAGCCTTCCAGCCCGCCGCGCTCGATCTGCGGCTCGGGGTCACCAACCTGCTCCTGCGCCAGGAGGATCAATACGTCGAATTCTCCTCGGATCTCGAAGCGACGGGCCCCATCGACAGTGCCCGGATCCAAGGTCAACTCTCGATCCTCGGAGGGAAGATCGAGCAAGAGCTGAACATCACTAACTTTGTGTTCTCGACCCACCAAGAGGGCGCCGGTCCGTCGCTCGCAGAGCGCTTAGGGCGCTTCGCCTCGACCGAGCTCGACATCGAAGTCACGAGCGCCGCGGGGCTACAAATCAACGCAGGGCTCCCGCTCTTTCAGATCCAGGTCCGCCCGACCCTCGACCTACGCCTCGTCGGTCAACTGGCTGAGATCGGCGTCCAGGGCGTCGTCGAGGTCGAAGAAGGCAACGGCGAGATCATCTTCCCCGAGGCGGCGTTCGTGATCGACAACGCCACGGTGGACCTCAGCCAAGATCCGTACTTCGTGAGCCTCAATTCGATCTGGGAGTACGTGCCTCGCCGGCAACAAAATAACGAACAAGATGATGTCATCACGCTCCAGCTCGGGATCAACGGGCCGATTGATCGAATGGAGCTCCAGCTCGAGGCGCCCGACTACCCCGACCTCACGCGCCCTCAGCTCCTTGGTATGCTGGCGCGCGGGCAAACGCCCGATCTCCTGATCGGTCAAAACCTTGCGGATGATGGCGGCGACGGCAGCTACAGCGACGTCGCCTTGCGCCTGCTGACCGGGCAGATGTTTAAGCGCTTTGAGCGCGAGCTCGAGCGCGTCTTTAAAGAGACCTTCTCCCTGCCCCTAGACGCCGCCATCGACCTGGGCGTGGACACCTTACGAATGCAGGGCATCGTCAACCTCACCGACCGTTTTGAGGTCGCTGGCGAGACCGAGATCTTTCTCGGGAGCGAGGACAGCGACGCGGTCGATGACAGCCAGAGCGCGACCTCGACCAGCAACGACCGGCAGAGCTTACGCGGCACCTTTGTGCTCTCGGACGCTTGGCGCGCCGAGGCGGACCTGCGCAGTGGTTACCGCAGTGATGAGAGCGGGTCGATGCTCGAGCTCTTGCTCAATCTCCACTGGAGGTTGTGGGCGCGATGATCGCTTGGTCTATCCTCTGGCTCGCTGCGCCGACGCTCGAGCTCATCTTTGAGCCCGAGCTGCCAGCCCCTCAAGCGGCGGCGGTGCGACGATACGTCCAGAGCGCCGGGCTGGATGGGCAAGCGACTCAAGTGATCGCGCGCCTCAAGGACTACATCGAAAAACTCGACCGCTTCACAGCGCCTCAATGCACGGTGAACAAAGGGGTCTACCGCTGCCTCATGAGCGAGAGCCCTCGCATTGCGGACTTGTTGATCACGGGCGACATCCCCTTTGGAATTCTCCGCAGCGACCTTGAGCGCCGCTCGAGCCTGCGCTCGGGTCGTCGGCTTCCCGCCGACGAGTTTGGACGCGCCGAGCAGCCTTATGCGGAGCTGTTCCAAAAAATTAGTCGGCGCTTGGCGCGCTTTATCGACGAGCGCGGCTACCACGGCACTGCGGTGAGCGTCTCAAAGGAGCCACACCCGCGTGGCGCCGGCTGGTGTCAGATCCGCCTGCACGTCAAGCTCGGCACCCGGCTACGCTGGGGAGTACTCGAGATCGCTGGCGTCCCGCGCGACGAGGCTATGGCGATGCAACAGCGCCTCCGAGGCATCGGCGGTGATTTTCGCGCCGACATCCTGCGCGAGCGGATCGCCAAGGAGGAGGAGAACCTCCGTCAAAGCGGCTACGTCGAGGCGAGCGTTGACCTGCAGATCGAACGAGACGGTGGCGTCGTCAACGGGCGCCTCCATGTCAGCCGCGGTCTTCGCCTCCAGGTCCAGTTTCAAGGGGAGCTCAAGCTCGACATCAAGCGGCTGCGCGAAGCGCTCACCTTTGCGTCCTCACGAGCGGTCAACGATGATCAAATCGCTCAGAGCATCCAGGCGCTCAAAAACTTGTATCAAGCGCGCGGGTACTTCCGACCCACGATCCGCGCCGAGGACCCTCAACTCGCCGCGATCGACGCCCAAGAGAAAGCGCTCAAACGTAAGATCGTGCGGGTCCGCAGGACCTACCGAGGCAAAGTCAAAGAGCGGCGGCGAGAGCTCGCGAAAATTGCCAGTAAGCGCCAAGAATTGCGGCTGATCCGGCGACAGATTGCGGCGCAATCGCGCGAGTTTCGGCGCCTCGTCTTTCACATCAAGGCCGGTCAGATCGGGCGCTGCGAATCCGTCCACGTGGCCGGGATCCCCAAGCCCCTTGAGCGTGCGCTTTTGAGCGAGGCGATCTTGGGCACCAAACCCCCCGAACTCGGCCGTCACGACGGTCGGCTCGTCGACAGCGTGCTCCAAGAGGACGAGGCGCGCATCGCCGGGTTCCTCGAGAACAGGGGCTGGCTGGTCAGCCACGTCGAGGCGCAGCTACTGGTTCAGCCCTCATCGCAGGTGCGGGTGCACTTCGTGGTCCGCGCCAGCCCGCCGACCTACATCCGCTCCATCTCGCTTGTCGGCGTCTCGGATGGGGAACAAGACGACTGGGATGACGAAGACGATGAGGCGGACGACGCCGCGCCGGGCGAAGACCTCTACAGCCCGCTGCTCGAGGCTTTGCAGATCCAAGCGGGCTCACCGCTCCTCGAGAACACCGCCGAACTCCTTCGTGATCGGACGCTCAAATTTTACCGCCGGCGCGGCTACCCAGGGACCGAAGTGGACGTCCAGATGGGGCTTACGGGCGACGGAGCTCAATTTCGCCTCATCGTCCAAGAAGGCAAGCGAGTGGTCTACGGCGGCTTGATCCTGAGCGGCTGCCACCGCACGCAGCGCGCGCTCGTCCTCGCAGCTTTTCGTGAGGCTAAGGTCGGCGAGCCCTTTAACCCACAAGTCTTCGCCAAAGCGGCTGCGATCGTGCGAAGCTGGCGCGTGTTTCGGCGGGTCCGCTTACGCTACCTAGGGCTCGCAGAGCAACGCAACGAGGTCTTTGTCGACGTGAGCGTCGATGAAGGGGTCAGCCAGACCCTCGATCTGACCTTCGGTTACTCGATCGAGGACCATTTTCAGACGACCTTATCGTGGCGTGACCGCAACCTGCTCGGGCGGGCATGGCACCTCGAGACCCGTGGTATTTTCGGGCTCTTTATCGGACGCCGCTCGGAGCTACGCGGCGCGCTCAAACTGCCCCGGCTCCTCGGACCGAACACCGATTTAAGCCTTGAACCGAAGGTGTACTACCGTGAACCCAACCGCCCCTTCCCACGCCTAGGGCGGGTCTCGTTCACGCTGGATGAAGATCAAGATCTTATCCTCAAGGGTGTGGTCAAAGTCGCCCATCGCTTTAGCCGATTCTCGACGCTCATCGCCAACTACACCTACGCGCTCGATCGCGACATCAACCAAGGCATCTTGTCGGCGGTACGCACCGGCGCCACCTCGCTCGAGGGCAACTGGCTGCGGGTCGATAACCCCTTTAATCCCAAGCGCGGCGTCCACCTCAAAGGGACGCTCAAGTACGCCTCGCCATGGCTGGCAGGTGACGCCAATTTTGTCTCGGCGGTGGGCCACGGCACACTGTACCTCCCCGTGGGGCGAAACACGCTCGCGGCGAACCTGCGCGGCGGCTCGCTGCTCGAGCTCGAGGGCTCGCGCGCCATCGCCGGCTCGGACCTCTTTCGGCTCGGGGGCGAGCGCACCATACGCGGGTTTGCGCTGGATTCGATCCGACTCTTTCGGGACGAAGACATCGACCTCTCGTCCGGTCGCGACGGGCACGGGACGCGCTTTGTCTCATCCTCCGTCGAGCTGCGCATTCCCTTGGGCGCGCAGCGCGCCGACAGCGGCTTTGGTATGACCGTCTTCTCGGACCTCGGCCTCATCGCCGCGGACGACTTCGGCGAACCCTTCAGCGCCAGCATGGGCTGGAGTAACGGCGTCGCCGCCAATTACGTCCTCCCGATCGGTCCCGTTGGCCTCGTGATCGCTCACCAAACGATCCGGCCAAGACAACCCAGCGGTGTGGGTCGCCCGAATCGCTCCGAATACCAGATGGTGCCCGTCCTACCGGGACGAATCGGCTACCACATCTCCATGGGCTATATCTTCTGATGACCTCATCGCACGACCCAGGCTCTCAACGGCTCGGGCTCAGTTTTGATCAGATCGGGGTCTTGGATCTACCGGGCGTCCGACGCTACACACCGGCGGCGCTCGACCTACCCCCGTGTGACCACCTCGAGCCCGAGGTGCTCGCCGTCGCTCGACGAGGGTGGGAGGATCGGCTCCGCTCCGAGTACGTTGGCGTGATGGTGATGCGCAAGTTTCACGGCTTGCTCGTCGACCTCAACGCGCCCATGGACCTTCAAGAAGTCGCGCTCATCCTCACCCTCCAAGAACAGTCGCACACGCGCCTGTGCGCCGACATCGCAGACCACCTGGGCAGCGACAACCACCTAGGCTTTGAGCTCGAGGAGCTGCAACAAGCGCGCAGCGGTGAGCCGCTCGATGAACAGCTGTGGTCCATGCTGCTCGGGACCTTCATTTGCGGCGAAGGGATCGCCTTTGAGCTGCTCAAATTTTGCCTCAAAAGGCTCCCCAAAACGCCCTACACCGAGGCGTTACGAGCGATCGCACGCGACGAGGTGCTGCACGCAACGCTCGGTCTCAAGCTGCTCGATAAGCTGCGCCGTCACCCCTCGGCGTGGATCGATTATCCCGGCGATGCCTGGGTGACGAAGCGGCTGCGCGCTCAGCTTACAGCGATGCGAGGTCGCGACGTCGTCGAACACGACGAAGCCCGCTTCTTTGAGGTCCCGAACGCAGCGACTGAACTCGAAGCCCTCGGGATCCCTGACAGTCGAGCGTTTGTTCGGTGCTACCACGAGGCGATCGATGACGCGATCCCAAGCCAGCTTGCGACGTTGGGCATCGACCTCAACCGAGGATCATGATAGGGTTCGACGCCCTCGCTACCTGGAGTGCCCCCGTGAAGAAACAACGCACGCTGATCATCGGAGGCGGTCTACTCTTTGGCAGCGGCTGCAGCGGCGAAGCACCCGAGCCGCCGGTCGTCACGCCGGACGCAGGCACAACCGCCGATTCAGGCGTGAGCGCCGATGCAGGGTTATCGCCCGCGGATACGGGCTCTATCGCAGACTCGGGTCCTTTACTGGACTCGGGCGTCGTGACGGCGGACAGCGGCACCCCGGATGCAGGGTCTGCACCACCCGACGCAGGCGCACCAGCAGCTCCGCCCAACAACGGCGACGCCTGCACCGACCGCGGCGACGCCTACTGCGCTGCAGGGCAAGTGAGCTTCTTTTGCACCGGCACGCACTGGCAAGCGACCGACAACTTCTCATGCGACGCCTGCGGTGAGGGCGTTGACTTTAATGGCTACACGACGGCGACCTGCGGCTTCGAACCCCAGGCGCGCTGCACGCGCATGGGTCAAGGGTTCTGCGACGAGAACCTACGCCCCGAGGCCGTCTGCCAAGGGAGCTGGGTCTCGCTGGAGAACGACGGGATGTGCAGCGACTGCGAGCTCGACGATCAAGGGTACCTGCGCACTGCCTGCGCTGTGCCCGGATTCATCGGGATCCATCGAGCGGGGCAACCGCGCCACCCTGGCCACAGCCTCAGACCGCGCTAGAGGCGGACTTCGATCAGTTTGAGCTTGCGCCGGCGAGGCGAGGAACGTAGCGGGACACGCCCGCTGCTTGGCGGGACTTTAATCTCCACGCTCGAGGCTGGAGATCCTCCCTGGGTGATCCCGCCTTCGTGCGCGGATTGGGCGGGTCGCTCGAGCGGTCGTTTGAACCCGAAAGGAAGCTCGATGAGCAAAAGCCAATTGTCCATGAAGAAGATGCTCGAAGTCGGTGCCCACTTTGGCCACCGCGTCTCGCGCTGGAACCCCAAGATGAAGCCCTTCATCTTTGGTGCGCGCAACGGGATCTACATTCTCAACCTTCAAGAGACACACTACCGCTTCGCCAAAGCTTATGAGTTCGTCGCCAAGATGGCGTCACGCGGCGATCAACTCCTCTTCGTCGGCACCAAAACCGCCGCCGCTGAGACCCTGCGCGAGCAAGCCGAGCGAGCCAACCAACCGTACGTGACAGAGCGCTGGCTCGGCGGTACGCTCACCAACTGGGCGACGATTCGTCAGAGCGTGGAGCGGATGCGCAAGCTCGAGAAGCTCCTGGGTGACCAGGTGGCGGTGAGCAGCTACACCAAGAAAGAGCAGCTTGACATGGAACGCTCCATGGCAAAGCTCGAGCGCAACCTCTCAGGTATCCGTGACATGAAGCGCCGCCCGGGCGCCGTGTTTGTGGTCGACATCAACCGTGAAGCGATCGCCGTTCGAGAAGCGCGCCGGCTGAACATCCCCGTGATCGCCCTGGTCGACACCAACTGCGACCCGGACGTCGTCGATTATCCGATCCCGGCGAACGATGACGCCATCCGCTGCATCGAACTCTTCGCTTCGACGCTAGCCGACGCCTGCGTCGAAGGCGCCGCTCGCTACAAAGAAGAGCAGGCGCGGCGTCCCAAGAAAGAAGCCGCAGCTAAGGACAAAGCGCGCGAAGAGGGCGGTCCAGAGGTCGCCGTGATTCACAGCGCCAAGAAGGACACCAAAGAGAAAGAAGCTTAGTCGCTAAGCTGATAGATAAAGGATAGAATCGATGAAGATTACCGCTTCACAGGTCAAAGAGCTGCGCGACCGCACCGGCGCCGGCATGATGGATTGCCGCAAGGCGCTCGTCGAATCCGAGGGCAACCTCGACGAGGCGGTCGAGGTGCTGCGCAAAGCAGGGGCTGCCAAAGCGGCTAAGAAAGCCGGGCGTGTCGCTGCGGAAGGACTCGTTGACGCCGAGATCATGGACGACGGAACCGCTGTCCTCGTTGAGGTGAACTGCGAGACCGACTTCGTGGCGCGTAATGAGAGCTTCCGCTCGTTCGTCGGCACTATTAAAAGCACGGTCGCTGCAGACGGCGCGGACGATGTCGCCTCCAAGGTCGACACCGAGCGCACCGAGCTGGTGGCGACGATCGGTGAGAACATCCAAGTCCGGCGCGCCGAGCGCTTCGACTCGAGCAGCTCGAACTTTGCGTACGTTCACCCCGGCAACCGAATCGCCGTGATCCTCAAGATCGATGGCGGCGACGGCTCCGATGCGCTCAAGACCTTCGGCAAGGACCTGTGCTTCCACATTGCGGCAATGAACCCGCTGTGCACCAGCCCAGACGATGTCCCCGCTGACGTGATCGCCCAAGAGACGCGCATCGCGCGCGAGCAGCTGATGGCAGAGGGCAAGCCAGAGGCGATGATCGATAAGATCATCCCGGGCAAGCTCAAGCGCTTCTACAAGGATCGCTGCCTGCTCAACCAGGAGGCTGCGATGGGCGACGACGGCGTCACCAATCAGGCGCTGCTCGACCAGCTGAACAAGGCGAGCGCTACCCCCGTTCAGGTCGGTGGCTTCGTCCGCTACGAGCTCGGCGAAGGTATCGAGAAGAAGGAAGACAACCTGGCGGCTGAGGTCGCCGCCATGACCGGCGGTGCGTGAGTGAGTTACCAACGCGTCCTGCTCAAGCTCAGCGGCGAAGCGCTGCAAGGTCAGCAGGGCTACGGGATTGACCCCAAGGTCCTCGCTGATCTCTCGGCGGAGCTCGCTGAAGTGCACGCAACAGGCACACAGCTCGGCTTGGTCTTGGGCGGCGGGAATATTTTTCGTGGGATCGCCGGTGCAAGCGCTGGGATGGACCGCGCCCATGCTGATTACATGGGTATGCTCGCCACCGTGATCAACGCCCTTGCGATGCAGGATGCGCTCGAGAAGGCAGGCGTGCCGACGCGCGTGATGACCGCCATCAACATGCCGGAGGTGGCGGAGCCGTACATCCGGCGCCGTGCGATCTCACACCTCAACAAGGGGCTCGCTGTGATCTTTGCGGCGGGTACGGGGAACCCCTTCTTTACCACGGACACTGCGGCTGCGCTGCGTGCGATGGAGGTCGGCGCAGACGTCATCCTCAAAGGGACCAAGGTCGACGGGATCTATGAAGAGGACCCGTTCAAAAACCCTGGCTCACGTCGCTTCGAGGAGATCAGCTACACGGAAGTGCTGCGGCGGCGACTTGAGGTGATGGACGCAACGGCGATCAGCCTCTGCCGTGAAAACGGGATGCCGATTGCGGTGTTCAACATGAACGGGCGAGGGAACATTCAGCGTATGATCGCCGGTGACACGGCGATCGGTACGGTGGTCGTTCCGGACTGAAAGGCAGATAGATGATCAACGAGGTCTTGGAAGAGGTTCAATCTGGGATGGATGAAACCATCGAGGCGATCCGTCGCGACCTAGCAAGACTCCGGACCGGTCGCGCCAACGCCAACATGCTTGAGCCGGTTCGTGTGGACTATTACGGCTCGGCGACGCCGCTCAACCAAATGGCGAGCGTCACGGTCCCCGAGGCGCGTATCCTTCAGATCAAACCTTGGGATAAAACAGCGATTAATGACATCGAGCGGGCGCTCCACGAGGCGAACCTCGGAGTCTCTCCGCAAAACGACGGTGAGGTGATCCGCCTGATCTTTCCGCCGACCACGGAAGAGCGCCGGCGCGAGTTCGTCAAGGAAGCCTGGGGGCAGATCGAGAACGGTAAGGTCTCCATCCGCAACAAGCGCCGTGACGGAAACGACATGCTCAAAGAGCTCGAGAAAGAGGGCGAGATCAGCGAGGATGAGCTCAAGCGAGGGCTCGCTCGGGTTCAGGAGTTGACCGACTCCAACACCAAGGCTTTGGACGAACTCGGGAAATCTAAAGAAGAAGAGATCCTGACCGTTTAGCGGTCAAAGACCGCCGTGATGTCGGAGCTCCCTCGCCATGTCGCAATCATCATGGACGGCAACGGCCGCTGGGCACAGGCTCGACACCTCAGTCGGATCGATGGCCACCAAGCCGGGGCGAACACGGTACGCCGCGTCACGACTCGGGCGCGCGAGCTCGGCATCGAATCGCTGACCCTGTACGCGTTCTCCACTGAAAACTGGCGGCGGCCGAAGGATGAGGTGCGCGGGCTGTGGAAGCTGCTCGTCGACTACCTTCGCTCCGAGCTGCCGACGCTCCTAAAGAACCAGATCCGGCTCAAGCTCATCGGCGATCCAGGCGCCATCCCGAAGCTCGCCCAAAATCGTCTCAACTCGGTGATTGAGCGCACCGCAGGCTCAAGCGCCATGACGCTCAATCTGGCGCTCAACTACGGCGCACAAAGCGAGCTCGTTCACGCCTTCAAGCAGATCCAGCGCCAGGGTGAAACGATCGACGCTGAGCAGATCGAGAGGCACCTGTATACCGCGGGTCAGCCGGCGGTCGACCTCTTGATCCGCACCGGCGGCGAGCGTCGGCTCAGCAATTTCTTGCTCTGGCAGGCAGCGTACGCCGAGCTCTACTTCTGTGACACGCTGTGGCCGGATTTTAGCGACGAGCACTTCGACCAAGCGCTCAACGATTTTCGACAGCGAGAGCGGCGCTTCGGTCAAACCAGCGCCCAGCTTAGCCAGCGAGCCGCACCATGAACCTGCTCCTACGCATCCTCTCCGTTGCGGTCCTGCTCCCCATTGTGCTCGCCGCGATCCACTACGGGGGGCTCGCTTTCTACGGACTGCTGACGGTCGCCGTGGCGATTGCGCTGTATGAAGGGCTCGCCCTCGTGCTTCCAGACCTTGAAGAGCGACGCATTCAGACGCTCATCTTGGGCGGCACGCTCGGCGGCTTGGGCGCACTAATCCACATGGACTCGATGCCGGTTGCGTCGGGTCTTGCGCTGCTTCTATGCGGCTCGGCGCTCAGCGCTGCTGAGGTGGTCGCTCGCCCGGGCGAACTCGAGTCGGCGGCGCGCCGCTGGCAAGGCGCCGTCTTCGTTGCGCTCTACGCGGGCGTCCCGCTGCTGATGATGTTGGCGCTGCGCAAGCTGGGGACTGCAGACCAGGGCACCCGCTTTCTCTACCTCTGCCTTGCGGCGACGTGGAGCAACGACACCATGGCGTACTTCGCCGGTCGAACCTTCGGTAAGCGCAAGATGCACCCGACGATCTCACCCAAAAAGACCTGGGAAGGGTTTGCGGGGGGCGTCCTTGGCAGTCTCGCCGCCGCCTTCGTGTGCAAGTCCCTCTTTCTACCCGAGCTCAGCTGGGCGGTCGCGGCGGTCTACGGCTTGGTGATGGCGCCGCTGGTCCCGCTCGGCGATCTCGCCGAGAGCGTGCTCAAGCGCGTCTCGGGCGTGAAAGACAGCGGTCAGCTCATCCCGGGACACGGCGGTCTCTTGGATCGCGTCGATGCGCTCTTGTTTGCGCTGCCGTGGACCTATCTCGTGGCCTTGTTCACGATCCGCCCATGATCCGCATCGCCCTACTCGGCTCCACCGGCTCGATCGGGACCCAATGTCTCGACCTCGTCGAGCGGTTCCCAGAGCAGCTCGCCGTCGTTGGCTTGGGCGGCGGACGGCAGCTCGAGCTGCTCGCGCAACAAGCCAAACGCTTTCGACCGCGTCTGGTCACCTGTCAGGACGAGGGAGACGTGGCGAGGCTAACCGCTTTGATCGATGATCCGACCATCGCCATCGAGGCCGGCGCCGCAGGGCAAAGAGCGCTCGCAACGCTCGACGAGGCGGACACCGTGGTGGCGGCGGTCGTCGGCTACGCCGGGCTGGTCGGGACCCTCGCAGCCGCAGAGGCGGGCAAGCGCATCGCCCTGGCCAACAAGGAGAGCCTCGTCGCAGGCGGCGAGCTCGTCATGAAGACCCTTGCGCAAAACGGCGGTGAGATCATCCCGATCGACTCCGAGCACGTCGCCATCCATCAGTGCCTGAGTGGCGAGCAGCACGCCTCCATCCACCAGCTCTGGCTCACCGCAAGCGGAGGCCCTTTTCGAGGCGCCGATCGCAACGCGCTGGCTCACATCAGCGTCGATGAAGCGCTCGACCACCCGAACTGGTCGATGGGTCCCAAAATCACCATCGACTCGGCGACGCTCATGAACAAGGGGCTCGAGCTGGTCGAGGCGACGTGGTTGTTTGACTGCCCACCGGATCAGGTGCAGATCGCCGTCCATCCCCCCAGCCTCGTTCACTCGATGGTCGAGTTTGTTGACGGCACCTTCAAGGCGCAGCTCGGCGCGCCCGATATGCGCTCGGCGATCGCCTACGCGCTCTCGCCATCGCCTCGTCTGCCGCTGCGCGCAGTCGACGGCGTCCGGCTCTGGAACCCGCTCGATCAGGCGCTTGAATTCGAACGTTATGATCGATCGGTCTTTCGAGCGCCCGACCTATGCCGAGCGGCGCTTCGCCAGGGCGGGGGGACGCCGGCGGCGCTCAACGCGCTCAACGAGGTGCTCGTGGCTCAGTTCCTGGGCGGTCGGCGAAGCTTTTTGAGCATCGTCGATGACTTGGAGCGCGGTTTGGAGGCGTTGTCGCAGCAGGCTCTGGCGGGCGACTCGCTCGAGGCGATCGTCGCCGCGGACGCAGCAGGGCGCGCGTGGGCGGGCTAGAACGCTCGGCGTGGTGGAGGGCGGCGGCGCTCTTTGGGCTCTTCTTGGTCCCGCGCATAGCGCTGCTCGGAGACGCTCGCTGGACCGGTGAAGAGAGCTGGTTCTTCTGGGAGATCTATCAAACAGCGCAGGGCGAGCGTTGGTCTGCCTTGGGCACCCCCGTCTCCGGCACACGGGGCGCGCATCCCGGCCCCTACTTCTATTTTCTCCTCGCGCCCTTTGCCTGGAGTGGCTCGCCTTGGCTGACGAGCCTTGGCGTCGCGCTGCTCGATAGCCTGGGGCATCTGCTGGCGCTCATGGGGCTCGCTACGCTGCTGATCGGTCGACCGCATCGGCGGGTGGCGCTGACCGTGGCGGCGCTGATCTTGGCACTGAGCCCGTGGGCGCTTCTGTACGCAGACCGCCCCTGGAACTCGAACCTCGTGAGCCTTCCCGTCGGGCTGGCGTTGCTCGGCTTTGCTCGGTGGCTCGAGGCGCCGCAGCGCTGGCGCGCCTTTGCTCTGCTCACCATCGGGTTGGCGACCTTACCGAGTTTCCATATGTCGGCGCCGATCATCGGACTGCCCATGCTGATGATGGTGGCTTGGCGCTGGCGAACGCTCAGACCAGCCAGCGTGATCACTGGAGCGGCGCTCTCCGTTATCATCTGGAGCCCTTATGCGCTCCACGAACTCAAGCACTCAGGGGCCAACACGCGTGGGCTAATGACCCGTAGCCTCCCGGCGGTCAGTGACACCGAGAACACCGTTCTGGCGCTGAGCTGGCCGTGGCGCTTGGTCGCGCCGGAGATCGGTTACCACGCGCAGAAAGGGTACTGGTCACCGTATCAGCCGAGCGGATGGCGGCAGCCTGGTTCCTCGGCGCAGCGGTCGTGGCGAGCGATTCATGGTGACCTCGTGGCGCCAGGTGTCGCGCTCGGCGGCTTACTCATGCTGACGCTGTGGGTTGCTTATCTGGTCAGCCTGAAGAAGCGAGATCAGCGCGACCAACTCAGCGCGCTGTGGTTGAGCGGCACGCTGATCGGCTGGGGGCTGCTGCTGATCGCGGGGCGGCGCGCCTACCCGCATTACCTGCAGCCGCTCCTTCCCTACTACGCAGCCGTCGTCGGGCTCGGTTTTGCTCAGCTCTGGGACCGCCCCAAACTGCGCAGCGCCCTCGGGCTGGCGCTCGCGATCAGTTTAGGCACCGGACTCGTCGTCACCGAGCGCTTTCAGCGACTCAACGATCGGCCCTTTGGTTTAAACGCCAATCTCTACACGGCTGATCTGATGCAGCGCTTCGGATCGATCAAACCCGTCTTTTGCGGCGCCCTTGGGTACCGAAATGAACGACAACTCAGTCAGCTGATGCGCGTCACCCATCCAGACGCTGAAGGCGGCTCATCGCGCGGCTACCTCGTCCATCTACTCGAGGGCGAGGCTTCCGCAGAGGCGAAGCGATTGGCCCAGTGGTCGAGCACACGATACGGAATTCAGCACTTTTTAGTGCTCGGCGCTTTACCACAGCCGCTGCGGAGACTAGGGTGCCGGTAGTCTGAATGAGGATTCATTCAATTATGAGCCGCAGCCCCGACAAGCGTCATCTGATCATCACCGCCGCGCAAAAAGTCTTCTCACAAGTGGGCTTTGACCGAGCTCGAATCTCGGACATTGCTCGCCGGGCGGGCGTCGCTGACGGAACCATCTACCTTTATTTTAAAAGCAAAGATGAGCTGCTCATCAGCCTGTTTGAAGAGCGCGTCGCTCCGGCGATGCAGGCGATCGAGGCGAAAGTCCAAGAGGGTCATCAAGATCCGCGAGAGCGCTTTGCGCAGCTGATCAGAGCCTACCTCGGGGCGATGCAGAGCGACCCCTCGCTGGGCTCCATCATCACCATGCAGGTTCGCCAGAGCCGGCGCTTTGTCACCGACTACGACAACCGCCCATTGGCCAAGTTCTTCTCGGTGCTGCGCGCCATCCTCGACGACGGAATAAAGCAAGGGCTGTTTCGTCGTGACGTATCGATCGATGCGCTTCGCTGGATGGTCTTTGGCAGCCTCGACGCGTTCACGTTGGCGTGGGGGCTTGGGCGCAACAGCGCCACCGACCTCAACGACCTCGGGGACCACCTCGTCCGGCTCACCCTCCGAGGGCTCAGCTCGGGCGACAACCCAACCTTGATGCCGCAGCCGGCGCCGACGATTCAGCAAGACACCACCGACACCTTTGACCCAGCATTGGACTAAGCATGATCTCATTTGGATTGACCGAAGACCAACTCGAATACCAGCGCATGGCGCGCCAATTCATCGCGCAGACGGTGATCCCCCATGCAGGGCACTGGGATGAGACCGGACATTTCCCGAAAGACGCCATCCGCAGCGCCTGGGAGAACGGTCTGCTCAACCTGTGCATCCCAAGCTCGGTCGGGGGCGCAGGCATGCCGCTGGTGGACACGCTGATCATCAGCGAGGAGATCTCCTACGGCTGCGTCGGGTACTCGACCTCGTGCATGGCGAATGAGCTGGCGCTCACCCCGATCGTTCTCGGCGCCGACGAAGATCAGAAGCGTAAGTTCCTCAAGCCATTCGTCGACGAGTTCAAGCTTGCGGCGTTTTGCCTGAGTGAGCCGGGCGCAGGATCGGACGCAGCGTCCTTGCGGACCACGGCTCGTCGTGAGGGCGATGAGTGGGTCATCAACGGTCAAAAACAGTGGATCACGAACGCAACCCACGCGGACTTTTACACGGTCTTTGCGACCGTGGATCGAGAGGCGGGCCACCGCGGCATTACCCTCTTTGCCGTACCTCGTGACACGCCTGGCATCACGGTCGCTCCCCATGAAAATAAGATGGGGCAACGCTGCTCGGACACGGCGCCGATCAGCTTTGAGGACGTGCGGGTGCCGGCGGATCACTGCATCGGCGGTCCGGGGAATGGCTGGAAGATCGCCATGCACACGCTCGACTTTAGCCGCCCGCTCGTCGCCATGTCGGCGGTGGGTGTCGCCCGGCGCGCGCTTGAGGAGTCGATCAACTACGCCAAAGAGCGCAAGACATTCGGCAAACCCATCGGGCAGCATCAGGCGATCGGTTTCATGCTCTCGGACATGGCAGCCAAGACGCAGGCTGCTCGGCTGCTGGCGCTCGAGGCAGCTTGGCGGACCGACCAAGGCTTGCCCGCCAACAAAGAGGCGAGCTTCGCCAAGGCGATGTGCGCCGACTGGTGCATGGAGATCTGCACCGACGCCGTGCAGATCTTCGGCGGCTACGGCTACACCAAAGAGTACCCAGTCGAGAAGCTGATGCGAGACGCTAAGCTCATCCAGATCTACGAAGGAACCAGCCAAATTCAGCGTATTGTGATCTCGCGAGAGCTCATGCGCTAAGGCGTTACTTGACCCGGCGACTCGCCGGCACAATAACAGCCCAACCGAACAGGAAGAAGAACGATGAAGATACTCGTACCGATCGCACGCACCGAAGATTACAACGCGCGCATCGTCGTCAATAAAGCAGGCGATGACATCGAACGCGGCGGCGTGGCGATGGTGATCAACCCCTTTGATGAGATCGCCGTCGAGGAGGCGCTGCGGCTCTTGGATGGTGGCGAAGGTGAGATCATCGTCGTCGCCATCGGTGGCGACGAGGCTGCGCCTGAGCTGCGTCGAGCGCTTGCGATGGGCGCGCATCGGGCGATCCAGATCAACACCGAGGTCAAGCTGATGCCCGAGGTCGTGACGCCGCTGCTCGCAGCGGTCGCTGAACGCGAGCAGCCCGACCTGGTCTTGATGGGCAAGCAGAGCATCGACGGCGACTCCGGACAGGTCGCGCAACGGCTGGCGCATCGCCTCGACTGGCCGCAGGCGACCTTCGCCTATGAAGTGAGCGTTGAGGGCGGCACCGTAACCGTCGGCTGCGAGGTCGACGGGGGCACCGAAACCGTCGCCTTCGACCTACCCGGCGTGATCAGCACGGACCTGCGCCTAAACGAGCCCAGGCTGCCGAAGCTCCCCGATATCATGAAGGCGAAAAAGAAACCCTACGAGGTCTTGACCGACGCGGAGCTTGGCGGCGTCGAGGAGAGCCCAATTAAAGTGCTCTCGCTGTCCCCGCCGCCCGAGCGTCAAGCCGGCCAAATCGTCGCCGATGTCGATACGTTGATCGCAAAGCTGCGCGACGAAGCCAAGGTGCTCGCTTAAATCAAACGATAGACACCGCGATGCGGTGGAATGGTGAATCATGAAGACTGGATTATTGATTGCCTTGGGTGTTGCCGTCGCCGTGGCGCTCGGATGGATGGGGACTCGAAAAAAGGAAGAACCTCAGCCGGCGCCTGAGCCAAAGCCCGAGCCCAAGCCGGAGCCCGTCGCTGAGCCCGCGCCGCAAGCCGCAGCGCCCAGCGAGAAACCAACCCTGGTGATGTCGCCCGAAGAGGCGCAACAGGCGGCCACTGAGTCGATGGCGTCCACCGAGCCGACGGTGACCCCAGAAGAGCCCACGCAAGAACCTGCGGCGGCAGAAGAGGCACCAGCGGAGCTAGAAGCGGCGACCGAGGGCGCGCTCGCCGATGACTCAGGCGATGAGGTCGAGCTTGAGAGCACCGCGGACGAAGATCCGAGCGAAGCTGAGACCGTGCTGGCTCCTGTCGAGGTACCGGCGGCGACTGAGAACCCCGCAGGCGGCAACGCGGTCGTGTGCCTCCTCGACGTCGCCGGCGGCGACCTCTCGGTGCCTAACCGAGCGACCCTAAGCGCCGCACAGCAAGTCGCCAGCGCACGTGGCGCCGACTTGCACGTCGTCTGCATGGGGGCGGACACCTCCAGCGCAGCGAACGCTTCGGCAGAGGGGGTCACCGCCGTCCACGCCATTACCCACGATCAACTCGGAGACGGCGTCGCTGAGACGTACTACGCTGCGGCGATGCAAGCGCTCGCTCAGGTGGCAGCGGACGTGGTGATCGCCCCATCGAGCAGCGTCGGCAAAGGGTACCTGCCCCGCCTCGCCGAACAGCTCGGCTGCGGCATGGTGACCGAGATTTTATCGGTCGAGTCCGGCGATACCTTCACGCGCGCCCTGTGGGCAGGAAGCGTCATCGCCACGGTCCAAGGCACCGGCCGACTGGTCGTCTCCGTGCGCGCCACCGGGTTTGAGCCCGCCGCCACGCAGGCTGCTGATGTTCAAGCGATCGCCTTTGAGCCCCCGCAGACCAAGACACGCTTTGTCGGCCGAGAGAAGACGGAGAGCGCCCGCCCGGATCTGAGCGAGGCGTCGGTTGTGGTCTCAGGCGGACGTGGCACCAAAGGCGACTTCGCCCCGATCGAGCAGCTTGCAGACGCCCTAGGGGCTGCGATGGGCGCCTCGCGCGCAGCGTGCGACGCAGGCTGGGTACCGAATGATCTCCAGGTCGGTCAGACCGGTAAGGTCGTGGCGCCGAGCCTCTACATCGCTGCGGGTCTATCCGGCGCGATCCAGCACATCGCAGGGATGAAGGGCTCGAAAACCATCGTTGCGATCAACAAGGACGAGGAGGCGCCGATCTTTGGCGTCGCCGACTATGGGCTCGTCGCCGACCTGTTTGAGGTTTGTCCAGAACTTGCCGATAAGGTCAGTGAACAAGGACTAAAACCCACCGCCTAATGGTCTAAAGAGGGAAAGCGAGGGAGCAGCATGCACGGGATCGCCGTCGTCTCGGTTTTAGGGGTCTCGCTGGCGCTTTTCGCCCGGAATTGCCTGCGCCTCGTGCGGATGATCCGGCTCGGCGTCGACGACTTCACGCTCTCGCACCTCGGAGGTCGCCTCAAGGATGTCGCCTACTACGTCATCGGTCAGGCGAAGCTGCTGCGTGACCCGGGCGCGGGCATCCTGCATATGGCGTTCTTTTATGGGTTCCTGCTGATCCAGATCGGGCTGGTGGAGTTCGTCCTCTCGGGCGTCCTCTTTGACGAACAAGGCAACGGCTTTAGCTACGCGTGGCTCTTTGGGACCCCTGCTGAATCCCTCATCATGAAGGGCTATTGGATCAGCCAAGAGCTGGCGATCTACGGCGTCGGCTTGGCCTGCTTCATCGCCATCTTCCGGCGCTGGTTCTTGCGCGCCTTCTTGCCGAGGCTCAAGAAACGCTCGGCCGACGCTGAGCTGATCATTTTGTTTATTGCGATCCTCATGGTGACGCTTGCGGGCGTGCAAGCCGCAGATGTGGTCATGGGACACGGTGTCTTCGCCGACGCGCAAGGTGATTGGCTCTACGGACGGCCAGGGACTCGGCTGTTCGCTGCGGCCCTGACCACCGAGTCGGCCAAGGGGCTCTACCCCTTCTTCTGGTGGGGTCACTTCCTGACCATCATGATCTTCATGAATTACCTGCCGTTCTCGAAGCACATGCACCTGCTCGGAGCGGTCCCAAACTTCTTCCTGCGCCCGCGCGGCGAAGGGCTTATCCTGAACCCGGTCGACTTTGAGTCGAGCGAGGAGTTCGGTGTGGGCCGGGTCAACCTCTTTGGCGCCTCCGACCTGCTCGACACCTTCGCCTGCGCAGAGTGCAACCGCTGCACCGTGGTCTGCCCGGCGAACACGACCGGCAAGCCGCTCGATCCAGCCAAAATCGTGCACGACATGAAGGACAACCTCTACGCCAATGAGGTGAACCTACTCGATTGGGTCAACAAAGGGAGCGAGGGCGAGCCCAACTGCGAGGTGAACCTCATCGGTGGGGCCGACAGCGAGGGCTCGATCCATTTTGACGAGCTCTGGAGCTGCACGACCTGTGGCGCCTGCGTCCAAGAGTGCCCAGTCGGGATCCGCCATGTGCCCAAGATCGTCGACATGCGCCGTCATATGGTGATGATGGAGGGCAACAATCCACCGGAGCTCGACTCGGTCTTTCGTGGGATGGAGACCAACGCCAACCCGTGGGGTCTGGGCGCGAACACCCGGTTTGACTGGGCTGACGGCTTGGAGATCCCGACCGTCGAGACCAACCCGGACTTCGAGTACCTGTATTACGTGGGCTGTGCTGGGAGCTTTGACGATCGAGCCAAGAAGATCACGGCGGCGATGGTCAAGCTGCTGCGGCTTGCGAACGTCAACTTCGCCGTGCTCGGCAAAGGCGAGAGTTGCAACGGCGAAACGGCCCGGCGACTCGGCAACGAATACCTCTTCGTCGAGATGGCGGGTACGCTGATCGACACCTTCAAGCGCTACGACGTGCAGAAGGTCATCACGACCTGTCCCCACTGCCTCAATACGTTCAACAAGGACTATCCGACCGTCGACGCCGAGTTTCAGCTTGAGGTTCACCACCACACGGACTTCCTCAACGGCTTGGTCCGCTCCGGAGCGATTGCGCTCGATGCGAGCGACGCCGGGAAGGTCACCTATCACGACTCGTGCTATCTGGCGCGCTACAACGGGATCGAAGACAGCCCGCGCGACCTGCTCGAGGCCGCTGGGGCCGATCTGGTCGAGATGACGCGCAACCGCGACCGGGGTTTCTGCTGCGGCGCTGGGGGCGGTCGCATGTGGATGGAGGAGCACCTCGGGACGCGGGTCAACCACAATCGAACCCAAGAGGCGGTTGAGACCGGCGCCACGACGGTGGCGGTCGCCTGCCCATTTTGCATGACCATGATCGGTGACGGCACCCGAGAGATCGGGGTCGATGACCAAGTCGTGGTCAAGGATATCGCCGAGGTTCTCGCCGAACGCGTCTAAGCGACACCCCGAGCGTAGCGGCGGCTTTCTTGCCAACTTGGTGAGGACCAACTATCAGATGCACCCGAAGGTGGCGGTGTCATGGCGAATCTACAAGATAAGCGGAACAAGATGCGAAAACGCTTTGCGCGTGTCCGCGTTGATTTGCGTCTTGAGGTCGAGACCGAGACCGGAAGCCTGCACACCCGAGCGCGCAACCTGAGCGCCAAAGGGGTCATGTTCAACTCCGAGGGTGAGCTGGTCCCAGGGCAGCAGATTCACGTGCTGATCTACATCCCGCGCGGTCGAGAGGTGGACCTTCTCAAGATCAAAGGTGAGGTCATCTGGGTCCGCCGAGAAGAGGATCGCAGCTTCATCGTCGGGAGCACGTTCACGCGCTTTGCTCCAGGTGATGAGCGGCGCCTGCGGCAGTATCTCCTGCAGCACCTGCGCGGTGAAGACCCGCACCGAGCGCCTTATTTCGGGCGCGAAGGCAAGTTCGACTAAGACCCTCCCTTTGGGTTCGAGGCGCTCATGGCAGCTGCAGCCGTCATCCCCCACACCCTCACGAGCCGCATCCGTGGCACGCTTGCGCTGATCTACCTCGTCTTTGGGGGGGTGACGGCTAGCCTCTTGGTCGTCCCGCTGGTGGTGTTTGGCGGTCGCCGCAATCGGGCACAACACATCGTCGAGCGCGTCTGGGCGGGGGGTGTTTTGTGGATCGCAGGCATCCGAGTCGAGGTGCGTGGGCGTGAACACCTCCCGGCGAGCGGCGCGGTGATCGTAGCGAACCACCGCTCCAACGCCGACGTCTTCTCGATCATGGGCGCCGCCGCCACACCAGCGCGGTTCATCGCCAAGGCGGAGCTGCGCTGGGTCTTCTTTATCAGCCTCGGGATGTGGATGACCGGCCACATCTTCGTCAAGCGAGGTCAGCGCAAGTCTGGTGGCAGGGCGCTCAATGCGGCGGCAGAGGACCTCGGTCAGGGCGCCTGGGTCCTTCTGTTTCCCGAGGGCACGCGCGTCCAAACCGACAAAAGCCTGCCCTGGAAAAGCGGCGCCTTTCGACTCGCCATCCATGCGCAAGCGCCGGTCGTACCGACGGTAATCCATCATGCCCGTCGCCTGTGGCCGAGCAAAGCGCTGCTGCCGCGACCGGGCACCATGATCGTCGAGTTCTTACCTAGTGTCTCGACGCAAGGGATGGTGCCCAAGGATCATACCTCACTGAGAAACCGCGTCCGTGACCAGGTGATCGAGCGCCACGAGCAAGGCCTCGCGTCAACAGCGAGCTGACCACCTCGGTAAGCGCTTTGGTGCCTTTGTGCTTTGCCAAGATGGGCTCGCAAGGGTACACCTTAGCTCGGCGCCTCCGAGCGGCCGATAGGAGTTTTTATGATGCGGTGGATCACCGTTTTTTGCTGCCTGATCAGCGCGACCGTTTGGGCACAAGAACAAGAGCCGAACAACGACCGAGCGTCGGCGAACGCAATCGCTCACGGCGACGTCATCCGAGGCTCGATCACGCGCGGCGACGAAGACTACTTTACCATCACGCTGGGCGGTACGGCGACCATCGATGTCTGGACCGCAGCGGCGCAGGGTGGTCAGAACATGGACACCTACATCGAGATGTACCAAGAGGGGCAAGAAGCTCGAGTAGCGTTCAACGATGACCGGGGGGGGCGCGCTCAAGGGCTCTACAGCGGTCTGAACCGCCCTGACACACCGGCTGGAACCTACTACTTTAAAGTGCGCGGCTTCAGCGCCTTCTCGACCGGTGACTATCAGATTCATCTCGAGTTAAGCGGCGGCCCTGACCTGAGCGTCTCAAACTTTGCGCTCAACCCCCAGCCTGCTCCAAACCAGCCGTGGGCAGCCTCAGTACAGGTCAACAACGGCGTCGATGCAGCGATCGCCACGGTGGCGCGCCTTTACAACGGCGACGCCGTCATCGGCGAGCAGCCCGTCGCGGCGCTCGCCGCCAACGCCAACGCCCAGGTCGCCTTTGCGAACCTCGCAGCCCTGCCGATCGGTTATCACGACCTGCGCGTCTGCGCAGACGCCACGGGCTTGATCCAAGAACTCGACGAAGAGAACAACTGCGCCACGCTGCGCGCCACCGTCGGCTTGGACGTCGTGGTTCAGAACCTAAGCCTCACCCCGAACAACCCGGACGTGGGTCAAGGGTGGGCAGCGCAAGCGACGATACGCAACGCGCTCGCCGGCGCGCTGCCTGCGGCGCAAGCCCAGCTGCTGCTCAACGATGTACCCGCAGGTACCTGCGAAGTCCCGGAGATCGCCAACGGTGGTGAACACGTGTGTCAGTTCAACGAGCTCGCCGGCCTCCCCTCGGGCATCACGGTGGTCAAGATCTGCGGCGACACCGGCGCAGCGATCGAGGAGGCGTCCGAAGAGAACAACTGCGCCGAGCGACGTATTGCGATCGGTTCTGATCTGATCACAGAGAACCTGAACATCAACCCCGTCAACCCGGGGCTCAACGAGACCTTCAGCGCCAGCGTCCGTATTCGGAACCGCTTTGCGCCGGAGACGCCCGCCACGGTCGCTCGTCTCTTCGTCGGTGATCAAAGCTGGGGCGAGTGCGAGGTCCCTGCGCTAGCTGCAGAGGCACACCACGACTGCTCGCTCGAGAACCTAAATCCGCCGCCCGCTGGGCGACTCACGGTGCGTTTTTGCGCCGACGCCGAGGAGCAATGGGGCGAGCGAAACGAGGACAACAACTGCGCGGAGTCGAACTTCTTCAACGGGCCGGACCTGCAGATTCAGCAGGTTGTGCTCAACCCCAACCCCCCGGTTGAGGGGCGAGATGCCCAGGCGCTCATCGTGGTCCGCAACGCGGTCGCTGACCCCACCGACAACGCCACGACGGTGCGGATCACGGAGAACGGTCAGCCGGTCGGTCAGCCCTGCGCGATCGCCCCGGTCGGCGGCAACGGGATCGGCGCCTGTCAGATCAACGAGCTGCGCTTTGAGGGTGGGGACCACACCCTGCGCATCTGCGCCGACGCCGACAACGAGCAGGTCGAGATCAACGAGGAGAACAACTGCACCGAGCTTCAGTTCAGCGTCGAGGATGTCGATGATTACGAGCCCGACAACACGCGCCTTGAGGCGACGTTGATCCGTGACAACGCCCCGCAAGACCATACCCTGCACAACGCCGAGGACATCGACTACCTGTTCTTCGTGGTCAACCGCCCGAGCGAGGCGCAGATCACGACCGGCCCCAGCCAAGAGGGCGACGCCTTCAACACGCGCGTTGCCCTGCTCGACGCCGAGGGGCGTGAGCTGACGAGCAACAACAACGGCGGCGAGGGCAACTGGTCTCGCCTCATCCGCGAGCTTCAACCGGCGACCTATTACATCCGGGTCAACCGCGGAGGAAATGACGCCGTCGATCGCTACCGGATCAACCTCCGGCTCATCGACCTCGCGGCGCGCCCACCCGACCTGAGCCTTGGCGTCGTGAGCGTGGCGCCGAACAACCTCTTCGCCGAGCAACCCTTTACGGTCTCAACCACCGTCAGCAATGCGGGGAACGCCGGCGTGAGCCAGGCGACAATCGCACGCCTGACGATTAACGGCGACAACGCCGGTGAGTGCCAGCTCGCAGAGATTGCGACCGGGGGCAGCGCGCCGTGCTCGATCAACGTGGCTCAGGGCGTCGCCGCAGGTGACGTCGTCCTGCGCGTCTGCGTCGACCCTGCGAACGCCATGGAAGAGCGGGACGAGACCAACAATTGCGGTCAGCTCAGCCTGCACCTCTTCGCCATCGACGAATTTGAGCCGGACAATGCGCGTGACGACGCCAGCGACCTACCCCTCGATGAGGCGCAGAGCCACACACTGCACGTCGCCGACGACACCGACTGGGTGCGTGTGACCATGAGCGAGCCGGGCACGCTCACCGTATCCGGCGTGCTGATCGAGGGCTCGGGTGGCGACATCGACGGCCGACTGACCGCGCCGGGCGGCGAGACGCTGGCGCGGGCGACCGGACAAGGTCCCGTCGAGTTGAGCTACGGACCCGCTGATCGCGGCGTCTTCTTTGTCGAGATCACGGGACGTGGCGGCGCGGCGGTCGATGGCTACACGCTCACCGCAACGCACCAGGGGATGAACGGGGACGTCGTCCGCGACATCCGGCTCAGGAACGTGACGGTCGATCCAGAGGCGCCCGCACCAAACACCGCGTTTGCGGTGGACATTGACAGCGTCAATGACGGCAACCTGATCTCATCTCCCACTCCTGTCGCCTTGTCCGTCGGCGGCGAGGAGATCACGCGCTGCGTGCTGCCTCCGGCGGATCCAGGTGACCGCACCCGGTGCCGCGACGTCGAGATGCCGGGCCTCGAAGAGGGCACTTATGAGCTCGAAGCCTGCATCGATCCGGACCAAGAACTCGGCGAATCCGAAGAGGCGCAAGCGAACAATTGCGCAACCATCGAGCTCGTTGTCGGCGAGCCAACGCCGCCGCAGAACGATCTTCGCCTCCAGAACCCATCGCTCAACCCCGCCGCGCCCATCGCCGGCGAGATGATCACGCTGCGGATGGAGGTATTTTACCAAGGAGACGACTCGACGCCGCCCACGACAGTGGACATTAAAGTCAACGATGAGAGCGTCTTTACCTGTCAGATCCCGGCGCTCGACGGCCGCATGACGCGCACGGCGCGCTGCCGCACCTTGCCCGGGGTCCTGCAGATGGGTGACGAGCCCCAGGTGATGCAGGCTTGCGTCGATCCGACCAACCAGATCGAAGAGACGGACGAGACCAACAACTGCATCCGGCTGCTGATGGCGCCCGGTGGGCTGATCGGCGACGACCCAGACCCCTACGAGGAAGACAACACCTGGCAGACGGCAGGGTCGCTGCGAGACACCTCGGACGCAAACCGAGCACAAGAGCACAACCTGCACACCAGCGATGACGTCGACGTGATGAAGTTTACGCTGCAGCAGGACGATGCGATCAACGTTCGGCTCCAAGACGTCCTCGGCTCGGTCACGGTTCACCTGATCGACGGACCGGCCGCTGTCGGGGACGCAGGTGCCCGCATGGAGCTTGAGCTCGATTTCGACGACGAAGGGCTCGCGAGCACCGGTGAACTCTCGGCGGGGACCTATGGCTTGATAGTGCGCAGCGCCGATGGCTTCGCCGTCGGGCGCTACCGGATCAACGCATGGAGCGAACTCGGTCCACCCATCCCGGATGCCGGCCCTTTACCGCCGGACGCGGGACCTCCCGGCGAATGTGTTAGCAACGACGACTGCACCGGCGGTCAACGCTGTGTGACGGACGATCCCGAGCCATACTGCACCGACCCTTGCGAGACGGTTGTCGATTGTCCAGTTGGATTCCAGCTGACCTGTCGAGAGATCAGCGCAGGCACCAAGGCTTGCATCCGCGGCGAGGCGCCGCCGACCGTGGGTCCTGAGCCACCGGCGCAAAGCTGCGCCTGCAGCGGCGACATCGGGAGCGCTGGAACGCTCGGTTTCCTTGGGTTGCTGGCGCTGGCTTACAAGCGCCGGAGGCGACACGCCAGCTAACGCTGACAGCTTCCGCAAAAGACGGTGCTGCGCCCGCCGAGCCGGATTAGCCGAAGCGGGCGTTCGCACTTGCGGCAGGGCTCACCTTGCCGGCCGTAAACAGCGAGCTGCTGGGCGAAGTAGCCGGGCGCGCCGTCCGACGACAAAAACGTCCGGACCGTGCTGCCGCCCGAATCGAGCGCTCGCTCAAGCACAGCGATGATCTCTCGCCGCAGCCGCCTCAGACGCGCTGGAGCCACCCGGTCTGCCGATCGACGCGGGTCAATCCCAGCCGCAAAAAGTGCCTCTGCGGCGTAGATGTTCCCAACACCGACGACGGTTTTCGCGTCCATAATCACCGGCTTGATCGCACGACTCGAGCGCTTACACGCGGCGATGAACGCTTCATCTGTCCAGCGCTCAGTGAGCGGCTCCGGGCCGAGGCCGACGAGGCGCGGGTGCGTTGCGAGCGCCGCCTCCGAGCAACGAAGCAGCATCCCAAAGCGGCGCGGGTCGCGATACCTCAACCAGCCGTCCGAGAGTTCGAGCCGCCAATGCTCATGACGCGCCCACGGTGGCTCGCCCTGGCTCACGAACAGCTGACCTGTCATGCCGAGATGAACGAGCACCGCCTGACCGCTTGCGGTGATGATCAGGTACTTTGAGCGGCGCGCCACCTGCTCGATGGTCCGGCCACCCAATTCCGCCATATCGCCTACGCTCGCCTGCGCCCGCAAGGTGAGACCGCTCGAACGATAGCTGCCGATCTGCCGGCCGACCAGAAGCGGCTCGAGCGCTCGGCGGCAGGTCTCAACCTCAGGGAGTTCCGGCACGGCTTCATCCTCGCGTTGATCGCCCCACTCCGAGGTGTCACAGCGTCTTCGTGCGATCAAGCTGGCCATACTGACTGAGTGATCATTCAGTCTAAACCGACCAAACCTAAAGCGCGACTTGAAGCATAGGTCATCTGTCGCATTAACGGGGCTTGCGTCGTCGAAGGCTCCGACGCATGGAGGCGGTGTCATTTTGCGAATGAGAGCGCCACCATGACCCGTAGCCACCGTCAAACCTCGATCCGCCTGATCTCCGATCGCCCGATGAACTCGGCGCCTGTGAGCAACGGCTGGGACTTAACCAAGGAATTCGGGAGCGACGTCTTCACCGATGATGTGATGAAGCGTCTGCTCCCCGCCGAAGCCTACGCCGATCTACGCCAAACGATCGATCAGGGTGTTGCCCTGAACGAGACCACCGCCGAGGCGGTGGCCAACGCCATGCGCTCGTGGGCGCAAGAGCGTGGGGCGACCCACTACACACACTGGTTTCAGCCGATGACCGGCTTGACCGCCGAGAAGCACGACTCCTTCTTGGACTTGAGCAACGGCAAGGCGATCATCAAGTTTGATGGCAGCCAGCTGGTTCAAGGTGAGCCGGACGCCTCGAGCTTCCCATCCGGCGGCATCCGGCAGACCTTCGAGGCTCGTGGTTACACCGCTTGGGACCCCTCGAGCCCGGCCTTCATCCGGCGCGACCCGACCGGTTGCACGCTGTGCATCCCGACGGCCTTCTGCTCCTATACCGGCGAGGCGCTCGACGAGAAGACCCCGTTGATGCGCGCCGGCGAGACGCTGCAGCGGCAAGCGGTCAAGGTCGCGCATTTGCTCGGTCACGAATCCGTCAAGCGGGTGTTCACGACCGTCGGCTGTGAGCAAGAGTACTTCCTCATCGACAAACAGTTCTTCGTCCAACGCCCGGACCTCGTCAACGCTGGCAGGACCCTGTTCGGTGCGCCTCCGCTCAAGGGGCAAGAGCTGGACGATCACTACTTCGGGGCGATTCGCAAGCGCGTCATGGCGTTCATGGAAGACGTCGATCGAGAGCTCTGGCGTCTCGGCGTCCCGGCCAAGACCCGCCACAACGAAGTGGCGCCAACCCAGTTCGAGCTCGCCCCCATCTTCGAGGCGAGCAACGTCTCGGTCGACCACAACATGCTGACGATGGAGGTGCTGCGCAACGTCGCAGACCGCCACAACTTTACCTGCCTGCTTCACGAGAAGCCCTACGCCGGCGTCAACGGCAGCGGTAAGCACGTGAACTGGTCGCTGAGCTGCGACGAGCGGGGGAACCTGCTCAACCCTGGCTCGACGCCTCAAGACAACATCAGCTTCTTGTTCCACCTTGCGGCGATCATCTCGGGCGTGAACCAGTACGCTCCGCTGCTGCGCGCCTCCATTGCGCACTCGGGTAACGACCATCGACTCGGCGCCAACGAGGCGCCTCCGGCGATCATCTCAGCCTATCTCGGCGATCAGCTTACGGCGATCGTCGACGCGATCGTCAGCGGTGAGCAGTTGGCTGAAGGAGACGGTGGCATCATGCGGCTCGGCGTCGAGGCGCTGCCGCCGCTGACCAAGGACCCGACCGATCGCAACCGCACCTCGCCCTTCGCCTTTACCGGCAACAAATTTGAGTTTCGAGCAGCCGGCTCGAGCCAGAGCGTTGCGGTGGTCAACACGGTCTTGTGTACGGTCGCAGCCGAGAGCTTATCGCAAATGGGCGCGCTGCTCGAGAGCAAGCTCAGCAGCGGCGTCGCGCGGGCAGACGCCGTCTTTGAGACCATCAAAGAGACGCTGACGGCGCATCATCGCGTGATCTTCAAGGGTGACGGCTACTCGGACGACTGGGTCACGGACGCCGAAGCGCGCGGCCTGCCGAACCTACGCTCAACTCCCGACGCGCTCCCCGCCTGGGTCAGCGACTCGGCGATTGCGCTGTTCTCGTCCCACGCAGTGCTCAGCGAGCGTGAGCTGCGGGCGCGCCACGAGGTCGCCTGCGAGAAGTACAACACGCACATCACCATCGAAGGGCGCTGCAGCTCCCACATGGTCCGCACGATGATCCTGCCGGCGCTGCTGGCTTTCCAGCGACGCGTGGGAGACGCCATCGTCTCCTCAAAGGCGGCTGGACTCGACGACCGAGCGCTGACAGCGCAGACGACGCTCCTTCAAGAGCTCTCAAGCTACTACAACGAGATCGACAAGCGCTGCCAAGCGGTCGAGGCAGGGCTCGCCAAGGCTGAAGCCATCGAGCATGCGCCCGAGGCGCTTCAGACGTTCAAGGCTGAGGTGCTGGATCGGCACGCTGTGCTGCGTGAGGTCGTCGACACGGTCGAGGGCATCGTCGAAGATCGCCTCTGGCCTCTGCCGAAGTACCACGAGATGCTGACGGTCTACTAGCTCAGACGAGCTCCCAGCGCCGACGCAATAACACGGCGAGCAGCGCAGGGAGGATGACGAGCGTCATCCACCACGGGGTGTTCCACAGCGGCTCTTGCCGCATGGCCTCCACGCGCTCGCCTTGGCGCGAGGCGTCGAGCGGCACGTCGCCTAAGCGCTTGGTGTTCCAATCAAATAGCGCACCTCGAGACGCCTTTGCGAGGGTCTCTAAGGTCTGCCGATCCGGGCCCACCAGACGTCGCTCCAAGCTGGGCTGCCCGGCGATCACGACCGCCTCCGCTCGAGCGCGCTCGCGCCCCTTGACGCGAGCGATCGCCTGGAGCGTCCAGTCCCCGGGGGCGAGATCCGGCACCGTCAGCTGGACCTGCCCCTGAGGGTCCGTGCGAGCCTGCAAACGGCGAACATCGTGCCCCGGCTGCGTGAGCGACAGCTCAACCTCAGCGCCCGCTTGCGGGAGCCAGTCGTCCCCTTTGAGGGTGAGTCGAACCGGCAACGCTTCGCCGCGCGCCAGCGTGGACGGCAGGTCGTCCCAGGTCAGCCGACTAAAAGCTGGGTCGCTGCTCAACCAACGCAGCATGTTGTGCCAGATGCGGTAAAATGGGCGGCTGGATTGCGGCCGAGCGGCTGCGGGGAGCTGCCATCGCCAGAGGCTGTCGACGGCGAGCGCGAGCGCCCGGCCTCGGCCAGCGGGCGCCGCCACCAGGATCGGCTCTTGGCGCTCGGCTCGATGTTCGGGGTGGGCGAGAACGACCGCTGCGCCTGGCTTAGCATCACCCAGCCGGTTCCGACCCATGAGCAGCGGCAACGACGCCAGCTCGTCTTGGACGTCACCTTTTTGACCTAAGCTTAAGATCGGATGATTTGGCGCCACGGCGATGGGAACAAAGGGGCGGTGATCGGCTTGTTGAGGGGTGATCTCTACGGGCAGCAAGCGGGCGATCTCGGTGTTTTGATACTGTCCCTCAAAAAAGCTCCGCTCACCACCGATCATCGCAAAGCCACCACCGTCCTCTTCAACAAACTGACGAATGCGCCCTAGATAGCGTCCGACGCTGTAGGGCGCGTAGTTAAAGTCGACGAAAAGGACGACGTCGAAGGTGTGCAGCTGCTCTTCAAACAGCTCTCGCTCGGGAAACGGGATCAAACTCATCTCGTCTTCAGGGACGCGGCTGCTGTCTTCTGGGGTACGCAGGATGAAAAAACTCACCAGGTCAACGCCCGGATCTTCCTTGAGCAGGCGCCTGATGTAGCGAACATCCCACGTTGGAGCGCCGGCCACGAGTAAGACTCTCAAACGGTCTCGAACGACGTCCATCGGGACCAAAAGGACATTGTTCGAGAGGTCCTCTTCATTGCTTAGAGGCGGTGTCGAGATCCGGATCACCTGCCGCCCGACGCGCATCGGCTTGAACGAAAGGTCGATCTCGACCTGAGCAGGGTCGCCCTGAAGCGTCACCTTGCGCAGCTGATCAGGAGTACCCGGGATTTGCACCTTGATCATCGCCTCGAAGCCATCGAGCCCACGCCCTGAGACCGCCAGCCGGAGGGTGCGGGTGTTGCGGACAAAGGCGAGCGGAGCTTCTCCGGCTAGGCTCAGCGCAATATCCCGGCCGCTGCCTTTACCGGGCGCTAGGAAAAAGACCGGAACGTCGAGCGCTGCGATGCGCTGCTCAAGGTCGAGGGGGCGTTCTTGCGTGACGCCGTCGGTGAGCACGATCACGCCAGCGATGGGTGAGCCGTCGACCGATGCGACCGCCTCTTCAATGCTCGCAACCAGGTAGCTGCGCATACCGTCTGGTGGCTGATCCAAAGCGGCCAGCTCCAGCGGCTCGACCCCCTCGGAAAATGCGTACTTAAGCAACGAGAATTCTCGCTGTAACTGATCCAATTGATCCTGAGATAACAGCCGCTGAACAGCCTCTCGACGCGCCTCAATATCCATCGAGGCGCTGCGGTCGAGCAGCACCAACACCGTCCCGGGCACCGGCACCACGCGCTCATAGCGCATGCCGGGCCCGAGCAAGGTGATCAGGACCCCGACGCCCGACAGCAGCCTGAGCGCTTGAAGCACCCCTCTTCGCCGCCGCGCGAGCGTACCGCTTGCGCGCCACAGCAGCGCCAGCATGACACAGGTCAGAGCGAGCGCGAACCACCACGCCGAGGACGACACCATCGGTTCCCATGCGAGGCTCTGGCGCCAGTCGTTCATCTTATTGACGCCGCTTCAGCAGGAACGGGATGTGCACCTGATCGGCTTTGTAGTCGGTGCACAGTGCATACATCAGCAGGTTAATCCCAAAACGGACCGCTCGCTCACGCTGGGCTTCGCCGCCTGGCTCACAGGTGAACGCCCAAGCACCGAACTCATCGCGTAGCAGCGCGCCCGAAAGGTCAACATCTGCTGCCAGCGCCACCATCCGGCCGTCGAGCTGCGCGCAGCGTGGTTGCCCCTCGGCTAGGCCGCGCCCGATCGGTTGATCGAGTAGATAGAACGATCGATAGACGACGTGCTCCTTCGTCAAGGTGGCGCCGGCGTCCGCCGGGAGCTGGCGCAGCACGCGTTCAAGACAGCGCTCGCCGAACCCGTCGCCCGGCCGAAGCGAGTCAAAGTAGATCATCCCGCCGCTGCGGATGTAATGCGCCAAGCGGCGCCAGCGCGCTTGCGGCCACTCGGGCGCAGCGCCTTGGCCGACGCAGATCACCAGCGGGTAATCAAACAGCTCGGGCGCCTCGACATCGACGATCACGGGAGCGCTTGCGACCGAGATCGAGGTGCGTGACTCCACCTCAAGGCCCAAGCGAGTCCAGCCTTTGAGCCGCGCGCTCGCCTCGCCGGCATCGATCAGCGCAAACGCCACCTGGCTGGCGCGCCCGAACGCAGCGGCCACAGACGGCCAGCCGACCCCCGCTAAGGACAGGAGTTTTACGAAGCGCTTACGATCCATCAACGTCTTCCTGAGCGCAAAGCCTTCTTTGCCCAAACCCGACCTTCATGGCAGGTTGGGAGGGGAACCATGAGCGAGACGAGACGCATGCGCAAGCACACCCTCCCTTGGGCGGTTATCTTATTGGTCAACGTTCTGGCTACCGGTTGCTTCGATATTGAAGAACAGATCACCGTGTCGTTGATTTCCGTCGATGAAGGGCGGGCAGAGCTGCAGGCGAGCATGATCTTTCGTGACGCCCCGGTCGACGACGGTGAGATGGTCACCTTTCGCACCGACAAAGGAAGTTTTGACGAGCAACGAGAGCAGACGGTGATCGAGGTCGCCGCCAGCGCAGGCGTCGCGACCGTCACGCTCTACCGAGCCTGTGACCTCAGCGATGCGACCGTCTCGGCGAGTTTTCGAACCCTCAACCGCACCACGCCTTCCGCCACGCTCTCGGTCGACTTCGTCGAGCCCAAGAGGGTGACCAACCGTGACCTGGGGTTCACCTGCGCAGCGACCAATATTGCCGCGCTCGACGAGGGCTTGGTGGGCGAGACCTTCTCGATCGACTGTACGCTCAACGCGCCCAACCGCGCGGCGCTGGATCCAGGCTTTGCTGCAGAGGCGGGTCGGTTTGTACTCGGCGATGCACCCGGCAACCAACGCTGCGCCGTGCGACCGATCACCTACCAGGTCGTCGTCGGAGAAGATCAGCCGCGCAACGTCGCCCCCTTGCCGCATCGCTGCATCGATGAGCTGAGCTACCCATCGGCGGGGGACGGACGCGAGGGTCCGGATACCTACCGCAACCCGCGCGACGGCCTGGTGACCTTGATCGCCTTTGCGCGCGGCGCCGAGGGCTTTGACGACAGCAACCAAAACGGTGTCTGGGACCTGGGCGAACCCTTTGATGATCTCCCCGAGCCCTTCGTGGATGCCGACGATAACAACCAGTGGACGCCGGGGGAGTGGTATCAGGACGTCAACGGGAACGGGAGCTGGGACGCGGGCAACGGTCGCTACGACGCCGAGACGGTGATCTGGAAAGAGAGCTACATGATCTGGTCCGGGCAGCCCTGGACTGCGGACCAAGACAAAGCGAGCAGGCTCTCGACCTCCCCCGGATTTGAGTCGATGATGCCGGCCGCAGGTGAGGGGCGCACGGTGTTGATTCGCGTCGTGGATCGCAACCTGAACCCGATCGCTGCCCACGGAACCAACGATCAACTGCGCGTCGAGGCGAGCCGAGACCTTGAGCTCGTCTATGGCGCCGAGAGCCGCATCAACCAGTCGATGGGGTTAATCGTGGGCGCAGACGGCAGCATCAACCACATGCTCGAGGGCAACGCCTGCGACCAACCGGCGGGTCGCTCGTTCACCGCGCGTGTGCGCGACACACGCACGGATGAGGACTGCGAGGCGGCGCTGGTGAGCGTGACCGCCGAGGTCCGCTACACGCCGGCGCCCGGGGTGCGGCAGCAGACGGTGCAGCTGCTTCCGCTGGAAGGAAGGCTGCGTGCGTGTAACCCATGAAACGGCGCGTCGATCTGCTCAGCTGCCTGCGCTGCGGTCACCAGCCCCTCGAGCGTCAAGGACCGATCGCACGCTGTAACGAGTGTGGTCGGGCCTACCCGTTGAGGCGCCCCGGCTTGATCGACTGCCTCCCGGCGGCAGCGGATGACGAGCGGCGGCTCGAGCGCCTGCTCAGCCCACGCCAGTGGTTACGCCTTGGCAAAGAGGCGTACACGCGACGCCTCACCCCGCCCGACCCCGACCTGCACGAGACCATGCGCAGCCACGCCGGCGGTCTTCTCTTACAGATCGGCTGCGGCTCCGGGCGCATGCTCGATGAGCTCGCAGTGCATCCATGGCGGCTGCGCATCGGTGTGGACCGGCGTCTTGCGCCGCTGCTGCGCGCCCATCGCTCGCCGCTTAGCGGCGCGCAGTGCCTGCTGGTGCGCGCCAGCCCGTATCGCATCCCCTTACGCGACAAGCTGATCGATGCGATCGTCATCAACCACCTATTTTCAGTCTTTAAGGACCCGAGCGCAGTGGTGTTCGAAGCGGTCAGGCTGCTTGCGCCCGCCGGCGTGCTGGTCTGCCGCGTCGAGCGCCGGCATCACGAACCCTTGCGGCGCCTCTTAGCCAGCGCCGGGTTCGCCTACTACCGTCTAGGTGATTGGTGGGTCAGTAAGCGTCTCGTTGCTCAGTCCGAGGCGCTCGCTGAGCGGGCGCGATAAACGACCGCAGGCGGCGTATTTTTCCAAACCACGTCGCTGACCGCGACGGTCTCGAAGTGCTCCTCGAGCAGGCGCCTAAAGCGCCGGCCAGCTGGCAGCTTGAGGCCCTGAAGATAGGCAAACGTCGTAAAATGACCGCCCGGCGCGATCGACGCCTGAATGGCGCCGAGGATCGCTCGCTGCAGCGGCTCGTCAAAGATACTAAACGGCAGACCACAGATCACGGCATCGAAGGGCTCAAGCCCGCGCTTATCTGCGTAGCGGTGCAGCTCCGAGGCGTCACCGTGGACCAAGTCCAAGTCCGGATAGCGCTGGCTAAGCAGCCTGACCCAGTGCTCATCCTTCTCGACGCTTAGAAAGGTCGCTTCCTCTGGCAGCAGCGAGCGTATCCGTTCGGTGACGACCCCTGTCCCGGGACCGAGCTCGGCGATGGAGCGACCGGTCTCGATACCCACCTCGCGGGTCAACTCGGCCACAAGGTAACGCGACGAGGGCGCAACGGCACCTGTCGTGCCCGGCTTGACGACAAACCGCCCCAAAAATCGCAAATAATCTATGAGCCGTGTTGCCAAAGATCCACCGTGCGGAGGCGCTCGCGTCTTAGGATAAGCCGCTTCACCCCGCGCGGGGCGCCCTCGTGGGGCACAATATCGACGAAATTCTCGTCCAAGTCACTCGCTAAATAACCGGTGATTTCGCGACCGTCTTCGGTCACGAGCCGCCGCCCCGAACCCGGGAGCACGCCCCCGTCGGTCGCCAACATCACCGCCTGAACGCGCCGCCGCGAAAACCCCTTTCCGTCAACGCTCGGTGACGGCGCCCAGAGCACGTGCCCTTTGAGCCGCTGCCCATCGTTGAGGATCACCTGACCCGGACCGTGCACGGCGCCGGGTAGCACCGGCACTTGAGCAGGAGCCGGAAGCGGCTGCTCATTCGCGACCACGCCGCGCCGGTAGAGCTCGGGGAAGTCATCAAAGAAGTCACAGCCCGGCAACGGGTCTGCGCGAAGCGCTGCGGTTCCCCGGGTCGAGCGTTTGCGCTGCTTCTGCGCCAACCGCCGCCCGAGCTGTCGGTACTCCTCCTCCTCTTCGGGTGTCAGCAACCCCCCTTTACGCTTGGCGGCGAGCAGCTTGAACCGGTCGATCTGGGCCTGGGTACCGCTCATGGTCGGCGACGCCAGAAGACCAGCACCGTGAGGCAGTGATGGCTCGAGTCAGAGCTCTGACGGACCTCGGTGTTCACGACCATCAGGTCAGGGTGCTCGATCAGAAACCGGGTCACCCGCTCGCCGATTTTTTCTCGCTCAGAAGCGAGCGTCGCCGAGAAGACCTCGAGGCCGTCATACATGCGCTTCACCGCGCTCCAAAACCGCCCGCAGCTCTGTCTCGGTGAGGATCCGATCACTCGCCTTGGCGGCGTCGAACAGCGCACGCTCGGACCGCTCGCTTGGGGCGAACCCGCGCGCCTTCATCCAGTATCGGACGTTGCTCATCCCCGACATCGGGCCGATCTCGATCACCTGCTCCATCCCAAACTGTCCTGCAGGCACACCCGAATACACTAAGTCCGCCAGGTCGGAGTCACCCCGATCCAAGGCCTTAATGATGGCTGCGGCATGGACGCCGGTCGCCGTCCGAAATGCATCCTCGCCAAAGACAGGATAGTTGTAAGGAAGCGGCACCTTACACGCCTCTGCGGCCAGCCGGACAAAGTCACCCAGACAGCTCAGATCGTGCGGCCATAACCCAAGGAGCTTGAGGTTGACCAAGAGCTGATCGATGCTCGTGTTCCCGACGCGCTCACCGACGCCGAGCGCCGTTCCGTGAATACGGGTGGCGCCCGCCTCCGCCGCAGCCAGGGTGTTCGCCAGCGCCAAACCGCGGTCGTTGTGACCGTGCCAGTCGAGCCCGACGTCGACCCCCGAACACTCGATAAAGTCCGCTGCAAACCCGACCAACTGCCGAACCCCATGAGGGGTCGAATGACCGCAGGTATCACACAACACAAGGCGCGCAGCGCCTGCGGCGATAGCTCGATCGAATATTACGCGCAACTGATCCGGTCGGCTCCGGGTTGTGTCTTCGGTGACGTACGCCACCGTCAGCCCCTCGCCGACACCAAAGCGGATCGCCTTCTCGCTGATGTCAGCGATGCTCTCGACGGTCCAATTCTCGGTATACTGACGCACCGGGGACGAACCGATAAAGGCGTAGACCTCGACCGGATGCCCGGTCTGCTGCTGCACCTCGGCGACCGGGGCGATGTCCGCCTCCAGCGTTCGCGCTGCGCAGTAAGGGATGATGCTCAGCTGCTCGTCACGGATCATCTTGACCAGCTCAAGGACATGCTCTCGAGCTCGAGCCCCGGCCCCCGGGAGACCGACGTCCACCACGCCGATCCCCATCTGATCCATGAGACGCACCAGCGCCATCTTCTGGTCGAGCTCAGGGTCGTTCACCGTCGGGCTCTGGACCCCGTCACGCAAGGTCTCGTCGACCAAGATGATCGGCGTTTGACCCAGCAATGAGCTGCGCCGACGCGTGTTCCAATCGTAGATCAGCTCGCTCATGCGCCCACCTTGACGATCACCGCGATCCCCTGACCGCCGCCGATGCAAGCGCTGCCCAAGCCCAAGCCACCGCCTTGTGCCCGCAGCGCATGGATCAGGTGAGCGGTGATCCGCGCGCCGCTCGCAGCCAAGGGGTGACCGAGCGCAATCGCTCCGCCGCAGGCGTTCACCCGCTCTGGGTCCAGCTCAAGCGCTTTGGCGCAGCCGAGCACCTGAGGCGCAAAGGCTTCGTTGATCTCGATCAGGTCCATGTCGTCGAGCGTCAACCCGGCTCGCTTGAGCGCCAGCTTCGAACTCTCCACGGGGCCGAGCCCCATCACCGTCGGGTCGCAGCCGGTGACCCCCCAGCTCACGAGCGAGGCGATCGGGTCCAACCCTTTCGCCTCGGCATAGGAGGCGCTACTCAAAACGAGCGCGCCCGCTCCATCACAGATCCCAGAGGCTGCCCCTGCGTGAATCACGCCGTCTTTCTTGAACACCTTCGGGAGCTTTGCGAGCCCCTCGAGCGTGGTCTGCGGTCGGGGGTGCTCGTCGACATCGATCACCTTCTCCCCTTTGCGGCTTTTGACGGTCACGGGCGCCAGCTCAGCTGCAAAGGCTCCTGCTTCATGCGCTGCAGCCCAGCGCTGCTGACTCGCAAGCGAGAAGGCGTCGACCTCTTCTTGGGTCACGCCGTAGCGCTCAGCGATGTTCTCGGCGGTCACCGCCATCGGCGTGTTGCAGTAGGTGTCGGTGAGGCTCTCCCAGAGCATATCCTCCATCTTCGGGCTCCGCCCGAGCGGCGTCCCCCAGCGCGTCCCGCGCTGCACATAGGGCGCCTGGCTCATGCTCTCGGAGCCGCCGGTCAGCACCAGCTGCGCTTGCCCGGTCAGGATCTGCTCGGCGCCCGTCACCACCCCTTGAAAGCCCGACCCACACAGGCGGTTCAGGGTGATCGCTGGCGTGCTTTGCGGGAGCCCGGCTCGAAGCCCGACGTGACGCGCCAGATACAGCGCGTCAGCGCTGGTTTGAAGCACGTTCCCGAAGGCGACATGGCCGTAATCATCAACCGGCGCACCCGCGTCGCTGATCGCTGCTTTCGCTGCGATGACGCCTAGGTCCGTTGCGCTCAGGCCCTTCATCGAGCCGCCAAAGGCGCCGAAAGGAGTCCGCTTCGCCGAGAGAAAAACTACCGAGTCATTTTGGCTCATTCAACCATCCCTAAATTTCTAAACAACAGAGGCTCGACAAGTGAGGTAACCGCCCATAGCCGTCATTATGCCCGGCCGTCGATAGCTGCCTAGGGTGTGGTCAGATCAGCCTCGGATCGCGGCGCAACGCTGTGGTGCCCGAAGGCCTCCTCGGCGATGCCGACGATCGCCGAGAATCGAGTCCCTGCGGCGCGTTCAAAAGCGACGCCATCGCTCATCGATGGCCACAACCGGTCGGTGATGCGCAAGCCACCATCGACCGCTATGGTCCCGTAATCACGGCAGTTGTCGTCCCCGTCTGCGCAGGGTTCGCCTTCGTCGCTGTCCGGGTTTGCCTGGGTAATCGCGACCTCCTCGACGCGCACCAAGACCCCCTCCCAGGGCTCAGCGGTGGCGTGATTCGGGCCATCACTTTCGCCGGCCAGCTCCGCGGCGAGAACGGTCGACGGCTCCGGCACGTCACCCTGGCCGGTGACCTCGACCTGAGCACGTACGACCTGCGACTGCCCGCGAAACTCTGAGTACGTCCCGGCTAGATTGACGATCGAGCCCGGGGTGACCTCTGGCAGGCTGCTGCTGCCGAAGAAGACATAGATCCCCGAGTGGGGTCCGCGCCCTTGCTGAACCCACATCCCGCGGTAACGCTCCTCGGAGGCGTGGGTCATGCCGGTCACGACCGCGCCCTCGATCTCCACGGGGCTGTCCTCATCGACCTCGCCGCGCTGGATCGCTTGGATCGTGGTCGTGAAATCGGGCGCGCCGCCGACCACGACGAGGTCATCGCTGCGGCGGGGCAGCAGCTTGCGCTTCTCAAAGCTGTAGTGTGCGACCCCAGTCACGGAGGCGAACTCAGTCCCTGCTTGGCGCAAAAAGTAGCGCCCGCTGCGGAACGCGGGGAAGAGCTCGTCGTCGATGTACAGCCCATCGTTGACCTCGACTTGACCGTAATCGGTGCACCCGTCCTCGCCGCGTGCGCAAGGCAGCCCGTCCTGCGCATCCGGGTTGGCGCTCACGATCGTCACATCATTCACGCGGACCAACATCCCTTCGTACGACGGCGACGTCGCCACATCCTGCGCCGACACGGCGAAGGGCTCGGGCAAGACGCCGTCGCGCAGCGCCGTGATGGTCGGATACTGCAACTGCTTGAGCTCATTGTAGATCGTAAAAGTCGCGGTCAGGTCGATCTCTTTGCCCTCAGCTAAACCGTCGGTCTCGCTCGCCTCAGCGCCAAAGATGAACATGCCGGAGTCGGGTCCCGTGCCCTGCTGAACCCAGAGCCCTCGCCCGCTCACGATTCCGATCACGACGGCACCCTCAATCTGGACCTGGGTGTCGACCGGGACGGTTCCGCTGCGCAGCTCGTTGATCGTTGTGGTCGTCTCAACCGCTCCTGCGTCCGGGCGCGCCGCACCGCCGGCATCCACCACCGCCGCTGCGCCCGCATCGGCCCCGACGTCACCACCTGGGTTTTGCATCGGACAGCCGACAACCACCACACTCAAGACACACCAAACACCCAACCGCATACGACCTCCAAGACCAAAGAATGCCGGCTTAGAAGCCTGATTCAAGGCGCTGGCGCAAGTCGTTTAGAGGCTCATACGAAGATCAACGGACGCTACAGTCGCCATCCACCGCTGAGGGTGATCGTGGTTCCAGTGACCTGCGCAGCCTCATCGCTGAGGAGGTAGCGAACGCAGCCTACGAGCTCTCCTTCGGTCGCGGTCCTGCGAGCCGGGATTCGAAATCGGCTGACCGCTTCAGCCGAGGCATCGTGCAACAAACCCGGCGCGATCACGTTGCAGGTGACCCCGAAAGGCGCCTCGACCCTGGCGATCGATGACACGAGACTCATCAGACCCGATTTGGCGGCTGCATAGGCGGACAGGTTCGGCTCCGCTCGGTGGGTGCTGACACCAGCGAGCCCAAAGAAGATCAAGCGACCACGGTGGCGTCTGAGCGCTTCTCGGCAGAAGTGGTAGGCGTAAAATGCTGAGTCGAGGTTGCTGCTCATCATCGATCGCCACGTGCCCGGATCGCACGCATCGATCGGCTGGTACGAGAACGCGCCGACCGTATGCAGGACGGCGTCCACCTCTTGGGTCTCAAGCAGACGACTCCACGACTCAGGGTCCGTGACGTCCAGTCGGAAAGGGCCGATATCTCGGCGTGTGCCGAGCACCTCAAAGTCGTCGCCGAGCCCCTCGATGAGTGCACGCCCAGCGCTGCCGCCGGCGCCCGTCACGAGCAGACGTTTCACTCTCCGACCACGTCATCGACGACATCAGCCACCACCAAGCTGATGTAATCCCCAAGACCCGCTCCCGTCAGGCCATAGTCACCGAGATCACCGCCGCACATCTGCTGCGGGTCGCCGTTGCCATCCCAATCGATCGGCGTCGTGCACTGAATGCAGTTGAGGACGTGCTCGGCGTGCGCCCGCACCCCCGCTGCGGCGGAGTCACCCGCCGAAAAATTGGCATGAGACTCGATCGTGGTCAGCAGCTTAGAAAGGCGCACCGTATGGTCCTCACCGCGCACACACACCTTCGCCAAGGTCGTCGAGTCACGCCGCTGCGGGCGCTCACCGGTGGCGTCGGTCGGGCACGCGACATTGCCCGCTAAGACGTTGTTATCGAGTAACCCCTCGAGGTGATCTCGTACCTGCGCCGCCTTGAGCGTCATCTGCCCCGCTTTGGCTTTCAGCGCCGTGACGTCGGCTTCCGCGTCCACAGCGATCTCGCTCGCCTGTTGCCGGAGCAAATAGACGCGACAGCGTGCGTCACGCTCCCAGCGTTCAAGCGCCGCCCGCGCTGGCTCACCCGAGGCGTCCCAGAGCCCCTGATAATCGGCGTCGGTCCACAAGGCGGGTTCCTCGGCGCAGACTGGCGTGCGGTTCACAGCGCTCAAATCGCCGGTACAACCGGCGCTGACGATGATCACCACGGCGACAAGACAAGGCCTCACCATCCCATGCTCCAGCTCCAGTACGCAAGGGCGAAGGCGACGGCAGAGCCTGCGGCCATCCCCTGCGCTGTCTTCGCCGAGGCCAGCGCGCGGTCGGCGTGGTAGGGGCCGATGATCGGGTCGGTCGGGGCATCCAGCGCGCGCGCCGCTCGATCACTCGCTTCGAGCTGAAACCACGACGCACCGATCAACCCGCCTAGCCCAGCGAGCCCGATACTCAAGCCGATCAGCGGCACATTCTCGGCGCGCAGCACGGCGCGCTCCTCGTCGCTGGGAGGAGAGCCGCCGAGCTTTTGGCGCACCTTCGCCGCCGAGATCCGGGCGAGCGCCGTGAGCACCTCCGGTTTCGCCTCCACCGTCTCACGCAGCAAAACCTTGAGGTTGTCGTTGTCCGAGTCGATCAGCTTGAGGTTCAAGATGATCTGCTTCTTAAACTCAGCGATCGATCCGGTCAGGATGTAGCGCGCCTGCCAAGCCTTGGCCAAGTCGAGCAGGCAGTCACCTTGAACGCAGCCCAAAGCGCTCTGGCTCGCCTTGACCTCGACGGTCTTGCGCAGATCCGCGGCCGACAACACCTCGACGGGCGCTCCGGACAAGGCGGTGACGATGGCATCACCGAGCGCCTCGATCTGCGCATCGGCGAGCTCGGCGCCGTTGACCAGATCAAGCACGATGATCTTGGGTCGTTGCGCGCCCTGCGGATCCAGCTGAACCGGCGCCATCAGCAACACCGCAAGCAGTCCAAAACTCATCTTCTACGCCACACCATTTCCTGGCAAACCGCTGCCAGCGCCCCATTTCATAAGCGTTTCCTACGCGATCGCCTAGGGGGGAAAGGAGCCCAAAATGGCGCCAAACTATGTCGTTGACTCGACGCCGGTCAGCCCATTTCAGATGAACGCCTATGTCTGCGGCGATCCGGACACCAAGGACGGTGTCCTCATCGACGCAGGCGCCGACCCCGACAAGTTGATGGCGATGATCGAGCGCAGCGGGCTGACGATCCACGCGATCTTGCAAACGCACGCCCACCTAGACCACGCCGGCGCCATCAAACCGCTCAAAGACGGCCTCCTGGATCGTCCCGTCTACGTCCACCGAGAAGAGATGCCCATCTACAACACGGTGGCGATGTCGGCGCAGATGTATGGTTTCGGTGACGTCCCACAGCCGCCGCCGCCGGATCATTTCGTCGACGACGGTCAGGTCCTGACCTTTGGCAGCCTCTCGGCGCGCGTCCTGTTTCTACCGGGTCACACGCCCGGGGGCGTCGCCTACATTATCGGCGAGCACATCTTCGTCGGCGACACGCTGTTCATGGGGTCGGTGGGGCGGACGGATCTGCCGTTGGGCGACACACCAACGCTGATCGCTAGCCTCAAGAAGCTCATGCAAGAAGACGACGCGTTGATCGTCCACTCAGGTCACGGGCCCGACACCACCATTGGCGCGGAGCGACGGAGCAACCCCTTTGTACGGGCAGCCCTCAGCGGTCGCACCTGGATGTAGCCTAGAACCGATTGACCAGCGTCGCGCTCAGCCGGTTCACGGTGTCACCGAGGCCGAGCTGCTGTCCGCCATTGGCACCCCAGCAGTAAAGCTGAGCGTTGGCGGTGCGTGCGCAGGCGTGGCGCGAGCCCGCTGCGACCTCGATGACGTCCTCGACGCCACCGACCGGAACCGGCGCACGCAACGACGCGCTGACGACCCCTTGACCACACTGACCGAGCGAGTTGGCGCCCCAACACCGAACCTGACCGTCGCTCGTCGCAACGACCGTAAAATGCTCACCGGCCGACAGGTGCGTGACCTCACCCGCCGAGGGCACCGCCACCGGCCGCGCCGCGTTTTGAGCCGAGCCATTCCCAAGCTGACCGAAGAAGCCATAACCCCAGCACGCGATCTGGCCTTGCGTGTTCGCAACGCAGGTGTGCTCGCGACCCGACGCAGCTTGCGCCACGCCTGCTAACCCGACGACCAGCCCCGCTGAGGAGCGGAGCCCCTGCTGAGGCACCCCATCACCGAGCTGACCGGCGGTGGCGCGCCCCCAGCAGGCGACTTGACCCGTGCCTCCAACGCCGCAGGTGTGATGTCCTCCGGGCGCGAGGTTGATCGAGGCTGCCAGATTGTTCACCGCGCCCGGCGCAATCTGATCGACGAGGTTTTGGTTCCCGAGTTGTCCAAACTGGTTGCGCCCCCAACAACGCGCCGTACCGTCTTGCTGCAGCGCACAGGTGTGCCAGAAGCCGGCTGCGACCAAGGCAGCATCTTGGAGATTCTGTACCCGCTGAGGGCTGCGTGAGGCTTCTCGTGATCCGTCGCCAAGCTGACCGTAGCCGTTCGCCCCCCAACACCAGACGCGCCCTTGCTCGGTCACCGCGCAGCTGTGCTTGAGACCCGCTGAGATGTGGCGAACGTCCGTGAGCCCGGTGACCTGCCTAGGCGTCGATACGACCTCCCCTTCACCGCTCGATTGCCCTTGGTCGTTGAGCCCCCAGCACCAGACGCTCCCGTCAAACTTGCGGGCGCAGCTGTGCGCTTGCCCTAAGCTGAGCTTGACGACCTCGGCGCGGCACTGCGAGCAGCCGTCGCCGACGTCGAGGTTGCCGTCATCACACTCCTCGCCGCGGCTGACCTCACCATCACCACAGGCCGGCATCTGACACGCCTCGGTGCACCCGTCGCCAGGCGGGTCGCAGGCTTCGTAGCCCTCATCGCCCGGGTTGAGGTCGGCGCGCAGGTGACCATCACCGCAGCGCGCAAGCTCACAAGCGTTCGTGCACGCATCCACGTCCGATAGGTTGCCGTCATCGCATGGCTCCTGCCCCTCATAGACGATCCCATCGCCGCAGCGAGCGAGGGTGCACGCGTTGGTGCACGCGTCCGTGTCCGTCTCGTTACCATCGTCGCAGGCTTCCTCTTCGTCCACGACCCCGTTGCCGCAGCCTTCGCGAGCGCACGTGCTCGAGCAGCCGTCTTCATCGGCGGTGTTGCCGTCGTCACAGTCTTCTCCAAGGTCCACGACGCCGTTGCCGCAGCGCTCGATTGCGCACTGCTCGTTGCAGCCGTCGCCCGGCACGAGGTTCCCATCATCGCAGCCCTCAAAACCGCTCTGGTGCGCCTGCAGGTCGACGCGTACGATCCCGTCGCCACAGCGCGCCGCGACGCAACGCTGGGTGCAGGCGTCGTCGTTGGCGTCGTTCCCGTCGTCACAGTCCTCGCCGTCGTCAATGCGTGCGTTGCCACAGCCTTGAAGGATGCACGAGTTGTCACAGGCATCGGTCGGATCCGAGTTACCGTCATCACATTCCTCGTTAGCGTCGACCGTCCCATCACCGCAAAAGGAAGCCGGTACGACCGGGTCACTGCCGCAGCCCGTTACCATCACAGCCAACGCAACCCACACCACACGACGCTTCATGATCTTCCCCCGGAAACAGCGCGTTCACCGCGCCCCTTTGCGCGTGACCCTCGTCTTTACTTTGCGCCCGAAGCAGGATTTGCGGCAAGGGACTCACGGTCAAGATAAGGGACAACCATCATGAGTATCGACCAAATTACCGTACTCGGTGCGGGGACGATGGGCCACGGTATCGCCATCAACGCCGCCACCGCAGGCTATCACGTCACCCTCCACGATGTCTCACTTGAGGCGGTCGAAGCCGGCATGAGCCGGATCAAAGCCTTCTTAGACAAAGGTGTTACGCGCGGTAAAACAACAGAAAAACAAAGAGATGATGCCATCGCTCGCGTCACTGGCGCCGCCGACTTTGCGGAGGCGGTCAGTCAGGCGGATTTGGTGATCGAGGCCGCGCCAGAACAACTCGAGCTCAAGAAGAAAATATTTTCGGACCTTGGCCAAGCGTGCCCAGCCCACACGCTGCTCGCGTCGAACACCAGCTCATGCTCCGTCACCGAGATGGCGCTGGCGAGCGGTCGCCCGGCTCAGGTCATCGGCGCGCACTTCTTTAACCCTGTGCCCATCATGAAGCTGCTCGAGGTCATCGTCACCGACTTCACGGCGCCTGAGACCAAGCAGGCGCTGCTCACCTTCGCAGAGCGCCTTGGCAAAACCACGGCGGTAATCAAAGACTCTCCTGGGTTTGCCACCTCACGACTTGGCATTGCGATCGCCCTCGAGGCGATCCGAATGGTCGAACAAGAGGTCGCCGAGCCGCACGATATCGACACCTGCATGGAGCTGGGTTACCGCTTCCCGATGGGCCCGTTGCGGCTGACCGACCTGGTCGGGCTCGACGTCCGACTTGGGATCGCTGACACCATCTACGCGGCGACTCAGTCGCCGGTATTTCAAGCCCCCGACCTACTGCGCCAGATGGTGAACGATGGAAAACTCGGACGAAAGTCGGGGCAAGGTTTTTATCGATATGACGTATAGCGACGTTGCGCCGCGGGCGCGAGCGTGCGAGCACCGCCCGCACCCAGAGGAGATCCTGTCATGAGCTTTCCTGAGCACCTGATTATTGGTGGTGAGAAGGTCAAGCCCGCAAGCGGCGCCACCTTCTCGAGCATCAACCCGGCCGATGAGTCGATGATCTGCGAGGTCCCGGAGGCTGGCGAAGCCGAGGTGAACCAAGCGATCGACAGCGCACGCCAAGCGTTTGATGACGGGCGATGGAGCGACCTGCCGCCGGCTAAACGCGCGCGCGTGCTGCGCAAGCTGGCGGGTCTCGTGCGTCAACACAACGCTGAGCTGGCGCGCCTTGAGACGCTCGAGGTCGGCAAGACCGACTTTGACGCCGCTAAGATTGAGATCCCAACGGTCGCCAACATCCTCGATTATTACGCAGGCTTCACCGACAAGCTAACGGGTGACACCCTGCCGAGCGAGGCGGGCGTTCTGCGGATGACGCTGAGGCAACCCGTCGGTGTCGTCGGCGCCATTACGCCTTGGAACTTCCCCTTGCTGCTGGCGACCTGGAAGTTCGCTCCAGCCCTCGCCATGGGCAACACGGTGGTCCATAAGCCGGCGCAGGTCTCGAGCCTCTCGGCGCTACGGTTCGGCGAGCTGGCTCTCGAAGCTGGCGTCCCTGCGGGCGTGCTCAACATCGTCCCGGGCGCAGGCTCGGTGGTGGGCGAGCGGTTGGTCACCCACCCGTCCATCGATAAAGTCAGCTTCACGGGCTCGACCTCAGTCGGGATCGGGATCCAGCAAAAGGCGGCGCAAACGCTCAAGCGCGTCACGCTTGAGCTCGGCGGCAAGTCACCCAACATCATCTTTGAAGACGCCGACCTTAAAGCCGCCATACGCGGCGCCATGACCGGCATTTTCTACAACAAGGGTGAAGTCTGCGCCGCCGGGAGCCGGCTGTTGGTGCAGCGCTCGATCTATGAGCAGGTCTGCGCCGCCGTCGCTGAGCAGGCGGCTAAGTTTACCCCGTCGGCGCCGATCCCAGGCGATGCCCGCTCGGCGCGCATGGGACCGGTCGCCTCCAAAGCGCAGTTCGACTCGGTGCTCGAGCTGATCGCTACGGGCAAAAATGAGGGCGCCAGGTGCCTGACCGGCGGTCAGGCGCACGATAACGGCACCGGCAAAGGGTATTACATCGAGCCGACGGTCTTTAGCGATGTCGACAACCGCATGCGGATCGCTCAAGAGGAGATCTTTGGACCGGTCCTGTGCGTGATCCCCTTCGACGATGAGGCAGAGGCGGTCGCCATCGCCAATGACTGCAGCTACGGGCTCGCAGCGGCGGTGTGGACTCGAGACGTCGGCCGCGCCTTGCGCGTGGTGCGCAAGGTCGACGCCGGCACGGTCTGGGTGAACGCCTACAACCTCTACGACCCGTCGCTGCCCTTTGGCGGCTTCAAGGCGAGCGGTTACGGTCGTGACCTCGGGGAAGCGGCGCTCGCTGGATACACCGAGTCCAAATCGGTCTGGATCAACCTCGGCTGAGCGCATGAACGAACTTCAAGAGGGCCTCGAGGCGCTCAAACGCGGTGATCTGGAGCAAGCGCGCTCAGCGCTCGCCGCCGCCATTGCGCGCGCCCCGCTCAACGCAGACGCTTATGAGGCGCTCGCCACCGTGCTCGAGCAGCAAGGTCGAATCGAGCTGGCTCGCAACCTGTGTGAGACCGCAATCGGACAGCTGCCCAAGGCGCGCTTCCTGCACCGCAAAGCGGTTGAGCTCAACGTCGCCCTTGAAGACTACGAGAGCGCCGAGCGGGCGGCCGAGCGCTTTGTCCTCGCATTTGAGGACAGCAGCGACGCCTGGCTTGCGCTGGGCGATGTGCGCGCCAAATCCGGCAAAACAGATCGAGCGCTGCGCGCCTATCAGCACGCGCAAGAGCGCACGGACGAGGACTGGCGCCCCTGGCATCGCATGGGGCTGATCCATGAAAAGAAGGACGACCTTCGAAGCGCCTGCGTCGCCTTTCGCAACGCTGCGCGCCATGCCCCCGAGAACCACCGACCGCTGCGCGCCCTGGCTCGGATCTTGAAAAAACAAGGCAAAGCCGACGAGGCGCGCCAAAACTTTGATCAATCACAAGCCTTGGCTTTAGCCGAAGAGGAACAAAAGACACATTAAGCGCTTTGCCTAAGCGCTGACGTTGTATGAGATCATCATGAAAGTTATCGAACACCTCGCGCAATCTAAAGAACCCCCGATCAGCTTTGAGATCATCCCGCCACGTCGCGGCGGGAGCCTCGAGTCGCTGATGAAGCTGGTGTCCGAGCTGGCGGTTCACAAGCCTCCGTTCATCGACATCACCAGCCACCCTGCCGTGATCAGCTACGAAGACGGCCCCGAGGGCTTGCGACGGGTGGTGAAGCGCAAACGCCCGGGAACGCTCGGTGTGTGTGCGCTGGTTCAACACAAATTCGGTATCGACGCCGTGCCGCACGTGATCTGTCGCGGGTTCTCCAAGGAAGAGACCGAGGATTTCCTGATCGAGCTTCACTATCTCGGGATCGACAACGTGCTGGCGATCCGCGGTGACGACAACGGCTACGACAAGCCGATGCGCGACGGGCGCTCGAACAACCCCTTCGCTCGAGACCTCGTCGAGCAGCTCAGCGAGATGAACAACGGGCGCTACCTCGACCGAAACCAGAGCTCGGACCCCACCTCGTTCTGTATCGGCGTCTCGGGCTACCCCGAGAAACACTTCGAAGCCCCCAACATGACCGAGGACCTCAAGCACCTCAAAGCAAAGGTGGACGCCGGCGCGGAGTACATCGTGACTCAGATGTTCTTCAACAATGAGCACTACTTTCGATTTGTCGACAACTGCCGAGCGATGGGCATCACCGTCCCGATCATCCCGGGTCTCAAAATCCTCTCAAGCCAGCGACAGCTCTCGGTGTTGCCGAAAACCTTTTGGTGCGAGCTGCCCGAAGAGCTGGTCGCCAAAGCTCGCTCAGTCGACCCCAAAGACATCGTTAAGGTCGGTATTGAGTGGACGGTCAAGCAGAGCAAAGAGCTCCTCAAAGAAGGGGCGCCCTCGCTCCACTACTACGTCATGCAGAACACGCGATCGGTCGGTGAGGTGCTCAAGCAGCTCAAGCGCTAGCGGTGCCCCCCGCCGCAGGGCGGGGCTTTCAGCGTCACGTCGCCATCGGCGGCGTCGTACTCGGCGGGCGTGAGGCAGCGCATTTGCAGCGCGTGCACGGGCCCTGCGAGCTCCTCGGCGAGGCAAGCGTAGACCTGGCGTTGTCGGCTGACCAAGCTCTGCCCCTCAAAGGCACGCGCCACGATGACCACCCGAAAGTGGCTCTCGGTCGCAGGCCCGGCATGCCGGGCGGAGTCGTTGTCGAGCCGCAGCCGCTCAGGCGAGAACGCGCTGATCAGCTTGTCTTCGATGATGGCGTGTAGACTCATCCGAACTCCATGGTGTCATCAGGCTGTAAGAACGAGGCGATGATGGTTCGGACGCTGCCGTCTGTAAACCGCACCTCCACCTTCGTGCTCGCGCCTGACCCCCGCAGCGACTGGATGACCCCAGACCCGAAGCGCTCGTGGGTCACGGCGTCACCGGGCGCGTAGACGCCCCCTTCGCGGTCGCCGTAGTCAAACTGAGCGAGCTCATCATAGCTTGAGGTCGGTCGCTGCGCGGTCTGGCTCGGCGTCGTCAGTCCATAGAGCTTGCGCCCATCGAGCGGATGGTGCGCGTAGCCCTGTACGCCCTCGCCAGCGATCTCTGCGATAAATCGACTCGGGCGACCAGGGAGCGTCCGCCCGTGGTGCATACGCGACTGCGCCCACGTGATCACCGCCCGGTCTCGAGCGCGCGTCAGCGCTACATACGCAAGGCGCCGCTCCTCCTCGAGCTGGTCAAAACGTTCGCCTTCTGGGTCGGGCATCGGGAACAAGCCCTCATCCCACCCCGGCAGGCAGACAGCCTTAAATTCCAAGCCCTTAGACGCGTGGATGGTCATCAGGCGAACCCCCTCGCCGCGCCCTAAATCGCCACCGCCTGCCAGGCTCCAAGCTTCAAGAAATTCGATTAGGTCTAGGCTTGGACCAGCCAATGTAGAAGCGCTATCAATTAAGCTAATCAGATTAGCTTCACGGTCATCTGCTCGCTCGGGCTCGCGTGCACAAGCCCACTCTAAGTAGCCGCCGTCATAGATCACCCGCTCGAGCGCCTCGCGTACATCGGCTGGCGGCGGGTCCATCAACTCGAGCAGGGCCTCAAGACCGCGCCGCGTGCGCTTATCAAGCTTCTGATGATGGGCTCGAATGAAGGGTAGCAACGGTTGACCCTCAGCGGCTGTTCGCACCTTCTCCACGGCGACCCGTCCCAACCCGCGCGTCGGTCGATTGATGACCCGGAGCAGGTCAAGGTCCGAATCGGGCTGCGCCCAGAGGCGCAGATAGGCCATCACGTCACGCACCTCGCGGGTCTCGAACAGCGCCCTTCCGCCGACCAATCGATACGGGATCCGAGCTCCAGCCAGGCCGACCTCGATCCCGCGCAATTGGGCGTTCGTTCGGGCGAGCACCGCCAACTGGCTCGCCGGCTCACCGAGCTCAACCCAGCTCGAGAGCTGGCGCACCACCTGCCGCTGTTCAGCGCGTTCATCACGAACCGCAGTCACCTCGACGGGGTCACCTGCGCCGCGGTGACCGAGCAGATCCTTCCCCAAACGCTGCTTGTTCTTTCCGATCAGACGATTGGCGGCGTCGAGCACGGTCTGGACCGAGCGATAATTTCGATCGAGCGTGACTCGGTGGGCGCCCTGGTAACGCTGCTCGAACTTGAGCATCCCGCTGACATCGGCGCCGCGCCAGCCATAGATGCTCTGGTCGTCATCACCCACCGCCACCACGCGTGCGCCGCGCGCAGCGAAGCCCTCGAGCAGGCGATGCTGCAGCCGGTCCGTGTCCTGAAATTCGTCAACCATGACCTCTCGAAACCCCGGCGCATGTCCCCCCTCAACGAGCGCCACAAAGCCCTCGATTAACCCTTGAAAGTCGACCGCCCCGGCTCGCTCAAGCGCCGCTCGGTATTCGGGCAAACGCGCCTTGGCGAGTTGACCGGCTCGGTCCCAGGTGGGGACCGCAATCTCAGGGTTGAGGCGGCGCTGTTCCATCGCCTTGAGCAGGCCGCCAGGCGTCACCTGATCGGCGCTCGAGAGCAGGCCCGACACGAGGCTGCGCTGGTCAGCGTCGTCATAGATGATGAAGTCACTCGACCAACCGATCGCAGGCGCAAGGCGGCGCAGCAACCGCGCCGCGACGCCGTGAAACGTACCACTGATGACGGCGTCCGCTTTGTGACCGACCAAGGTTTTGAGCCGCTCTTTGAGCTCAGCGGCTGCTTTGTTGGTGAAGGTGATCACGAGCAGTTGATGAGCCGGCTGGCCCTGCTCAAGCAGCCAGCCAAGGCGATGCACCAACGTACGCGTCTTGCCCGTCCCGGCGCCGGCTAGGATCAACAGGTGACCGCCGTCGTGCTCGGCCGCCAAGCGCTGCTCAGGGTTTAACCCATCAAGGAAACTCATGCCCGGCTCTTCTCGGTTTTTGCTGGCAGACTCAAGCCTTCGTGAAGAAGAAAGCCTAACGCCAGTAAACCAGCCAGCTGACCATGCGAATACGCCCACCCGTCCCGGGCTGCCCGCGCACGTCGGACTCGTAACGCAGGGTCTGGGTGCTGCCTGGCCTAAGCTCATCGGTGAGGTCGACGCGCCAAGGCCGCACCTCTTGCCCTGGGCACCAGCCGGCGCGCCCAAAGGGCCAGGTGCCAAACTGATTAGGGACCACGCCCTCATCGACGGCTTGCTCGCACCCTCTGCGCACATCAGCGACGCTGTGGTCCTTCTCATGCACCGGGCCATCACCGACCTGGATCCGATGATTGTGCGCGCAGAACTCGGCGCAATTCATAGCGCCGGACATCCCATGACCTGTGATGTGCGCGACGAACTCGACCCGTTTCACGTCATCCGGGATCGTCACCTCTTTGAGCTCTTGAGCTTCATTGTAGCCGGCGCCATACCCGCCCCCTGTCCACATCGGAACGACCGCATCCGGGCGACCGAGCTCAGGGGTCGTGCGGCTCAAGCGCAGCTTGATCGTGAGCAGATACTGTTTGCCGTTGGTGCCCACCTGAAACCGCATCCGGCGCTTTCCGCCTTGCTTGAAGTGCGCGAGCATCGGGGTGATGTCGTGCACCCAGCGGCCCGGGCGTTTGTACGTCGTGATCCAGTAGGCGAACTCGACACGATCCGGGCAGTAGCTCAGCCTCCCCGACTCCAGCTCGCAGTACTCGCTGCAGCCGTCACCCGGGAGCGTGTTGCCGTCGTCGCAAGCCTCACCACCCGCCTCGTCGACCTGCCCATCGCCGCAGCCCTCACGTGGCGTTTGCCCGCACAAAAACAGCGGCGCTGAGTAGTCCCACGGGTTGCAGTTTTCATGTGTGTGGTCCGGGCAATCCATCAACATATCGATCGCCAGGGTGTCGTACCCACGCAGAGCCTCGGTCGAGGGCAGCTCCACCTCAAAAGTCGTCCCTCCGCCGCCGTGAACCAACCCTTCGGTCAGCAACACCTCGGTGATATCGGGCTCTGCGCGCAGCCGCTCATGGCGCTCAAACTCGAAGTTGAACCCCTTCGCCTCCTCAGCGACCCATCGGATATCCACGTCCGAGTTTTGCAGGGTCGGGTCGCGCAGCAAGCCGTGCTCACGGAGCCGCTGAAAGCGATCGATCGAGAAGGTGAAATTGAGGAACGAGCGCGGCTCACGGCGCGCCACATCACCGATCGGACCAACCAAGCCCTGAACCGGCTCCATAATGTAGTGGATCCGCCCCTCCCAGGCGCTGCGCTGCGCCGGGCTCAGACGCCCGAGCGCTTGGTCGACGAGCCCTTGGGTGTTGCGCACTGAATCCAGCGCCTGCTGATCGCTCGCGGCGTAACTACCAAAGAAGACGTGGGCGTTCGTCGGGAGCTCGACCAAGAAGCTGCGCAGGTCGCTGTTGATCAAGCCGTTGGTGTACGCCACCGCGCCGTCGCGCAGGATAAAGTGGTAGCTGTCGCAGCCATTAAACGCTTGGCTGAACTGCCAGCTGCGACCGCCGTTCAAGGGCAAGGTGAAGTCACCCACGACGTCGGTCACCAACGCCGGGGCTTGCGCGGTGTCTTGGAAGACGAGCGCTCCGCAGCGCACCGGGTCGCAGTCGTCGCAGGCGTCGTTAGGTTCGTAGTTCCCGTCATCACAGCCCTCATCGCCGGCGACGATCCCGTCGCCGCAGCGCGGCTCGCATTGGTAGCAGCCCTCCTCGGGCGTTCCCTCACACAGCTCACCGTCTTGAACGACACCGTCGCCGCAACGCGCCGCGACGCAGGCGGTGCTGCAGGCATCGGTCTCAACCGCGTTGCCGTCATCGCAAGCCTCACCCAACTCGACCACGCCGTTGCCGCACTTGGGCTCTGGCGCCGGCGACGTGCAGGCGATCACAAGCAGGCTTAGGGTCCAGAGACTTCTCATGCCGCCACCTTGCCGTGACCCCATCGCCTGGTCAAAGGCCGGGGTGATACGTCAGTCTTTAAAGCGTGGCGTGTAGCTGTGGCAGTAGGGCGCCTTGCCCGTCTTCTTGTAATAATCTTGGTGATAATCCTCGGCGGGCCAAAACACCTCGGCGGGCTCAACCTGAGTCGCCACCTGAAAGCCGAGGCGCTTGAGCTCGCCGATTAGGCGTAAGGTCGTCTGTTCTTGCTCCGAGTCGGTGACAAACACGGCGGAGCGATAATGGGTCCCGATGTCGGGACCTTGCCGGTTCACCTGGGTGGGGTCGTGGATCTCGAAGAACTGCCGCGCCAAGCGCTCATAGCTGATGACCTTCGGGTCGTAGACGACGCGCACGGTCTCGGCGTGACCGGTCCGGCCGCGCACCACCTGTTTGTAGGTTGGGTTCGACGCGTTACCGCCCATGTAACCCGACTGAACGCTCAGCACCCCAGGCATCGCCTCGAGCAGATGCTCGACGCCCCAAAAACAGCCGCCGGCGAAGAACGCCTCCTGGGTCGCCGTCTCGCTGAACCCAAGGGCCACCGAGTTCACGCAGTGGCGCGTGTTCTTCTGGGTCATCCCTTCGCCGCGAAAGACATGCCCAAGGTGCCCGTCGCAGCGCGCGCAGCGGATCTCAACGCGCAAGCCATCAGGCACCTCCTTGACGGCGCCCGGCAGCGCCTGGTCAAAGCTCGGCCAACCGGTCCCGGACTTGAACTTGGCGCCTGACGGGAACAAGGGCGCGCTGCAGCGCGCGCAGGTGTAGGTTCCCGCCTCCTTGTGGTTGAGAAACTTCCCCGTAAAGGCGCGCTCGGTGCCGCCCTTCTCGATGACCTGCCGCGCCTGCGGCGTGAGCTCGTTCCACCCTTGGCGCGGCTGCGGCGTCGCCTCCAAGCGGCCTGAGCAGCCCGCCACCAGCAAGAGCATCATCCCACGTAGCATGACGTATCTCCCTCTCGCTAACCGCAGGTCACGGCGCGCTATTCCTTGACAAGATGGCCGACCCGAGCGGTTTGTCGAGCCTTCGTGTCCTCGAGAGGTGCCTATGAACCCGGTCAACCCAAGCGCCCCCTTGCAGTTCCCCTGCGGTCGATCGATGCCCAACCGGCTGATGCTGGCGCCGATGACCAACTGCCAAAGCCACGACGACGGTCACCTGAGCGAGGACGAGTACCGCTGGCTGACGATGCGTGCACAAGGCGGCTTTGGTCTGACCATGACCTGCGCCAGTCACGTCCAAAAGATCGGTCAGGGCTTCCCCGGTCAGCTCGGATTTTTTGAAGCGGCGCATGGCGTCGGTCACCGCCGGCTGGCGGAAGGGATCCAAGCGCATGGCAGCTTAGCGGTGGTCCAGCTCCATCACGCCGGGATGCGCGCTCCCTTCGCGCTGATCGGCGAGGCGCCGGTGTGCCCATCAGCGGATGAAGAGACCGGCGCTCGTGCGCTCACCACGCACGAGGTGCATCAGCTGCGCGACGACTTCATCACCGCCGCGCAGCGCGCCGCCGAGGCGGGCTACGACGGCGTCGAGATTCACGGCGCCCACGGCTATATTTTGTGTCAGTTTTTGAGCCCACAATACAACCGCCGCACCGACGCCTACGGCGGCTCGCTCGCCAACCGCTGGCGGCTCGTGCTCGAGATCCTCGAGGGCGTACGGTCCGCTTGCGGCTCGTCCTTTCTCATCGGGCTGAGGCTCTCGCCGGAGCGCTTCGGGATGCAGCCGAGCGAATGCCTCGGCTTGTGTCGACGCGTGATTGACGAGCGCCTCGTCGACTTCCTCGACATCTCGCTGTGGGATGTGTTCAAGCCAGCCGAAGGCGCCACCGGCGGTGACGAAAAACGCCTACTCGACGCCTTTACCAGCATGGCGCGCGGCGACGTTCGGCTCACGGTCGCCGGCAAGATCATGACCGCAGCCGACGTGCGCTGGGTCTTGGCGCAAGGGGTCGACTTTGCCGCCATCGGGCGTGCTGGGATCCTGCACCACGACTTCGCACGCCAGATCATCGACGATCCCGAGTTCACCCCGCGCAGCACGCCGGTCTCGCGTGCGACGCTGGCAGCCGAAGGGCTCGGCGAGGACTTCATCGAGTACATGACCCGCTGGAAGGGCTTCGTCGACGAGACTTAAGGCAGCTCACAGTCTGCGCTGCAGCCGTCTCCGTCGTCGCGGTTCCCATCATCGCAGGCCTCGAGCTCCGTGCGGTCCCCATCGCCGCAGACGCTGCGGCAGTCGATGGGGCAGTCGTCGTCGTGTCTGAGGTTGCCGTCATCGCAGCGCTCACCGTCATCGAGCACCCCATCCCCGCAACGGGGCGCGGCGCGCTGCGGGGTCCAGATGATCCAGCCGTCGATGGTGTTGAGCAGCAACGACTCGTGATGGTCGCCATCAAAGGCTATCTTTTGACGGTAAACGCCTGGCATGGCGTGACGCGTCAGCTCATCGGCTTGGCGCCCGCTCAGGTCCAGCCGGTAGCTGTTGCGGTAGCCGTTCCACACCCAGTCTCCCTCCACCGCTAAGGCGCCGTAAGACTGCGGCGCGTAGAAGCCGCTGTAGAGCGGGGGCTGCCACGCCGTGCGCGCTTGATTTTGCCCCCCATTCCCCGTGTGGTTCGCCAGCGCGTGGCTCTCCGAGAGGAGCTGACCGGTGGCGGGGTCGAGCAAGAGCGTGGTCCGGTATTGCGGTCCGCGGTCGATATTTCGGTGCAAGCTCACCAACAACGCGCCGCTCGCTAAAAACTGCACGCCCGAGATCGTGCCCTCGCCGGCGAGGACGCGTCGAGGCAGCGCCGTGTCCACCACCCGGTCGAGCTGTCGATCCCAGATCTGTAAGGTCGGTCCATTGTAGGCATGACAAGCGATGAAGCGCCCTTGAGGGTCTAGCCCGCAACGGTTGCGGCCGTTGTCATCACGGATCGCCTCGGGGAGCGCCTCGACCTGGAGACGCTGATCTCGCTCGGCATCAAGGTGGATCCGCACCAACGCAAGCCGCCCACCTTGTCGAATGACCGCCTCGCGCTGCTGCGTGCTCCAGACGATGCCGTAGCCTCCCAGGCTGTTCGCGGCGACCGAGTTGGAATAGGCCTGCAAGGGGTCGTCTTTGTGGTAGAGTCGCAAGGTGCTGGGCCGCTGACCGCCGAGATGGACGGCGAACACGTCATCACTGAGCCAGAAGGTCGAGGAGAGCTCATACGCTGGACAGCCTGCGCGCGTCTCGTCGTTGCAGTCAGCCCATGGGTAGGCGGTCTCGACAGCACCAAAGCGCTCCAGCCGCAGCTTAGAGGACCTCCGGCCGTTGTCGATGTACTGGCGCAGATACCAGGTCCCGTCGAGGTTCATCGAGGTGCCGCGCTGCTCTCCAATAGCGTCCCACGAGAGCCCTCTTCCAGTAATCAGATCCAAGGTGTGCAAAGACCCCTGGCTCGTGACCGCCACGCGTCCGTTCCCCGCGTACAGATGTGCGCGCCCGTAGCCGCCACCCGAACTGATCTCGGCGCCGCCTTGGGCGATCAAGCTGCAACGCGCTGCGGCGTTGAAGATGCCGCAGTTGTTGCGCGTAGTGTTGTCAAAATCGATCACCTCGTCCCAGGCGAGCCCGTCGAGGTCGTGCCGCCCCCAAGCCAGGACGCCGTGGCGCAGACGCGCCGAGCCGGAGCCTGCGTTCACCACAAAACGCCCGCCCTGACCGAGCCGCCCGAGACGCCTGAGCGACCACACGTTTCCGTAGCGGTTGTTGCCATGCGCCTCACGAAAACTTAGGCTGGAGAAATTAAGCGCCAAATAGCGGCTGAGATCGCTTGATGCCCCGTCGGCGACGAGTGAGTAGGCGCGTCGGCGAACCGGGAAGTCCGGGTCACACCAGTCGATCACGGCGATCGCGCCCTCCCCTTCACCGGCTTGACGCACCGTGCACTCCGGCATGGTCCCGCAATAACCTGCGAGGTCTTGAGCCTGGCGCACAAAGCCCGTCTGCTCGTCGCCGACGACCATGTGCAGGCAATTCCGGCCGTGCAGGTTCCCGGCGGGCCGCCCCAAGAGGATGAGGTCCTGTACCCCATCGCCGTTGACGTCGTCAGGGACACACAGCCGCGCCGAGACCACGCTCGATTCTGGGTATCCGCCCACATCGATCGAGAAGGCCTGCGCTCGCTCTGGTGATGCGGTCATGCGCTGCTCGCTGGGCGCCTCGCTGGTGGCGCTGGCGACCCAGGCGGTACGCTCACGCTCACCCGCAGACGCCATGCCGCATGCGTCGACGCGCACGCGCCCTGAGTCAAAGCGCTGAGCATGAACCGACTGAGCCGAGCTGTTTGAATAACGGTTCGAGATGTCCCAGCGAAACGGTTCGGGCAAGGTCACGCGCACACGCCGCTGCCGGCCAAGAGGAATCAACCGTGTCCAAAAGGGTAAGACCGCGCTGACCACCTCCGGCTGCCCCGGCGTGACCAGACGGAGTCCGAAGCGGCCGGCTCGACGCAGCTGCTCACGCGGCACCTGAACGCTCACGCTGCTGCCCACCTTGGTCAGCAAGAGGCGAGGGCAATCTTGCCCGGCGCCGCAAAGAACGCGCGGTGAGGGCAAGAGCCCCGCATAAGTCCCTAGGTACAGCAGCTCAGCTTGGGTGCACACCGCACGGTTGGTACACTGCCCTTCCGGGGTGCTCTCGCTCAAGGGCAGCGAGATCCCTTGGTCAAGCCCGCCTCGAAAGAACCCGGTCTCAAACCCGTTCCAGTCCCCGGTCGCGGGAAATGCGACCACGCGCGTCTGACTGTTCGCCGAGGCGTCCCAGGTGAAGTCGCGCACGTCGATCACGCCGCCTCCGCTGTCAAATTGGGCACGCGGTGGGTCGCCCTCCCAGCCCCGCAGGGAGATCAACGAGAGCACACAGGGCTGATTAGCGAGCGCGCCCGCCGTGACCCAAAAATCTGCGGCGCCGTCACCGCCGAGTCGAAGCTCGGGCGTGTCAACGTGGCAATTGGCAGGGTCGGCTAGGAGGCGCTCACCAGCGAGCGGGTTACCAAAACGATCCACAAGGACCAGACGCAGCCGGTGCGCATTGTCTGCGTCAAAGGCTAGCGGTCGCCGAAAGTGGAGCGGACGCACCGCAAGCGCAAGGTCGGCGCTTGGAACACCCTGCAGCGCCCCGTCGCGGTCGTAGAGTTGAAAGGTACCTTGGCTCGGCAGCCCGGGCTGTTGCCTGACGATCAGGCGCTGACTGACGCCACCGCTGACCACCTCCCAAACACAGTCACGCGCTCGATCGCCGAGGCGCCAGGTTGCGCCGAGGTCACCCCCGATCATCAGATCACCTTGCTCATCCGTTGCGCCCAAATCGGCGCCATCGTCCGGGCGCGAGCCACACCCTTGTGGCTGATCGTCCACCAAATTGAATGCGACCGGCTGCTGCGCAAGCGCTCCGCCGTTGGCGTTGACCACACGGACGGTCAGCGGCTCGCCCAAGAGCTGACCCACTGAGGCTTGCAGACACGGTAGCCCCTCACACAAGCCGAGCGGCTCGCCCCGGTGCTCAAAAGCGACGCCTTGCGCCGAGCCGACCCCGAGCCGCAATCGCACCTCGGCGGCGCCCGTCCACTCGACCCCTTCGCTGTCCACCCAGCGCGCCGAGACCGGCAAGGTCACGACCTGATCGTCCTCGAAGCCGCGCACCTCAAGGATCCCGGCGCTGAACTCACCGCGGGTGTTCGTAAACCCTTGGCTCGGCGCCAACAGCACGGCAGCCGGTGACTCGATACCCACCTGGACGTTGCCGATCGGGTTGTCCTGACCGTCGTCCACGCGCACGGTCACCAGCGCCCCGCCTTGCCCGGTCAAGAGCTGCATATCCTGACCCCGGACCACCTGCACCCGCTGCGGCGTGCCACCGAGCACGTGGATCG
>JAYZBQ010000010.1:0-20131 GCA_036338695.1 Myxococcota bacterium
CTACCACGGCTACCTGTTCTCATGGGCGCTGATCTACACCTTTTGGTATCACCCGGCGGTCGCCACGCCCGGTCATCTCTGGGGCTTCTTTTACCTGTTGCTGCTGCTTTGGCAGTCGGTGCTGATCTTCAACCGCGCCCACACCAACCGCTGGTGGACACTGTTCCTTGAGATCCTCGTGATCCCTCACGCGGTCTTTGTCGCCTACGCCCAAGGTCAGGGGCTCTGGGCGATGTTTGGCTACGGCTTTGGCAGCGTCTTTATCCTCACCCAGATGCACGGCCTCGGCTGGTCCCAGCGCCTGCGTCAAGGCGTGGCGGTGGTCTTTATCGTGTCGATGATCGGCGTCTACGCGTGGACAGACCGCCTGGCGCAGTGGCACGAGGTGACCCGCATCCCCGTGCTCGATTACGCCGTCGTGGGCTTGCTGATCGCAGGCTTCGCCCTGCTCAACCGCCTGATGCCGCAACGGACTCGGTAGCGCCGAGGCGATTTGGTCGTGTACCCAGCCGCTGATTAATGATGTGCTCGCATCACTGGGGGGACGGCTCGATGCTTAGGCGACCTGTATGGATGGCGCTGACCATATTCCTTGTGTGCGCGTGTCAGCCAGAACTGCCGGCGGTGGGTGAGGTTGAGGGGCGCTGCGGTGACGGCGTGGTCGGTGTGGGCGAGGCGTGCGATGACGGCAACGAGGTCAATGAGGACGCCTGCACCAATCGCTGTGAGGCGGCGCGCTGCGGCGACTCGTTTACGCGCACCGACCGGCGCGCCGGCGAGCCCGGCTTTGAGGCGTGTGACGACGGCAACATCAACGACCGGGACGCCTGCACGAACGCCTGCGTCGCGGCGACCTGCGGCGACGGGATCTGGCGGCGCGACCTTCTCTTGAAAGACGAGCCCGGTTTTGAACGTTGCGACGACGGCAACGACGACAATGACGACGCCTGCACCTCGCTGTGTGCTCCGCCGCGTTGCGGCGACGGCTTGTTGCGCGACGGCGAAGCCTGCGACGACGGAAACGCCGTCGACACCGACGGCTGCTTGAGCACCTGCGTCGCCGCCCGGTGCGGTGATGGGATCCGGCGCACCGACGCGCAACCGGATGAACCAGGCTACGAAGCCTGCGACGGTGAGGAGGATTGCAGCGAGGCCTGCCGCCTTATGTTCTGCGGCAACGGCGTGATCGAGGGGACCGAAGCCTGCGATGACGGGAACCAGGACCAGACGGACGCCTGCGCGAACTGCCAAGAGGCGCGCTGCGGCGACGGGCTGGTACGGGTTGACGTCGGTCCCGGTGAAGCCGGCTACGAGGCCTGCGATGACGGCAACCGGCAAGCGGGCGACGACTGCAGCGTCGAGTGCCTCGTTGACGACCACGGCAACAGCATCCGCTACGCCACGCTCCTCACCCCGCCCGCCGAGTCGATCAAAAGCTATCTAGGGCGTGTCGGTCAGGGGCGGATCCACAGCTTTCAAGATAAGGACTACTTTGCGCTCGCGGCGAGCCGATCGGGCGTGTATCGCTTTGACGTCAACGCCGAGGAGCCGGGCAATCCAACCTGCCGTGTGTTCAACGCTGCCGAGCAGATGGCGGGCTACAATGAGGACCGCGCGCAAGGTGATACCGGCTGCAGCGTCGACCTCTACATCGAGGCGAACACCACCGCCTACCTCGAGATCACGACCCACAACCCCATCGTCTATGATTACCAGATCGGTATCCAAACGCCGTGCGGCAACGGGGTGGTCGACGAAGGCGAGGAGTGCGACCCAGCCGCGCCGAGCTCCAATTCGTACCGCTGCCGACGAGACTGCCGAAACCGGCGAATGATCGCGCTCGCTGGTGCGAACGGCTGCGCTGTGGTGGACCGCTCGGTCCGTTGTTGGGGCAGTAATCCAGCGCTCGTGCTTGGGCGCAACCCATCCGGGATGACACGATGCAACGATGGTCCTGCGCCTGTCATGATTATGAGCCGCCCGATCGAGATCATCCCCCGCTCAATGCAGATCGAGGACCTCTCTGGTGGCTCGATGGAGGGCCTCTGTGTGCTCTCTGGCACCGACGGCGTTCAGTACTGCTGGGGGCGTCAGACGCGAGACTACTACACTTGGGACGAAGCTGGGCGAATCGTCCTTAGCCGGACAAGCCCTTGCGACGGAAGCGACCCGCCCACCCTCGAGCCCCCGAATGTTTCAATTTCTGCGTGCATGCCAGAGCCGCCGCCCAACGCCTATTACCGCGCTGAGCACCTCCCCGAGGACTACAACAGCATCGGCATGACCATGGGCGCGACCAACAAATGCATGGTGAGCCAGATCGAAGGCCGCGGGGTTGTGCGCTGTTGGGGTGCGAGAACCAATGGGGTCTCCGGCATCGGCTCCTACAACCCGCCTGACTTCGAGCACTGCAATAATTGTTTGGACCCCTGGCTAGACGGTCCTACATCGATCGCCATGCCGGGCAGCGAGTCGGCGGAGTATGTAGCGATCGGCGGCGAGAGCGCGTGCGCTATCCTGGCAAATGGTCGCGTCGCGTGCTGGGGCCGGAATGACGTGGGTCAAGCGGGCTCGGAGCGCAGCATCCGTGAGTCCGGTTGCCTCGCCGAGGCGTGCGAGATGAGCCCACGCTTGATCCGGTCGATCGGTCAGGTGGTCAGCTTGTCCGTCGGCGGGGAGCACGCCTGCGCTGTCACGGCGACCGGGCACCTCTACTGCTGGGGGCGAAACGACCGGGCGCAGACGGGCTTACGCTCGGACCCCGAGCGCTGCACCGAAGCCGCCATCCCTTGCGTACGGCAGCCCCAACGGGTTGAGCGCATCCCGCTGGTCGTCGACGTCGCCGCGGGACGAGCCCACACCTGCGTGCTCACCCGCTCCGGTCAGGTGCAATGCTGGGGGGACAACACCAAGGGTCAGCTCGGCTCGGGATCAGTCGGCGCCACCCGCCCAGGCGGTCCGGACTTTGCCGTCGAGCCGGTCACGGTGGGTCGGCTCGGCACGACCCTTGGGATCACAGCGGGTCGAGACTCGAACTGCAGCCGCTCCGAGAACGGTCAGATCTCCTGCTGGGGCGACAACGCGCAAGGACAACTCGGCGACGGCAACTGCACCCCCGCCGTCCCCTCGCCCATTCAAGTCGACCTGCGCTAGTTGGTGTATTCGATCACATAGGGCAGGTTAGCCCCTGAGTTCCCCGAGGTGGCTTGAAAGTTGCCGTTGTCGTCAATGTAAGTGCGGCGGCAGCCATTCCCAGTCTTGCTTTGAGTGATCCGGAAGTTTCGGTACCCGATGGCGCGCGCAAAGTTCCCTACAAAACTCTCGTGGTAGTTCGAGCAGGTCTGGTTGTCGTCGGTGAACCGAAACGGCCACGTGCGCCCCCAGTCGTAGGTAAACCGGATCCCGTTCGGTAGGTCCTCACAGGTGACCGATCCCCCATTGTGCTGCCCGGTGCACAGCCAGCGCCCGCGGAGCTGAAAGCAGTATCGCTGATAGTTGACGCCGCGGTTACTAAAGTCACCGCAGGCCATCGCCGGGCGAAACTCACCGAAGGCCTGAACGCCGTTGCGCAGGGTGCAGTCGTTAGCGCAGTCGTCATCATCCACGCGGTTGCCGTCGTCACAGGCCTCGACGCCCGCTTGCACCAAGCCGTCACCGCATCGCGCCGCCACGCAGTCGTTCAAGCAAGCGTCGGTCTGCACTTGGTTGCCGTCATCGCAGGCTTCATAGCCCGCCTCTCCCGCCTGGCGATCGTCCCGGCGCACGCCGTCGCCGCAGGCGGCAACGACGCAGCCGTTGCGGCAGCCGTCGGTGTCGACCTCGTTGCCGTCGTCGCAAGCCTCCACGCCGTCTCGGGCGTGACCGTCGCCGCAGCGCGCCTCGAGGCAGTTGTTGAGGCAGGCGTCGGTCTGGAGCTGGTTGCCGTCGTCGCAGGCTACGACGCCCGCTCGTCAGTGCCCATCACCGCAGCGCGCCGCCGTGCAGTCGTTGAGGCACGCATCGGTTTGGGTCTGGTTGCCGTCGTCGCAGGCTTCGACGCCGAGGTGCGTGAGCCCATCACCGCAGCGCGCCGCTTGGCAGAACCCGACGCAGGCGTCGGTCTGGACCTCGTTGCCGTCGTCGCAGGCCTCGACGCCCGCCCAGGTCTCACCATCACCACAGCGTGCGGCGCGGCAGTTGGCTAAGCAGGCGTCCGTCTGGACTTCATTCCCGTCGTCACACTCCTCGACGTCGATCTGCGTGATCCCGTCTCCACAGCGAGCCAGCTCGCAGTTGTTGGTGCAGGCGTCGCGGGTCTCCTCGTTGCCGTCGTCGCACGCTTCCCCCGCGTCCACGCGACCGTTACCGCACACCTCGATCAGGCAGTTCGCGTCGCAGCCATCGCCGACCTCGAGGCCGCCGTCATCGCAGGCTTCAAAGCCCGCATCCTCTGGGTTCAAATCGGCGCGCACGATGCCGTCACCGCAGACCGCCTCACGGCACTGCGCCGTGCATCCGTCCCGATTCTCCGTGTTGCCGTCGTCGCAGGCTTCACGATCCTGCCACACCACGCCGTCACCGCACTGCGCTGCGGCGCAGGTGGTGAGGCACGCGTCGGTGTCGTCGTCGTTACCGTCGTCGCACAATTCTTGCCCTTGGATCACGCCGTCCCCACAGGTCGCCGGCTGGCAGGCGTTGCACTCGTCGGTGGGGTCGTCGTTGCCGTCATCGCAGCCCTCGCCAGGGCCCACAACCCCGTCGCCGCAGCGAGCCACAACGCACGAGCTCAAGCAGCTGTCGGCGTCCTCGTCGTTGCCGTCGTCACAGGCTTCATAGCCGACCGCGCCCTCCTCGAGGTCCGTCCGGACCACCCCGTCGCCGCAGAAGGCGAGCGCACAGGCGTTGCGGCAGGCGTCGTCGTCTTGCGTGTTGCCGTCATCGCAGGCTTCAAAGCCGGGTGTCCCCTCAGACAGGTCGTTGCGCACCACCCCGTCACCGCAGACGGCGAGCGCACAGCTTACCGTGCAGGCGTCCTCGTCGACCTCGTTGCCGTCGTCACACGCCTCAAAGCCTTCTTGATCTTCGCTCAAGTCGGTCCGGGTCGTCCCGTCGCCGCAGACCGCCACGGCGCAGGCGTTGGTGCAGCCGTCTGTGTTTACCTGGTTGCCATCATCACAGCCCTCACCCGCTTCGACGTTACCGTTTCCGCAGGTGGCTTCGGTCTCACGCACCACGACCTGCTCCGAGCAGGCTTGGGCGCCGAGCGTGACGCCCGCAGCGAAGGTCCAAAACAACAGGCGGGTGTGCTTCATGGTCAGGCTCCTTGACACATCAGTCTGAGCCTTTCGCCCCGGGAAGACAAGCGGCGGCGGTTAGTTCGCTGACCGCTGGCTCCACCAGTCCTGCGACGGCAGCGCAGTTTTTGGGTTCACGACCTCGCCCATAACCGGGGTCAGCACCCGCACACCGAGCTCGGCGCCGAAGCGACGCGCAAAGGCAGGCGGCTCAAACCAGTCATGATGCGACAAGGTGTAGGTGCCCCAGTGGATGGGTTGCACGGCGCTGGCGCGGAGCTCGAGCCCTGCGCGCACGGTCTCACGCGGGAACAGGTGCGCCATCGGCCACAGCGGGTTGTACTGCCCACACTCCATAAAGGCGACGTCAAAGGGACCGTAGCGCTGACCGATCTCTTGAAAGTGTGCGTCGTACCCCGAGTCACCGCTGAAATAGAAGCGCTGGCTGGCGCCGAGCACCGTCCACGAGGCCCACAGCGTCGGGTTGGCGCTCACGCCTGCGCGTCCCGAGAAGTGCTGAGAGGGCGTACAGACCACCTCGAGCCCACGCCAGGCATGCGTCTGCCACCAGTCCAGCTCGGTGATCCTATTCGGCTCGATCCCCCACCCGACAAGGTACGAGGAGAGGCCCAGCGGCACGATGAACTCGGTCTTCTTGCCCCGAAAATGTTGGATCGCTCGCCGGCTCAAGTGATCGTAGTGGTCGTGCGAGATCAGGACCAGGTCGATGGGCGGTAGAGACGCAAGGTCGAGGACCGGCGGCTGAAACCGCTGCACCATAAAAGACACCGGCGCGGCGTTGTGAAAAATGGGATCGAGCAGGATCGTCTTGCCGTCGAGGCGCAGCAGGATCGTCGAGTGACCGAGCCAGACATAGGCGAGCTCCTCGCTGGCTAAAAACGCCGCCAAATCGACAGGCTGTTCAGGGAGCTTGACCTCGGGCGCTCGCTGCTCCTTGCCGAACCAGCTCGCCTTGAAAAAGGCGATCATTTTCAACTTTTCGCGCGCCTTGTCGTAGGCGCCCTGACGCCGGTTCACGAAGCGCTCGGAGTCCTTGTCATAGTTGGGTGACTTGGCGATCCGTGCCTTGTGTTCGCCCGCCGGCGCTCGGCCGAGCTCGGGGTAAGCGCACGCAAACAATGCGCCAAAGACGCCCACGAGCACCGAGCCGAGCTGTGCAAGACGCTTCCAGATCCGTGCGTGCGTAGCGCCTGCGTCAGTCATGGAGCGTCTCCCCACTGCACAGCTCGTGCGTGCTTCATGCGTTAGCGCAGGTTCACGCGCCGCGCCACATCGCCGGTTCACGGCCGCTGAGCGCCCCCTAGCTCGCCCAAGCGGGCTTGTGAGGTTAGGAAAAAGCTGCGTAGCATTGCGAGCCTTTCATCTCACGGTAAGGAGTGGATCCGATGGGTCTCATGAGCCTGCTCTTTCTCGCTGCGCCCTGCCTAAACGACGGCGACTGCCAAGCGGGTCGGCGCTGCGTCGAGTCGACCTGCCAAGCGCTTACTCAGGCGCCCGCCGACCGAGCCAAAACGGCGGCGCCGAGCGCAACGCCAGCGCCCCAAGCTGCCAGCACAACGCCGAGCGCTCCAGCCCCTGTCGCGGCGCCTCAGCCCGCTGACAACGCACGCTACGAGTTGGTCTTAGCCGACGGGAGTCGCTTGGTCGGACGCGTGGTCGGCTACCCGGCGCAAGGGCAGCTGAGCGTCCAGTTACTCGACGGCACGACGCGAACGCTCATGGCTGCTGACGTGGTCTCACAGCGCCCCTTTCAAGCGCCAAAGGTGGGCGCCGATGGGAACCTGTGGGAGGACAACCCGAACCGCACGCGGCACCTGTATTCACCCTCGGCGATGCAGCTCAAGCAGGGCGAGGGTTACGTCTCGGTCAAAGAGTTTCTCTTTTTGAGCGGCGCCTACGGTGTCACCGACAACGTCTCCGTCCTGGTCGGAACCTTTATCCCGACCCTGTTCGTGTTCGATGACGCCGGCGGGCTGATCGGCGCCATCAAGGTGGGCACCGAGCTCAGCGAGGGCTACCACGTCGCCGGCGGCGCCGAGGTGATCACGCTGCCGAATTTTGGAGACGGCGGGGGCTTGAACCTCTTGGGCATCGGCTTTGCTGGGTTCACCGTCGGGCAGCCCGATAAACAGTTCACCGTCAACGTCGGTCGCCCGTTTGCGCTGTCTGGGTCGCAGAACGAGCTGGGCGATGTCCTGTTCACCCTCTCGGCTCAGTACCGCCTGACCAACCGCTACGGCCTGATCACCGAGAACTGGTTTTTCCCGACCGTCGAAGGGGTTGAGAGCTCCCCGATCCTCTCGTTCCACGCCCTGGCTTTCCGGCAGATGCGCGACCGCTCTGCCTTTGACTTCGGCGTCATCGGGATCAGCGGCGTTCCGGGCGCGTTTCCCTGGGTCGACTGGACCTGGAACATCGAGAAGCCGCGCCACCCCCAACCCAAAAACTAGGCTCTTTAGGATCTCAACGATGATGACAAAGCCTCCGCAACGCGCCCACGGCACCCTCGCCCTGACCGTCCTCTTTCTGGTCGCCTGCGGTCCGCCTACGCCGAGCTCAGGCGGCGGATCGAGCCGTGACATTGGCGTCGCAGCACAGCCCGACGGTGGGGTGGAACAGCCAGGCGAGGACGCCGGGACCACCGGGCGCCCCGACGCAGGGGCTGTCCCCTGCGCCTGGCCTACCGACAACCTGGGCGTTGGTATCGGGCAGCGGGTCCCGTCTGAGCTCAGCTGGCAAGGCTACGGCGCTGGAGACGAGCAAGAACGCAGCATCAGCATCCGTGAGTTTTACGACTGCGATGGGCGCCAAGGTGTCCACGGCGTCTTGCTGATCACCAGCCAATACGGCTGCTCACGGTGTAACTCGCAGGCTTCTGGTCTGACCCAGATGATCGAGAGTTGGGCGCAAGAGGGGCTTAACATCAAGGTGCTGACGCTCAAGATCGAGGACTCGGACGGCAGCAAGCCAGCGTCCATGGAGGGAGCCGGTCACTGGCGCGACACCTACGGCTTGAGCAACAGCGCCGTCGCCTTCGACAACGGCTACACGATGATCCCGAGAACGGGCGGCGGCAGCATTCGCTTTGGCACACCGCTCAACTCGGTGATCGATCCGCGGACGATGGAGGTGATCGATGTGATCCAGACCTTCGACCGCTCCTACGGCTCCTTGCTCGAGCTAGCACGCCGGCGGGCGGCGGAGTAATCTGCCGGTGTGTTGCCCTAACAGGATGCTCGGCGCCGGCTCTCCGACGACACTGACAGCCCCTCGATGAGCGAGCCCCTGACGCGACCGCTCGCTCCTCTCGAGACGAAACGCCTGCTGCTCAAACATCTTGCGGTGATCTCTACCGAACTGCGCCAAGAGGACAACGACGAGCCCTTATTCCACGGCTGCTGGGATTGGCACTCGGCGGTGCACGGACACCTCGCCATGCTCCAAGGCAGCCGGGCGATGGGCTGGCGTGCGCAGACCGATTGGATGCTTGAGCGGCTCATCAGCGCTGAACTGAGCCACGTCTTTGCGCGGCTCGACGACGCGCTGCAGTTTGAGCTCCCCTACGGCCGCGCTTGGTTCCTGCGCCTGCTCAGTGCGCTCGAGCCGGGGCAGCTACCTGCGGCCGTCGTGCGCCAGACCGACTCGCTCGCCGCGGAGCTGTTGGGCTGGCTCGAGCCGCAGCATCTGGCGCGTGGCGGCCGTGAATACCAAGAGCCATGCTTCGTGCTCGGGGCGTTGCTCAGCTGGTGGCGGGCGACGAGTGAAGATGAGTTGATCGAGCGCTGGCGCGAGCGGATCCGAGCCGAGGTACTACCTCACCCTGCAGCGCTCGCAGCCGATGCTGATCAGCCCGGGTATTTCTTTTCGCGCTGGAGCCTTCAGGCGCAAGTCATCCAGGCGGCGCTTGGCGACCAAGCGCTGCGCGCCTGGATCGCAGACCACCAGATGGCGCCTGAGCCGCCGGTGACCACGACCCACTCGGTGCATCACCTAGGCATCCACGCAGCCCGCGCCGTGGGCTATTGGGCTGCCTTTCGAGCGACGGGCGACAATCGCTGGCGCCAGCAAGCCAGCGCCCACATCGGCGCAGCCGACGCCCTGCACACACAGTGGCAGGGCGACCGGCACGCCTACAGTCATTGGCTACCGCAGTTCACGGTATTCGCCGTGCTCGGGAGTTACTGAACACGGCGAAGTCCCTCGTCTACTCGACGATGAACTTGCCCTTCATCACCGCATAGTGACCGGGGAACGAGCAGATGAAGTCATAGCTGCCCGCCGCCGGCGCCTTGAACACCACCGTATCGGACTCACCGCCGCCGAGCAGCTTGGTGGCAGCGATCACCGAGGCTTTCTGTGCGCTCGGGACGTAGTCCTCGTTCTTGGCGGTCATCGCAGCCGCTGCGAACTTGTTGACGTCGGTACCCGCCGCCAGGATGACGATGTTATGCCCCATCGCTGCCTTGGCGATCTTGCCCGTGTGGTTGAGCGTCAACGCCACCGTGCTGCCGGCTGGGACCTTCACCTCTTTGAGGTTGAACTGCATGGCGTCATTCCCCTCGATCACCACCTTCACGGCGTCCGCAGGGATCTCCACGGCCGGGGCAGCAGCCTTGGGCGCAGGCTTTGCTGCCGGCTTCGCCGCCGGCGCCGACGCCTTCTTCTCTTCAACGGGCGCTTTGTCTTGCTGTGCGCTGGTGTTTGAACACGCCGTCAAAGCACCCAAGGCAAAGATCATCGAAACCTTCTTCATCATCACGCTATCCTCTCACCAACCGGTGATTGTTGTGGTGAGCCAACCCGTACTTAGGGGTGGCTCGTGTGGTTAGTACACGTCCGTTTTGTAGCGACCTTGCTCAGTCAACGACGCCACATAAGCCGCCCCGTCTGCCTGACCCCCGTGGGTCTGCGCGATCTCGGCGAAGGCTGCCGCCACCCCCGGCGCCATGCCCTGTGCGTCACCGCAGACGAACACGACGGCGTCACGCTCAAGCCACGACCAGATCGCCTCTCCCTGCTCTCGAAGGCGGTCCTGAACATAGATCTTATGGTCTTGGTCCCGGGACCACGCGTAGTCTGCGCGCGACAACACCCCGCCCTGCGCCCAGCGCTCGAAGTCGTCCTCATACAGCGAATCGAAGCGCTGATGCTGGTGCCCAAAGAACAGCCACGTCGGCTTGCGCTGCCCCGTCGCTTCCAGCTCCTCGAGGTAGCCTCGAAACGGGGCGACACCTGTGCCCGGCCCGATCATGATCACCGGTCGGTCGTCGTCGGGGAAGTGAAAGCTCTGGTTCTTGACCGGGTAGACCCCAACGGTCTCGCCTTCTGTAACGCGATCGGCGAGCCAGCAGCTCGCGACCCCGTGGACTGTGCGCCCGTTGCGCTCATACCGTAAGGTCTCGATCGTGAAACCTACCTGCTCTGGCGTACGCGTCGGAGACGTCGCCACCGAGTACAGACGCGGCTGCAGCTTGCGCAAGGTCTTGAGTAGCGCCGTCGCTTCGAGGCCGGAGCACGCGTTGCCCGTCAGGGCGTCGACCACGTGGCTCGTCTCGATGTAGCGCGTCACGGCTTCATCGCCAGCGGCGGCAGCCTTCGCTGCAGCGCCTGCTGGGTCGTGCGCCGCAAGCAGCTGGACGAGCGCGAGGGTCACCTGCTGCAAGCACGCCCACTCCAGCGCCTGCCGCAGCGAGCACGCCTCGCCTTGCCAGGTGACCTCCTGGTCGCCGCCAACGCCCAGCGCTGCGATCAACGCCTCCACGTCGACGCCCCGGTTCGTGGGGTGCACCCCAAAACAGTCACCGACACAAAACGTCAGGCCTGAGTCGGTCAGGTCAAAAGTGTAGTGCATCGTCTCTTTGTTCGACCCGGGCTTGGACAAGAGGCGCTTCTCGATCACCTTGGCAGGGAAGGGCCGCTCGCGCGACCAGCCTTTAGCCGGGTGCGTCTCGTCGTTGGCTGCAGCGACCGGCTCGTCGTTCGCCGGCGTGTTATCGAGCGCGCCCTTGTGGGTCGTTAGATACGCCACAGCGGTGTCTGCGAACGCCTCAAACTCAGGCTCGAAGTGGGCATCGCAGTCCACACGGTCAAACATGGGCTTGGCTTTGCAGCGCAAGAACGCCGCCTCGAAGTCTTTGCCGCACTGAGCGAAGTGAGAGAACGAGGTGTCACCCAACCCGCAGACCGCAAAGCGCAAATGCGCCAGGTCGAGGTCCTCGTTCTGCAGGTGCTCGAGCAGCTCTTCGGCGTTGCTTGGCGCATCCCCGTTGCCGTAGGTGCTCGTGATCACGATGACCATCGCCTGGTTGCCTAGGTCCTGCGGGTCGAAGTCCTCCATGTCCGTCGACTTCGCCGCGAACCCTTCGTCGCGCAGCCGATCCGCCAGGAGATCTGCGCAGTATTCGGCGTTACCGGTCTCGGTACCGTACAGGATCGGAATCTGCTGCGTCATCATCGCCTCCCCGGGGCTCGTTCTGGCATCGTGTTGCGCGAACGAGACCAGAAAGACAATCCCGTTGAGCGCTGACCGCTCGTAGCGGGCACTGCTCGTTGCGCACGGTGGCACCAACTCACCAATGATCGTTTTATTTCAGCGGATCAACCAAAAACGCACAAATCGACCACGCAGCATCAAGCGGCGGTCACCTCAGAAGACGACGCCCACCCCTGCGCGTGCCCAGGTCCCAGCGGCAAACCGCTCACTCGTCACGGTGCGCATCACCGTCGCTTGGGCATGCACTAAATCAGTGAACTTCCAGTAGGCGACGCCGCCCGCGCGCAGCTCGTAGCCCCCGCTGCGGCGCGCCTTACCGTCGATCCGCACCCGACCGATCCCGAAGGTCTCGCCGAAGTAGACCTTACGCCCGTAGCTCGCGGTGAGGTGCCCCTCAAGGTCGCCGCCCTCGACCGCGTGCACCGCCGAGCCCACGTCGACAGCGTCGCGGTAGGTCTCGTGAGCGTAGCTTGCGCTGAGTCCAGCGAGCTCGTCGCTGTGCCCCAGATCCGTCGTCTCGAGCGGCAAGAAGACATGCGGCGTGAGCGACCACGAGCCGCTCAAGCCGTCATGGTTGAAGTACTTCTTGAGCGGAAGCGCCAGCACCGGAGTCCCCAAGCCGCGCTCAGCCTCGGTGGCGCCCGTTCGGCGACCGTGCACGATAAACGGGATCTTGTAGGTCACCCGGATCCAGCGCGCCCAGGTGTAGACGCCCTCGATGTGGAGCAGCTGACTTCGCTCATCTTCGGTGTCCTCGAGCTCGTATTGAGTCTGCACCCCCCAGCCGTTCGCCCAGCGAGGCATCATCCCAAACACGGGCTGCTCTGCGTGACCAGCAACGGGCACCAGACAAAGGCAAGCTATCACGGCGAGGCGAAACATGCAGACGGCCTCCTTGAGAACTCTCTGCCGCTTTCAAAGACTGGCTGCTGCCATTTATTCCAATAGTTTGGGAGGACGCCCCTCCAGCCCTACCAGACACTCTTTTGATTGCGGAGCCATGGTGACATCAACACCACCGATCATGCGCACGACGCGCCGAGAGGCTCCGTGCCAAAAGCCCACATCACTCGGTGCATCGTCCGGAAGCGCAAAGGTACCAAACAGCATATCGATCACCGGAAAATCGGAATAGTTGAGGACATGAGCGCCACGAGCATGGTGCAGCATGTGATTTTCCGGCCGCGCCACCCAGTACCCAAGCCACCTAGGTGTCCTTAAATTCGAATGCTGCAGATGCCCGACAAGCAACAACACGATCGACACGAGAAAGGCGGCTCCACTCGTCGTTCCCATCACACCCACCGAGACAAGAACAGACGAGGCGGTGTATAGGACTTGCTCAAACGGGTGGGCCCGCCAAGTCGACCACACGTCAATCCGTTCTGAGCTGTGGTGTAGCTGGTGCAGCCTCCACAAGACGGGGTGCGCATGGAGCGCTCGGTGAAAACCATAGGTCAACAACTCATAGACAAAAAGCGCAGGTAGGGCCGCCCATAGACCGAGGAAATGCAGATCGATCAGGGTGTGATGGGCGACCAAATCATGCAGCTCGACCGACGCATAATGACCGACCGCTAAATTGGCACCAAGCCAAAAGAGACCGCGTAGCACCCACCAAGGCTCTTTCGGCCACGAATACCCACTGACCAAGCGCTCGAGGACAGCAAAGGCGAAGAAAACACCTATGGCATACAGCATAGAGCAGGACTTCCAAACCACGCGCCCCGACCATAACCTAAAAAGATCGTCGTTTCGAATCCATCGAGCGGCTCAGGTCGCTACTCGACACCAGCCTTTGACCCAATCGATCCAAGCATCTTGTAGATGGGAAAGAACCGAGGCGTTGCAGTCGCCAATGCCTCCCCTGCGATCACCACGCTTTGATCTGTTTGCTCAAAGGTCACATCAGCGCCTGACCAAGGCAGCCCGAGACGCTCAAAGATCTGACCTGAAAGATGAACATAGGCACCCAGAGGTGGATCATCAGCGCAACGCTCAGTGGCGCCGAGCGCCTCTTGCCAAACGGGCGTCAGCCCACGCTGACACCATGAACCATCGGGCCGCTCAAAGACCCAGACCGGTTGCATGCTTGAGGTGCTTCGAACAGCTAAGTGGACCTTTTCTTTATCGATAGGCGCAGAGGATAAGGTACCTCGTGCAGACGCCTTTCCTTCGAGTTTCAGCGCCAGACCCTCAAAGCTCAACGTAAGACTGAGCGAGTCAATCAGCGCAGCTTGAGTCGCACCCTGATAGCTGAATCGAACCCCCTTAGAGGTCGGCTCTTTCGCCGGCTTGATCTGATCGAGAACGTGCTGCGCTACGTCTTTGGACGAGCCGACAACAACGGCGAGCTGTCCACGAGCCGACCTCCACACCAACGTCTGCCCGATCAGAGCGCCGCGGCGGATCGTTGCGACCTGACCCTCGCCGGAATCCACGTCTAAGAGCTTGCCTAAGTTGGCAGACGCAATGGCGCTATTTTTCGTGCTGACAACGATGAATCGAACGCCTTCATTATTGCCTGTGGTTCGATAGCCCAGCTCGACCGGATAACGAGTATCGAGCAACAGGTCACTTGCCAGCGACTTCACGATCGAGTTGGCGATCAAGTACCCTGGACTAGGGAGGATTTCTAACCAGCGTGCTGGGAGCTCGAGCGACCCATCGGTCCACTCAAGCCTGCGGAAGATATCCGCCGGTCGATCCAGTTTGACCGTCACCCCTGGCCCTGGCGCAAGCGACCAGCGCTCGCGCTCAGGGCTGCTTCGGCGGTTGAGGTCTTGCAGAGCGAATCCAAAGATCAACAATCCACCCAAGAACAGGGCTAACTTAAGTATGACGCGTTGACGGTCAGCCTGAGGCATTACCCCCTTTGGCTCGATGGAACGTGTTCGTCAAAATGCGGCGTACAAAATCGATTGCCATCAAGAACCAGTTGTACACGATCTTGAGCAGATCAAAGCCAAAGTAGCCGGCGAACAGGACGGCGAAACCAGCGACGAGGCTCGCAACCATCATCACGAGGCCGAACAAACGCGGCGCAATGGAGCTGTCGCCTCCGCCACCGGACATGAAGCTCGATTGGGCGTTCACCACGCTGTACATCGCGTACTGAACAGCGTCGGACTCGCCCATGACGAACTGAACAAAGCCGGTGACGAGCAGATTAAACGCCACCAGAACCGCGCCGACCTCAATCGACATGCGCAGGAGGGTGCCGGTGGTTGCGATCACCGCCTCGATGGTCGTCGCGCCGTCTGCGATCTGAATCTGCTTACTGCGTCGGTTGACGATCATCACCGACAGCACCAAGGGGATGAAGCCGAGCAGCACCACGAGCCCGCCTAAGATTTTCGTCCCCCCCTCTGCGCGCTCACCACCAAAGGCTTTGACCACCGCAGCCAGCAGCACGACGGCGCCGAGCGCGAGCGCCAAGTTGGCCACCAGCCGGATCATCGTGACGATGCCGCGAACGAACAGCTGGCGCGTGTCGATCTCCTCGAGCGTCTCGCTCACGAAGGGCAGCTTGCCCATCAGCTCGTCCAGCTTGTCCTTGTCGTCGTCCGCGTCATCGGACTTAGGCCCTGCTGCATCCTTCGGGCTGCCACTCGCGGCGACGGGCGGCTCGTCATGGCTGACCGGCGGCTCGTCATGGATAATGGGTGGTTCTTCATGGTTCATCGTGTGTTCCTCTCCGTTGCGACCATTTTGGCAACAGACCTTTGCGCTAACCGCACCAGTCTAAAGACGTCTAGCCTCTCTCCCTACTCTCTGTAGTAAAGTTGGTGCGATGATATAAAGAGGGGCTTGACGGGGCCATGGTCCTGCGACGTGAATTTTGGCACCCTACAGTCTCGGCGCCTACCACCCACACGGCGTCGCACGGGAGGTCCCAGGATGACACGAACGCTGATCCCAGCTGCCCTCGCCCTTTTGATCAGCTGCACCGGGGATCAAGTCGTCGTGCGCGAGGTCGAAGCCAAATGTGGTAACGGCGCCGTCGAGGCCGGCGAGATCTGCGACGACGGCAACGACGTCGAGACCGACGCCTGTACGGGGAGCTGCAAGCGCAACACCTGCGGTGACGGCATTTTGCGGACGGACCTGATCGAGGGTGAAGACGGCTACGAGGCTTGCGATGACGGCAACCTCGTCGATGAAGACGGCTGCACCGCAGGGTGCGTCGAGGCGCGCTGCGGCGATGGCATCTTGCGCCTCGATCTCGCTGAAGGTGAAGAGGACTTCGAGGCTTGCGACGACGGCAACAGCGCAGACGATGACGCCTGCCTGAACCGTTGCGTGGTGGCGCGCTGCGGCGACGGCATCACGCGCGCTGACCTCGCCCAAGAGGACCGCCGCTTCGAAGCCTGTGACGACGGTAATGAGGTCGACACTGACGCCTGCCGCAACACCTGCGAGGCGGCGCGCTGCGGCGATGGGGTCGTGGGACCAGGCGAAGGCTGCGATGACGGGAACCTCAACCCGGCCGACGACTGTGTCGACTGCCAGCCGGCGTCCTGCGGCGACGGGCGCATTCAGCCTGGCGAGCTCTGCGATGACGGCAACGACGACGACACCGACGCCTGCACCAACCGCTGCGCGCCTGCGAGCTGCGGCGATGGCGTAGTGCGCGCCAACGCCGAAGGCTGTGATGACGGCAACGGCAACCAGCAAGATGCCTGCACCAATCGATGCGTCCCCGCCCGCTGCGGTGATGGGATCACCCGGACCGACCTCGCCGCGGGCGAAGCCGGGTTTGAGGCCTGTGACGATGGGAATGCGCTCGACAGCGACGAGTGCACCAACGCCTGTCAGCCGGCGCGCTGCGGTGACGGGATCGTTGCGCTCTGGGAAGACTGCGATGATGGCAACGCAGTCGACGACGACGCCTGCTCAAATCAATGCGCGGCGCCTCGCTGCGGGGACGCAATCCTTCAAGAAGGCGAGCGCTGCGATGACGGCAACCGAGTCGACAGCGACACCTGCACCAACGCCTGCCAGCCGGCGCGGTGCGGTGATGGCATCGTCCAAGCAGGCGTCGAGGCCTGCGATGACGGTAACGCCAGCGACCGAGACCTCTGCACGAACGCCTGCGTTGAGGCGCGCTGCGGCGACGGGATCCAAGCGCTCTGGGAGGCTTGCGACGACGGCAACAACGTAGACGACGATGACTGCTCCAACGCCTGCCAGGCGGCGCAGTGCGGTGACGGCATCTTGCAGGGCAATGAAGCCTGCGATGACGGCAACCGCAGCGACGTCGACGGCTGCACCAACGCGTGCCTCGAGGCGCGCTGCGGCGACGGGATCGTGCGTGAGAACGTGGAGGTCTGCGACGACGGCAACAACGTCGACGGCGACGCCTGCACCAACGCCTGTGAGGTCGCTCGCTGCGGCGACGGGATCGTCCAGGTCGGCGTCGAAGCGTGCGATGATGGAAACGCAGTCGACACCGACGCCTGCCGCAACCTCTGTGAGGCTGCCCGCTGCGGGGACACGGTCGTGCAAGCGGGCGTGGAGGTCTGCGACGACGGCAACAACGACGATACCGACGCCTGCACCAACGCCTGCCAAGCGGCGCGCTGCGGTGACCGGATCATCCAAGCGGGCGTCGAGGGCTGCGACGACGGCAACAACGACGACACCGACGCCTGCACCAACGCCTGCGCCGAGGCGCGCTGCGGTGATGCGATCGTCCGCGCAGGGGTCGAGGCCTGCGATGACGGCAACAACGACGACACGGACGCGTGTCGCAACACCTGCGTGGCGGCTCGTTGCGGCGACGGGGTGGTGCGCGCAGGTGTCGAGGCTTGCGACGATGGCAACAACAACAACGACGACGCCTGCCGCAACGACTGCACGCGCGGCGTCGCTACCTACCTAGGGACCATCTCGGTCGGAAACCTGTACCAGCAGCGTGACGCGCTCGAACAGCACAACCAGCGCTGCCAAGCCCGCTATGGCGGCAACGCCCACCAGTGCACCCGCGCCGAGCTTGAGAACTACAACAACTGGGGGCAGCTCTGTCAGGACGGAAACGGTGGACACGTGATCGTCAATGACAACCCGCGCTGGAACGATGGGTACGGATGGCTTTACCAGTGCCGCGCCTGCGGCGGCGGCTCCTGGGGTCAGATCTGCAACGGTCAGCCCGTCCCATGCTGCGGCTAGGCGCCTCCTACCGCTTGGTGCTTGCGCCGGCTTTCGCTTCACGGGTACCGGGCGGGTGATCTCTAGGAGCGATCGGTATGCCGACCCTCATCCTTTTACTCGCCGCCACCGCACCCGAGCGACCGAGCGTCGCCGTCATGGATCTCGTGGTCAAAGTGGGCCTCTCAGAGGGCGTCGGCGCGCTCTTGAGCGAGCGCATGACGGCACAGTTTGCCAGCAGCGGTCGGTTCGAGCGCATCATCGGCGCGAGCGATGTGCGCGACATGCTCGACCTTGAGCAGCAAAAGAACGTGCTTGGCTGCGATGATAGCGGCTGTCTCGCTGAGCTCGGCGGGGCGCTTGGGGTGCCGTACCTGGTAACCAGCTCCGTCGGGAAGGTCGGCAGCAGGCTGATGCTCAACATCAAGCTGTTGGCGGTCGAAGAGGCGCGCGTCAGCGGGCGCATCTCGGCGCTCTACGACGATGAAGACCAGCTGGTCGATGGTCTGAGCACCGAGATCAGCCAGATGGTGGTCACTGCCTTTGGCTCGGCGCCCAAGAGCGTTGCCGGGGGTGGGGCTACGGCGACGCAGCCTTCGGCAGCCAAACCCGCTCCACCGCGTCGGTTTTCATGGCTAGGGATCGGGCTGATCGGCGCAGGAGCAGGCGCCTTCTATGCGCTCGCTCCCTCGCAGAGCGAGCTGATCCAGGCGCGACAAGATTACGACCAAGCGATGACCGACGAAGAGGTCAACGAGGCGGGCAACGAAATGGTAACCAAAGCGGATGCGTTTAACTCTGCGCGCTCCCTCGGCTCGCTGTTGTCGATCACCGGGGTCCTCCTCAACGTGTGGGCGTACTGGAGCACATCATGAGCCGACACCTGCTGCTGCTGAGTGCGACGCTGCTGGGCTGCTTACCCATCAGCGTTGAGCGGGATCACCCGATCGAGGGTTACGCGCTCAATCAATTCGACCCCCAGCACATCGCCGCCACCGGCCAGATCGTATGCGCTGCGACCGGTGCGGACGGCCCGACGCGCTGCTGGGGGGATCTTGGCGCCCCCTGGAGGACACATGAGCTGCCCTACACGATCCCGGGTGAGGTTGGGCTGGCTCACGTCGCCGTCAGCAGGAACTGGATCTGCGGACTCGATGACAGCGGGCGGGCGCTGTGCGCAGGACAAGACCCTAACGGTGCGCTTGGCTTATCAAACCCTGTGCCTACGCTCAGCGTGGTGCATGAGGGACCTTTCGCCTCACTCAAGTCGAGCTCGACGACGACCTGCGGCTTGCTCGAGAACCGAAAGCTCGTCTGCTGGGGCGACACCAGCTACCAAGTCTTTATTGGGCTTGAAGACAGCAACCAGCGCACCCCCTTTGAGCTCGAGCTCGACGCGGACGACACGGATTTTGATGTGGGCTTGAACCACCTGTGTGCCATCACTCAAAACCCGGCGACTGTCGTCTGTTGGGGACGCCAGACCACGCAGTCAGAGCCCTTCCCCACGGACCCGCGCCCCGTGTTCGATCTGACCGGACTCCCAATCCCTGATTCCGACGCGCTCTGTCTGGGCAAAGACCACGCCTGCGCCGTCTTACCGACCGGCGAGAACGGAGCGATGCAGGTGCAGTGCTGGGGTGACAACACCCACGGTCAAGTGCAGCCAACGAGCCGAGGCGGTCAGCTCAGCCCGCAAACCGTCAACCTCAACATCGTACCCGACCGCGTCTTTTGCGCCGAGGATCACACCTGCGCCGTTGATCGCGAACGACGTCAGGTCGAATGTTGGGGTAAAAACAGTGACGGTCAACTCGGCGGTGAGCCGGTTGACGGCATCGCCAAGGTGACCGTTTTGCCCGATGTGCCAGAGGGGTGGTTCCAGCTGGTCGGCGGCGAGGACTTCACCTGCGCCGTCGAGCCAAGCCACGTCGGCGGGGTGATGTATTGCTGGGGGAGCAACCAGCGAGGTCAGCTCGGCAACCCCGAGGTGAGCGATACGAGTTCTCGCGCCGCCGTGGTGGATTTCCACCACGACAGCCCACGTCAACACTGAGACGCCCCGCGCAAACAGCCTTCGTGCGCGGCTTTACTCACAAGAGACGTAGAGGGTCTGCGCTCCGGTTCCGCAGGTGCTGCTGCTAAAGCCGCCCCAGTTGTTGTTGTAGATGCACGGTCTGAGCACGCTGCCCGT
>JAYZBQ010000011.1:0-11067 GCA_036338695.1 Myxococcota bacterium
GCCTCGGGCTCGAGCAGTTCGCCCCGGCTGGCGCCCGCTTTCAGGCTGCTCAAGAGGTGGGCGGGGAGCTTTGAGAAGCTCAGCTTAGGTGGGAGGTCGAGCAGCTGTTGTAGGCACGAGCGGTAGGTCGTCACGACGTCAGCGATGAGTCGCGACCAGGTGTGAGCGAGCCGAGCGCTGCGCAGGTCGGTCGCTAACTGATAGCTGTCATCATGTGTTGTAAGGGCGCCAGCGGCGGCAAGCTGGGCTTCTGCTCGCTGTCGGTTCGCCTCGAGCCCATCGAGCGGGAAGACAAAGTCATGCCGAAGCAGGCTTGACAAGAACTCCAGCCGGTCATGCACCGCATCTTTGGGTGCCACGCCCTGTTCATCCGCCTCACGCTCCACGGAGCGCAGGAGCAGGGCGCCGCAGACAAAGGGGTGAAGACTCTGATTGCGCATGTACACGAGCTTACCGCGTAGGTGCGGAGGCACGCGCCACAAGCCAGGCGGGAAACGCTGAATCAACTCGCTGCGCGCAAAAAATCGAAGGGTATCTCTGACGGACTGCTCGAGGTCGTCTTTGAGCTCTTCACTGAGCCGAACGGAGGTGGACGCTGCCTCTGCGAGTTTGCGGCAGCGGCTGGTGATCTCTTCGCGACTCAGGGCGCGCTCCTCGGAGGCGAGCAAAACACCGGCGACCAAACCGCTGGCGTCCACTTCGCCCGCTTCCGCAATCCCACCGAGGACCTTGTAGGCGAGCCGCCGAGTGACCCTGCGCCGCTGGTCTGGGTCATCGAGGTCGAGCCCCTCGGCTCGGATGAACGCGCCGAGCTGGACCGGCGCGCCAAAGCGGACGCTCATCTTCCCAAACTCGTTGGCGAGCAGGCGCGGGAGCTTGAGGAGGTCCAGGCTGCTCTCTTTGCGCTTTTTTGCCCCATCTCGCTCGGCGAGGTGCGCGTCGATCTCTGGGACCTTTTCGTACGTGATGTCGACGGGGATAAAGGCGGCTGTCGCCAGCGCATCCGGCGCCGCCTGATAGGCGTCGATCACCGAGCCCACCATACCGAAGCGCGGCGGCATGCATTTACCGGTTCGGCTGCGCGTGCCCTCAGGAAAGAATTCGATGCTGACGCCGGCTAGGAGGAGGTGGCGTAGGTAGGCGGCGAAGGTCGAGCGGTAGAGCGGGTCGTCGCGGAAGCTACGGCGAATGTAGAAGGCCCCGCCGCCACGGAACATGCGCCCAAGCGGAAAGATGTTCAGATTCTCGCCCGCTGCGACCAGCGGAGGGATCATCCCAGCGCTGACCAGGACGTAGCTCAGGACGAGGTAGTCGACGTGCGAGCGGTGTGAGGGACAGAAGATCAAGGGGCCGGAGCGAGCCGTCTCGCGCAGCGCCTCGAGCTCTGCCTGTCGTAGATCCAGACCAGCAAACATCGTGTTGAAAATACGGTCCAACATGGTCGCGAATCCGCGCACGATGCGCTTGTTCTGTTTGGCTGCCATCTCGAGGACCATCTCTCGCACGAGGATGCGATCCTCCTCACTGTCCGGAGCTACCTCCACCGCAATCGCTGCGGCGAGCGCTTTGGGGGTCAGGTCGCCTGCGCTCACGTGGAGGCGCTGCTCACGCTCGAGCCGGTCGCGGACCTCGTGAAGCGCCGCTTCGACATCGTCAACGACGCGGACCCCGTGTCCGATCCCGAGCCGCTCGCCCTTCTGCAGCAGCGGGTTGGTGAAGCTCTCGAGCAGATGCTGCCCGAGCCAGTCGTGGGTCAAGGTCGCAGGCAAAGCCGTTCCGCCGGTCGCCGCGGCGAGCTCGCCTCGCAGGCGCGGACCTTCGCCGACCATCCGAACGCGCTTGAGATCCTCCGGCCCGACAAGGTCACCGATCACCTGCCTCAAGCGCTTGAGCAGCCCGGCGTCGAGGCGCTCAAAGACGAGGAGCGTCCTGCCCCGAGCGAGCGCCTCTCGCAGCCGCCGCTCGCTCGCTTGATCGATCCGCAGTTTCATACGCTCTCCACGCCCCACCATGGCCTCTTACGAGGGCGCCGAAAAGGACCAAGCAGCTTTCTTGCCGAGAGCCACCTAGGTAGGCTACAAGGTGAGCCGTGCGGTGAACTTGTTGGGGGCGTCGATGCCACCAGTCATCAGTGATACCACGGTTTTCGTGGACGAGCTGGCGAATCAGACGACGGGTGTGTCGCTGATCGCCGAGGTTCGACTGGTCGACGGGAGTGGTTTGGTGGCGCCGCCCATGGAGGTGCGCACCACCCCCTTCATTATGGGGCGTGGAACGGACGCAAGCCTTTGCGTCGCTGACGACCAGGTATCGAGGCATCACTGCCAGATCGATCGCGAGGGCGGAAATTACGTGATCCGCGACCTCGGCAGCACCAACGGTACGTTCCTCAACGGCGTGCGCGTGCTGTTGTGTCGACTTCATCCGGGTGACCAGCTGCAGATCGGGTCGTCTCAGATTCTCTTTAGCTTAGGGTATCGTTTCGGTGGCCAGTAAGTTCAAACTTCGGTTTTGGGGCACCAGAGGCTCCATCGCAACGCCAGGCGCTGAGACGGCTCGGTACGGGGGTAACACCACCTGTGTGGAGATGCTCGTTGGGGATGAGCGCCTGATCTTCGACGCCGGCACAGGCATCCGTGATCTGGGTGACCTGATGATGTCTGAGCGCCCCGATGGCGGGCACGCATCGCTGTTTTTCAGCCACACCCACTGGGACCACATTCAGGGCTTCCCGTTCTTTGGACCAGCCTACCACCCAGGCTTCTCGTTGCATATTTACGGCGACGCCGAGAGCCGCTCGAACGTCCGTGATCTGCTCGATGCGCAGATGCAGCAGGCGTATTTCCCGGTGCCTTTTGAGGCGCTGCAAGGGCGGATCGACTTCCTTGAGATCGGCGAGCAGGGGCATCGTATCGGCGACGCCGTCGTGCGGACCATGTCCGGCGCGCATCCCGGCGGCGTGACGATCTATCGCGTGGACTACAACGGCGCCTCGGCGGTGTTTTGCACGGACAGTGAGATCGACCTGATGCTTTTGGCGGGCGGGGTCGAGCATCCGAACATCGGGCGCGTCTTTCCGGATGACCTGCTTCGGTTTCTTCATGGCGTGGACGTTCTAGTGATCGACTGCCAGTACACCGACGAATTGTATCGCCTACGGCGGAACTGGGGCCACCCCTCGGTGGGGACCGTCGTCGCGCTGGCGGCGCAGGCTCAAGTTGGCCGGGTCTTTTTGACCCACCACGACCCGAGCCACGACGACGAGACGATCACCGCAAAGGTGGAAGATGCGGCGCTCCGATTGTCCATGTTGAGTCCGACGGGCCTCGTGCACGGTGCGCGCGAGGGAATGGTAATCGCCGTCGATCAATAGTCCGGGAATATTCGTGGTCATCCCGTGCTTGCTAAAACGTAAAACCTGTGGATAGTGGGGGCGCCGAAAGAGCCGAGCGAGCGACCGCTGTGTGCTCGCCTGACGCACTCTCACGGCCGGAGATGATCATGAACGTGTTGAAGCGCTGCTCGTTGTTCTTCGCATCATGGATGCTCGCCGCCTGCGGTTACGATAACCGCCAAAGCGGTGTGGATCCGATGTCTGACACCACGCGCATGAGCGACGATCTGTACAACTTCATCTTGTGGATCGACGTCGCCATGGCTGTTGGCGTGACGATCGTCCTGTTCTACGCCCTGTGGAAGTTCCGCTACCGGGGTGAGACGGAGCGCCCGAAACAAGTCCATGGGCACCTGGTTGCTGAGGTCAGCTGGACCATAGCGCCAGTGTTTATCTTGGTGGCGATTATGGTGCCCACCGTTCAGACCATCTTCGCCCAGCAGAGCGCACCGCCAGCCGATGCGCTGCATATCAAGGTGATTGGTAAGCAGTGGTGGTGGGAGTACGAGTACGCCGACAGCGGTGTGGTTGTGGGCAACGAGCTGCACGTCCCCGCTGGTAAGCCCGTCTACCTCGACATGGTCTCGACCGACGTTATCCACTCGTGGTGGGCTCCGAAACTGACCGGTAAGCGAGACGTCAACTCGTGGCAGCGCACCTTCCTCCAGTTCACGGCAGACAAACCGGGGACCTACTGGGGGCAATGCGTCGAGTATTGCGGTGATTCGCACTCGCTGATGCGGATCAAGGTGATCGTTGATAAGCCAGAAGACTTTGACAAGTGGCTGGCGCATCAGAAGAAGGACGTCGTGGTCCAGCCGGAGCCTGAGGTGAAGGCGGCGCTGGCGCAGTGCTTTACCTGCCACAGCATGCGCGGCGTGCTCGCAGAGGGCGCACCGGTGGTGCGGACGCAGCGTAGCGGGCCGGACCTGACCCACCTAGCGAGCCGTACGACGCTGTTCGCGGACCTCAAGGACTTCTCGGTCGAGCACATCAAGACGTGGCTGCGCGACCCACGCAGCATGAAGGCAGGGGTCCGGATGCCGGGTGCTCAGCCGATCGATGCGGCGGCTTATCCGTCGGTTGCGGATGACCCCGTACGCGGGATCGATTCGAAGTTGAACCTGAGTGATGAACTCATTGAGAAGGTCGCCAGCTACCTGGCGTCGCTGAAATAAGAAGAAGGGGACTGTACAATGAGCGCTGAAGCAGCAGCATGGCATTACGATCCCGACGCACCTCCTCCCACAGGAATCTGGAGCTGGATCACCACCGTCGATCATAAGCGCATCGGGATCCTCTATGGGGTGAGCGCACTCGTGTTCTTCCTCATCGGGGGCTTAGAAGCCCTGATCATCCGCTCGCAGCTCGCCATGCCCGATGGCAGCGTCGTGAGCTTGGCGACCTACAATCAGATGTTTACGATGCACGGGACGACCATGGTCTTTCTCGTGGTCATGCCGGGCGCTGCGGCGTTCTTCAACTATCTGATTCCGCTGCAGATCGGGGCGCGCGACGTCGCCTTTCCTCGGCTGAACTCGTTCTCGTACTGGTCCTTCCTTGCGGGTGGCTTGATCCTGAACTTCGGCTGGTTGATCGGCAGCGCTCCGGCGATGTCGTGGGTGGGCTACGCGCCCATTACCACCGCAGGCTACACCGACGTTGGGACGGACCTATGGATCGTCGGGCTTACCTTCTTGGCGGTCGCCTCGACGGCTGCGTCGGTGAACTTCATCGTCACGATCCTGAACTTCCGGGCACCGGGCATGACGATGATGCGCATGCCGGTCTTTACCTGGATGACCTTAGTCGTTCAGTTCCTGCTCCTCTTGAGCTTCCCGCCGGTGGTCATCGGCCTGATCCTGACCTTGTTTGATCGGAACTTCGGCACGGCGTTCTATAACGTGGTGGCGGGTGGTGACCCCGAGCTGTATCAGCACCTCTTCTGGCTGTTTGGACACCCCGAGGTCTATGTGCTGATCCTGCCGTCGATGGGCATCGTATCCGAGATTCTCCCCGTCGCTTCACGCAAGCCACTCTTCGGGGCAGCCTTCGTGATCTTCTCGGGGGTGCTCATCGGTTTCCTCGGCTTCGGTGTCTGGGCGCACCACATGTTCACGGCGGGCATGGGCGCTGTAGCGGACGCCGCCTTCTCGGTGACGACGATGCTGATCGCGGTCCCGACTGGGGTGAAGATCTTCAACTGGATCGGTACGATCTGGGGTGGACAGTTCAAGTTCAACACGGCGTCGCTGTTCGCGGCGGCGTTCATCTTTGAGTTCACGATCGGTGGCGTGACGGGGATCATGCACGCCTCGCCGCCCGTCGACCTCCAGCAGCACGACACGTACTTCATCGTGGCGCACTTCCACTACGTCCTGTTCGGCGGCGCGATCTTTGGGCTCTTTGCAGGCGTGTACTTCTGGTTCCCGAAGATGTCTGGGCGCTTCCTTAGCGAGAAGATGGGGATGTGGCACTTCTGGACGACGATGATCGGGATGAACCTGACCTTCTTCCCGATGCACTTCCTGGGGCTGCAAGGCATGCCGCGTCGTATCGCCACCTACAAGGGCGGCGCCTACGAATGGGCGAACACGAACATGGCGGTGACCATCGGGGCGTTTATCCTCGGGCTCTCGACGCTGATCTTTGTGTACAACATGATCGTGAGCGCCAAGAACGGCGAGGAAGCCGGCGCAGACCCGTGGGATGGCTCGACGCTTGAGTGGGCGACTCAGAGCCCGCCGGTCATCCACAACTTCGATCAGATCCCGTCGGTCAACTCAGAGGTGCCGATGTGGGACGTGAAGTACGGTGATTGGAAGCTGCCTGAGGGGCGTGAAGAGAACATGCACATGCCGCCTCCAAGCTACTGGCCGGCGCTGCTCGGTTTAGGCGCTGTGCTCGCTGTTTGCGGTATCATGGCGTTCCCGATGCCATTTATTACGATTGCAGGCGTCCTGCTGGTGGTTTTCTCGATCATCGGCTGGGTCGTCGAGCCGGTCTAGGAGCAGAACATGGCTGCACATGGTGATTTACCGATCGGACACAGCCCTGAGGGGACCAGCCTCAACGTCCCCACGCTTAAGCTGGCGTGGTGGACCTTCCTGTCCTCGGAGTGCATGTTCTTTGGGTCGCTGCTTGCGACCTACTTCTCGCTGAAGAAGAACCGCATCACGGGCGAGCCGACGCCGCAAGAGATCTTCGCAATCGACATGACCTCGATCTCGACCTTTGTGTTGCTGGCGAGCTCGTACCTGATGGTGCTGGCGGTCGACGCCGTCGCCAAGGGCGACATGAAGAAAACCAAGCTCTGGCTGCTGGGTACGGCATTCTTCGGGCTGATCTTCATCGGCTTTCAGGCTTATGAGTTCACCGAGTTCTACGGGCTCGGCTTGACGCTGACGTCGGGAACCTTTGGGTCGACCTTCTTCACGCTGACCGGCTTTCACGGCTTCCACGTGTGCATCGGCATCGTGTGGTTGCTTGGGCTGTACAGCCTGGCTGTGACCGGTTGGCTCACCGAAAAAAGGGCGCTCACGGTCGAGGTGGCGGGCTTGTACTGGCACTTCGTGGACATTGTCTGGATTGTGATCTTCACGATCGTCTACCTTGTGGAGTACGTCCAATGAGCGGCAACGATCACGCACACGGCTCGGTCAAGCAGTACACCATCCTGATCGTGATCCTCGCGGTCGTCACCTTCGTGGAGTGGCAAGCGCTGCCGGGGATGATCTTCTACTCGGAGGCGCTCGATAAGTCGGGTGTCCTAAAACCCCTGCTGATCATCATGTCGGCGGGTAAGTTCTTTGCGGTCGTGTTCTACTACATGCACCTGCGCTTCGATGACGCCATCTTCCGGCGGCTGTTTCTCGGGGTGCTCTCGCTGGCGTTTGTCTGCGTGATGGTGGTGATGGCGGTGCTCAAGGCGCTGCCGGGTTCGGCGCATGACATGGGCCGAGTGGATCTGATCCGACCGGTACCGCCTGAGATCGCAGCCGCACGTGCCGCCACCAAGGTGGAGCGTACCGGGGAGCAGATCTACTCGTTGGTGTGTGTCGCCTGTCACCAAGCGAACGGTAGCGGTATGGTCGGTGAGACGCGGCTAGCGGCGAACCTGAGCGACCCGGCGATCTGGGCTGAGGGTGACGAGCACCTGATCGACAACATCACCAACGGGGTGGTCGGCGACATCGGCGCCATGCCGGCTCAAAAGGGCGTGTTGAGCGAGACGGAGATCAAGAACGTCTACGCCTACATCAAAGAGACGTATAAGAAATAAAGCCGGCGAACCGATCGTTGGAACAACGGACTCCAAGTACTTACTTGGAGTTCTTTGTTTTTGCCGCGTCACCTTTCGTTGAACCCGCGCCCGAGGAGCGCTAGAGGGCTGCCGGCGCATCGCCTCAGGAGCACGACATGATCTCGCCCGCGTCGGTACTACTCGCCCATGTGGTTGAGGCGCGCCGCCTCCACATGGACCTGATCGCAGCGGGTCAAACGAACACCAACGTGGTCGAGGGTTGGGACTGGTTCGTCTGGGACTTTCACCCGAGCATCTCGATCGGTTTGGGGATCCTGACCGCGCTGTACTTCTGGGTGATCGGCCCCGCGCGCCGGCGATGGAACCTCGGGCGTGAGGCGACCAAGCTGGAGAAGGGCTTCTTCATCAGCGCCGTCGTCACCTTGGAGTTGAGCCTGGATGGCCCGATTCACCACCTAGCCGACAACTACCTCTTCTCGGTGCATATGTTTCAGCATCTGATGATCACCTTGATCGGACCGCTGCTGCTGCTCGCAGGAATTCCGGGCTGGGTGTGGGAGCAGGTGCTGCGTGTGCCGGTGCTTGGCGGTGTCTTCCGGTGGGCCGTCAAGCCGGTGTGGGCGTTCTTGATCTACAACGGGGTCCTCATCGCCTTTCACCTGCCCGGCGCCTACAACGCGACGATGGTTGATCACAACATCCACATTCTTGAGCACCTCCTGTTCATGGCGTCTGCTGTGCTCGTGTGGTGGCCGATCCTGAGCCGTTCGGAGAAGATGCCGCCGCTGACCTACGGGGCGCAGATGATCTACCTGCTGGCGATGAGCTTCCCGATGAAGGCGCTCGGGGCGGTGATTACCGTCAAAGAGGACGTCTTGTACGGCTTTTACGCAGCGGCTCCTCGTGTTTGGGGGCTGACGCCTGGCGGTGATCAGCGTTTGGGGGGGCTGATGATGTGGTTGCCTGCTGGCTTGGTGCTTTGGTTCCTTGCGGCGCGCGCCTTCACGCTGTGGTGGACCCAGGACCGCCGTGAGCGACAGGTCTCTCAGACGGTCGCAGGTCTCTTGGTGGCACTGACGCTGAGCGCCTGCAGTGCGAGCGCGCCGGCGCCCGAGCAGGGCGCGCAAGCAGCAAAGCCTGGTCTGACGGTGGTGACGCGCGGCGGGGAGTACACGGCGCAGCTGATAATCCCTGAGCCCGTCGATATGAGACGCATGTTCGTGTTGCCTGTGACCCTGACCAACAAAGCGGGCGACGTGGTCGATCGCGCCCAGCTTGAGGTGGACGCAACGATGCCGGAGCATGGGCACGGGATGATGACGGAGCCCAAGCCAAGCGCGCAGATGGAATGCGACGGCAAAGGCGTCTGTTCCGCCAAGCAAGGTCGGTTTCTTATTGATGGATTTCGTCTGCATATGCCTGGCTCGTGGTTGTTTTCGGTCAAAGTGACCGCCAATGGACAGACCGCAACGGGTGAAGCCCGGTATGAGTTCTGAGCAGCCCAAGGCTCCTGTTCCCGCTTGGATTGGCTTACCGCTGATCGTCGGTGGCGTCGTTGCTCTGATCGTCTTGAAGCCGGATCCTGGCGCTGAGTTCCGTCGGCGCAGCGAGGACACCCGCCAAGCCCTAATCCGCGCCATGTCGCCGATCCCCGAGGTGCCGACCTCTCCCGGGAACGCTTTCGCCGATGAGCCGGCGGCGGCGCGCCTGGGGCAGGCGCTGTTCTTTGATAAGGGGCTTAGCAGTAATGGTGAGGTCAGCTGCGCGACGTGTCATCAGCCCAAGAAGCACTTCACCGATGGTCTTAAGACGGCGATGGGCGTCGGCCGCGATGATCGCAACACGCCGACGGTGATCGGAGCGCAGCACAACCTGTGGTGGTTCTGGGATGGTCGGCGTGACAGCCAATGGGCTCAGGCGCTCGGACCGCTCGAGTCACCGATTGAGCACAACCTGAGCCGCCTGGCGGTGTACCGCAGGGTGAAGGCTGCGCATGCGGTCCGCTACGCAGAGGCTTTCGGGGCCTTGCCGGAGTCCGAGGTGCTCGCCGGCGTCCCGATGAACGCCTCGCCGCGATCAGACGAGGCAGGTCAACGCGCCTGGGCGCAGCTCCCAGTCGGCGAGCGCCGCGTCGTTGAGCAGGTCTTTGTACACGTCGGTAAGGCGCTTGAGGCTTATCAGCGCCAGCTCAAGCCCGGCGAGACACCGGTCGATCGTTACGTCGCAGCGTTGAACGCCGGTGATCGCCTGGGCGGGGGTGCGCTGAGCCCGAGCGCCGTGCGCGGGATGAGCTTGTTCGTGGGGAAGGCGAAGTGTTCGATGTGCCACAGCGGCCCCTTGTTCACGGATCATAGCTTCCACAACCTCGGGCTGCCCAGCCAGCTCGCGACTGCGCCTTGCGCCACAGAGCGTAGGGTCCAGACCGGGACCGGAGAGCAGATCGAGTGGAACACAAGCGGCTGCGGTCCTGAGGTCGGGCGCTCGCATGGGGCGCGCGCGGTGTTGACGAGCGAGTTTCGCTGCGGCGGCGCCCACAGCGGTCAGACCGAGTGCCGGCAACTCAAGCATCTCAACCCGGATTTCGCCGACTTCGTAGGCGCATTTAAGACGCCCTCACTGCGTGATGTCGAGAAGACCGCGCCGTACATGCACACGGGCGAGTTCGACACCCTCGAGGAGGTCCTGAGCTTCTACAACACCATGCCAGGGACGGTCCGAATGGGTCATCGTGAGCTGTTCTTGCGCCCCCTTCATCTCAAGCCGAGGGAGCTCGAGGACCTGAAGAGCTTCTTGGTGGCGCTCAGCTCGGAGCCTGCGGACACACCTTGGCATCAGCCGCTGGAGCCGATGTGAGCCGGTTTCGCCCGTCTGCGATCTCTACGGTCGCCTTGGTCGCCGTGGGGTGGGGCTTGTGCTCTCTTGGCTTCTGGCAGGTCGACCGCTGGCGTGTCATGAGCGAGCAGAAGCGAGCCTTTGACCAAGAGATCGAGAAGCCTCCGGTGCAGGTGCAGGGCTTGCGTCAGCTGGACACGGTGGCGCCGTGGCGTCGCGTGGAGCTGGTTGGGCGCTACGTCGGCAGCCAGGGGCGGGTCATCAACAAATACATTGATCGCCAGCCCGGTGTCTGGCTGGCAGCGCCTTTTCGTTTGAAAGACGGCACCCACATCGTGGTGATGCGGGGCTGGGTACCCGAGACCGAGTCGGATGTTGAGCCGCCCAAGGGTGAGCAGACCGTCGTTGGGATGCTACGCGACGGATCGGGTGATCTGGGCGCCCATCTTGACGGGGATGAGTTTCGCAGTCTCGACGGCTACGCCACGCTCGCACAGTATGATCTCAAGAACGCGGTCGGACGCATCGTCATTGAAGGTGCCCTGGTTCCCCACGGTCAGGCCTTCCCCAAGGCGCT
>JAYZBQ010000012.1:0-51043 GCA_036338695.1 Myxococcota bacterium
GTCGCTGACTGGGATAACGACCACCGCCTGCACAGCGTGGTCTGTGTCGATTCGAGCTCCCCTCTCGACGCCAGGCCGAGCTGAAGCTTGCCCCCGACTCGCCGTCACCCTTGTTGCTCCACGCGCTGTCCGCTCGCCCCACGGCGCTCATCAGCATCGGTGTAACCGCGGCTCGGTTCAGGGCAGGGCCTTGGCCAGCTTCACAAAGCTCTTCGGCATCTCAGTCATCGAATAGCCTCGACCGAGGTAGAGTTGTTGAAGCTTTGTGTTGTTCTCTTCGGTGTAGGTCGCCGCGACGGACAGGCCCTGCTCGAGCATCCACCGTTCTCCCGTCGCCAACAGGCGAATGGCCACGTGAATGGAGCCTCGGGAGGCACCTGTCCTCCTATTCTCTGAGGATCTTGGCCATGGACTTCCCTTTGGCCAGCTCGTCAATCAGCTTATCCAGGTAACGGATCTCCCGCATCGTCGCCTCTTCGATCTCTTCCACGCGCACCCCGCAGACGACCCCGGTGATCTTCGCCCTCAGGGGGTTCAGCCGGGGGGCCTGGTTGAAGAAGGTCTCGAGGTCTGTCTCCTCGTCCAGGCGCGCCTCGAGTCCCCCCTGATCATACCCAGTCAGCCATTGGACGATCTCATCCACTTCCGCTTTCGTCCGGCCCTTTCGCTCGGCCTTCCCAACGTAGAGGGGATAAATCCTGGCGAAGCTCATGGCGTAGATCTTGTGCTTACTCATCGAGACCTCTGACTCTTTGAACAAGAGTGTGACCCGTTCCGTACGCCTCTACAATCGAGCCCTGAGCCGGCACAACCGTCCCGGCGCTCCAGAGGTCGACCCGGCCAACCCGATTCAGGGGTTGATGGTTGTACCGTTGAGTAGAATCCGCTCCCAGATCCGGAAGCGCTCGGGGCTCAGAGCCTCCAGGTCTTCGAGGCTCCCTTCGACCAGACACTGGGCATAGATCCGTGAGAACTCGGCCATGTCTTCCCATTCGTTGTTATTGCCGTACCCGGAGGTGCGGTTGTCGTCGCTGCGAATCGCGTGTCGCCAGATGGGGTTGAGGATGTTGTTCTGAGGTTCAAGGGTGGGAGGGTCGCCGATCCGCGTGTACTGCTCGAACGTATGGCCCAGCTCATGAAGCAGGGTGCCCGCGCTCACGGTCTGGGTGTCGATATAGTTCATGCTGCCGTACGCCGCGGCGCCGCCACCAAAATACGACCCGTGTAGAAACTGAACGCCGTGGCCGAACTCGGTGATGATCTTCAAGCCATACCAGTACTCGACGGGGATCCGCTCCAGACGGTCGAGGACGTCCTCAATGTGGGTGTAGGTGATGGGTGGGTCAGCGCTGATGTTCACCTCGAACGTCACCGTGTGGGACTCATAGGCGTTCGCACGGAGCTCCACGTGATACTTGGTGAGCGCGTGGTCCGCGTTGAGGTCGTAGGTGCAGGTCTCCGCGCCGCAAGCCTCCTCGCTGCAGGTGGCGCAGTCGACGTCGAAGCAGACGCACTTTTCGCTGTCGGACCAGCTCAGGATCTCCGCGGTTCCGACCTGTGGGAATCCCGCCCAGTCGAGGTCTTGCTTGGGAAGGGAGCTCGCGATCATGATCGTGCCGATCCCGGTCCAGGCGAAGTCTTCGTCTTCGGGGGTGGTGTCGGTGCCCTCGGGCGGCGGTATGGGGCCCTCTGGCACCTCAGGATCTACCCAGTCGGGGACCTCCGGCCCGGCATCGGACGCGGCATCGGAAGCGGAGTCGGAAGCGGAGTCGGAAGCGGAGTCGGAAGCGCCATCGGCCGACGTGTCGGGCATGTCCGGCACGTCGCTCACCGAAGCGTCTACCGCGCCGCCGGCGTCTTCCAGGGCATCGTCCGCGCTCATGTCCGATGACACATCGTCCGCCGAGAAGGCGTCGGTCTCAGGTGCTGATTCGGGAGAAGGATCCGAACAGCCGAACAGCAGGAAGGCCAGAGAGATCAGATAAGGAGCCAATCGTGCACAATTCATGGGAGCCAACCTAGCATTCAGTGCTCCTCACGCAAGGCGTCCGCCGGTTCATTTGCGGACAGAGGCCCCTTCAGACAGTCCCGCCTGACGGGCTTCCCAGTCAGGCCGCGTGATGGCGAGCAGCCACTCGTCAATCCAGGTTCCCTGCTTGAACACGCATCGTCGAAGGGTGCCTTCACACACGAACCCGAGCTTCTCCATCACGCGCCGAGAACCGTCATTGCCGACGAACGCCTTACCGAACACCCGCTCCGCGCCACGCTGACCAAAGGCCTCATCGACCAGGGCGCCAAGCGCTTCGGTTGCGTAGCCTTTCCCATGGGAATCAACGGCGAAAGCGAAGCCAAGATCGACCATTTGAGGGTCGCGCTCCACCGGACACAGACTGGCGCCACCAATGTATCTGCCCGATGTTCGCTCAATGACGGCGGTGTTCAGATTGAGACGGTAGTCCAATGGGTCGCACGAGGCGCTTTGCGCCCACCAATCGTGAAGCTCCTGGACTCCGGATGGACCATCCCACAGAAGGGTGTCGAAGATATTCGTGCCGATGATGGAGTGATAGAAGCCGTCGACCTGTTCAGGGGTAGGCCAGGTCAGCAGGAGACGTTCGGTCTCGATCAGAGGTGGCCGAAGTTCAGACATCCTTAGACTCCTCAATGGGTCCGGGTCTCCTATTGAACCGTTGCTCAAGAACGACTCCAACGGCTTGTCCTTGCCTGTTGTGACGGCCGGTGTCTCCGTTTGTCACGATGTCTGCGCCAATGGCGCGATCGCCACCGCCAGGGGTTCTTTGAGGTGATGAACGTCTACGCATCTCCGATACCTGTATGGGTGATCTGGATAGAGGTCCTGGGAGCCACCGCCCCGGTAAATGCCCACCAGCTGCCCGTCGTCATTGAGCAACGCCGAACCACTTGAACCAAGCACAGCGTCCCCATCGGAGAACCACTCCCGCTGTCCTGCTCCTGCAATGACGAGGCCTGGGGAGTATCTCAATTCGTGATTTGCTTCTTCAAACCCGAGGAACTCTCGCTCGGATTTCGACCTAAATGACCGATGTGGGTACCCCCATTGCCACACTCTTTCGTGGAGGGGTGGAGCGCTCCCGGTGATGGCGACCGGCGCGATGTGATCCGTGGGCTCTATCTTGAGGACCGCGAGGTCGAGCTCGGGGTCGACATAGCAGACTCGGACAGGACCGAGGTCATCTCTGTTGTCCGTGAGAATCCGCAGATGCGGAGCGGGCACCCCCTCGGTGTCAAAGCTTCGCGCGGGTATCCCGTGGGTCTTCTGGGGACCGGTCACGAGATGATGGTTGGTGAGCAGATAACCACTGCGGGAGACCAACGTCGCTGTGCCAAAACCCGTCAGCTCCGTTTGGTAGGGAAGCGTTCCGCCGTTGGCGAGATGAAGCACCAATTCGTGGCAAAAGCCTCTCGCCCAGTCGGGTCCTGGAATCTGGAGGTCAAGGTCGTCGATTTCCGGACGGGTCCACCCACAACGTACGGTCTCGACCCCGGAACCATCGACCTCGAAGCCACTCCACTGTCGGGCATCCTCAGGGCTGTCGAAGAGGCGATGGTGGAGCTTTCGACCCGTGTCCAGCCGGAGCACGGATGCCGTCGCTGCCAGAACCTCTGCCGGGACCGCCGAATTTTTCTGTGCTGAGAAGAAGCCAGTGCCCATGGGTCACCTGAACATTGAGCCGAAAGGTAATCTGCTGGGTGAGGATCGGTAAGAACACGACTGTAGAAGTCACTCCCGCCCCTCGTCGCCGGACTTCCGTTGGAGAAGGAGAACCTCACGGGCGGCGACCTTAATCTATTGCGAAACGCTTGATATCAACAACTCGGTGGCGAATGGGTCCATTGCCGGAGACATGGGCCTCTCGACAGGTCTCCCGGTCCATTGATTTCCGAGATCCCGAAAGAGGTGTGAGGGGCTTCTGAGGGTGTGGCGGGTAGAGAGAGCAGCGGCCTGGCGGCTCTAACTCCCTAAAATTCGACACGATTGGGGCGCCAGCTATCCTCAATTCCAGATTTCGACCGTCTGTCGAAGTCCTGGATCGGGCTACGGAGGGAGCGATGAACACAAAGAATATACTCACGCTGATGGGTGTCGTTGTTGGACTGCAGGGCATCGGCATTTTTGCTGGAGCTGAGCCCATTACAACCGAGGCCTTCGCTGCGCTGAAGCCCGACGCTGTCGGCATCCAGATTGGAGCCATGCTACATGAGGCGATGGGCGTCATGATGCTCATGGTTGGCATCATTCTGTTGTTCGCCCGGAGTCTGGAGCCCGCCGCCGGCGCCCGGGTTCTGATGGGCGCGTCCATCGGCATCACGCTGACGGTCGGTCAGGGCTTCTACCACATGTTCACCACCGTGGTTGCGCCCCCGCTTCCTGTGCTCCTGCTGACGAGCGCGATGGCGGTGCTCGGCTTCGTGACAGCTGCAAAGGCAAAAGGCAGCGCAGAGGCCGCTGAGTAGAGGAGCGCATCGCCCACGTTCCCTCTGAAGGGGAACGCCGTCCGGGTCTCTGAAGCTCGACCACAGGATTATCCAGGTGTCGGCTTGCGGTCCCCCCGTTGGTTAACGCTTTTCCCAGGTCGAATTAACAGGCCCTCGGATAGCCAGCACTGTGACCACGCCGTCATGATTGTTCGAGTCCAGCGCCAGGTCTTCATCCAAAGTGCGGGTGGAGTAGGTCCAGTCTGTCGGAGCGGTGAAATAGGCCAGGGCGTCTTCGGATTGAAAATCAGCGCCCTCCAAATCATCGGTGTCGACATGGTGCGCAAAGAGCACGAATACATTGCCCTCGGGGTCCGTGAGCTCATGGACCCGCATACCGGTGGTAAAGACCAGGAGGGTATCCCGTTGAACCTGCACTTCAGCCACGATACCGGCGGGCCCATGTTCTACGAGCCGCCCGGAGTGGTTGATGGCGATGAGCCGGTACTCGTCACCTGGCACGTCATCCAAGAAGTTCACGCTATCGCTATGGCCCTCAACGACAGGGTAGCTTCTCAAGGTGGAGTGTTGCTCGGAGAAGACCGCCACCTGAGCAGGCCCCTTGGTCCAGCCCTCCGGAGGGTCGATACTCGCCCACTGCTCAAAGGTGCACTCGGGGCATTCATAAGCCAATGATGCAAAGGGATTCTCGCCGATCTGCTTGATCATCTTATGGGTGAAGACCGAGCCGCTCTCCGCCGGTTCCATCGATGCATCGGCTTCAGTCGCAGGTCCTGTATCCGCTTGGGGGGCGTCTCCCGCTCCATCGCCGCTTTCGCAGCCCAGAAGAAGCGTCATCAAGAGAGTCAGGCCAAGGGCCCAGATAGGTTTCATACGTGTATCTTTCATTGTGAGGTGGTCTATACGTTGAACCGCAGTGTGACGCGTTCCGTAAGCGCCTGCAATGACGACGCTTCTTGAACCCTGGCCCCGCGGGTGCTCCCGTTTTTTTCGGACGTTTCCGTTCTCGGAAGGCTACGGGCCGGTTGACGATGCCGTCAGCCGCGCTCGAAACGCCTGGAGTCCAAGGCGTTTCCTCTCGAATCTCTCTTTGCTCGCCTCGTCCGTCGTGTTCGCGGCCTGCTGGGCGGCCCACTCAATGGCACGAAGAAACACCGCATCGGCTCCTTTCGGATATCGAAAGGGGCTGGGCGCATTGGCAAACACGGCTTCTTTTTCCTCATGGGAGAAAGGCTGGCGTTTGAACCCGTTCTTTTCGTACCGAGCTCGAAACTCGAGAAGATGGGAGAACCCGGTAAGGACGAGGACCTGCCCCGACTGTGGGAGGACGGACAGCAGGTTTTCGAACATTTTGTCGTCCCGGTCATCGTTTGTTCGCCGACCCAGGTCCAGTCCCGCAGGCGTCCACCAGTCGATTCCAGCGACCGGGATGCCGACCTGTTGTGCGACAAGCGTGGCAATGGGCATTTCCACCGGTCCAGAGGCCGGGTTCTTTCGCTCCATTTCGCCGGGTTGAACCTCGACGACCAGCAAGGTGGGTCTGAGATTCTCGATGACCGCTTGAAGGTGACCGAGACCAAATCCAGGCGTCTCTAAATGCTGTCCGTGGATTGTCCCGAGATGGTAGACCGTAGCGCCCGTGGACGCCGTGTACTTGTCAAAGGCCGCATTTCTGGTGGCCTCAGGAGCCAGCTTGTATCCGACAAAGTATCGCACCTCTGTCACGGCCATGCTGAAAACGACGAGCGCAATCAGGGCCAAGGCCACGTATTTCATCACGGTCTTTATGGGGAACCTCATTGGCTCGATCTAAACGTTGAACCGAAATGTAATCTGCTTGGTAACCATCGGTAAACCCACGACTTTCAAAACCGAAGTCACCGTTTGTCACCGCATTTCCGCTGGAACACGCTTGGCCATGAAGAGCGTAAGATTTCGAACAGAACAACATCCTCATAGGCCCCGGTTGCGTCCTCTTGAAAACCGTTTGGTGTGATGCCTGTCATCGAGAAGCCGATCTTTTCGTATAGTCGTCTCGCGGCTTGATTTCGGGCCAATGTGTCCAACTCGATCTTGTGTACAGCCAAGTGCTCAAATACATACGAGATGAAGCCATCAAGAGCCGCACTGGCATAGCCCTTACGCAGCGCATTTTGCTCGCAAATCTTGATGCCGATGGAGACCTTCCCATTGACCTTGTCCCAGCCTGAGTAATTCAATTCGCCGATGGGCATCGTCGGTTTTACAGCCTCTATGATAAATCGTCGCTCCGCTCGGAATTCGTTATCGCTCCCCGTGGAGGCTGCGACGATCTTCTCCACCTCTATTTGGCTGAGGTTCAAACCATTGGGAAAACCGACGTGGGTCATGACATCGGGGTTGTTCCACCATCGATGGAGCAATGAGGTGTCGGCACTGGTGAGACCGCGAATAATGAGACCACCACTGCCCTTTGGCGCCGACGAACGAACAATTATAATAGGGTCGTATTGATCGTTACTCATGGGGCATAGGACCGCTTAGTCGTAGCGTGTTCGATCTGTCTCTTTTTCCCTGGTCTATACATTGAGCCGATAACTAAACATTGCATGTTATCAACGGTTTACAGCCATTGTCTCCATTGAACAACGTCTTTGTCGCCAAAACCACCAGGGGAGTTGGTCATCCAGTAAGGGACCACCAACTCCCCTGGTGGTTTTGGGTATCTATTTGAGGAGGTCGTTGAGCACCGTATCAACGAGCTTCCGCTTCGACCGAGGTGAGAAATCCTGGTCGTGTTTGATGCCCGTCTTAGCCGGGTGTAACCTGATGGCGACGTACTTTCGGCTGGGGACGATTGGGGTAGAGAACGATGAAGAAAAGCTATTACGAAGGCCATGAGATCGCCTATCAAAACATCGAAGCAAAGGGTGGTAACGCCTGGCGGTGTACGGATTTTGATCAGCACCAAATCCGCGACTTCGTGATGGGCGCCCTCGACCGCATCGGCTTTGCTGATGGGACCGGACGACGGTGCCTCGTGATCGGTGTTGGTACGGGTCCAATGGCATGCGAGCTCGCACGCCTTGGTTTCGAGGTGCATGGCATCGACATCTCTGAAACAGCCATAAAGATGGCCGATAAGCAGGCGATTGAACGAGGATTGACCATCACGTATCGAGTCGGCGACATCTGCAAAGACGACCTTGGTACTGAACGCTACGACCTCATTTTAGACAGCCACTGCATGCATTGCATCGTCACGGACACCCATCGAGAGGCCGCGTTCACCGCCGTGCACCGTGCACTCAAGCCCAATGGCTTCATGGTCTTACATACCATGTTGCTCGGCACCGCCCACGGGTATTACGGCGGACCTGTCGACGAGGATGGCATCCTCTGGATGAAACTGAATGAGCAAACCGGTTATGAGTATGTCGAGGCGGTGCAGCGTGAAGATGGGTGGTATGCGCCAACCCGACGACTCATCAAGGACGAAGACACCCTGAATCGCAGTCTAAATCAGTTCGGCTTTACCGTTACCTGGAGTCAAACAGTCCATGAGGCGTCAACCGGCCTAAACGACTACGAAGGCATCTGCCAGCGCGGATGACAGCTCTGCCCGCAGTACTCGCGGCGTCTGATCCACCGCAGCTCGGACCCGGCGCTGAAAAGCGAAGCTTCAATACGAGGGATCAAGCTCTCGTGGCTTGATGCGTTCTATTTTTCGCTGTCCCCAGATTGTCGCCATCTTGAGGGCGATTGGGAGCCGATTTTGACGCAGGTGTTCGGCCTGATTGGTTGAAATGACGTGCTCAGGCAAGGGTTCTACACGTTGAGCCGTAGTTTCATCATGCTCGTAACTTGCTATGATTACTGCTTATCACAAGCCATCGCCCCCGTTTGTCACCGTTTGATATGAGGCGGCAGTTCGCGTGTGGGAATCGGAGTCAGCTTGGCTTTCTCCCCACCTGGGGTGACTCGATAGGCCCTCTTACCGGGCACCGAGCATACCGACTCCACCAACTGGGTTCCCCGGTAGAGAACACCACAGCTGTCGTCTACGGCAATCCCGGGCGGGAGGGTTCCGTTGGAGATGCTCTCTTCGTAGATCATCTGGCGTTCCGGGTCCCCGTCGTAGTGGGGGCAATAACTCTCCGGGAGAAAGCCCAGCCCATCACTGAGCACACGAAGAGGGCGCCCCCATGAGTCGGTGATGGAGCCGCTGAACCAGCACAGTGCACCTGCGCTGAGGCCACAGAGAATGGTTCCTTGTTCCCAGGCCTGTCGAAGGGTTTTGTCAATGCCGTGGGCCCGCCACACGAGCAGCATCTGAAAGGAGTTTCCTCCGCCCACATAGATCACGTCCTGGTCGAGCAGGTGCTCGTGGGGCTCGGGCTGGTTGTAGCGCGTCAGGCTCAAGTGGGAGTGTTCCGTCCCCAAGGTCCCCATGGCGGCGTGAAAGCGCTCGATGTACCCCTCGGCATCGCCGCTCGCAGTGGGAAGAAAGCAGACCTTGGGTCGCTCTTTGCCAGTCAGGGCTAGAATGTATTGATCGAGGGCCAGGTTGTCCGGCTCCATCGAGAACCCACCACCGCCCATGGCGAAGATGGTTTGATGCTCTGGAGGCGTCTCAGACATTGAACCGGAAGTGCATCACGTCGCCGTCAGCGACGGTGTATTCCTTGCCCTCAATGCGGAGCTTGCCGACTTCACGGCAGCCCTTCTCGCCGCCATGGGCGACGAAGTCGTCGAAAGCCATGACCTCGGCTTTGATAAAGCCCTTTTCAAAGTCGGTGTGGATGACGCCTGCGGCTTGCGGGGCGCTGGCGCCTGCGGGGATGGTCCAGGCGCGCACCTCCTTTTCACCGGCGGTGAAGTAGGTCTGTAAGCCGAGCAGGGCGTAGCCCGTCCGGATCAGCCGGCTGAGACCAGGCTCTTCGATGCCCGCCGCTTCCAAGAACTCGGCGCGCTCGCCCTCGTCGTCGATCTCGGTGAGCTGCGCCTCGAACTCAGCGCTGATCGTCACGACCGGGGCGCCCTCCTTGTCGGCCAGCGCACGGACGCGCTCGACCAGGTCGTTACCGGTTGCCGCCTCTTCTTCGCTCACGTTGCATACGTACATGACCTTCTTGGCGGTCAGCAGATGCATCTCGCGCAAGGCTTCGTCTCGAGCGGGGTCGGCGGGCAGTGAGCGGTAGGTCTGCCCGTCATCGAGCGCCGCTTTGACCGCCTTAAAGTGCACCAGCGCCGCCTTTTTCTTGGGGTCGCCCGCTTTCGCTTCGCGCTCACCGCGCTCGACACGTTTAGCCATCGACTCCATGTCTTTGAGCAAGAGCTCGGTATCGATGATGTCAATGTCTCTTAAGGGGTCAACGGAGCCCGAGACGTGGTGAATGTCTTCGCTCTCAAAGCAGCGGACCACGTGGGCGATGACGTCGCACTCGCGGATGTTGGCGAGGAACTGGTTGCCCAAGCCTTCGCCTTTGCTGGCGCCCTCGACCAAGCCCGCGATGTCGACGAAGGTCATCTGCGTGGCGAGCGTGCGCTGCGGGTTGACCAGCTCGGTCAGCTTAGCGAGCCGTTGGTCCGGGACGGGCACCTGCCCGACGTTAGGCTCGATGGTGCAGAACGGAAAGTTGGCGCTCTCGGCGCGCGCGTTCCCCAGCGCGTTGAAGAGCGTCGATTTGCCGACGTTGGGGAGCCCAACGATGCCGCATGAGAATCCCATAGTGTGTCTCCTGAGTGTGCGCTTGCTCGCCTCGGTGTCCGCAAAGCAGCGGATGTAACCGGGTGTTAGCCGAGGATGTTGTAGCCGGCGTCGACGTGGAGGACCTCGCCGGTGACGCCGGTGTTGGTGAGCAGGAAGAGCGTCGCGGAGGCGACCTCCTCGGTGGTGATGTGGCGCCGCAAGGGCATGCGCGCCTCGGCGTCGCGCATCAGGTCGCGAAAGCCAGGAATCCCCGCAGCAGCCAGCGTGCGAACAGGACCAGCGGACAGGCAGTTGACGCGGATGTCATCGGGCCCGAGGTCTTCGGCGAGGTAGGCGGCGGTCGCCTCAAGCGTCGCCTTGGCGACCCCCATGACCTTGTACATCGGCACCACCTTCTCGGCCCCGTAGTAGGTCATGGCGACGACGCCGGCGCCAGGGCTGAGCAGGGGCTTGAGGGCGCGACACAGCGGGATGAGGCTGTAGGCCGAGATGTCGACGGCTTGGATAAAGTCCTGCCGCGTGGTCTCGTGGAAGCGGCTGTCAAAGGCGTCCTTGTTGGCGAAGGCGATGGAGTGCACGACGTGATCGAGGCCGCCCCAAACGTCTCTGATCCCGTCAGCCAGCGCATCGAAATGCGCCTCGTTGCAGACGTCGAGCTCGAAGTACTGGCTTACCCCGATGCGCTCGCCGAGCTTGCGGACGCTGCCCTCCATCCGCTCGTTGAGGTAGGTGAACGCCAGCTCGGCGCCGGCCTCGTGACAGGCTTGTGCGATCGCCCAGGCCAAGCTGCGCTGATTGGCGACCCCACAGACAAGAACTCGTTTTCCCGACAGATTCATGGCTTTCTCCCCAAATCGCCTTCGGCGCTGCGCTCGTAGACACGGCCAGGCCTGAATCGCAAGCCTAGAGGAATCAGGGTGTACTATTGATTGCATGGTGGGGCGGGGTTCGGTAGCACGCCGCCTACCAAGGCGTGCCTTGAGGAGGACAGCCTGATGGCGAGTGGACACCACGATCTCTCCGCGTTGAACATCAACCCCCAAGGCGACGTGCATTGGAACCTCACGGGGCGTGAGTTGCTTGCGCACGCAGCACGCCGCCAAGAAGGTGAGTTTACCGCGCACGGCGCCTTTTTGGCGGTGACCGGTGAGCGAACCGGCCGGTCAGCGAACGATAAGTGGACCGTCAAGGAGCCGTCGACGGAGGACCTGATCTGGTGGGATGGGACGGTGAACCGCCCGTTTGATGAAGAGCGCTTCGTGCTCCTGCGTGACCGAGCGGTCGCCTACCTTTCGGAGCGTGACGAGCTGTTCGTCCAAGACCTGATCTGTGGCGCCGAGCGCAGCGAGGCGATCGAGTGCCGCGTGGTGACGATGAACGCCTGGCACGCCGCGTTTGCTCGCAACATGTTCGTGCGGCCAAGCGCTGAGGAGCTCGCCAAGCATCAGGCGGAGTGGACGGTGATCCATGCGCCGCACCTCGAGATCGAGGACTGGAAGGAGCTCGGCCTCAACAGTCACGTAGGCGTACTCTTCCACCCAGGGCTCAAGCAGGTGGTCATCTGCGGGACGCGGTACGCAGGCGAGATCAAGAAGTCGATCTTTAGCGCGATGAACCTGATGTTGCCGGGCAAGGGGATCCTGCCGATGCACTGCTCGGCGAACACCACAGGCTCGAACACGGCGGTGTTCTTTGGCTTATCGGGCACCGGCAAGACGACCTTGAGCGCAGACCCGAAGCGGGCGCTGGTTGGCGATGACGAGCACGGCTGGGGCGCTAAAGGGATCTTCAACTTCGAGGGCGGATGCTACGCCAAGATGATCAAGCTCGACGCCGAGGCGGAGCCTGAGATTTTTGCGACGACCCGCCGCTTTGGGACCATCCTTGAGAACGTGATCTTGGACGAGAACGGCGTCCCCGATTTTGACGACAACCGCCTGACCGAGAACACCCGCGGCTCGTACCCGCTTGAGTTCATCGACAACCGGGTGGAAGAGTCCAAGGCCGGGCAACCACAAAACGTCGTGTTCTTGTGCGCCGATGCCTTTGGCGTGCTCCCGCCCGTCAGCAAGCTCACCCCGGACCAAGCAGCATACCACTTTATTTCGGGGTACACGGCGAAGGTGGCGGGTACCGAGATCGGTGTCAAAGAGCCGCGCCCGGCCTTCTCGGCTTGCTTCGGTGCGCCCTTCATGCCGCGCCACCCCTCGGTTTACGCGGACCTCTTGAGTCAGAAAATCGAGGAGCACGGCTGCAACGTCTGGCTGCTCAACACCGGCTGGATCCGCGGGCCCTACGGGGAAGGGGAGCGTATCTCGATCAAGTGGACCCGCACCCTGCTGAACGCTGCCTTAGACGGAACGCTCGACCGGTTGCCGATGGAGCGCTTTGATCGCTTCGGCTTTGAGATCCCGACCCGATGTCCGGGGGTCCCGAGCGAGATCCTCAACCCGCGTAGGACCTGGCTGGATCAAGCCGCCTACGATCGGCAAGCGGACAGCCTGGTGGGCATGTACCTTGAGAACTTTGAGGTGTTCGCAGACGGGTGTGATGAGGCGGTGCTCGCCGCGGCGCCTTCCGTGCTCGCAGATCAGCCCACCTAGCGCGCAGCTTAGTCCAGCTGCCGGCGTCCCTCGAAGGCGCGTGTGAGCGTTGGGGCGTCCAGGTACTCTAAGTCACCGCCGGCGGGTAAGCCGCGCGCGAGACGAGTGACCGTGCATAAGGGGCTCAGCAGCCGCGATAAATACACCGCAGTCGCCTCACCCTCAACCGAAGCTCCGGTCGCCAAGACCACCTCCGTGACCTCGCTCGATTCCATGCGGCTGAGGAGCTCGGGGATCTTTAGGTCGTCTGGGCCGACTCCGTCGAGTGGGGCGATGACGCCGTGCAAGACATGATAGACCCCGCGCCAGGCGCCGGCGCTCTCGATGGCGGTGACGTCCGCAGGGCTTTGAACGACACAGATCCGCTGCGCCTGTCGAAACTCGTCGAGACAGATGCGACAGATGGGCTCGCTGCTGAAGTTCTGACAGCTCGAGCACAGCGTCGTGTTCTGCGCTAAATCAACGAGCGCAGCCGCTAGATCCTGCGCGTAGCCTTCGCCGCGCTTGAGGATGGTGAAGGCGTGCCGGGTGGCGGTTTTTCGGCCGACGCCCGGCAGGCGGCTCAAGAGATGAATCACCCGGTCGAGGGGTTCCGAGCTCATTGAGGTTCCAAGATGAGGTTCAGCACTTTGCCTTCACGGAGCACCTCGAGGTGGACCACCCCGGCGGCGCGCATCCGAGCCAAACTGAGCGGGTGACGCAGCGGGACGGTCTCGGCGGTCAGGATCAGATCACCGGTTTTGAGCTGACCCGAGTCGCTGATGACGTTCAGGCCGGGCTGCAGCTCGAGCTCTTTCTCAAGATCCCGACCACGCGCTGGGATCTGGGCGAGACGAGCGAGTTCGTCGAGCGCGGTCAGGCGCCGCAGCGTGTCCGGGATCGCCATGGGCGATGCGAGCCCGGGTAGCTTCGTGCTCGCAATGGACGAAAAGCTCTCGCGCAGGTGGCTCGGGATCTCGGTGCGCAGGAAGTTGACACCTTTGAGCTCTTTGTTCAGTGCGACGGTCGCCTCGTCGAGGAGGTCCAGCCAGACCGCCTTTTCGTCCTCGAGGACGGCGAGATCCATCGGGCTCAAGGCGCGTTGAGCCACCACGCGCCCAACCGAGGCCTTACCGATAAAGAGGTTGAGCGTGACGATGTAGTCCGCTGCTTTGACGAAGACCGTCTGTCCATTTTGGCGGAGCTTCTTCTTTTGCGTCTGTCGGTCGATGACCGGCTCGATCAGGAGCAGCCGCGCGCTGTCGATGTTCATGCGCGCCGTGAGGTCGGCGAGGTTGCTCTGGTCACGCCGTGTGCCTAAGTCGGCGCTTTGGTCGTCACCGAACTGGACCTCACGCGGGTCGATCAACCCAAGCTTCGCGCGATGCCCAAGGCCGACGAGGGTTCGATCGATCGCCGCCCACGCCTCGACACCGGAGACCGGCCAGGTGAAACGTGGCGGGAGGACGGCGCCAACCTGCGTCTGACGAACAGCCCCGGTGACACGCGAGCCAACAGGCGCTACGGTGGCGCACCCGAGGGGTATCAAGAGGATCGAGAGGATACCGAGGAGGCGATGGCGCGCACACCACAGAGCATCCCGGCGGCGAGCGCCTCGGACCTCAGGGGTGGGGTGGATCTGGATCGTCGTCATCGTCTCATCATCTCGCTCGTTGTGGGAGCATGCCTCGGATTCACCTACTTGGCCATAAACGAGTTATCGTCGCGACTCAGTTACGATTTCAACGTCGCAACATCGTATGACTTCCGTATCCCCTTCGTACCCGAGTGGGTTTGGATTTATAATCTAAATATTCCCATGCCGCTGACCCTGATCTTGGTGGTCAAACACGCAGATCGTCTGCTCGAGGTCGCTGGAGGATTTTTCGCGATTTTCCTCGTCGCTGGGCTGATGTTTGTCGCCTTTCCGGTGCACGCCGATGTACTGCGGCCGGATCTGTCGGTCCACGCATCGAGCGCATCGCTGGCGATGGTCGCAAGCTACTACGCCGTCGATGGTGTGGGAAACTGCCTGCCTAGTTTGCACGTCGCCTACAGTGTCTACGCAGGCTGGTGGGGGTTGATCTTGATGCCGCGCTGGATCGGTGTTCCTTACGCGCTGCTTGGCGTCGCCATTACCCTGTCGACGATGTTTGTGAAGCAACACTTCATCGCCGACGTCGTCACCGCTATCGTGCTGGCGGCGGTTGTCTTTGGGGCGCAGGTGGTCTGGGGGGTCTCGATGCGCCGGTTCGTCCCCAAGCCTATCATGAGGCTGGTGCTCAGGTTCCGAAGAAGCTCTTCTTCGAAGCGGCTTTGGGTGGGTCCGACTTAGCGAGGCGCATCTCGATCAGCTTCATGTAGCGCTCGGCGTCTCGGTGGTGCGGTCGGATCTTGAGCGCCGTCTTGAGCAGTTCCTTAGCCTCCTTGAACTGGCGACGGTTGAAGTGCTCAAGCGCACGCTCAAAGACCAGGTCCGCGTGGTTTGGGAACAGCTTACCAGCATCCTCTAAGCACTGCAGACGGTGCTCGGGGTCGGTTTTGGGGTCGCGCAGCGTGCACAACAGCTGCAGCGGACCTACCGCCGTATTTTTGGGGTCGAGCTGGGCGGCGCGTTTGAGGTGCAGCGCCGCCGTCCAGAAGTCCTTCTTGCGCATCATCACCTTAGCCTTTTGACACTCGAGCGCCGAGGCTTCCGGGCTGATCTCTTGGTTCCGAAACTGCCGACCGCTGTTTTGTTTGAGGTGCGCAGCGTAGGTCTCGCGCAGGGACGGGTCCTCGAGCGTGTCGCGCCCGTTGTTGAGCTTGGCGAAGAGCTTGGTGACGGATGCGATCAGCCGCGGGTGGCGCCCTTGGACGCGGTCCGGGTGCCATGTCTGCGCAAGGTCAAGGAAGGCTTTGTTGACCTTCTTTTTGTTGGTGTCGACGTCGAGGTCAAAGAGCGCAAAGAAGTCGAGTTCGAGGAGCGCTTCGACGTCCTTGAGCAGCTTTTGGTCGCGTGCCGGCACGGGCATATCTTGCAGTGAGATCCGCTTGGAGGGTGTCACCGCTGCGGCTGTTGTCGAGACCTCTTTTAGGATCCGACGAAGCTCGAGAGGGACGATGGCTTTGGCGCGTTTGACGTCGGTCGCCATCACCGCACCGAACAGCCGCATCGCCCGGATCAGGCGCGCTGCGCGCACGGGGTCAATCTTCTGCAGCTCGAGGAGGTCGGCGCTGCGCCGAGGGACCGACATGAGCTTGAGCACCACCATGTCTTGAGTCTGCAGGTCAAACCGATCACGCAGGCGGTCATGGGAGAGTCCGTCACGAAGCTCGACAGCGCCGAGCTCAAGCACGAGGTTGCGCGTGCGCGCAGCGTGCCCATCGTCGAGGATCATGCGCGTCACCAGCTGCGCAGGTTCGACCCCGAGCCGTCCGGTCGGTTCGGCGCGTGCGATGCGAAAGCGCCGGAGCTTGTCCATCACCTTCATCGCCGCCTCAAGGTCTTGCTCGACCTGGTGCTGCCGAGCCTTGGCGAGCACCTTGGTGTCGACGGCGCCCATCTCTTGGAGCACCTGATCGAGCGCGAGGCCCTGCATCTGCTCGGCGCGTAGCTCGGCTTGTTTGAGCGTGGCGGAGTCGATCGCCTGGAGCGCCGTGAGCGAAGCCGAGAGCGAAGCCTGCGATTGCCCCTCGGTCGTGATCTGCTGAATCAGCCCGTTCTCAATAGCGAGCGCCACGATGGGTTGAGCCAGCGTCGCGCCGAGCTCGAGCCGAACGGTCGCCTTACTGCGCCGCAGCTTGACCAAAAGCTCAGGCAGCGGTTGCTCGAAGAGGCGCCCCTCGTGAATCACTCGCAGACTCCAAAGGTCGGGTTGGGGCCGGTCTCGCGACAGGTGGGCCGCTCGATCCCTTCCATCGGCGCGCACTCGACGTCCGGGTCGGTCAGCGAGCAGATCGGACGGCAGGCAGCGGTCGCCGAGCACAGGGTGCCGTCTGGGCAGTCACGGTGACCGTCGCAAGGTGAGCCGACCGCGCAGAAGCCTTGCTCGGCGGTGGCGGGATCACAGGCTGTATTGCAGGCGCAGCCCATGCCGTTCGCGCCGCAGTTCCAGACTTGGGGGTTGGCGGGCTGGCAGCTGTACGAGGCTGTGTCGTCGCTGGTGCACTGTCCACGTTGCAGCGGGTCGCATGATGCGATGCAGACCCCGAGGTTGAGCTCCGGGCTGAGCCGTGCGCAGGTGGGGTTGGGCGCTGCGCAGGCTTGACCTCGGGCGCCGGATGGGTCGCACAGCTGGGTGCACAAGGCTCGGTTGGGGTTGTTGGCGGTCGGTTGATCCAAACAGATGGTTCCTGGCTCGCAGCTGCCCGAGCCGTTGTTGCACTCGGCGTCGACGGGGAGCGTACCCGCGACGTCGCAGGCTGCTTGGCTGACGTCGCCGAACCAAAAGGCGCAGCCGCGCCCTTCGCCGCACGAGGTAGGGTCCAACATATCGCACGCTTGGGTGCAGACTCCGGTGTTCTTCACGCGACCTGGATCCCGGACGCAGACCTCGCGGGCGTCGCAATCGCTGGCGGCGATACAGTTACCTTGCTGGCAGAAACCGCCACCCTGCGTGCTTGGCTCGCGCGCCGGGATGCACAGCTCATTGGGTGACGTGCAGGACAGCATATTGCCGGGTTCACAGGCGTTGCGGCAGACGCGCTCACAGCTGGCTTGACCCTCGGTGCAGAACGCATTGTCGCAGACCAAGCCCTCGGCGCACTGAATATTTCGTGAGCACGACTCCTCGAAGTTGCGGCTGCCGGGGACGACGCACTCGCCGCTGACGCCGTCGCTCGTGGCGCAGCTGTAGCCTGTGGGGCAGCCCTCGTTGATCCGACATGGGATCCCGCTGAGGTCCTCGAAGTCGTACACCAAGCTGCACCCTGAGCAGAGCAGAAACGTGACGATGAGCGCTCTCATGGTTGACCTCCAGCCAGCTTCTCAATGGCTGCGTTCTTGGTCCGCACGCGCTGCAAGAGGTAGGCGCCGGTCAGGTTGAGCAAAACCCCCGAGGCGAGCGTTGCGTCGGCGATCAAGGCATACTGTTGCCCAGCCGATTGCAGATCTGCGACGGCTGGATCGTGGCCAAGGGTCTCGCGGAGCTGTCCGTAAGTCGCTTCGGTCTGCAGGGCAGACCAGCCGGAAACCATCAGCGCGCTCGAGCCGAGCGCGATGCTCGTCCAAGCCCAGACCGAGCTGACGCGCGCTGGGTGACGCCCCGCATCGCCTGGGCTGATGGTGACCTCAAGCGGGGCGCTCAGGCCTTGCCAGACACGCTGAGCGTGGGCGCCGAGGGGCTCGCCGGGTAGAAACGAAGCGACCGCCGTGCGCGGCTCACTCAAACCGGTATGCAGGGTGCAGCGTGCGTCGTAGCGAGACGTGACAAGGGTCAGCGTACACAGCACCAAGCCGTCTACCCCGAGACTTCGCCGGACAGCGTCCGCTTGGCTCCGGTCGCCTCGGGCACCTGCGCCGAGTTGAGCAGCCACCGGCGCAAGCTGCGCGGCCGCTTGCGGGAGCAGGGTCGCCCGCGTCGTGCTGGGCGAGATCGTGACCCATTGCCAAACGGGGACATGCCCCGTCTGGGTTGCGCCGATGAGATGGATGCCGGGCGCCACGGTCGGGCTCGTCGGCCGATCCCAAGGCTGATCGTCAATCCACAGACGCGCACCGGGTGCGATGCGGATGGCGATCTCAACCCCGGCGGCAGCCGCAGCGTTTAGCTCGCCCCAGAGCTCAGCCAGCGTGTTGGTGAGGTCGGCTGGGAGCGACTTCAGGCCGAGGACGGAAGCCGCCTGCAGGGTGGCTCGAGCTTCGTCTGCCTGGAAGTTCATCACCTGCACACCGGCTCGGTAGGCGAAGACCTCCGCAAGGCGCGCCGCGTCACCTCGTCGGGGCTGGGTCATCAGCGCCCGCTCGGCTTGATCGAGGGTCGCCACGAGCGTGTCGAGCTGAACCTGCCGCCACGCCATCCGCGCCGCATTGAGGGCTTGACCGGCGAGGTCGGTGTCGTTGCTCCTGCCCGTCAGGAGCCGAAGCAAGTCGGTCGGCCCGGCGAGCGCTTGGAGCTCTTCGGCCAGCGCGGTGGTGCCCGCCTCTTGGGATTCAACCCACACGAGGGTCGAAGCTGCCTCGAGCTGTCCGCTGCTCAGACACAGCGCGGTGATTAGTAGGGTGCGCCTCATCGAAGGACTCCAGACCACTTGGGTAAAACGATTCTATGCGATTACCGAGCTTTTATAAACGTGCTCGGGTGCAATGAGCTAGACTCTGTTTTTGAGCGGGGGCGCCGACTTACTCTTCGCAGCGTACCAAAACCGCCGTGACGTTGTCGTGCCCACCGTGCGCGTTCGCCGAGTCGATCAGCCGGCGGCAAGCAACGTCGAGGTCGTCTTCGTTCTCGAGCACGAGGTCGAGAATCTGCTGATCGGTGATCATCCCCGATAAGCCGTCTGAGCAAAGCAGGTAGATGTCCCCCGGGCGGGGCTCGAGCGGCTGGATGTCCACCTCGACGACGTCACGCATCCCGAGCGCTCGCACGATCACGTTTTTGTGCGGGAAGGCTTCGATCTCTTCCGGTGTGAGCCGGTTGGTGCGGAGATAGTCGTTGAGCAGCGAGTGGTCGCTGGTGAGCTGGCTGATCTCGCCGTCGCGGATCAGATAGCCGCGGCTGTCACCAACGTGCGCCATGTAGGCAGCGCGCGGGCTCACGAGGATCACGACGACCGTCGTCCCCATGCTCTCACAGCCCTTCGTCGCCTGCGCTTTCTCGATGATGTGCAGGTTGGCGAGCTTGACCGAGGTCGAGAGCCGGTTGGCTTCGTAGTTGAGCTTCTTGTTCTCTTTGAACGGCCAGGTGCGATCTTGGTCGGCGCTCGTCTCCATGTAGAAGTCGCCGACGGTCTCCACGGCGATCGCCGAGGCGACCTCGCCGCTTGCGTGACCGCCCATGCCGTCCGCCAAAACGAACACGTTATGCTCTGGATACAGAGCGAAGGCGTCCTCGTTGTGGGCTCGCTTCTGACCGACATCGGTGCGGCCTGTCGCAGAGATTTTCATCGACATGGTGTTCTTTCACTTCGAGCGGGTAAAGTTTGCGTCATGGGTCGCCTAGGGTCAACTGATCTCCGAGCGTGAGGGCATATTTCCTGATGCCGCCGGCGGCGAGCTCGAGCGCAGCGCCTGCGCGATGACCGGCTGGACCGAGCCGCCACGGGCTCAGATTTTCTTGAAGGCTCAGGATCGTCCCCTGAGGATCGAGCATGACGACGTCGATCGGCCAGCGCATCCCCACCGTGTGGACACGACCGCACGGATGGATCCATAAGCCGCGATCAGGCGGCAAGGGTGGGGCGTTGAGCAGGCCGATCAGGCGCTGCTTAAAGGTCGCTGCGACCTCGACGTGCAGCGCTGTGGGCGCGCCGCTGCGTTCGATGCGCCGCAGTCGGTCGTGGTGACCCATGCGCTAGCCTTTGGGGTTCTTGGACATCGAGATGAGCAGGCCCGTACCCCAGAAACCAGCGAGCAAGATGCCGGTCAAGCCGAGGTAGCTAAACGCCGTGGCGAAGGGCTGTGTGTCCACAGCGATCAGGATCGCCGAGGCGACGCTCAGGCCAGCGGTGACCACCGCGGAGGCGAGCCGGTTGGAGCTGAGTGATAAGGTCTCGATGAGCTGCTGACTGCGCCGCACGTTGAGATCGACCGGGACGGCGTCGTCGCCGAGGCGGCGCAGCGTCCTAAGGATCAATTCTGGCGCCTCGCGTCCAAGCGCGTAGAGGTCGAGCGAGGCACCCATCAGCTCACGCTGGAGCCTGTTCGGGTCGAAGCGCTGGGCGATGAGGGTCCCCATGTAGCCGCGCAGCGTGCCGGCGACGTCAAAGTCTGGGTCGAGTGTATGACCCATGTGCTCGAGCGTGAGCACCCCTTTGAAGAGGATCATCATATCTTGGGGCAGCATGATGTTGGCGCGCGCCGCAGCTGCCGAGCTCTCGAGCAAGGTTTGACCCACGTTCACCTCGCTCAGCGGACGCGTCCGCAGCGGTGACCAGAGGTTGCTGAGCTGGCGGCCAAACTGAGCGATCGCCATGGGCTGCTCAGGGTTCACCGCGTTGCCGAGCTCGGCGTAGATGCGCGACGCTCGGTGGAAGTCCCCGTTGACTAGACACAGCAAGAGGTTGGCGACCTGTTCTTGACCGCGCTCGTCCAGCCTGCCGACGATGCCGAAGTCGATCAGCCCGAGGCGCCCATCCTCAAACACGAAGACGTTGCCGCTGTGCAAATCGCCATGGAAGACGCCGTGCTTGAAGATCAGGTCCAAAATCCGGAGCCCACCTTGGGTCGCGACCTCTTTCAGGTCACACGGCAGCGCTTGGATGCGCGCCTCATCGGACAGTGGGACCCCGTCGAGCAGCGACATCGTCAAGACGGACTCACCGGAGAGGTGAGGGTAGACGGTCGGGATGACCATGAACGCATCGTCTTGTGCGAGGAAAAAGTTGCCGACCTCTTTGATGTTGGCGGCTTCTTCCCGGAAGTCCAGCTCCCGGGAGATGGTCTTGAAGAACTCATCGACTAAGCCGACGGGGTTAAAGGCGCGCGTCTCTGGGATGTATTTGACCAAGGCATCGGCGATCAGGCTGAGCGCCCGAAGGTCCTCGTCGACCAGAGCTCTGATGCCCGGGCGGCGGATCTTGACGACGACCTCTTGCAGCTCGCCGGCTTCATCACGAAGCCGCGCTCGGTGCACCTGACCGATCGAGGCCGCTGCGAGCGGTTCGAGGTCAAAGGACTCATAGAGGTCCTCGGGCGGCGCGCCGAGCGTGTCGGTGATCACCGCGGTGATCTCGTCGGAGGCGATCGGTCGGACGTTGTCCTGGAGTTGTTTGAACTGCTCGATAAACGACGCGTCGATCAGATCGGGGCGCATACTCAGGGTTTGACCGAGCTTGACGTAGGTGGGGCCGAGCTCTTCGAGCGCTGCGCGCAACCGCACGGGCATGGGCGCGTCTCGGTATTCCGGAGCGATCCCGCCGCCGCTGCGCTGGATCCCGAGCCGACTTAAGGTGGGACCGAACCCATACTTACCAAAGACCGTCACAGCCCGACGGACGGAGGCGATAGAGCGTACCGCTCGTGTCAACGTAATCAGCGCCATAGTGGATGCACGTTACGCCCGGTCGGTTCGCGGCGCAAAACTTTGCCGTAGCGGGCGTGGACGGCTTTAGAAGAGATGCCCCACCGGAAACCCTCGGCGCGCGAGGCGTGCCAGCACCTTCCGTTTGGCCGGATAGCTGCCGTCGGTCTTGGCCATCCATTGATCGAATAAGGCGCGACTGCGCGCCGCCTCGTTCTCGGCGCTTAGGAGGTCGTGGTCAGGAGCCTCGGATGGGTCGATCCCTTGGGTACGTAGCTTCTGCTCCATACGGCGACGGCTCCAGCCGCGTGCAGCGGCGCTGCGTTGAACCGCCTCGATGCACCGCTGATCGCTCTGCAGCCCTTCATCCACAAGTCGCTGGACGACCTCTTCGGCGATGGCGTGTTCGAGCGCTCGCTGAGTCAGTTTTTTGATCAGCTCGGCTCGGCTGTACTCGCGCCGACCCAGAAGCCAGAGGCAGTAATTCCTGCCCGCTTTGGCGTCCTCGAGCGGGCGCGCCTTTCTACTCACCGAAGCGTTCGATCCCATCGTCGAGGGGCGTTGGCGGCTCGGTCTTTGCCTGCGCCACAACGGTCTGCTCGAAGTCGTCCTCGCCCGAGCCGCTCACCCCACTGATTCGCAGCGCCAGGTCATCCGGCGAGTTCGCGTAGGCCAGCGCCGTGTCGTACGTGATCTTCCCTTCTTTGAGCAGCTGGAGCAAAGCCTGGTCAAAGGTCTGGGTGCGCAGCGTCACGTGGGTCTGCTCCATCGATTCTGGGATCTCATGCGCGCGCTCTGGATCTTGGATCAGCTCTTTGATGCGAAGGCTCGCCCGCATCACCTCACAGGCGGCGACGCGCCCTTTGCCGTCTTTTGTAGGGACCAAGCGCTGGCTTACGACGCCTTTGATGATCTGCGCGAGCTGGCGGCGAATGTTCTCTTGCTGATGCGGAGGGAAGACACCGATCACGCGATTGATGGTCTCATAGGCGCCGTTGGTGTGGAGCGTCGAGAGCACGAGGTGACCGGTCTCCGCTGCCTTCATCGCGATCTCGACGGTCTCCATGTCCCGCATCTCACCGATCAAGATGACGTCGGGGTCCTGACGCAGCGCCGAGCGAAGCGCCCTGTTGAAGTTGGTCGTATCGGCGCCGACCTCACGCTGGATGATGCTGCTCCGTTTGTCCTTAAACGCAAACTCGACCGGGTCCTCGATCGTCACGATGTTCAGCGCAGAGGTGGAGTTGATGTGATCGATCATCGCCGCCAACGTCGTCGATTTACCGCTCCCCGTTGCGCCAGTGACCAGCACGAGCCCGCGTTTCTCCTCGCAGATATCATGGATGACCTCGGGCAGCTGTAGCTCGACGATCGAGCGCACGACCGATGGAACGACCCGCATGACCATACCGACCGCGCCGCGCTGGTGATGCGCGTTGACACGGAAACGAGCCACGCCGGGCACTTGGTAGGCGAAGTCCATCTCTAGGTCTTGCTGGAAGATGCCAAAGCGCTCCTTGCCCATCATGCGCAGCGCCCAGTTCTTGAGCAGCTCGGCGCTGAGCCCCGATTTGGTCCCGAAGGGGGTGAGCCCACCACGTAGGCGCACCTTGGGTGGGCTGCCTGCTTTGAGGTGGACGTCCGATGCGCCCGCTGAGACCGCTTTCTCCAGCAGCTGGTCGAGGAGCTCTTCGGGTTTACTCATGGTCATGATTCCTTCTCTGCGGCGGCGTGGACCACCTGATCAAAGCGATCGATGAGCGTCGCAAAGCGCGCGGTACGCTGTGCGATCGCCAGGTCCCAGGCTTGATCTGCTGCCTGACGTTGCTCCTCGACGAGCTGGAGGATCCGGTCTTCTTGAGCCTGGATCGAGCCGGCGCGTTCCTTCAGTGCTGCGACCTCACGCTCGAGCTTGTTGGTGTTGGCTTGTTGAACGTCCGCAGCGCGTGCCAGCGCCTGACGCATCGTCAGTTGGTGGTGTTCTTCGAGGGCATCTCGCTCTGCCGCCCAGTTCTCTTGCGCGGCTTCGAGCGCCGCCTGGGCCGCGTCGAGCGCACGCTTGAGCTCTTCGATCTGTTGGGCATCCCCAGCCTTCGTCGGCGCTTCTCCCTCGCTGGCGTTTGCGAGCGCTTCTTCATCGGCTGGGTCAGCCAGGGCGCGCAGGGCGATGAGCTCGGTGTTGAGCCGCTCGCGCTGCGCCTCAGCAGTCGCCGCGCGTTCTTGCGCTTCAGCCAGCTGCTCTTCGAGGTCTCGCCGCGCCGCTTGGACTTGGTCCGCTGTATCTTGCTGGGTTCTGTGCTCGGTAGCCCGGCTCTCGTCGCGCTCTTCGAGCAGCCGTTGTGATCGTTCGGTCGCGTCCAGCAAGCGCTGCTCGAGCGCCTCGATCAACGTGTCTTGATCGGCGGAGCGTGCCTCAAGACCCTGCGCGTGACGCTCGACCTGATTAAGTCGCTCAACTTCTTGACTCAGCGAGGTGCGATCGGCCCGCAACGACTCCAGCTCAGCTTGGGCTCCGTGGAGCCCCGCGAGTTGCTCTGCTTGGCGCTCGAATCGGACGCGCAAGCTGCTCAGCTCGCCCTCGAGCCGTTGCCGCTCTTGCTCACTCTGCGCTACGCGCGTCTGCAGCTCGACCACCCGGTCGGAGGGCTCATGCTTACGCGCAAGCTGGCTCGCCCTCAGGCGCTGGTTTTCGAGCTCGAGCCCACGCAAGGCTTGTTCGTTGGCTGCGGCCTCTGTGCCCTGCTGCTGCAGCGCCTCGAGGGTTGCTTGGTAGCGCTGCTCGAGGGTCTGCGCCTCTGCCTCAAGCGCTTGGATGCGGTCGCTCAGGTCGCGCTCACCGGCTGTCTGCTGCGCCACCTCGAGCTCTTTACGAACGCTCGTTGAGATCGCCTTTTGCTCGTCGAGCGACTGCGTCAGCTGGGTTACCGTCGCCTCGCGCTCAGCGATGGCCTCGACCTGCGCTGCCGTCTCTTGCTCGAGCACATCCACTCGAGCAGCCAGATTGCTCACAGCCTCGGCGAGTTCGACACTGCGCGCCTTGAGGAGCTCCTCTCGCTCCTGAGACGCCTCAAGCGCTTGCTGCGCCGTCGAGCGCCCCTGGCTCGCAGCCTCAAGTTCCTTTTTGTGACGATCCAACTGTGCCTTGAGCAGGCGACGCTCTTGGTCGAACTGGTCACGCTCAGGTCGGAGCGCCTCAAGCTCGCTGAGCTGTTGACGCAAGCTCTCGGCGTCTCGGTCGGCGTCGGCGAGCTTGCGGCGCAAGGCGCTGCATTGCTCGTCGAGCGCTTCCTGCGCATGGATCGCCTCGGCGAGCTGCCCCTTGACGTGAGCGAGCAGGGTGGCGTCGTGACCCTCGTCCTTCTGGCGTGAGGCGGACTCCAGCCGGAGCTGTGCCTCGTTAAGCAGGTTCTCGCTTTGGCGGTATTGACCTTGCACGCGCCGGAGCTGTCCGGTCGCCTCCGCATGCTCTCGTCGCTGTCGGTAGTTGCTTTGACGGAGCCGGTAGCTGGCGGCTGCCATCACCTGGTAGTCGACGCGTGCCGCGGCGAGTTCATGCGCCACGGGGTCGCTTGCGCGCGCCGCCCGCTCGGCTTCGAGCAGGTCGGTGAGCGCGTCGCGCTCAGCCGTTAGTGAAGCGGTTTGTGCGGTGGCGTCAGCGAGTCGCTCGCGCAGGTCCTCACCGGCACACTCCAGCGCGGCCTGGCTCTCAAGCAGGTGATGTCGGGCGGCGGCTAGGTCAGCCCGCTCGGAGCGGATGAGCTCGAGCTCAGCCTCTGCCTGCTCAAGCGCCTTGTGCTGCTCGAACGCTTGGTCGACGAGAGCCTGGGCGCGTTGGGTCCCGTTGGCGATCAGGGCTTCGAGGTGGCTCCGGTCGCTGTCGGCTTGGCGCTCGAGGGCGGCGAGCGCGCGCTCTTGGACTGAGAGCTGCGCTGCAGCCTGCGTCGCCTCGGAGGTCTTGGCTGCAAGGCTCGAGTTGGCTGCTTCCGCCTCGACACGAAGGCGCTCGTGCTCAGCCTCAAGCGCTTGAAAAGCGGCGTCGGCGTCTTCGAGGCGTGCCTCGAACGCTTCGACGAGCTGGGCGTGGTCGGCTGCCGTGTGCTCGCGCTCGCCGAGTTGCGCCTTGAGCCCGTCGCGCTCGCGCTGCAAGCGTTTGACACGCTTGTCCGCGTCGCCACGTTTTTGCTCGGCCTGTTCGAGCTCTGCCACGAGCGAGTCGACGCGCTGCTCGAGCCTGCTGAGGCTGGAGTTGGCGTCGCGCCGGGTCGCCTCGCTCTCGGTCGTGATGCGCTCGACCACGCGACCGACCCGCTCGCTGAGCTGGTCAAAGCTAAGCGTCGTGATTCGGTGACCTAAATCAGCGGGCGCCTTCTTGAAGCCGGCGACGATGTGATAGATCGGCGGCTCGGCGGCGATGTCCGACAGGCGCCCATCAAACTGGATGGCGCGGTCCTCGCCGGTTCCGGTGATCAGGTAGCCGAGCAAGGGAACCTGTGCGATGGCCGTGACGTAATCGAAGCGCGTCTCAAGCGCCGTGATCACCTCAGCGTAGTCCAGGCGAGGCTGCTCGTCCCGATGGGCGATCATATCCAAGCCGACGTGCTCGCCGTCTGTGGGGAGCACGCCAACGATGCGCCCATCAGGGGCCAGCAAGCGCTCCACGTCGACGAGGAGGTCCTGCTGGCGCGCGAGGCGAGCCCCGAAGTCTTGAACGATGACCAGATCGTGACGTTGGCTCGGCACCTCGCTCAGGCCGTCAGGTTCGAGGTAGACGTCGGCGCGCAGCCCTGCCGGGGGGCGCTCACCCAAGATACTCACTCGGCTCGCGCCGAGCCGATGCAGCCACTCGATCGACTCTTCGGCCGCCGGCCCAACCCACAGGACGCGTGCGCCCGTTATCCAGGGCTCCATCGCAAGAAGGCGTGGCGCCTCCTCGCTTTTTCGTCCTGAGTGCGGATTAAAGTCAGCCATCTACGTCCTCGGCGTGGTCATCGAAAGGTGCACTGATCGCCGGTCTCCTGTACAGTGCCGACAACAGAGCGAAAACTGGCTGGTTTTCGGGAGGAATGATGAATCCCTTGTCTCGACTCGTGATCGGCTTCGGTTTTAGCGTGATTTTGGTAGGGTGCCCCACGCGCGATCCGCAAGCAGTTAACGGCAGCTGCCCTGTGGATGCGCCGTGTTTTCTCTCGGTTTTGGCGCCGCAAGGAGCGACAAGCGCTCCGGGGCCTTTCCACATCGTGGCGGAGGTCACGGGACCCCACCGTATCGAAGGTGTTGGCCTCGTCTTCTCACTGAATGGTGCGGCCAGCATCGACCTGCGCCTCGCACGCCTGACCAGCGGCAACTCGTTGTGGGGGGTCCCCGACCTCGAAGCGGACTCCGTTGAGCCGCCTGAGGCGATGGAGGCGGCGCAGGCGCTGGCTCGGCTGCAACCGGGTGACCAGGTGACGTACATCCTGTGGGCTTGGGACCAAATGGGGAACCAGACCGAGTGGACCGGGACGGGGCGTCAAGACGCAGGTTCGCTGTCGTTTACCGTCGTCGACGGATCGTCTGATGACACCGTGCTCGATGCGGGAGCCGGTGCTGATAGCGGCGGGGGCGTTGACGGGGGCGATCGACCAGACGACGCCGGCTCAGGTGATCCCATCGGACCGGATGGCGGCTCTGTGGTCGTGACACCGTCCGACGCTGGCTAGTGCGCTGTGCCCTGCTCAGCGCGCTGGCCTGCGCAGCGGCTTGCGCCACCGCGCCCGATCGTGTCCCGAATTTCAGGCTTCAATTCGGCGTCGCCCAGGCGCCGACGATCGTTTTGGTCTCGCCCAGTTGGTCGGATCGCGGGCTCGCCATGCTCGAGCAGATCCGGCGCTCGAAGCGCACCTATCCGGAGCTTCAGGTCGTGATGGTGGTGATGGACGACTTGCCGCTCAAGGCGTGGAACGTGGCGGTCAAGGCGCTTGAAGTGCCTGGCGTCGCCAGGCGCAGCGCCGGGCTTGGGCTTGATCAACCGCCGCTTGGACCGATCCGTGAGGTCCCGATGATCTTTTGGGTCAACTCACGAGAAGAGATCATCGAGCGAGCGGTTGGCTTTATCGACGCGCAGTCGTTTGATGCGCAGACGCGTCGGTTGATGGAGGAGGGGTGATGGAGTGGCTCGCTCGCGCAGGCTGGATGGTCTATCCGATCGGTCTGTGCGCCGTCGCAGCGCTTACTTTGTTCTTTGAGCGGTGGTTCTCCTTGTCACCGCGCCGGGTAGCGCCCGAAGGGTGGCGCGCTGAGGTGCTGGCGCAGATGAGGCGCGATGAGGCGCCCACCGGGCTCGAGCGCGCCGCCGCCGGGCGACTGGTCGTCGCCTGGCTTAAGTCCGCCGATCGCCGGCGTGAGCGCGTGGGCGAGGCTGGCCAGCGTTTGGTCGTTGAGATGGAGCGGGGGATCTCGTGGCTGGCGACGATCGCATCGCTGGCGCCCTTGCTCGGTCTGACGGGGACGGTGCTCGGTATGATCGAGGTGTTTCAGCGCATGACCGTGGACGCAGGCGCCGGCTCCCAGCTGCTCGCAGGGGGTATCTGGATGGCGCTCGTGACGACTGTTTTGGGCATGTTGGTCGCCATGCCCACGCTGGTCTTGCATCGCCTGCTGCAAGGGCGCGTGCAAGCGCGCGTGAGCGACCTTGAGCGGTTCGCAGAAGACCTTCTCGATGGACCGAACACGTGAAGTTTGAGCGTCAGTCGGTGGCGGCTCCGAGCGTCGACTTGACGCCGATGCTGGACGTCGTTTTCTTGCTGCTCATCTTCTTTATGGTCAGCGCCCGGTTTGACGCCGCCCGGGAGGTGCCGATCGACCTGCCCAAGGTCCAGGGGGCGGCGACTGCACAACCCAAGGAGCGGACGGTCGTCCAGATGCGCTCGGACGGTTCGATCGTACTCGGCGGTGAGTTGGTGGCGCGTGAGGCGCTGCCCGAGCGCCTCGGCGGCGCCCAGCGGGTCGTCTTGAGCGCAGACGAGGCGGTCAGCCACGGAGCGTTCATGGACGTGCTGACGGCGCTGCGCGCGCTGCCGCTTGAGGCGGTGACCGTCGAGGTCGAAGCGGCTCCGTAGCGCGTGGGCGCTCTAGCCTAAGATTTTGGGTAGCTTCAGGCTTAGAGCGAGATTTCCCGTCACCTTAATTTTGCCCAACATGAACGCCATCTGAGGGTTCGTGGTCCCGGCCACGACGCCAAGGAAATCCTGCTCCTTCATGGCGATCGTGCAATCGGCGGCCTCACTGACGCCTTCTTGGATCCAGTTGTCGGCTTGGGTCAGATCAACCGTCCACGAGCCGCCTCCGGCGCCGTCGATGTTGAACTGAAAGTGCGCACCGATCGCTGCGGCCAAATCGGGCGTCAGCTTGGCGGGCAGGGTCGACTCAAAGAACTCTCGTGCTGTGCTCATAGAAGACTCCTAGCTCGCGTACATGTCGTCGAGGTACTGAGCGTACTTCTTCTCAACGACGCGGCGCTTCACTTTGAGGGAGGGGGTCAGCTGGTCACCGGCTTCAAATTCGACCGGTACCAGCGCAAACTTCTTGATCGTCGAGTAGCTTGGCAGGCCGGCGTTCACCGAGTCGAACAAGCCTTGGATTAAGGCGACGACCTTCGGGTGCTTGCAGGCCTCTTCTCGGTTCGCCACGGAGAAGCCCTCGGCCTCTGCAAAGGCGAGGATGTTCTCAAGGTCCAGCGTGACCAGCGCGCTCAGGAACTTGCGCTGATCGCCATGGACGACGGCGTGGCCGACGTACTGGCTGGCGGCGAGCTCACCCTCGATAGGCTGAGGCGCCACGTTTTTGCCGCCGGCGGTGATGATCAGGTCTTTCTTGCGGTCGGTGATGCGCAGGTAGCCGTCGGGGTCGAGCTCTCCGATATCTCCGGTGTGCAGCCAGCCATCCTGGATGGTCTCTGCGGTCGCCTCGGGCATGCGCCAGTATTCCTTCATGACGCCCGGGCCGCGCATTAGGATCTCGCCGTCGTCAGCGATTTTCACCTCCATCCCGGGGAGCGCAGCACCGACGGTGCCAATACGACCGACGCCCGGGAGGTTCACGCAGGTCGCTGCGCTCGATTCGGTCATGCCGTATCCTTCGAGGATCTCGACGCCGCAGAAATCAAAGAACCAGTTGATCTTCTTGGACAATGGCGCGCCGCCGCTCACGAAGAAGCGGAGCCTGCCGCCGAACTTTTCTTGTAAGCCTGCGCCGATCTTTTTGTAGACCAAGCCCTTTGCGATCGCCCAGCCAAGCCCTTGAGGTTTGCCGCCTGCCATGGCGACCTCCGCCATCTTCTCACCGTGGTCGAGGGCCCAGTTCGCCAGCTTGCCGGCGAGGCCGTCGCCGCCGCGGGCTTTGCCGACCGCCGCCGTGTAGACCTTCTCAAAGATGCGAGGCACCGACGCCATCATGGTCGGTTTGACGGTCGCCATGTCGTCGAGCAGGTTGTCGATCCCCGTGACAGCGAGCACGTGACCCGTGCTAAACCATGCGGCTTTGAGCACCTGCGCAAACACGTGCGCCAGCGGCAAGAAGAGCAACTGCACGTCGTCCTGGCTGAGGATGTTGGTGCGCTGCACGACGTTGCCTTCGTAGGCAAAGTTCTTGTGCGTGAGCACCACCCCTTTGGGGCGCCCCGTGGTCCCTGAGGTGTAGATCAGGCAACACAGGTCGTCTTCCTCGATGGTCGCTTCGCGCGCCTCGAGCGCATCCGGGTTCGCCTGCGCGTATTCGTCGCCACGTGCCAAGAACGCATCAAAATTAATCGACCAGTCGCCGTCGCCGTCGCCGTCGAAGAGCACGACCCGCCGGACAGAGGGGATCTGCTCGCGGATCGACTGCAGCTTCGCCAGCTGCTCCTCGTCTTCGGCGAAGAGCACGCTGAGTTCGGAGTTCGAGATGATGTAGGCGCACTCATCGGCAGTGTTGCTCTGGTAGAGGGTCACCGTCGCTGCACCGGAGAGCACCGAGCCAAGGTCACCGAGTAACCACTCGGGGCGGGTGTTTGAGAGCACGCCCACGCGGTCGCCTTTGTTGATCCCATCTGCCAGCAGCGCGTTGGCAGCCTTCTGCCCGGTCTCTTCGACCTCGGACCAGGTCAGGTCGCGCCAGCCGTTGTCCGTCTTGAAGCGAAGCGCAGGGCGACCGGCTAGGCGGGACGCCGTGTTGTGAAATATCTGATTTAGCGTTTGGCTCATGATGGACTCCTGGTCGGGTGGCCGGCGAGCGCCTCTCGCACCCCAACGCAGGAGGCGACGAGACGTCGGTCCCTTGCGCTAAGTCTGCGGCCCTACGCTGTCAAGAACCACATGGGGCGATGAAAAATCTTCTCAGCCGTGGTAGGCTGCTGGCGAGGTAATGAGGAGTTCTTGGTGAGCTTGAGCAGAACGGTCTGGATGATCGGTTGGGGTGTGCTTCTCCTCGCTGGCTGCAGCACCAGTGAGGAGGTCTGCGCGAGCGATGATCAGTGCGGTCCCACGATGGTTTGCCGGGCGTCCGCCTGTGTGACGCCTTGCGCGAGTGATTCCGTCTGCGGTGAGCAGGCGATCTGCAACGACGGTCTGTGCGAGACGGGCTGCCGCTCCGACGATCAGTGTCCGCTGGGGCAGTCGTGCAGCAGCGGCCAGTGCGCTAACGGATGCGCATCGAGCGATCGCTGCGAAGCCTACCAATACTGTGCCCCAAACGGGCAGTGTCTCAACGGGTGCGGACGAGATGGCGACTGCGGCGCTGGGCAATTCTGCGAAGACAATAAATGCGTCCCGATCGGCGGTGGCTTTGATGCCGGGGTCGCCTGCGCCGAGCATGATGACTGCCGTGTCGGTGAGTTTTGCAACCCTGAAGGGCGCTGTGCCGTTGGCTGCCGACCGGGCACCTGTCCGCGCAACCGGCGATGTGACGAGGCGACGGGCGTGTGTGTTGGCGGCGCCACGCCGCAGCCCGACGCAGGGCCGGTCTCGCCCGACACCGGCGCTGCGTCCGATGCGGGCGTTGAGATGGAATTCGGCGTCCGCTGCCGTCTCGAGCGTGCGGGGAACCCGGTCGACTCGTTGCAGGTCCGCGCCGACGCCGAACTGTCCCTCGAGGTCTTGCCCGAGCTCGACGCACAGATCGAGTGGGCGCTGGTGCGCGCACCGGGCGACGGAGGGGTGCTCTGGGAGGATCGACAGGCTCGGCGTCAGCTGATCGCGCTGCAGCGCGTCGGGTCCTACGTCCTGCGTGGTGCGGTCACCTATGAGGGGGTGACCGAGCACTGCGATGTCGAGGTGGACGGCGTGGCGCCGCAGCGCGGCTATTGGGTCGAGTTGAGCTGGGACGGGGATCGAGACCTCGACCTACACCTCGCCCCGGTGCCCAACCAAGAGCCGTGCGAACGCGACGCTCAGTGTGTCCAGAACCAACTGCGACGGCAGCAATGCAACCTTGGCTACTGCAGCCGCTCGTTCAGCAGCCGCGACGGCCGAGATGGTGACTGTTGGGCCCGTAACGCCAACCCGATGTGGGGTGACCCCAACAACTCCTCCACCAACCCGCACTATTTGGGTGATGCGCGCAGCGGGGCGGGCACCGAGAACATCTCGTTGGGCGCGCTCGAGGCTGGGTGGGTCTACCGAGTGGCTCTGCGGGCGTGGGGTGAGAACACCAACCGGGCTTGGCTCAAGATCTACCGAGATGGTCAAGCGCTGGTTGCGACCGACCCCTTGCGGATCGCACCGGAGCGCCCGACCTCATGGCTTTACCTCGGGCGTCTTAGCGCCGACGGGTACGCCCCGGTGACGGAGCTTAGCGCAGAGCCGCCGCGCAACTAGTCGCCCTCCGGGATCACGACCGAACCCGCGCTGTCGTCGATCTCCTCAGCCTCTGGCAGGGGCGCCGCCTCTGCCGCCGCAGTGTCCGTTTTTGAGCCTGCCTTTGCAGGCGCCCTGCGCGTTTTCGCCTGAGGGCGCTGAGGCTCCGGCATGAGCAGCCGCAAGTGCTTTGCGCTGCAGGCATCGAAGCGAGCGAGTCGCGCCGTGAGCCAGTCCTCTGGCTTGGTTTTGCGCATCGCTGCATACGCGAGCACTTTGATCTGAGTGTCCTTGTGCTCAAGGAGCGCCGTATACCACGGCCGCTGGTCGAAGCGGTCCGACTGATCGACGAGTGCACGCAGGATCGGGAGCGGCCACTGACTGGGTAAGACGCGACGGATACGCTGGCTTGCGAGATCACTGAAGCGACGCAATGCCTTCGCGACCGTCGCATCGACGTCTGGAGGGCTTTTGATCAGCCACTTGGTGAGCTCGTCATGATCTGCAGGGTCGGCGAGCGCAAGTCGTCCGATCATCCCCGCGCGTCTCAACTCCGGGACGTCGAGTTGGCTAAGAAACAGGAGCTGAGGACGCAGTTGTTTGAAGCCAAGTAACCCGGCTAGCGGCGCTGCGTGGACCGCCTCAGGGTGCTGACCCACCATCCGCTCCTTGAGCGCTTCGAGCGCCTCGGTTCCGCTGAGTCTGATCGACTCGATCGACCCCGCTGCCCGCGTCAGCAGCTCCTCCCCTTCGAGCCACAGGGTCGCCCGCTTCGACGGCTCGGGGCGGATCGCCTCCACCGTAATGGGCCGCGTGGCGCGATCCGATAGGTGATATCCGACGCTGCGAGCGAGCACGCGCAGGCTGCTGACCAAGCCGCGCGGTAAGAGGTTGATGCGCCCGCTGTAGTCGGCGGCGATCTGTTCGGGCAAGGTGCTCGCCAGCCGCTCGTAGGGTGTGCGCACCAGCGTGATCAGCTCGGGCAGCACCTCCACGGCGTCGGATCGGTTCATAGACCGCAGCGCGCTCGTGTAGGATTGGAGTGTCTCTCGCTGGCGCGTGAGGATGAGTTGGCTCTCTTGCGCTGCGAAGAGCGCCACCCCCTGTTGCTGGAGACAAGGCTGCGTGCGCAGCGCACGCACCAGCCGCAGCCGTGCGCTGAGGAGGGCTTGCTTGGGCGGATCAAGTGACTCTAGCACACGCCGGGCTGTCGCTCGGAGACGCTTGCTCGGGAGCGCCTCTGACGTGAGGTGTCTGTGGATTGCACAGGCGTCGGCGAGCGCCGGTGCCGGCTTCTTGGTCGTACAGATGGGGTGCGGCCCCCGCCGGAACGTCAAGAGGGCTTCGGGGGTGGGCGCCTGCGCGTAGGGCGTGCCCTCTGGGAGAAAAAACGACGACGCTCCCTGCGACGTTGGCTCAGCGCTTGCTAAGACAACGAGAAGGAGCGTCATCGATTACGTTCGAGCCAGCGGTCGCTTACTTTTTGGGCTCAGCCTTTTTGACCTGATAGCTGGCTTTGCCCGCCTCGAAGCTGATCAGCCCCGCCATGCCGTGGCTCACGCTTTTGTCGACCATCGTCCACGGGGTGGCATCCGCTGGGCCGGGGTTGAGCACGAGCTCTTCGCTCGCTTCGCCCTGCTTGATGCCTTTACCGGCGACTGTCGCTGCGCGGCCGCCCGCCTCCTTGATGTTACCCACGATGGCGAACTTGGTGCCGGTCTCTGCCAGCATTTTGGCGATGCGCTCGTCACCGACGTTGGTGCCGTCCACCATGTAGTCAACACCCTCGGCTCCGGCTTGACGCGGCGAAGCGTGCGCCACGAAGACGCGCCCGCCCGCAGCCGCTTTGAGCAGCTTCCCGGTCTCATCCACTTCCGCCTGACCAAAGAGACAGGCTCCCGGCTCGGTGTAGTTTTTCTTTCCGTAACCCGGCAGGGTCACGAAGGTGATGTCGTTCAGCGTGAGCGAGCGGACTCGGTTGCCGTTGATGATCTGAGGATGATCTGCGGCGATGTTGGTCAGCGCCAAGTCGAAGTCGCGTGCGAGCTCCTTGTTGCCTGAGGTCACGAGCACCGGGACGCTGAACTCCGTCCCGAGGACGCGCAGCACCGACTCCATCTCCTTTTGGCTGTAGGCGACGTCGCCGTTGACGACGACCAGGCCAGCGCCCGCTGCTTTGATCCACGCGGCGAAAGCCTTCAGGTTGGCCACGGTCTCCGGCAGAAACTCTTTAATGTCACTGATGACGCCGACGGTCAGTTTACCCGAGGTCGTTGCGTCGCTCGCAGCTGCCATCGTGTAGCCGTCGCCTTTAAAGGTGAGGGGCCCGACCGTCAGCTCGCGGGCTTTGCCGCCGGCCGCGCCAAAGCACGCCGGGTTCTCTGCCTTTTCCTCGGCAGGCGCCGCCGCTGGCGCTTCAGCTTTCGGCGCCGCGGCCGGTGCAGGCGCGGGCTTCTCGGCCGCCGGCTTCGACTGGGTGCAAGCGATGCCGCCTAACGATACGGCGGCGAAAATTGGTAGCCAATTCAGCTTCATCAAGCGTGGTCTCCCGTGCCCGTTTCCCCACGGGCGCATCGGCCTATAGCAACAAGCGCATCACTGGAAAAGCCGGGTTGGAGTTCCAGTAATTGTGTCCTTCATTTGCGTCGATAACCTGAGCACGATGGAGACCGAGCCAACATGCTTCGCGAACAACTTGAAGAGATCGAACGAAACAGCCTGTGTGCTCAGGCGAGTCTGAGCGCTCAGTCACGCGGACGCCGGGTTCCCGAGACCCCGGACCCCATGCGCCCTGCCTATCAGCACGACCGAGACCGGATCATCCACACGAAGGCGTTTCGCCGGTTAGCGGGCAAGACGCAGGTCTTCCTGGCGCCCGTCGGTGACCACTATCGAACCCGGATGACCCATACGCTGGAGGTCACTCAGGTCGGTCGCACGATCGCACGAGCGCTGGGTCTGAATGAGATGCTCGTCGAAGCGATTGGGATGGGGCATGATCTGGGGCACACGCCATTTGGCCACGCTGGTGAGCGGCATCTGCGCAAGCTCATTCCTGGTGGCTTCCATCACGTCCGCCAGAGCCTGCGCGTCGTCGAGACCCTCGCACGCGATCGACGCGGGCTGAACCTGCACGAAGAGGTCCTCGACGGAATCGCCAAACACAGCAAAGGGCGCGGGCGGCTCATCACCGACAATCAAGCCACGCTGGCCATGACCCTCGAGGGGCAGGTGCTCCGCCTAGCCGACATCATCGCGTACGTTAACCATGACTTTGACGACGCATGCCGCGCAGGCTTGATGCAGCCTGATGAGCTGCCCGAAGCGATCGACGACGTGCTCGGTCAGCGAGGGCCTGCGCGCCTCGAGACGCTGATCAAGGACGTCGTTTCGGCCAGTCGAGCGGCTGAGCTGAGCCGGATCACCATGACGGACGAGGTCTGCGCTGCGCTCGAAGCCTTTCGCGACGTCCTGTACGAGCGCGTCTACCTGACCGAGACGGTCACGCGGGCCTTTGACCGCACCGGCCGTATCCTCGAGTTTCTGTGGGAGTATTTCATGGCGGACGAGGAGCGCTTCCGCTCCGTGTATTACCAAGGTGACCCCGACGAGCCGCATTGGCGCGCCGTGACCGACTTTGTCACCGGGATGACCGACCGTTATGCCTTGCGCTTGTTTGAAGAACTCTTCATGCCGCGCTCATGGAGCGTCGTGTGAGAATCGTACTCGCCTCGGTCTGGCTTTGGATGCTGGCCTGCGCGGCAGAGCCAGAAGAGTGCCTGCTGCACTCGCAGTGTGCGGTGCGCGCGCGCTGCGTGCAGGGGCGCTGCGTGATCGCCTCACCGCTGCCGGTGGTCGATGCAGGCGTTCCGGACACAGGGGGCGATGCATCGATCGGTGATGCCGGTCACGTAGACGCAAGCCTCAGCGATGTCCTGCTCGGTGATGCGGCACACCCTGAGGCGGGGCATGTGGGTGATGCCGGGAACGAGGATGACGGGGGGCACCTCAGCGACGCCTCGGCGGGCGACGCGTTCGACGGTAGTCCAGACGCGAACGCACGCGGTGGCGATGGCTCAGCGCCAAGGCGCGATGGGGGCGCAACGCCTGACTAAAAGTGAGCAGCGTTGTTGTTTTCCTTGACAGCGACCCGAGGCGAATCTAGCCCCGACGCCCGCAGATGGGGTCATAGCTCAGTTGGTAGAGCGCTAGAATCGCACTTTAGAGGTCGGGGGTTCGACTCCCCCTGACTCCACCATGGAAAGCAGGAGGACATCATGGCTGTTTGCACCTTCACCGGAAAGCGGGGGATGTCGGGGAACCGGGTGTCCCACGCGAACAACAAGAACAAGCGCCGCTACAGCTCGAACATTCAGTCCAAGCGGTTCTTCATCCCTGAGCAGAACCGCTGGGTTCGTCTCTCGGTCAGCACCCGAGCGATCCGCACGATCGACAAGATCGGGCTGCTCGCTTACGCCAAGAAGGCGGGGATCAAGATCTAAGCTTCGGCACCCTGCCGCAGCAAAGCGCTGTCAAAACAGGCTCCGTTAGCGAGCCTGTTTTGTTGTTTTTAGAAGCCGAGGATCGGGTCGTAACCGACAGCTTTTGGCGGTTGCGCTGAGAGGTACATGACCACCCCAGTGATCGCCGCTGTCCCTGCGAGGGTCGCCCCAGAGAGCGCCATCGTGCGCGGGCTGACCTTCGGTAGGCTCAGTTTCGGGAGACTCGGGAGCTTGGGTAGCCCTGGCTTGTTCTTCTTCCACCACTTGCCCAGCGAGGCGAACAGACCGATCGGTTGGACAGGCGGCCCGACGCTGGCATCGCTCGCCAGCGAAGCCTTGATGACCCCGAGCAGGTCGTCGTCATCCGGCGCCTCACTCATCGGTGTCACGCCTCGATAAAAGAGCGTGCCCCTGGGGACCACGCGCCCGCGAAGCGCCGCGATGCGATCCGCTCCGACGCGAAGCCACAGAAACTGAGGCGCTGCGAACGGCTTGCGAAGATCCGAGAGCAAGACGTCCGCTTCCGCTTTCGGCGCGGTCCACAGCGGCTCGAGCCGGCTGAGCAGCTCCGCTCGTTTTGGGACCTGTTTGGGCTCGATGCGGACCGTGTCACCGCCTCGGTGAACGCCGCCGAGCGTCATGACCCCCGTCCCGGTTGCGCGCCACGGGATGTCGCCCGAGGGTAGCCCCTCGAGCGTGCACGGTGTCACGCAGGTGCGGTCGCCGACTTCGACGTGGACTCGACTTGCGCTCTCGAAGCGGACGGCGCGTTGTCCGCCCGGCGCGGCGCGCAGTTGGTCGATCACGCCCGCCATCTCGTCGCTGAGCTGGGTGCCAGGCGGCAGCGGCGTCTTGGGATGGAGCTGCAGCGTCTGTTCGACAAGCGGGCGCCCCTCTGGTTTGTCGAGCTCCCAAAGGCGGAGCCCAAGCTCGAGCCGGATACGCAGCCAAAGCGGCGTCCCTTTACGGCTCGCCAGTGCCTTGCTGACCGTGCCTTGAGCCGCCTCAAGCTGCTTGATCGCTCCCTCGACGTCGAGCTCGCCGTAGGCTTGATGAGCCTGCTCGAGCTGCTGCGCTGCCTGTTTTCGGAGCTTACCGTGGGGGGCGCGTTTGCCGCTGAGGTAGGACGACAGGCTCAGCACGCGGAACGTGTCGGCTCGATGAGCTCGCAGCACCGCACGGACCTGGTGGTTGATCTGCGCTGCCCGCGCCGTGTCGTCGTCGGTCTCGGGCGAGACGATCACAAAGGCACGAGTGGCGAGCAGCGCGACGAGCATGTTCATGCCGGGAGCGTGCGCTGTTGTGCCGAGAAGCGCAAGTTCTCAACGAGGTGCGCGTGGCGCCTGGCGGCCATAAGCCAGCGCCGCGCAGCGCGCGGGAGGTCGCTTCGGGTGCAGGCTCCAGCAGCGACTCGCTCGGTCGGCTACCTCGACGACGGCGCCGGCCGATCGCCACCGCTCGACGACTTCGGGGTGGGGGTGATGAAAGCGGTCATTCGGCCCTGCGCCGATTAATGCGATCTCGGCGGCTACCTCCTCGATCAACGCGTGGCTTGAAGACGTCCGGCTTCCATGGTGGGGGACCTTGACGAGGGTCGCGGCGCCGAGATGACCACTCAAATCGAGCTCGCGATCGAGCCAGATGTCGCCGAGAAACAGCAGGTGATGACCGCTGACGCGGACCGAGACGGTCAGGCTCCGCTCGTTGCGCCCTTTGACCCAATCGTCTGCCGCATGAAGGCGGATGAGCTCTAGGTCGACGAGGGCGCGCTGAGCCTCCACGACAGGCGGCGGGCATCCCGTGACGCCCTCCTGCGCCCACAACGCAGCAGGAGGTGCCAGAGCGCACAGTGCGGACGCACCGCCGACGTGGTCATGGTCCGCGTGACTGATCACCAACACATCGGGGACGCCACGCAGGCGGGGTAGGAGGGTTTGGCGCACGCCGCGCGCGCTCGGTCCGGTGTCGATCACGACCTGAGATCGCGGCGTTTGAATAAGCGCCAGATCGCCGTGACCGATCGGGAGCATCCAGACCTGAGCGCCAGGCTCGATCGGCGCTTGAAAGGTGGCGACGCTTAGACAGGCTGCGATGGCAAAGGGGCGCCGTCTGAACGCCTCTGCGACGGCATATGTCAGGCTGAGCGCTGTCGTAATACTCCAGCGCAGCCCAAACGGTTCCTGTCCGGTTCCAAGGTGGATCGCGCCGCATAGGTCGAGAAACATGCCGAGCAGCCGATCGGCTGCGATCGGATCGCCAAGCGCTAAGGAGAGTCCGCTGAGGGGAAGCACGATGGTAAAGAGTGGAACCATCACGAGGTTGGTCCCCACGCCGATCCAGGCAGTGGGTAATCCGACCAAGCTGAGTGCTGGGAGGCTGGCAAAGGTTGCGACGACCGGCACGGTCAGGACGTTGCGCCACCGGCTCGCTGAGTGCACGAGCGCGAGCGAGACGCCGTGGCTGAGGAGAAACCCGAGGTCGGCAGCGTGCGCAGGTGAAGCCATCATCATGAGGCACAGACTGATCCAACCGTTCACGGTGAGTGGTCGGTGCGGCGCCAGGCATGCCACGGCAGCCCAGACACAGATCCGTACCCCGCCGACAGGCCACGCACACCACCAGCTGATCACGAGCGCAGCGAGGAGAACGGCGCCGCCCAAGCGTGCGCCGGTCAGGTGGTATCCCGGCAGGAACAAACAAGGCGCGCACAGCGGCACCATGATCAATCCGAGGAACAACCCGATGTGGAGCCCCGAGACGGCGATGAGGTGGCTTAGGCCGAGCGGATTGAGTGTGGCTACAGCGTCTCGAAGCGGCGGCGTGCGCTGACCAAGGAAAAGCGCTGCGGCGAGCGCAGCTGTTCGAGGCGGGAGCGCGTCGCGCAGGACGTCGTAGGCGCCTTGCCGGAGGTGGCAGATCGCTTCTTGCCAGCTCGTCGGAGGGGCGCTGAGGCGCACCATGTGGACCGATTTGAGGTCGGCGATGACGCCGAGCGACCAGCGGTATCGGTCGCCAGCGAACAGGCCATGGTTTCCGTGGGTGACGGGCGGGACCAGCCGTGCGCGCACTTCGACCTGCGCGCCGGCGCACCAGCGCCGCTCGCTGTAGCGCCAAAGAAACCGTTTGCCTTGATACGACAGCGTCACGTGCTGGCGCGCATCGACCGTGCTCTTGACCACGCGCACAACGCCGCTGAGCTGACGCTGGCGCGGCGCATCATCCACCCAGGCATGGTGTCCAAGGAGCCACCCGATGAGCGCACAGCAGATTCCCGCTCGCCGGTCCCACTGCGCGGTGATCAAGACCAGCGCCACCAGTTGACAAAGGCTGAGCCAAGCGCTGGGTCCCCAGACAGCGAACAAACAGCCGCAGGCGAGGTAGGTGATGCGAGGAGGGCGGAGCATGTCGCCACGGTCTGCACAGCGCGAGCCATGATAACACAATCGATTTATCAGGGGGTTGGCTGGGGGCGTTGTCGCCGGCGCAACAACTCGGCGTAGCGAAATCGACGAAAGCGTAGTAGGCTGAGAGCAACGATGGAGGCTCTGGTGCGCAGCTTACTCTGGCTCACGTGTGTCGTCGCTGGGTGCACCGTCGCGCCCGCTGAGGTCGTGGACGCCGGTTCGCCTGAGGCGGGCGCCGCGCCGGACGCCGGCGTGACGTCTCCGGCTGAGGACGCGGGCGGCGAGGTGCTGGATGCCGGCGTAGCCGACGTTTCGGCGGAAGACGCTGGATCAGCCGATGCTGGGATCGATCCGGACTCGCCTGAGGGGCGAGGTATGGCGCTCTACACGGAGTATTGTGGATTTTGCCATGGAGCGAGCGGCGAGGGCTATTGGGCGGACAACGCCAACGCGCTGGCGAACCCCGAGTTCCTGACGACGGTGACCGACTTCTTCCTGTGGGCGAGTATCCTCGACGGCCGGCCTGGGACCCCGATGTCTCCCTGGGGGGCGTCGCACAGCGGACCGCTCAGTGAAGAGGACGCGTGGGACATCGTAGCGTACATCCGTCGCTGGCAGGATCTGCCCTCGGTTGACGTTCACGCCATGGAGCTGAGCGGAGACGCCGCCGAAGGCGAGCGTGTCTACCAGCGGATGCAATGCGCTGCATGCCACGGCGACTCGGGCGAGGGTGTCGTCGCCATGAGCCTCAACAACGCCATCTTTCACGAGCTTGCGAGCGACGGCTTCATCTATCACGCCATCGCCAAAGGGCGACCGGGGACGCCGATGCCTGGCTATGAGGAGACGCTGACCGAGGTCGAGATGGCTGACCTCGTGGCGTATATCCGGACGTTAATCGTGCCGCTTGCGCCGCCCGACGATGGGGACTTCGTACCGGACTGGACCGATCACCTGATCAACGCTCAGGGCGCGCCCGCAGCGTTTACGCCGCGTGTCGTGGAGCGTGAAGGCGCCGAGTTCGACGACGAGTTTGTCCCGGCGCAGCAGGTCTATGACGCCATGATGCGCGGTGAGTCCTTTGTGTTGGTCGATGCACGCGTGGCGCCCGATTACCTGTTCGGTCATATTGACGGCGCCGTCTCTGTGCCTTTCGACTCCGTCCAGCAGGCGGCTGAGGTCATCAGCTCAGACCGCTGGGTGATCACCTACTGCGGATGCCCGCACGCGGTGAGCGGGCGCGCCCGAGCTGCCTTCAAGCGTGCCGGCTTTGAGCGCGTGGCGGTGCTCGATGAAGGGTACTATTTCTGGACGGATGAGGGCTGGCCGGTCTGCGGCGGGCGCGAGCGCTTCTGCGAGGAATAGACCCGCCGAGCCTGGACCGGTGCCGGCTTGTTTCAGCTCACTTCGGGTGCAGCGCGCTCGGTCCGAGCGGACCGCTGGTCGGTTGCGGGGCGGTGTTTAGGGATTCGCATAGCCTCCGGATCGAGCGTGAGCTCGGGAATGGAACCTGAGTCCGCGCTGTCCCATCGGGCGAACCCTTGACCCTTCGGGTGGTATGGCCGATGCACCACCCAAGGAGTTCCTATGCGTAGCCCTTTATGCCTCAGCGTTGTCGTGGCGCTCGGTTGTACAGACCGCCCGGAAGCCGAGCCGCCACGCGACCCTTCGGACCCGAGCCGCATCGTCCGTGAGGCGGACGACGATCCGGTCGCTGCAAAGGTCGACGGCGTCGTCATCCTGCGCAGTGAGCTCGAAGAGCGGGTGCAGTCGCAAGTCGAGCAGTTTCGGAGCGCAGGTCGGTCGATCACCCAGTCATTCGAGCAGAGCACGCGCGTCGCGCTGCTCAACCATTTGATCGATCGTACAGTCTTGACGGCTGAGGGAAAGCGCCTGGGGCTGACGGTCGATGAGGGCGCGCTCAAGCACCACGAGACCCGCTTCAAGGAGCGCCTGGGAACCGAGCAAGCTTTCACTGGGTACCTCGCCCGAATCGGCCGCGATGAGGCGGGTTGGCGGGCAGATCAGAGGCAGCACTTGCTGCAAAAGTTGGTCTTTGATCGCTCGATCAGAGCGAAGCCGGTTCGCGAGGAGGCGCTGCGCGCCGACTACGAGCGCCAGCAGCAGCGCTTCTCCAAACGCCGCCGGCTTCGCCTGGGTGAGATCCTCAAGCGCGTGCCGTCGGCGGAGGCGCTCCCCGACAAGGCGGGGCGTGACCGGGCGCGTAAGGGCGCTAAAGATTCGATCGAGCGGTTGATCAAGCAGGCGCAGCGACCCGGGCAGCGCTTCTCCAAGTTGGCGGCTGCCCAGTCGGAGTCCCCGAGCGCAAAGCGTGGCGGTGATATCGGCTGGCGGATTGAGGAGCGGCTGAACCCGTCGTGGCGCGGTCTGCTCGCCGGAGCGTCGAAAGGCCAAGTCGTAGGTCCCATCGAGAGTCCAGACGGGATGCGCCTGCTCAAGGTACTCGAGGTGGAAGAGGCGACGGTCTTGAGTTTTGATGACGTCCGGGGTGAGCTGCTGCGGACGGCTCAAGCGCGCCAGCGCGCAGAAGCGGAGCGGAGCCTGGTTCGGCGTCTGCGTCAGGCTGCGAACATCTCGGTGGTCGATCCTCGCCTGACCGCCGCATTTGCCGAGAGCCAGCAGCAGGCCGGGGCGCCATGAGCTTTGGGATCCTTGGACTCACGCTCCTAGCCGCCGACGTCGGTGATCTGATCGACGCGAAGGCCTACGAGAAGGCGTATGCGATGACCAAGCCTGCCCGGCTTGAAGGCGCGGCTTGGATCGGGTTCTTGTATGAGTCCGAGCTGCTCGATGTGGTGCGCTTTGGGCGCTCCGCCGAGGGGACGAAGCGTTACAGGCTGTGCCGGATGGCCTTCGCCGCAGCCGCTCAGCGCGACGCCGTGCTGCGGACCGAATTGCTCGGGCGTGCCCTGAGCTGTGCTCAAAAGGGGCAAGAGGAGGAGGCGACCGGCCTGCTCGCCGGGCAACTCCTGAACACCGGCGAACAAGACCGAGCGCTCCTGGCGCTGGCGTCTCTTGAGAAGGGACCTCAGGCTGCCGAGGCACAGCAGAAGTTGCTCGAGCGCTGTGCCTCGCGCTGGTGTCGAGCGAAGCTGCTGGAGATGGCGTCGGAAGGGCTCAAGGGGGCGGCGCAGCAGAAGGTCGATGCGGCTTTGGTGCAAGGGTTCAGTGACCTGCGCGCAGGGCGAGCGGCGTTCCAGCGGTTACGTCAGGCGGTTCAGCCCAAGCGTAAGCGAAAGCAGCTGAGCCACTTCCTTGCGAAGGCGGTCTTGATCGGTCGAGCGCAAAAGCTGCTCGCCTCGCACGCAAACCAGGGAGCGCTCGACTCGGCGCGCGCAGCGGAAAAGCTCAAGCCGACCGTCGAGGAGCGCTGCGCGATCCTTGCGGTCAAGGGGCGCGCATTGCGTAAGCTTAGGAGCCACCGCAAGGCGATTAAAGCCTATCGCAGCTACCTGGCGGTTCCTTGTGACGACGAGTCGGCTCCCGGCGTCTATTATGGGTTGTTGTTCAGCCAAGCGGTGGTCGACTCGCGCCGGCTCGAGCCGATCGTCCGGGAGGCGCACAAGCGCTTTCCGGCGCACCGCTTGAGCGATGATTACCTTTTCTTTCTCGCCGAGGAGCACCAGCGCCGTGGTCGTCGCAAAGAGGCGGCGGCAGTCTACACGGACCTGGTCCGCCAGCACCCGGATGGCGACATGAGCGAAGAGGCGGCTTGGCGGAGCGCCTGGATGGCGTACCGAGCAGGTGACCTGGGCGAGGCGAAGATGCGGCTCGATGCGTTTTTGCGCGATCGCGCCACGACCGCTGTGCACCCGACCGAGCATCAACTCAGAGCGCGTTTTTGGCGAGCGCGCTTGCAACCCAAGGACCGGCGTCGCAGCCAGCTCGAGGCGCTCGTGAGCGAGCACCCTGGCACCTGGCAGGCGCTTCTGTCCGCCGTTCATTTGGGCGATGGCGACCTCCCTCAACCGCTCAAGGGGGTGGTCGAGAAGGCGCAAGCGGTTGAAGAGACCAAGCTGCTGGGCAGCGACGTGCGCTACCAAAAAGCGGTGGCGCTGATTCGGCTCGAGCTGCGCGCTCAAGCGCTGAGGTTGCTTGAGAGCATCCCGATCAAGACCTTGGGCATCGCCGATCTTCTCCCGCTGACAGAGCGTTTGATCGAGGCGGGCGGAGCGTCGGCGGCGGTGGGGCGATTGCGTCACGCGCCGGCGTTGCGCGGCGCACCCCAAAAGGGGCTCGAAGCGATCTGGCGGCTTGCCTTCCCGCTCCCTCACAAGACCTTGATCCTGGCGGAAGCTAAGCGAAACGGGATCCCCCCTGCGCTGTTGTTCGGCCTCATCCGCGAGGAGTCGGGTTTTGACGCCGGGGTGTTGTCGTGGGCAGGGGCTAAAGGCTTGACGCAGTGCATGCCGCCGACGGCTCGTATGGTCGCCAAACGTCATAAGGTGCGCGGCTACTCATGGGCGCGTATGGACGAGCCTGAGCTCAACGTGCGCATCGGCGGTCTCTACCTTGGCGGACTGCTCAAGCGTTGGAAGGGGGTCCTCCCGATGGCGGTCGGCTCATACAACGCCGGTCCGGGCGCAATGAAGCGGATGCGAAAAAGAGCGCCCAACTTGCCCATGGATGTGTGGGTCGAAGAGATCTCGATCCGCCAGACTCGAGAGTATGTTCAGCGCGTCCTCGCTTCGGCTTGGACCTACGCACAGCTTTATCCTGAGCTCGGTGCGCTCGATCGCTCCAAGATAGGGATCGCTCGATGACTTCACCTGGTCGCAGCGTCCACGACGGGAACATGACCTCGCATGTGGTCACGATCAGTGGAGAAGCGCTGCTGCGACCTTTGGGGTTTCGGCAGCGTGTCGCGCAGTATGCAGGGCTGGAGGTGCATTACCTCGAAGGGCGCGGGCGCGGTGGTCCCGACCTCGTCTTTCTGCATGGTTTAGGGGACCGAAATTCAACCTGGCATCGGGTGCTGTGGCGTCTTCGACTGGGTGCGTGGGGTCGTATTGTTTGCCCCGACCTCGTCGGTTTTGGTCGGACCTGCCTTCCCAGCGGGCGCGCCATGCCGTCGATGGACGAGGGCATGGAGATTATGAGCGGCGCGCTGGCGTCACTGGGTGTGGATCAGCCGATCATCGTCGGTAATTCGCTGGGCGCATGGCTGGGCTGGCGGATGCTGGAGCGCTATCCTGATTTGATCTCAGGGTGCCTTATGCTGGCTCCTGGCGGGTTTATGACGGAGCCCGAGCTGCGTCAGCTTGTCGGCCGCTTTCTCGCCGGTGATCATGCCGAGATGACCCACGCGATCATCGGTGATGCCCGCCCGGAGATGATGTTTTTCGCTCGCCGCATCATCGGCGCCATGTTGGATAATCCCCTGCTTCAGACGGTGTGCCGACAGGATTCGTCGCATCTCTTGTACCGAGCAGGTGATCTGGAGGCGGTGGCGGGGCGGGCGCGTTGCCTCTGGGGGGAGCTGGACACGTTGATGCCTGCGAGCGGTGTCGAGATGCTCCGCTCCGCGCTCGGCGAAGGGTTGGTGATGGAGCGCGTCGGTCATGCGCCGCAGCAGACCCGGCCTGGGTTGGTCGCACGTGAGCTCGGGCGGCTGCGTGAGCAGCTCAAGCGAACACGACGCGCCGACCGAGACGCCGAGCGAGTGCATCGACCCGGCGAGCGAGCAGCCGCTCTTGAACCGACGTCGCCCGCTTGATGGTGATCGCTTCCGCGCCGATCTCGATCTGGAGCCCTGCGAGCACGCCATGGCTAAGCTCGAGCAGCGCGTGTTGGTCGTCTCCGAGCTCGGTGAGCTTGAGTGACAACTCCTCCCAAGGGTTCTTACGGCGTTTGAGGATGGCTTGCGCCAATGGGTATCTACGTCGACTCATCACGGACCGTTTACGATGACCGCCTTCGACTTGCAAAGCTGGTTTGATCGCCACCTTGATGATCAGCCCAGCGTGCTGCTCGGCGCAGCGGGCTTCCCGGGCGGTGAACGCTCGGTGTTCGGTCACTCGCCTTCGCGTACCCTCTCGCTCGCCCCCGGTCAGGCTACTGCGCTCGATGAGGCGCTCGAGTCGACGCGTGGTGGCAACGGCGGTTGGATCGGCTACCTGTCCTATGAATTCGGTCTGCCCTTCGTCCACGAAGCCCAGCTGCTTGCCTCACCCCGGGAAGAGACGGCCGGCGTCTTTCGCTATTATGATCGCCTCGAGCAGCTGCCCTCCGAGCGCATCGTTCGGCCGGCGGGGCGAACGCGACCGCAGCTCAAGCTGACACCGACGGTAACGGATGACGAGCACGCCGACCGCATCCGATCGCTAAAGGAGCGGCTCCGCGCAGGCGATGTCTATGAGGCGAACCTGACGCGCACCTTCGCAGGAGCACCTTGCGACCCGAGCGAGCTGTTTCTCGACCTAGCAGCGCACGCGCCGGCGCCCTATGCAGCCTATCTTGAAGCGCCTCAGGGGGCTCTGGTGTGCAACTCACCAGAGGGTTTTCTGCGGTTGGATCCGAGCGGGCAGGTGCGCACCTTCCCGATCAAGGGCACGCGCCCGCGCAGCGACGACCCGGTGCTCGACGGGGCCTTGCGTGAGCAGCTGGCAGCGGATCCGAAAGAGCGCGCTGAGCACCTCATGGTCGTGGACCTGCTGCGCAACGATCTGGGCAGCATCTGCAGCCCTGGCTCGATCACCTGTGGGCCTCTATTTGAGCTCGTTGCGTATCCCGGGGTTTGGCATATGGTGACCGAGGTGCGTGGACGGTTGCCCGCAGACATGACGCGCGCGCAGTTGCTGGCAGCGACCCTGCCTGCCGGCTCGATCACGGGCGCGCCGAAGCGGGCTGCGGTCCAACAGATCCACCGGCTCGAGCGCGCGGCGCGTGGAGCCTACTGCGGCGTCGTGGTGTTGGCCACAGACGACGGAGCGCTGACCGCCAACGTCATGATCCGCACCGCGGTCTGCTCGCCTGAGCGGACGCTGGTTCAGACAGGTGGCGGCATTGTGCTCGGATCCGACCCCGGCCTGGAGTGTGCGGAAACTTGGCTGAAATTGAGCAATTTCGTTGGCAAGAGTTGAGGTGAGCACCTAAGCCGATGTCCGCGTGATCGCCCGTGAGGGAGCCCCCAATGAGTGTCGCCTTTTCAAAGCTAGTGGGTTCGGCCTCGGAGGCGATCGCTGACCTGCGCGATGGCGCAAGCGTCATGTGCGGAGGCTTCGGCTTGAGCGGTAACCCTGAGACGCTCATCCGCGCTCTGGCGGCGTCCAAGGTGAGCGGTCTGACCCTGATCTCTAACAACATCGGGAATCAAGGGCGCGGGCTCGCTGTGCTGCTGCAGAACGGGCAGGTGCGGCGCGCCCACTGTAGCTTCGTTGGTGGTAATCCTGACCTTGAAGCAGCTATGATGGAGGGAACGGTTGAGGTCGAGCTAAACCCTCAAGGGACGCTGGCAGAGCGGATCCGGGCGGGAGGTGCCGGGCTGGGTGGTTTCTTTACACCCACAGGCGCTGGGACCTTGATCGCACAAGGCAAGGAGACGCGCGAGATCGACGGCCGACTGTACGTCTTCGAGAAACCCTTGACGGCGGACTTTGCCTTCGTGCGTGCCCGCTACGGGGACGCGTCGGGCAACCTTCGATTTTACCGCTCGAGCAGGAATTTCCACCCGATGATGGCGATGGCAGGCGGGGTCACCATCGCTGAGGTTGAAGAGCTCGTCCCCGTCGGTCACCTGGACCCGGATGATGTGCACCTACCGGGCGTCTTTGTTCAGCGGGTGATCCAGGGCGGGCCGTACGAGAACCCCATCGAGTACCGCACGACCCGCTGAGCTATTCGATCACGGGTCCCGCATCGCGCAGCCAGCCCTTCGGGTTCAGCACTTTGGGGGGGCGCGGCGGTTTGCCCTGTACAGGGGTCGGGCGCTCGAGCAGGCGCTTGTCGCGAATTTCGACACCCAAGCCATTGACCCCCGTGTCGCCTTTGAAGACCGGGAGGCGGTCATCTTGTTTTGGCGGCGTCGAGGTGTTTTGAGTCGCCGGCTGCCGTCCGGGAGCAGGGGGCGCCTCCGTAGGCCTGGAGCGCTTGCCAGCCCGCGGCGAGGGGGCACCGGTGAGCACGACCCGCAGCGGAAGGTGGTCACTGAGGACCCCTTGAGCGGGTGGGTTGACCCAGCCGTAGCTGCGAGACCAGGCGCGACCGGCGAAGAGGTGATCGAGCTGCCGGGTGGGGGCGCTCGCCGGAAAGGTAAAGACGCGGTCAGGGACTTTGAAGCGCATGAGCAAGTCAACGGTCGGCATGCCGGCCCGCACGGTGGCGATCGTGGTGTCGTTCGTGAAATCGGTCTCGGGCTCATCCGGGAAGCGGTTTTTGTTTGGCGCTTCCGGTGCCGTGGCGTTGAAGTCGCCAGCGACGAGGATGCGGTCATCTTGACGCGCATCGCGCCAGACGAGGTCTTTGAGCAGGCGGGCCTGCTGTTCTCGGTTGGATTGCGAGAAAGCCTCTAGATGCACGTTGAAGAGCTGAACGGGTTGCTCGCCCGGGACGTCGAGCTCGACGATCTGAACGGCGCGGTTCAGATAAAACCAGTTGTACCAGAAGGGGTTCTCAGCTGGCTGTGGGAGCCGAACACGACGGTTACGGCGGATCGGAAAGCGGCTCAGAACGCCTTGCCCGCTGTGCATTCGACCGATCCATTCAGCGGGGCGCTCGATGGGGAAGGGGATGTAGCGCGCCTTCCACGTGGTCACGAACGCGTAATGGGGAAACCCTGCCTGTTCGGCGAGCCAGCGCAGCTGGTCGCGCTGGAAGGTGCGATCCGCGGCGAGGTCCACTTCTTGAAGCATCACGAAGTCGACGTCGGCTTCTTTAATAAATTGAGCCAGCGCCTCGAGGGTACCATTGACCTCCACCTCGCTGTGGCGCGCAAAGTGATCGACCTCCCCGCCGTACCCATAATGCATGTTCCACACGAGCCCGCGCAGCTGCGTCGGGTCGCGCCGCTTACTGTTCGCTGCCGTCACGTTGGTGGTACCGATCAGCTCGGGAAACTCGGCGTCTTGAGCGCCGATATCGCTGCGAAGACCGAGGACGAGGATGAGCGCTAGGATGCCGAGCGCGGCCACGCCGAGCACAATGATTTGAATCACTCTCATTCCTTTTCCTGCTCGCTCGCTTCAAGCTCTTCGAGCTTATTTTGGAGGGCATCAACCGCTTTCTGGAGCTGGTCAAGCTGTTGGGTCATCTCTTCCATTTTGGCCAGGGGGTTCACGAGCGTTGAGCGGAACTGGCCGATGCCTTGCTCAAGGGTTTGAAGGCGACGCATCATCCCGTCAACTCCTTGATTAAGGTGATTTGCGACGGTCTCCGGCAGACCGCGGACCGCCTGCTCGGCTTCGGCGAGTTTGAGGCGGGCGATCGTGATGCGTGTTAGATCTCTTCCGTCGGTGGTACTCACGACTTTCAAGGATTCTCCAGAGAGGATCATTTCGCGCAGGGCTTTGAGACTAACGTAGCGACTGTTTTGTACATCGTAGAGCTTCCGGTTAGGGTAGCGACGGATAAGGCGCATTTGGGGTCTCCGAATCGACGCGCTCGCTTCGCCGCGGGGCTTGGAAGAAAGGGCGACAGAAGGGTGTTCATACGCTGCAAGGCTTGCACTGCAGTACTTTCGGTTCCGGACGATGCACAAGGGCGCGTGTTTCGCTGCCCGCGGTGTCAGACGGCGATCCGTGTGGCAGCAGCGGCTACGGTCGATGCGCCGGCGCCTGCTCCGACTCCGCAGCCGAGCACACCTCCATCGCCGCCAGCGCGCCGTTCGAGGGTGATCGAAGAAGAAGAGTTCGACGGGCCCATTGCGATGGGCGGCATGGGGAGCGGCCCGCCAGCGCAGTCAGATCGCTCCTCGGAGCCGGCAAACGGAGCCAACGAGGACACCCAGCCTGAGCCAGGACGAGCGCCTGCACCCGATCCGGTAACGAAACCGGCGCCCGAGCCGGAGCCTGAGCCGGAGCCGGAGCCTGAGCCGGAGCCGGAGCCGGAGCCGGACCCTAGCCCTGGCCCTGGCCCTAGCCCTAGCCCTATCCCTAGCCCTAGCCCTAGCCCTGGCCCTAGCCCTGGCCCTGGCCCTAGCCCTAGCCCTAGCCCTAGCCCTAGCCCTAGCCCGCCCGCTAGCAAGTCCGGCCACGCAGCGCCGCCGATATTCGGTATGGGTCCCCACGGACGGTGGCCAGGGCCAGGGGCAGGGCCAGGGCTAGGGCTAGGGCCAGGGCCAGGGCCAGGGCTAGGGCCAGGGCCAGGACCAGGGCTAGGACCAGGGCTAGGGCCAGGGCCAGGGCCAGGGCCAGGGCCAGGGCCAGGGCCAGGGCTAGGGCCAGGGCCAGGGCCAG
>JAYZBQ010000013.1:0-39142 GCA_036338695.1 Myxococcota bacterium
GCGTCGGTGTCGACCTCGTTGCCGTCGTCGCAGACCTCGCCCATCTCGGGCTGAATCTCGCCGTCACCGCAGCCGACCACCACGCAGTCGTTGGTGCAGCCGTCCCAGGGCTCGTCGTTGCCGTCATCGCAGCCCTCATAGGCTTCATCGGTCTCAAGCAAGTCCGTGCGCAAGATGCCGTCGCCGCAGGTCGCGGGCTGGCACGAGCTCAAGCAGGCGTCGTTATCCTCTGTGTTGCCGTCATCGCAGCTTTCCGCGCCGACCACGCCTGGGTCCAGATCGCCGCGTACGATGCCGTCACCGCAGGTCGCGTTTTGGCAGGCGTTGGTGCATGCATCCTCGTCGATCGCGTTGCCGTCATCGCAGGTCTCACCGGCGCTGATCCGGCCGTCCCCGCAGCGCCCTTCGCTGATCGTCGACGGCGGCGAACACGCCGCCGCGCCCATCAATACATACGCCAAGGCCCACGCTTTTCTCATCCTATCCGCTCCTCTTGCGCTCGATCGACGGCGCTAGTGTGGACGCTGGCTTCGCCTTCGTCAAAGCCGCCTAGTAGCCCGCCAGCGCCGCCCAGGTACTGCGGCAGCTGTGAGCATCACCAAACAACACAGAGCCCACCTGCGCGCTTTTGAGGTGGAAGCCGATGTCATGCTCGTCGGTAACGCCGATGCCGCCGTGCAGTTGGACCCCCTCGCGCGACGCGAGGGAGTACGCTTCACCGCACTGCGCTTTCGCAAGCGCGGCGGCGCGCGCCCGCTCGACGCCGCCGAGCGCAAACTGGTCGACCCCAATCCGCAGCGCCGCCTCAGCCATCTGCAAGCGGATAAAGACCTGACTGATGCGGTGCTGAAGCGCTTGAAAAGAGCCGATCGGCACGCCGAACTGCTGGCGCGTCTTGAGGTACTCCAGCGTCATCTCAAAACTCGCCTGTGCGCCGCCGACCATCTGTGCAGCGAGCCCAAGCCGGCCAGCATCGAGCATCCGCTTGATCGCCTCACGGGCAGGACCGCCGCGTGCGAGAAGCTGCGCGTCGGCGACGAGGACCTCATCAAACACCAGCCGTGCGCTGTTGCGGTGGTCGATCAAGGCTTGCGCCTGCACCTCGAGCCCTGCTGCGTCGCGATCAACCCAGCACACCATCTGCCCGTCATCGCACCGAGCGCTGACCACATAACCCGAGGCGCCGAGCCCGCCGAGCACCATGGTCGCCCTACCGCTCAAGCGCCAGCCATCAGCCGCTTGCGTGGCTTGGACGCTCGGCGCAAAGACATCAGGCCGTCTCGCCTCGCTCTGCCAGGCGACCGCAGCGCGCCGTCCGCTCGAGAGCTCCGCGAGGCGTTGACTGCGCATGGCGCCGCCCGGGCAGCCCAAAAGCGCCTCGATCGGCAGCTGATGCGCGCTCAAAACGGGCAGTTCGATGAGGGCTTTGCCGCCCTCCTTGATCAAAGCCACCAGCGCCGGCCAGCCGAGGTCCATGCCGCCGTGCTCTTCAGCGAGCGCCACCCCCATAAACCCTTGCGCCACGCAGGCGTCGAACAGCGCGTCATCGCCAGGTTGACCGGCGCGCCGAGCGCGCAGCACCTCGGCGCCCCCGTGTTCTGCGCAGAACTGAGCCGCCGTTTGGCGGATGAGTTCGAGCTCGTCGCTCACGCAGACCCCTTCGGTAACCCCAGCACGCGCTGCGCGAGGATGTTCAGCTGAATCTCCGAGGTGCCGCCCTCGATCGAATTGGCGCGGCTGCGCAGCCAGGCGCGGGTCGTCTCGAGGTCCCCTTCGCAAAAGCCCGCGCCGGACCAGCCAAGCCCGTGCGTCCCGGCGATGCGCATCTCGAGATCATAGCGAGCCTTCTTGAGCTCCGTGCCGACCAGCTTGATGACCGACGCCTCGGGGCCGGGCGTTCGCCCGGCGCGGCGAGCCTGGTCGATCCGCTTGAGCAGCTCGTGATAGCAGGCCTCCTTCATGGCGTACGCTGCGACCTCCTGGCGCAAGCTCTCGTCTGCCAAGCGAGCGTCGCGCTCGCCGACTGCGCTGCGAGCCGAGTCCGCCAGGGACGCCTCAAGGCCCGACAGCTGACCAGCGATCGCTGCGCCGATCATCGAGCGCTCAAAGCCGAGCAGCGCTTTAGCGACCCCCCAGCCCTCATCGATCGCCCCGACGACGTGCCGAACCGGGACGCGCACGTCGCTGAAGAAGACCTCACAAAACGGCGATGACCCGCTGATCAGTTCGATCGGCCGCACCTCGACTCCTGGGCTGTCGAGGTCGATCAAGAGGAACGTGATCCCCTGCTGCTTACGCTCACCTCTGCTGGTCCGAACCAGCGCAAAGATCCAATCGCTTAGGTGGGCGTAGCTCGTCCAAATTTTTTGCCCCGTGATCACCAGCTCGTCGCCGTCGCGCTGCGCCTGCATGGTCAGGCTCGCCAGGTCGCTCCCCGCCCCTGGCTCGGAGTAGCCCTGACACCAGCGCAGGTCGCCGCGTACGATCGCTGGGAGGTGTTCCGTTTTTTGCGCGTCGGTCCCGTAGTGCAGCAGCGTCGGCCCGATCATGGTCAAGCCGAAGCCCACCACGGGCGGCGGCACCTTGGCGTCGACGAGCGCTTGCTCCCAGGCGGTGTACTCCTCGGCGCCGAGCCCTCCGCCACCGTACGCCTCGGGCCAAGTAGGTGCTGTCAGTCCATGCTCAAGGCATCGATCTCGCCACACGAGGTAATCGGGGTTTTCATGACACCAGCGGCGGCCGCCCCAAAACCCATCGAACGCGCCGAGCCGCGTCCCGCGCAGGCTCTCGGGCGCAGACGCTGCGATGAATTCGGCAAACTGATCTGACGACAGACGCTTCGACATCTCGGCGCGCTCCAACGCCCAAGCATCTAACGCTCACCCCCCTGAAAGGCTAGGGTCGCTCGCATCGTGGGACCGAGCTCACCCCTACCGTGCCGAGCCTCGATCAAAGTCTCGGGCGTCTTCTGGACGGTAAAACTGAAACATGTTCTAGTGCGCTTGGAGGGAGAACCTGTCGTGGCGATCAGCGAGGCGGTGATCGATACCTTCGTCAACGTCAACATGGGTTCCACCGAGCGGCCGGACTGGCTCGTGCGCGTGGCCGAAGATTACTTCAAGCGGGCCGACGCGATCTTCCAAGACATCGAAGCCGACGAGCTGGTTGAGACCATGGACCGCTGCGGTGTCAGCAAGGCGATCATCACGATGCGTGCGCTCGAGCCTGACCCGCGCATCCTCGCCTTCCCCGAGCGCTATCCCGAGCGCTTTAGCCTCAGCATCAGCTGCGACCCGCGCCAAGGCATGAAGACCGTCCGGGCGCTCGAGAGTCTCGCCCGAGCCCATCCGGTCAGCCTGGCGCGCATGGTGCCCTTCATGACTGGCGTTGCGCCGAACCAGGCGCCGTCCTATCCGGTCTTTGCGAAGTGCTGTGAGCTCGGTCTACCGATCTCGGTCAACACGGGGATCCCCGGACCGCCCGCCCCCGGCATGGTCCAGCACCCGATGCACCTCGATGAGGTCTGCTTGTTCTTTCCCGAGCTCGAGCTGGTCATGGCGCACGGCGCCGACCCCTGGTGGGCTGAGGCGATCCGGCTGATGCTCAAGTACAAAAATCTCTACCTGATGACCTCCGCCTATGCGCCAAAGTACCTGCCGCAGTCGCTGCTGGACTTTATGAACTCGCGCGGGCGCCACAAAATCCTCTTCGCATCCGACCACCCCGTTTTGGGGATGGATCGTTGCTGCGCTGAGGCGCGTGAGCTATCGCTCAAACCAGAGGCTCTGCGCGCCTACCTGAATGAAAACGCTCAGCGCCTGTTTTTTGATCGACTGGAGGTGACATGACGGTCGACGTCCAATGGCTCAAGAAAGCAGAGGCTCTAGGCGATGCGCTCGCCGAGCGCAGGACAGCCTGCGAGGCGCAGTCACGGATGCCGCAAGAAACGGTCGATGACTTTCACGACGCCGGGCTCTGGCGCTTGCTTCAACCCAAGCGCTACGGCGGCGCTGAGGCGCACCCGAACACCTTCATGGCTTGCCAAACAGCGATCGCAAAGCGCTGTCCATCCAGCGCCTGGGTCTACGGGGTCGTCGGTGTGCACTCTTGGCAGCTGGCGCTGTTCGACGAGCGCGCACAGGACGAGGTTTGGGGCGACGACACCCGCGTCCTCATCTCGTCTTCGTACGCGCCGACCGGGCAGGTCGAGCGGGTCGAGGGCGGCTATCGGCTGACCGGCACCTGGAAGTTCAGCTCAGGCTGCGAGTTCTGTGACTGGGTGTTCCTGGGTGGGTTTGTCCCAGCCGCCGAGGGCGCCCCGCCAGGTCCCCCGGACATGAGAACGTTCTTGCTCCCCAAATCCGACTATCGGATCGATCGGACCTGGAACGTGGCAGGGCTGCAGGGGACCGGGAGCCACAACATCGTCGTTGATGGCGCCTTCGTGCCCGAGCATCGGACCCACAAAATGTCGGACGGCTTCAACCTTAAAAGCCCCGGCAACTCGGTGAACACGGCGCCGCTGTTCAAGGTACCGTTCGGCTTGTTGTTTACCCGATCGGTCTCCACCACAGCGATCGGTCTACTTGAGGGCGCGCTCGACGCGTACCTCAAGGTGGCGCGCTCAAAGGTGAGCGCCTCGGACCAACGGCGCGTCGTCGAAGACCCCAAAAGTCAGGAGGTCTGCGCGGAGGCACGCGCAGAGCTCGAGAGCGTCAAGTTGGTGCTTGAGCGCACCTTTAATGAGCTGATGCAGGCGGCCGAGCGAGGCGAGCGACCGACGATCGAGCGGCGCGCCCTGTTCCGCTACGAGAGCGCCATGGCGGTGCAACGCTGTATGGAGCAAGTGGACAAGCTGATGAGCCAAAGCGGCGGCACGGCGATCTTCGCCGATGCGCCCATTCAACCGTTTTTCCAGGGCATCCACGCGGCGCGAGGACACTACGCCAACAACCCGGCGAAGCCCGCGCAGAATCTGGGACGCGTCTTGCTCGAGCTCAAAACTCAGGACTTCTTTTTGTGATCCGACCGGTAGCTCAGCTGGGCTATCTTGGCTTCGGCGTCTCCGACCTCGAGGCATGGGCGTCGTTCGCCACGCAGATTCTCGGGTTGCAGCTCACCGATCCAGACGAACACGGCTTTGACCTGCGCCTCGACAGCCACCGGCGCCGCTTTCTTATCCGTAAGGACCCCTCAGACGACCTCAACCTGGTGGGCTGGCAGGCGGCGGACGCCGACAGCTTTGACGCCTTGGCGGAGCGCCTCGAGACCGCAGGCGTCTCCCCGCGTAGTGCGCCGGAGCCCCTGCGCAAGGCGCGCGGCGTCAACCGCCTCGTGCAGTTCGAAGACCCGGCAGGGATTCCCAGCGAGCTGGCGCTCGGTTACGACACCGCAGCGACGCCCTTCACCTCTGAGCTCGTGCGCGACGGGTTCGTGGCTGAAGAGCTCGGCCTAGGACACCTCGTCGTCACCAGCGAAGATCAAGCGCGCAGCGAGCGGTTCTACGAGCAGACCCTGGGCTTTGGTTTCTCCGACCGGATCAGCTGTACGGTCTTCGGCTACGACGTCGACATCGCCTTCTTTCATACCAACGCCCGCCACCACAGCGTCGCGGTCGGAGGGCGGCTCGATAAACGCATTCACCACTTCATGATCGAGGCGAAGGCGATGGATGAGGTCGGCCGCGCCTACGACCGGTGCATTCGCCAGCGCATCCCGATCATGAACACGCTGGGTCGACACCCCAACGACCAGATGTTTTCGTTCTACGCGTTCACGCCGTCGGGGTTTCAATTTGAGTTTGGGTGGGGCGGGCGAGCCGTCGACCCGGCCGATCACCCCGCCGGTGCCTTTGACCGCATCTCAGAGTGGGGTCACCACCCCCCAGCGCTGCTCGCTCCCCGAAAGAAGAAGCCGTGATCGATACGCCCCGAAGGGTCCCACGCGGCGCCAGCGTCCCCATCGGTGATGGGCTTGAGATTCACTATCACGAGGCAGGCAGCGGGCCGCCGGTCATCTTTGTTCACGGAAGCGGACCTGGGGGCAGCGGCTGGTCGAACTTTCAAGGCAACTATGAGCCGCTCGCCCAGGCTGGGTTTCGCTGTCTGGTGCCGGATCTGATCGGCTACGGCTACTCATCCAAGCCCGACGATGCGCGCTATACGCTCGATTACCTCACACGCGGCGTGGTCGCCTTTGCCGACCAACTCGGGCTCGAGCGCTTTGCGCTCATCGGTAACTCGCTCGGAGGCGCCATCTGCATCCGGTTGGCGCTCGACCACCCCGAGCGGGTCGAGCGCATGGTGCTGATGGCTCCGGGTGGCATCGAGTCGCGAGCCGTCTACATGGGCATGAAGGGTATCCGCAGCATGCTGCGCGCGCTCTTTGACCCTGCGGGGCTCACGCTTGAGAGCATGCGTAAGGTGTTCAGCAAGCAACTCTTCGACCCGAGCATGGTCTCTGAGGCGCTGCTCGAGCAGCGCTTTCACATCGCCCAGCTGCAACCCCAGGCGGTGTTCGCGACCAGCCAGGTCCCAGATCAAAGCGGTGAGTTGCACCAGATCACTTGCCCGGTGCTCGGCTTATGGGGCGAGGACGACCAGTTCTGTCCGATCTCTGGGGCGGCGACGCTCGAGCAGGCGCTGCCCGATGTGCGCGTCGAGCGCTTTTCGAATTGTGGGCATTGGGTCATGGTTGAGCATGAGGCGGTCTTCAACAACCTCGTTCGCGACTTTTTATCGGAGCGCTGATGGCTCTTGCACAACACCTCATCGACGCCCTCGGGGACGAGCTCTGGGCTTGTCTCAACGAGCGGCGGACCGTCGCGCCGATCACCGATCGTCACCCCGAAATGACGATCGATGATGCGTACGCCGTCAACCTGCGTCTGCGGAACCTACGCAGCGCCCGCGGGGACCGCCTCGTCGGGAAGAAAATCGGCGTCACGAGCCACGCAGTTCAGAGCATGCTCGGCGTTGACCAGCCTGACTTTGGGTTCCTTTTTGACACCATGGTGTACGAGCGAGAGATGCCGATCTCGAAGCAACTCATTCAGCCGCGCGCAGAGGGAGAGCTCGCCTTTGTGCTCAAGGCGCCGCTGCAAGGCCCGGGCGTCACCGACGAAGACGTCCTCACTGCCACCGAGGCGGTCATCCCCTGCTTTGAGGTGGTCGACTCACGGATCGCCGACTGGAAGGTCAAAATCCAGGACACGGTGGCGGATAACGCTAGCTGCGGGCTCTACATCCTAGGGCAGGGCGTCTCGCCGCACGGTCTGGATTTCCCCAACCTGGCGATGCGCGTGTTCAAGAATGGGGAGCTGCTGAGCGAGGGCGAAGGCCGCGCAGCGCTTGACTCGCCCGTCAAGTGCGTGACCTGGCTCGCCAACACCCTAGGACGCTACGGGATCTCGTTGGACGCTGGTGATGTGATCTTATCGGGGTCCTGGGTCCCCCTCGAGCCGGTCCAAGCGGGGGATACCATGCGGCTTGAGATCGGCGGGGTCGGCGCCTGTGAGGTCGTCTTTACCTGAGGCCACATCGTGCACCGCCTAAGGCTTTCCGAGGGTTGACGCTGGCGGCCGCCCACAGACTGCTCTAAAGACGTCCCGCTCATGCGGAGGTCACCATGCGCTTTGCAGTTACTCTTTCGGCGCTCACGCTCGCAGCGTGTCCTATGTCCACGCCCGATACGCCGACGGATGCGGGCGCAGCGGTCGATGCGGGACCCCTTGCCGACGCCGGCGCGCCGGCGAGCGATGCTGGCGTGGTTGCCTCCGAGCGATGCCCCGAGGCGCTGCCGTCGCCGCCAGAAGGTCAAGAGTGCTTGGTCGAGGGCGCTGGCGAGGAGCGGCTGCTCGGCGGGACGCTCCTTCTTGAGGACAAGACGCTCACCGACGGCTGGGTGCTCGTGAACGCATCCGGCGCCATCGCCTGCGTCGGCTGTGACTGCGCAGCGCAGGCGGCGAACGCCGTCACGATCAGCTGCCCGAGCGCGGCGATCAGCCCCGGCTTGATCAACACGCACGACCACATCGGGTTCATTAACGGGCGCCCTTGGGTTGCGACCGAGAACCAGGTGGACGCCAATCAACGGTGGCGTCACCGCCACGACTGGCGGCGGGGCCGTCGCGACCACCCGCGGGTCTCGATCCAAGGAGGCGGTGCGAGCCGCGAGGAGCAACAGCTCGGCGAGATCCGCTTTGCGCTCGCTGGCGCCACGTCGATTAATGGCTCGGGCGGCGCCGCTGGATTTTTACGCAACGTCGACCGCGGCGACCTCGACGAGGGCTTGAGCGATGAGCCCGTCGATTATGAGACCTTCCCGCTCGGCGACGCCAACGGTTACCTCGACGACGGCGTCTGCACCTACCCAGGGATGGACGGCAACAGCCTGCGTAACGCCCCCAACAAGCGCGCCTTTACCCCGCACGTAGCCGAAGGGATCGACGGCGAAGCCCAGAACGAGTTCGCCTGCATGACGGGCGCCAACATCGACGGCGCCGTCGATGTGCTCGGCGCCAACTCAGCCCTGATTCATGGCGTCGGACTGTCCACGGACGACATCGACCTGATGGCGCTGCGCGGCATGAAGCTGATCTGGTCACCTCGCTCCAACATCGCCCTGTACGGCGACACCGCAGATGTTCCGCTCTACAAGCGCCTGGGTGTGCCGGTGGCGCTGGGTACTGACTGGGTCCAGTCGGGGTCGATGAACATGCTGCGCGAGCTGCACTGCGCAGCGCAGTTCAGCGAACGTCACTGGGGCGGCGCCTTAACCGATAAAGACCTGTGGCAGATGGCGACGGGCGACGCAGCCCGCTCGCTCGGGCTCGAAGCCTCGCTCGGGCGGCTCGAGCCAGGCCTCCTCGGTGACGTTATGATCATCCGTAACGGCGCGCTCGGTTACGCAAGCGTCCTAAATGCGAGCAGTCGCGACGTCCTGCTCACGCTGCGCAGCGGCAAGCCGCTGACCGGCGACGCACGCCTCGTCTCGGCGCTCGCCAACAACTGCGACACACTCGACGTGTGCGGCGACATCAAGATGGTCTGCGCTCGCGACGAGACCGACAAAGACCTGAGCCAACTCAACAGCCAAGGCGACATGATGTACCCGCTGTTTAGCTGCGACACGCCGCGCGACGAGCCCACCTGCGAGCCGCTGCGGCGCGAGGCGGACCGCTTTGGTGACTCGAACGCCTACACCGGGGTACCATCCGCAGACGATCAAGACGGTGATGGGATCGCCAACGCGCAGGATAACTGCCCGAATCTGTTTAATCCGATCCGCCCGATGCACGGGGGAGCGCAACCGGACCTCGACGGGGATGGTGTCGGCGATGCGTGCGATGCCTGCCCCTTCGCAGCGGGCGAGCCGCCCTGCCCTGACACGCGCGACCGCGACGGCGACGGTGTGGGTGACAACCAAGATAACTGCCCCTTGATCGCCAACGCAGATCAAGCTGACGGCGACGGTGACGGCAAAGGTGACGTCTGCGATGACTGCCCGGCTGTAGCCAACCCGGGCAATGTCCAGTGTCCCGCACCGGAGGTCACCATCGCGTCGATCCGCGGCGGCGAGGTCGCTGAGGACTCGAGCGTGCTGGTTCGTGGCGCCGTGATCACAGCCGTGTCCGAGAGCCGCGGGTTTTGGATCGCTCAAGGGAGCGGCGCCAATCAAGGCATCTACGTGTATCATCGCGGCGAGAGCCCGGCCGAGTGGCAGCGCGGCGCCGTGGTCGATGTTCAGGGCACGTATGTCGAATACTTCAACCTCAGCGAGCTGACCGACGTGGAGGTCACCGTCCTGCCTGGAGGTCCGGTCGACGTCCCCGAAGCTGTGGTCGTCACGGCGGAAGAGATCGCCGACGGCGGTGATCAGGCAGAGCGCCTCGAGGGCGTCTTGGTGACCGTTGAGGATGTCGCGATCATGAACCCCAACCCGGACGGTCCGAACAACGACTACGGGCAGATCGAGATCTATCAGGGCTTGTGGCTCGACGACCTGATCGTGCGCAACCTGACCGACGGCGAGCTTTTTGCCCGCGAGACGGGCGTGCGGTTCCAATCGATCACCGGCATCGCCCACTACAGCTTTGAGCACCGAAAACTGCTCCCGAGAGACGCAAGCGATTTGGTCCTCGCGCCCTAAGCGCCACCTTGCGCTCTTGGACGGAGCGTGCACTAAGGCGGCGAGGAGGGGGTGATCGTGACCAAACTCAAAGCGGCGATCATCGGCCCGGGCAACATCGGGACCGATCTCTTGTACAAAGCGCTCCGCTCGCCTTGGGTGGAGCCGACCTGGATGGTCGGGATCGACCCCAACTCCGAAGGGCTCAAACGCGCCAACGCCTTGGGTCTTGCGACGACGGCGCAAGGGGTCACCGGTCTGATCGAGGCTGGCGGTGCGGATGAGATTCAGCTCGCTTTTGACGCCACCTCCGCCAAGGTACACCGAGCTAACTACGAAGCGCTCAAGCCCTACGGCGTGACCTGCATCGACCTGACGCCGGCGGCGATCGGCCCCTACTGTATCCCGCCGGTCAATCTCGACGAACAGGTCGACCAGGCGGTCGACAACGTCAACATGGTGACCTGCGGCGGTCAGGCGACGATCCCGATGGTCGCCGCAGTGCACCGCGTCCACCCGGTTGCATATGGTGAGATCATCGCCACGGTCGCGTCACGATCGATCGGTCCGGGCACGCGCAACAACATCGACGAGTTTACACGCACGACCGCCGCCGGGATCGAGCGCGTCGGCGGCGCCAAGGTCGGTAAGGCGATCATCGTCATCAACCCAGCCGAACCCCCGATCATGATGCGAGACACCATCCACTGCGTGATCGAAGAAGCGCCTGATGAAGACGCTGTTCGGCGATCGATCGACGAGATGGTGCGCTCCGTCCAAACCTATGTGCCGGGCTATGTGCTCAAAAATGGACCGGTGTTCGATCAACTTCCAGACGGTCGCTACCGTGTCTCCACGTTTATGGAGGTCACCGGACTCGGTGATTTCTTGCCGCGCTACGCCGGCAACCTCGACATCATGACCGCAGCGGCTCTTCGAACCGGTGAGCTGATCGCGAGCCGCCGCGCGGAGGGCGCACGATGAGCATTCAAGGCCGACGCGTCACGCTGCACGACATGTGTCTGCGCGACGGTATGCATGCCAAGCAGCATCAGATCTCAGTCGACGAAATGGTCGCCATCGCCGAAGCCCTTGATCAGGCGGGCGTCCCGCTGATCGAGGTGACGCACGGAGACGGCCTTGGCGGCGCATCGATCAATTATGGCTTCGCCGCCCACAGCGACGAAGAGTACCTGCGCGCAGTCGTCCCGCGCCTCAAACGAGCCAAGGTGTCTGCGCTGACGCTACCCGGCATCGGCACGGTCGACCACCTGAAGATGGCGGTCGACTGCGGCGTCTCGTGCCTGCGCGTCGCAACCCACTGCACCGAAGCCGACGTCTCCGGTCAGCACCTCGGTATGAGCCGAGCGCTCGGCGTCGACACGGTCGGATTTCTCATGATGGCGCATATGATCGAACCTGAGGATTTGGTCGTCCAAGCGAAGATTATGGAGGGTGAAGGCGCCACCACCATCTACTGCACCGACTCCGCAGGGTACATGCTCCCTCAGGACGTCACCGATCGCATCGCCGCCCTAAGAGCAGGTCTTCGCCCAGAGACCGAGATCGGATTCCACGGGCACCACAACATGGCGATGGGCGTCGCCAACTCCATCGCAGCGATCGAGGCGGGCGCCGTTCGCATCGACGCCAGCGCAGCGGGTATGGGAGCAGGCGCCGGGAACACGCCGCTCGAGGTCTTGGTCGCCGTCCTCGAGCGTATGGGCGCAGATCATGGCTGCGATCTCTATGGTGTGATGGACGCCGCCGAGGACCTCGTCGTGCCCCTGATGCGCCGAGCGCCAACTCATTCGGTGCGCGTGGACCGCAACGCGCTGGTCTTGGGTTATGCCGGCGTCTACTCAAGCTTTCTGCTCTTCGCCGATCGAGCTGCGCAGCGGTATGGGCTGGCGGCGCGCGATATCCTCGTTGAGCTCGGTAAAAGAAAAACCGTGGGAGGTCAGGAGGATATGATCGAAGATGTGGCACTCGACCTAAAAAAGAGGCGGGATCGTTAGGGAGGCGAAACGTTTGAGCTTATAGGTCGGCTTCGCCACCTTAACACCTTAGGCTCTCTCATGCCTCAGCCTCACTCGCCGCCGTCCAACCAGTTGATTCACGGGGACAACCTCAAGGTGCTCAAAGCCTTGCAGACGTCTCATCTCGAACAAGTCCAATGCCTTATCCTCGACCCGCCGAAGTCGAGCGTCAACAAGCGCTCATCGCTCGCCGAGTTTGAAGCAGCTCTCGACGGGTGCCTCTCGCTCGCCCTGCCGCTGCTCAGGGCGTCGGGCGTCGCCTTCTTGCACTGCGATGATCGCCACTTGATTGTGGCGCGCCAATGTGCGGAGCGCCACTTCGGGGCCGACAACTTGCTCAACACCGTGATCTTGAAGACCTCAGAGCCCTCCGGGCTGCGCTCGGCCAACGCCTCGCTCTTCTCGCAGACCGAGTACCTGCTGGTGTTCGCTCGAAACCGCAGGGAGTTCACATACTACCCACAGTACACCAAAGCAGCCTACGATCCATGCTATCGAAGCGTCGTGGTCAACAGCGAGGAGCCGATGGAGACCTGGCGGGTCGAGAGCTTCCCTCGGTTCATGGCAAAGTCCATGGGCTACCGCTCGGTGCGTGCGGCGCGCGCGGACCTTGGCGTTTTGTTCGAAAAGCGACTCGGTGATTACGCGCTGGCGCACCCCGACGCGGTGTTTCAGAGCACCCGGGTCAACACCCGCGCAGGAGACGAGATCAAACGGCTTGCGCGGCAGAGCGCACGCCGCCCCAAAGGGGTCTTCAAGCTCGAGCGCGACGGCGCGCCCGACGTCTACCTGCGCGGCGGTCGGCAGATGACTTTTTACCGCACACGCGTGCGGCGACTCGATGGAGCCGACCAGCCGAGCAAAATGCTCACCAACCTGTGGACAGATGTCTCGTTTCACGGCGTCGGTTACGAGGGGCAGACACCCTTCGCTGACGGCAAGAAACCCGAACGGTTGGTGCAGCGTATCCTCGCGATGTGCACCCGCCCTGGTGACCTCGTCCTGGACCCCTTCGGCGGCTCGGGCACCACCGCGGCGGTCGCCGAGAAGCTCGGACGCCGCTGGACGCTGATCGAGCGAGAACGAAAACACGTCAACAAGCTCATCGTGCCCAGGCTGAGCGCCGTGGTATCCGGAGCCGATCAAACGGGCTTGAACAAGGTCATGGAGACCCACACCGGAGGGCGCTTTGACGTGTGCAAGGTGACCCGAAAGCAGCTCGTATGTGTCGACACGGTCGTTGGGGGCGCGTCCTGATCACTCAGCGAGCGTAAGCGCGCCGCGCGGGCACAGCCGGATCGCCTCCATCAGCTCCGCTCGGCGCGCCGGCGTAACGTGCTCGTGATGGACGACGAGGACGTCGAGATCCGTGACCTCAAACACCTCCGGGCAGGCGTCCATGCACAACCCGTTCGCCTCACAGAGGTCGAGATCCACAGAAACCTTCATGACACCTCCTGCGCGATCAGATCCCCGAGGCGCTCGAGCTGTGCCGCGGCGCCGCCCTCGAGGTATTCGATCGCTTTGACCCCTAAGAAGTAGCGATGCAGCGGATAATCTCGGTCAAAGCCCATCCCCCCGTGAAGGTGTTGAGCCGCCGAGACCACCTGGTGCGCACCCTGAGCGCAGACATAGCGAGCCGAGCGGACCGCCTGAGCCGAGCCTCGACCCTGATCTTCGAGCCAGGCGGCTCGCCACAGGGTCACGCGCATGGTCTCAAGCGCAATAAAAGCATCCGCAACGCGCTGACTCACCGCCTGAAACGAACCGATCGGGACCCCGAACTGCTCTCGCTCCTTGAGGTAGTCAGCGGTCATCTCGAGCGCGGCCTCGGCGAACCCAAGCAGCTCCGCACACAAGGCGAGATGAAAACGGCGCTCAAAGCCACTGAGTACCTCCTGGTCGCTCGTGAGCAACTGCGCCGAGGTGCGCTCAAAGCGAAGCGACCACAAGGGGGCGTCGTGGGTTCCACGCTGGGGTTGCGCAGCGCATCCGCCGGCGAGAAAGAGCGCCGGTCCTTCGGGCGTTTGCGCGAGCACGATCAGCCCCTGCGCGTCGTCCACATACGAAGCCGCTGTTTTTTCGCCGGACAGAAGCCACACCGAGTCCGCTCGCTCGGCTCGAGTACGAGGCGCGCTCAAGCCCGAGCCGCTCGGCTCATGAAGCGCGAGCGCAACGACGGTCTCGCCCTGAACGATCGAGCGCAAAAGGTCGTCACCTTGCTCAAAATCACCCAGCTTCTCGAGCAGCGGTAGCGCCATCGCGATGGTGTCGCGCAGCGGCGTAGGCGCTGCGTGGCGAGCCGCTTGCCGCAGCACCAGCAGGCTCTCGAGCAGCCCAAGCCCCATCCCTCCGCGCTCGGTCGACAGCTCAACACGCAACAACTCGGTGCGCGCCAACTCAGCGTACAGCCGGCGCGCAAAATACGCGCCGCTCAAATCGGATGCGTCAAGGTGAGCGCTCAGCACCTCTTCGGCGAGCTCACGAATGGCGCGCTGTTCCTCAGACCAGGTAAAATCCATCGCTATCGCCTCCTCGGCAAGCCGAGGCCCGCCATTGCGATCATATCTCGCTGGACCTCGTTGCAGCCGCCGCCAAAGGTGAGCACGAGGCTCATACGATAAAACCGCTCCAGCCGACCGGACAAAGCGGCTCCAGCCGATCCGGTCTTGAGCATCCCGGCGGCGCCCAGAATTTCGGCGAGCCAGCGTGCGCCCTCGACATAGAACTCAGAGCCATAGACCTTAATGGCTGACGCCTCAGCCATCCCGAGGGTCTCGTTGGCGATCGCCCAAGCCTGCTTACCGTTGAGTAAGGTCAAACAGTCGAGCCCAACGCGAACCTGCGCTAAATTACGACGCACCCAAGGGCGATCGAGCAGCCGGGTCCCGGCGCCGTCCACCGCAGCGGCTGCAAAGGCGCGCGTCTCCTCCCAGAGCCGCTCGAGCGGACCCACTGCGCACAATGCCACGCGCTCGTGGTTGAGCTGGCTGGTGATGAGACGCCAGCCCCCGCCCTCTGTGCCCACCAGATTCTCCAGAGGCACCTGAACGTTCTCGAAGTAGACCGCCGAGATGTTGTTGTCGCCTAACCCCCGGATGGGCGTCATCGAGACGCCGGGGCTGTCCGCGTCCACGATCAACATGGACAGCCCTTTGTGCTTTGGCGCATCCGGATCCGTGCGCACCGCCAGCCAGAAATGGTCTGCGTGATCGGCGAGCGAGCAAAAGATCTTTTGACCGTTGACGAGGTAGTGATCTCCCTGCCGCTTGGCGCTCGTGGTGAGGCTTGCAAGGTCCGTCCCTGCGCCAGGCTCGGTGTAGCCGATCGAGAAGTGGCACGTACCCGCCAAAATCCGAGGAGGATAAAGGCGCTTCTGCGCTTCGGTGCCATACTCAAGCAGGGTCGGCCCCACGGTATTGAGCGTCAAAATAGGGACCGGAAAACCGCTGCGCTGCACCTCATCAAAGAAGATAAACTGCTCGATCGGACCGGCGCCTTGCCCCCCATAGGCTTGCGGCCAACCGATCCCTAACCAACCGTCGGCTCCGAGGCGCTCCATCGCCGCTCGATACAAGGGACCGCCTCCCTCACGCACCAGCAGCTCGGCTTCGAGCTCGTCGGTCATGAGCTCGTCTAGGTAACGCCTGAGCCGCTCGCGAAGCGCCACCTGCTCGTCCGTAAAATCGAGGTACATGTTCCCCCTTACGACGACGGCGTCGTCGAGAGCGTGTCAGCAAATTGTGCGGGATCCAGGCGCACAAAGCGCGCTTGGGCGCTCGCCGTCTCGGCGCCGTCCAGAGCGCAGCTCGCCTTGAGGTCGACCGTGCGCCCCTGCTCGCGCTCGATCCAGGCGCGCAGCCGGAGCTGGCGATGAGCAGGCGTCGGGCGGTGATAACGCACCGTCAGCTCGGCGGTCACGCAGGGTGTTCCACCCAGGATCAAGACAAAGCCCAACAGCTGATCAAAGACCGCCGCCAGCGCCCCACCGTGCACCCAGCCCGGGGCGCCGACGTAGCCGTTCTCAAAGCAGACCGTCGCCGAGACCTCACCGTCCCCCTCCTCGAGCTCAGCCAGTGGACTGATCGGGTTGGAGCGACCGGTAATCCATGCGCGATCGGCGTACACCTCGGGTCGCTGAACGTAGTCCCCGTTTTGAAACTGCTCAAGGAAGGTCGGCGCCGGAAAAGGCTCGATCGTGCGGAGCGCCTGCTCGATCCGCTGAGCCGCCTCGAGCAGCTCAGCCTCCGGCGCCGCCGTGCAGATCACCAAATGATTCAGCCGGCGCAGCGCACGGGCGAGCCGGCGCTTGGCCGCCCAAGCCGGATCGCCGGGTGTCTCGATGATGTCCCACGAGCGACGTATGAAGGCTTTGATCTGCTCGTCCATCAGCGCGCCGCAAGCTCGGCGGCGACCTGTTGAGCGGTGGTGTAGTCAGGTTTTCCAGTCGGATGGCGCGGCATCTCGTCGATGACAAAGAACTGCTTCGGGGTCTTGTAACCGGCGACCTTGGTTCGGGTGTGCGCGCTCAGCGCCGCAGCGTCAAAGGCCGCTCCTTTGCGCAGCGTCACGAGGGCGCAGACGCGCTGGCCCCACTGCGCATCGGCGACGCCTACGACGATGGCGTCTGACACGCTCGGGTGCGCCTTAATTCCCTCTTCAACCTCTTCGGGGAAAACCTTCTCACCGCCGGTGTTAATGCAGACCGACCCCCGACCGAGCAGCGTGATGGTCCCGTCCTCTTCAAGCACCGCGAAATCCCCCGGTATGACAAACCGCCCCGAAGCCGTCTCAACAAAGGTCGCTGCGGTCTTCTCGGGGTCCTTGTAATAACCGCGCGGCAAGTGGCCACCCGTCGCCAGCATCCCTGTCTCGCCCACGGCGCAGACCTCCAAGGTCTCGGGATTCAACACCTTGGTGCGCCCACCGAGCATAAAGAACTTCGCCCGCCCGCCTTCGGCGCTGATCGCCATGCCTGCGTGGCCGGACTCCGACGAGCCGAAGTTGTTCATGATCATGGCGCAGGGAAAAGCCTCCTCAAGCTGCTCACGAACCGACTGGCTCAGCACCGCGCCCGCCGAGGTCACCACGCCGAGCATGGGGGCTTCGTAGTCGCCGCTCAAGTAGGTCTCGGCGAAGGGGCGCGCCATGGCATCGCCGACCAGATTCACGACGGTGACGCCCTCTGCTCCGAGCAAACGGCAGGTCTCTTCGGGGATAAACTTGGGACCGGGCGTCAGGCAATTCCGGCCTCCTGTGAAGATCGCGATCCAACACGCAAACTGAGCTGACCCGTGGATCAACGGCGCCGCCGTATGCATCGAGTAGGGCATCCCGTCGCGAATAAAGTCCACGAGATCTTCCGGCCGCTCGAGCGGGTCATCGCCTGGTCGACCGCCTTGCAAGCCGGCAAAGAGGAGCTGGTCATGCTCCCACATCACCCCGCGCGGCATACCCGTCGTTCCGCCCGTATAGATGATGCACAGGTCCTTGCCTGAGCGCTCGATCTCACGGCGCGTGGGGTCCCCTGCGGCGAGCGCCGACGTAAAAGGGGTCGTGCGGGTCGAACCACAGGTGATGGCGTCGGCGCCTGCGGTGACCAAGACGCTCAGATCGGGCACACTCTCGAGCGCAGCCGAGACGCGCTCGACCAGTTCAGGCTCGAAAAAGAGCGCCTTCAAGTCGGCGTTGTCATACAGATAGGCGAGCTCATCGGCTACGTAGCGGTAGTTGATGTTGATCGGCACGGCGCGCAATTTGTAGGCGGCGAGAGCAGCGACGAAATACTCATGCCCGTTGTAGAGCTGCAGCCCGACGTGGTCACCCGCGCCGATCCCTTGACCACGGAGGTAATCTGCTAGCCGATTACTGACCGCCTCGAGCTCGGCATACGTCAGACGGACCTCCCCGGCGACCAACGCGACGTTCTCCGGGACCGTATCGACGACGATCTCAAACAGGTCCGCTAAGTTAAACACCGCCACCAGAGCCCCCTTATCCGGCCATCGGCGTCTCGCCGACGACCCACATCGCAAAAAATTGTGACCCACCACCATAGGCATGACCCACAGCGCGCCGGCAGCCCTCCACCTGATGCGCGCCCGCCAGCCCACGCACCTGACGCGCCGCCTCGGCGAATCGGATCATGCCAGACGCGCCGATCGGGTTGGAGCTGAGCACGCCGCCCGAGACGTTCGTCGGCAGCGCGCCGCCAAAATCCGTCACGCCGTCCTCGACCAGACGCCAGCCCTCCCCAGGGGCTGCGAATCCCAAATTCTCGAGCCACATGGGCTCGAACCACGAAAAGGGGACGTAGAGCTCGGCCATGTCCAGCTCATCGAGTGGGTTGCGGATCTGAGCCTGTGCGAAGACATCGGCTGCGCAGTCGCGCCCAGCCTGCGGGCTGACCTGATCTCGCCCGGGAAAGAAGATCGGCTCGCTGCGCAGCGATGTGCCTTGAACAAAAGCCGGTTTCTGAGGTGCTCGCTTCGCCGCCGGCTCCGACGACAGCACCATCGCACAGGCGCCGTCCGAGCTCGGACAGGTCTCAAGATAATTGATGGGGTCCCACAGCACAGGAGCTTGCGCGCACTGCTCGAGCGTCGGCTCGCTGTGCAGATGGGCCAGCGGGTTCTTGAGCGCATTGCGGCGGTCCTTGATCACCACCTTCCAGCCCACATCATGGGGCGCCTTCGCACGGCGAATGTAGGCGCGAATCAGCGGCGCAAAATAGCCACCCGCTCCCGCCACCGTCGGCGGCTGAAAAGGATAGGTCGGCGACAGCGCCCACATGGCGTTCGAGCAGCTCTGGACCTCGAACGCACAGCACAGCACCCGCTCATGAACACCGGACTGTATAAGATGCGCGCCGACCACCGCTGTCGAGCCACCTACCGAGCCCGCCGTGTGCACACGAAGCAGCGGCTTACCGACCGCACCGAGCGCGCTCGCAAGATGATGCTCGGGCATCATAATACCCTCGAAAAAATCCGGCGCTTTGCCGAGCACAACAGCGTCGATATCGCCCCACTCGACGCCCGCCTCGAGCATCGCTGCGTCCACCGCCTCCCGGATTAATCCCGCAATGCTCTTGTCCTGACGCTTGGCGGCGTAGCGAGTCTGCCCCACCCCGATGACGGCGCAAGGGCGGCTCATGGCGTACCCCCTAGATGACAGAGCAGGTTCTGCTGCATAGCGGGACCTGCGCTGGCGTGCGCCAGGGTGGAAGCCGCCTCACCGCGCCAGATCGCAGCTGCGGCTTCACCCAAGCGCAAGAGGCCGCTGACCATGTAGGTGTCAAATCGGCTCGTCGCGCCGAGGTTAACCGGCACGTCAACCGGGAGACCGATGGCGCGACGCAGCATGGGCAGCTGATGCTCGAAGCTGTAGTGCAACTCCGCGCGCTCGATCTCCACATCGCCTAAGTTGAGCGCTTGCGCGCAGGCTGCCGCTGAGCTCAGCTCAGCGATCGCTCGCTGAGACAACTCGCTGACGTCGATGCGATGATCGATGCCTCGGATCCACGCGGGTTGCTCACGCAAGGCCTGCGCTCGATCCCCGGCGGCGAGAATCACCGCCGCTGCGCCGTCTCGTAAGGGAACACGTCGAACAGCTTGGCGATGCCCTGCAGCGCTCGCTTGGAGCCCGGCGACCGACGCCTCATCGAGCCCGAGTGGCGCCGCCCAATACGGGTCGAGCTGCAGCGACAAGACCCGATCGAGGTCACCCAAGCTCGCCTGACCGAAGGCGTAGACGAGCGCGGTATCGATGTCGCCGTGCTGCAGGCGCACCCACGCCTCATACAAGGCGAACGCTCCGTCCATCTCGACGTGACTCTCCTGGATGGGAGGGAAGGCTCCAACCCCGTCGAGCGCCGAGACAAAGGAGAAGGGGCGGCCGGATAAAAAATCGCTGGAGCCAGAGACCGTAAAACCAATCTGTGGCTGCTCAAGGCCAACTTGTGCTCGGGCCTCCGAGCAGACAGCCTGGGTGAGCTCGACCTCATCAAGCGGAGTCGACGCGTCGAGCTCCGAATGCGCAAAACCGACGATCGCAACCGGACGCATCAGAGGTGCTCCGCATAGTCTTCAAAGGGGGCGTCGGGCTCACCGGTGGGTTCAAAGTAACGGATCGCCTCCATCGAGGCAGCGGGTTCATCCGTCCACACGGCGCGCACGCGCATGCCCATGCGCACAGCGCCCGGGTCACCGCCGACCAAATGAATCAAGGGTACATCCGCCCCATCGAGGAGGATCGCCGCGCAGACGTAAGGCGGCTTGAGCCGCTGACCGGGGAACTCAATGCGGATGACCGAGAAGGTCGTCACGACGCCTGAGCTCTTGACCTCGACCTCTTCGACGCAGCTTGCTCCGCTGGCGGTGCACGCGCCGCGCGGCGGGATCAAGACTTGCCCGTTGACAGGCGAGCGGCGACCCACGAGCCGCCGACGCTCAAGATGTCTGAGGAAAACCGACTGCGTAGCGCCTGCACGGATCACGTAATCGATGCCCACCGGGATCACGGCCACGTCGAGGTGTCCTAGAGGTTCTGAATCGGGGATTCGCCGCTGATCGAGAGGCACAAAGCACTGGATGTCGCTGATCGCCCCGTGTCGCTCCGTTCGCCAGCTCGGCGCCACGCGTAAGCCCGGCGCGGCTGCGGCGCGATCGCCGGAGGTATCGACTGCGTGGACAAAATAGCTGTCCGCGCCGTCGAGCCGAATACGCGCAAAGGCGAAAGGCCGATCGAGCGGATGATGCGCCTTCGGCTCATCGATCCAATAGACCGCCTCCAAGGTCCCCTCGCCGTTGAGCGGTACAAGCTCCGTCATCGCCTCTGCGGTCGTAGGATGATACTCCGTCGGCGGACAAAATACGGCTCCATCGGCGCTGCGAACGCCCAGCAAACAGCCCGCTTTGAGGCCACCAAAAAACGCCCCGAGCACCGGACCGAGCCCCCGCTTGTAAGGATACTCGAGTCGGTAGGGTGCGGTCAGCTCCTCCACTTGGGTCACGCGCTTCATCCCTCCTTAAGGATCATCGAGAGGTAATGCTTCTCAGGCCGACTCGAGCTCTGACCGACGTGGATGTGCTTGGTCTCGAAGTAGCCATTGAGCCCCTCGATGCCGAGCTCGCGCCCGAGACCGCTTTGTTTGTAGCCACCGAAGGGATACTTTGGGTTGATCAGGTGGTAATCATTGATCCAGACCGTGCCGGTCTCGAGCTGGCGAGCGAGCTCCGTGGCGCGCTCGAGGTCCTGAGACCAGATCGAGCCACCCAAGCCGTAGATCGAGTCGTTCGCCATGCGCACCGCCTCACGCTCGTCCGAAAACCGCTGAATCACGACCACCGGTCCAAAGATCTCTTCGCACGCCGCGGTCATGTCTGAGCGAACATCCGTGAAGGCTGTGGGCTCATAGTAGAAGCCGCTCGGGTCACAACCCGGTGGCCGCCGCCCGCCAAACAGCAAGGTGGCGCCCTCCTCCACAAGAGACCTGACGTAGCGCTCGGTGGTCTGGCGTTGGCCGTCAGAGATCAGCGGCCCCATGGTGGTGTCCATGTCCATCGGATCCCCGACGATCACGTTCTCCATCTCGGCGCGAAGGCGCTCGACGAAGGCGTCATGCAGCGCCTCTGAGACCAGGATACGGGTCCCCGACTCGCAGACCTGACCGGAGTGAAAGAAGGTCCCAAAAATAGCTCCGGGGACAGCGATCTCGAGGTCGGCGTCATCAAGGATGATCGTCGCCGATTTGCCGCCGAGCTCCAAGAGGCAGCGCGTGACGCGCTCGGCGCATGACTTCATCACCTGCTTGCCGACGGCGGTCGAGCCGGTGAAGCTGACCTTGTTGACGTCAGGATGGCGAACCAGCGCTGCGCCGAGCTCGGGGTCGGGTCCCGTCACCACGTTGACCACACCTGCGGGCACGCCCGCTTCGTGGCAAATTTTTGCCATCATTAAGGCGGTGGCGGGCGTGTGCGGCGAGGGCTTGAGGACCATCGTGCACCCGGCGGCTAGGGCGGGCGCGACCTTCCACGAGGCGGCCGCAAACGGGAAGTTGAAAGGGATAATGGCGGCGACCACGCCGACGGGCTCGCGACGGATGATGTTGGTCGCCTCGATCGGGAAAAACTCCTGAGTTGCCTGCTCAAGCTCGAGCTGCTCGCAGAACTCTGCGTGCTGCCCAAAGCTCATGTTCGCGCCCATAATGTCTGCGCCGTTGCCTTTGCGCATGGTGCCGCCGGAGTCTTGAATCTCCGCCATCACGAGGTCCATGTGGTGGTCGGTGATCAGGTCCGCAATTCGGCGTAAAATCTCGGCGCGCTCAGCCGGTGACTTAAGCCGCCAAACCCCTTCGTCATGCGCACGCTTGGCGGCAGCCACGGCCGCGTCGACGTCGGCCTCACCTGCTGCGGCAAAGTTCGCCCATGGCTGACCGTTCGCCGGGTTGATCGAGGCATAAACGGCGCCGCTGCGCGCAGGGCGCTCAGCGCCGTTAATGAACAGGCCGTGAGTCTCCATGATGCCCGTCCGTTTGCGTTAGTTTTGCGGAAAGATCTGCTTGAGCTTCATCGCCATCGGGATCGCACCCTTGATCTTCATCTTGCCGGTCATGAAGGCCATCTGACCGTTGAGGTCGCCGTTCACCATCGAGACATAGTCTTCACCCTTCATAATAAAGGTGGTCGTGGGCTTCTCAGCGGCGCCCTCGTGGACGCTGAACGAGCCATCGCTCACGTTGACATGCCACGTACCCGACGGCTCGAGGTTAAACTGATAAGTCGCCGTCACCCCCTTGGACCCTTCCGCCGTAAAGCGCTGATCAAGGGTGTCGAAGTACTCTTGGACGTCGCTGACTCGAAAACTCATCGATGGCTCCTTTAGCCGCTGTTTGGTGCGCCAATTAGAACGTGTTCTAGTCGGGCACAGGGGTTCGCTGTCAAGCAGGCATAGCGTGTAGCTGAGCCTTTGAACGCCGGGTGACCTGTGGCCCCGACGCCCACCGACGGCTAGTAGGCTACCCAGCCACCGTCGACCGGGATGACGGCGCCGTTGACGTAGCGCGCCTCATCGCTGGCGAGGAACACGGCGACATCGGCGATATCGCGCGCTTTGCCAAAGGGCGGTACGGTCGGGAAGTGCTTCGAGTAGCGCTCAAAGCCCTCAGTGTGGGGTGTAAAACTCGAGGCCATCGCCGTCATGATCGCGCCGGGGCAGATGGCGTTGCAGCGGATGTTATGCGGACCATAAAACCAAGCGATGGACTTGGTCAGGCCCACCACAGCGTGTTTCGACGCGGTGTAGGCAGCGCCACCTCGCCCCCCATGATTCCCTGCCGCCGATGCCGTGTTAATGATCGATCCGCCCCCCTGATCCATCATCAGCTTGACCGCTAAACGGCTGGCTAAGAAGGGACCCTTGGCGTTGACGCCAAGCAGCCGGTCCCAGAGCGCCTCGTCGGTGTCATGAAGCGGCGTCAAATTATCGAGAATTCCCGCATTATTACACAGCGTGTCAACCCCGCCGAAGTCCGACTGGGCGCGACCGATCAGCCGCTCGACGTCGGCAGCCTCGGAGACGTCGACCACCTCATAGGCTACCTCATGGCCCGCCTCGGCGAGCTCACCGGCTACCTTCTCAAGCTTCTCGGTCTGCAGATCTGCCAGGACCAAACGAGCACCTTCAGCGGCAAATCGGCGCGCCATGGCGCGCCCCATCCCCGAGGCGGCGCCGGTGATCACCGCTACCTGACCGTCGAGCGCGCTCATGAGGCATCTCCGATCAGACGCTCGGTGGCGGCTTGTAGGTTCTCAATGACTTCGTCTTCGCTGAGCATCCCGTTGGCCCAGCCGAGTAAACTGGCGAAGCTCAGCTGCTGCAACCACCTCAGCCCTTGGAGCGTCTGCGCGTCGACAGCCGCCTCATCAGCGTGACCGAGACAGCGCAGCATCAACCGACGCATCGTCGCCTGGTGGCTGTAGATCCGGTGAGTCGTCGCCTCGCCGCCTGCCGCTGCTGCGCGCAAGACGGCGCGCCCGAAGTTCGGGCGGTTGAAGAGCGCACGAGCCGCCAGGACCAAAAGATCGGCGATGCGCTGAACCGGGTCGGTATCAGACCAGGACAGATCGCTGATCACGGCTTCAAAAGTTTGCGTGCTCTCATCCAAGGCAGCGACCAACATCTCCTCTTTGCTCGAGAAGCGGCTGTAGAGCGTCCCGAGCGCCACGCCGGCTTGATCTGCCACGTCGCGTAACCGCACGGCGTCAAAGCCGCCCTCCTCGGCAAGCTCAAAGGCGACACCCAAAATACGCTGCGCTTTCTCATCCAGCTGGACTTGAGTCATCCGATCTCTCCTGAGTCGCCCACCACTAGAACGCGTTCTAGTTTCAGCGGTCAAGACTCGGATCGATGAGTAGGCGCCCCTGCACACCGCCCACCCGCAACGCCGCCATCGCCTGCTCACTCTCCGCCACACCAAAGCACTGAGCGAAGCGCGGCCGAAGAGGTCGCTCGGCATGCCATGCGAGCAGATGTTTGAGCTCCGCCTCGTTGGCGCCCGAGCTGCCGACGACCTGCAAACCGTAGACGATGATCCTGCCAAGCTGCAGCTCCGTGATCCGTTCGTCGATGTTCCCAACCACGACCAGCCGTCCGCCGACCCCCAAGCACCGCAGGGAGGCGTCGAAGGTCGCAGGTCCGACGCAATCAACGACGATACGCGCAGGCGCCGTCGGCAGGTCTCGATGAAACCGATCGCCTGTGTTGACCACGACATGCGCTGCTCCGAGCGCGCGCAAGTCGCCGTCATCCGCTCGGCGCACGACCGCGACGACCTCGGCGCCTAGACGCGCTGCAAGCTCGACGGCGCACCGACCCACGCCACCGTGCGCGCCCACGACGACGACCACGTCACCCGGCTGAGGCTCCCCCCACCGACTCAGGGCACGCCAAGCGGTCCCGTAGGTACACGCCAAGGTCGCTGCCAGGCGCGCATCGAGCGTATCGGGAACGCTAAAGAGTGCGCTATCCGGCGCGAGCAGATGGTTGCTGTAGCCGCCATCGATCGTGATCCCGAGGATCTGGACCGCCCGCTCACACAGCCCGCGCTCGTCATCGATGCACGCTGCGCATGCACCGCACGCATCTCGATGAAAGGTGGCCACGCGCTCGCCGACAGACCAGCGGCTCTGAGCAGACCCCACCGCCTCGATCACGCCACAGACCTCATGACCCGGTGCCACCGGGAAATTGACGAAGGGGACGCGCCCGGCGCGATCGATCAAGTCACGATGACAGACACCGCAGCGCTCGACCCGAAGCCGAACCCACCCTTCCAAAGGTTGGGGCAGCTCTTCGGACTCAGTGATGTTGAGCGGGATATCGAGCCCCGGCGCGATCATCTGCGCACGCCGCCAGGTCATCGATCGTCTCGAGCAGCCGCCTCAGCGGCGAGGAACCCGAAGGTGAGCGCCGGACCGATCGTTCCACCGGCTCCCGGGTAGGTTCGCGCCATCACGGAGGCTGCGTTGTTGCCAGCCGCATAGAGACCGGCGATCACCGAGCCGTCCGGGCGCAGCGCCCGACCCGATGAGTCGGTCTGGACCCCGCCTTTGGTCCCGAGATCTCCCGGGTAGACAGCGATCGCATAAAACGGCGGCTCCTCGATCGCAGCAAGGCACGGGTTCGTGCGGCCGCGCGGGTCGCCGTAATAGCGGTCTGAGAGGGTGTCTCCGCGGCCGAAGTCATCGTCGAGACCTGCGCGCGCTTGCTCGTTGAAGCGGTTCACCGTGGCGCAGAGTTGAGCCTCAGGGACACCGAGTTTCGCCGCCAATTCGCTCAGCGAATTGGAGCGGTTCATGAAGTCATCTTTGAGTCGTCGAGGGGTTCGCTGATCCGGCGCCGCGTAACCTGGCGCAACCGGACCGACCGGGTAGTTGTGACGAAAGCGGGCATCGAAGACCATGTACGCAGGTACGGCGGGAGCGCCCGCCTCATGCTCTTCGTAGAGCGCACGGCCGGCGTCCACATAGGGTCCCGCCTCGTTGCAAAAACGGCGACCTTGCTGATTGATGAAGATCGAACCCGGTAGGTTCTTCTCGACGACCAGCACCCAGCCGAGATCGGATCTCGGGACCTTGGTCGTCGGGGTCCACCAGGCCTCATCCATCAAGCTCAGGCTCGCCCCAGCATCAGCGCCCGCTCGGATGCCGTCACCGCGAGAGAACGGGTTGGCTGCGGTCCACTCGACGCTGCTCGGCTGGGGGCCGTACTCGGCGCGCATCGCCGCATTCTTTTCAAACCCGCCCGCCGCCAGAATCACCCCCCGTGCGGCGCGCAGCACCTGCCGCTTCCCCGCTCGCTCGACCTCGACGCCGACGATGCGCCCTGACTCTTCGACCAAGCCTTCAAGCCCGAGTCCAAGCTCGATCGGGACGCCGCGCTCGAGCAGCGACCACCGAAGACGCCCTGCCAGCGCGTTGCCTGCGAACAGCTTGGTGTCGCGTCCGTACAGCCGGCGCTTAAACGTCCGAGCGAGGTACCCGAGAAAGCACCAAGCCATGAGCAGCGTGCCACGCCACCCCCCTGTGAGCAGGCTGTGCGCCATGCCGGCGGTAATCCCAAACTTCCCAAGAATCTGGCTCTGAGGATGAGGCGGGCGCAAGGTCCGCAGCGCATCGCCCAGGCGGGCTCCATCCATCGGGCGGCTCTCCATCGACCGCCCACCCGGTTTCCCCCCCGGCGCCTCGGCGTAGTAATCAGCGTACTTGTCGAGCGGGTCGAAGCGGACGCGGCTGTTGCGCGTCAGGTAATCGAGCATCCGCTGGCTCTCACGCACGTAGACCTCGAGCGCCTCCGGATCGCCCTCATCGCCCGTGATGTGTTTGAGGTAATCGAGCGCCTCTTCGCTGGAGTCGCTCGCTTTCATGTTCGGGTTGTTCGGGACCCAACAGACGCCGCCGGACATCGCCGTCGAGCCACCGAAGTGCTCGCTCTTCTCGAGCACCACCACGCGCAAGCCGAGGTCGTGCGCGCGCAGCGCCGCCGCCATCCCTGCGGCGCCGCTTCCGACCACGATCAGATCCACGTCATGACTCATCATCAACAGCATCCGACCAGGACGAGCGCTGGTCAAGGCATCCGCTGTGTGATCGCCCCCTCTAGACAAAGGAGGGCGCGCAAGGGAGAGCCACGACCATGAGTCACCCCCTCCGTCATCCGCTGGTTCTGTTCCTGTTCATCGGCGTCGGACTTTTCGTCCTCGACGGCTTCTTGCGCGAGGAGCCTGTGGACTCCGTGAGCATCTCACCCGCTCAGCGCGAGCAGCTGCGAGAGGCGCTTGAGCGTCAAGGGCGCTTGAGCCCTGAGGCGCTCGAGGCGAGCGTACAGAACTGGCTCGATGAGGAGATCCTCGTGCGCGAGGCGCGACGGCTCAACCTGGTCGAGGATGACCCGATCGTGCGCCGCCGCATGGCGCAGGTGATGCGGTTTTACATCGCCGAGTCTGAGCCGCTCTCACCGCCAACCCGAGCGCAGCTCGAGCAACACATGGCGGAGCAGCCCGATCGCTACAAACGCCCCGAAAGCGTTGCGTTTGTTCAACACTTCTTCTCGGGCGAAGCCGCCGCTGAGCGCGCGAAGCAGGCGCAGAAAGAGCTGACAGCGAAGCGCAGCGTCCGAGGTGACCCCTTCGCACACGGCAACCGCTTTGTACGTCAGATCCAGCCCCAACTCTTGAGCCGATTTGGCGAGCGATTCACCCACCGCGTGTTGGCGCTGCGGCCGAGCGAGCGTTGGCATGTCATCGGCTCGAGTCTCGGTGTCCACGTGGTGCAGATCACCGACTACACCGAGGCGGGTATGGCGCGGCTTGAGGAGGTGGCGGCGGCGGTTCACAAGGACTGGATGCTTCAGCAGCGAAACCAGGCCGTGCAGCGCGCGCTCACGGACTTGCGCCTCCGATACAGCCCGGAGCGCTGATGCGCATCCTCGTTGCGCTGCTGCTCGTGATCGCCTGGCCGGCGCAAGCCCATCGCATGGGGCTGGCGCGCCTGCTGATCGAGCAAGGCGAGACGGTCGAGCTGTCGCTCGCCATGAACCCACCGGCAGCAAAACACCGTCTGCGCCCACTGCCGCCGAGCGGTTGCGTAGCGCTGAGCGGTTGGCGCCCGACGCTGGATCGGCTGCATCTAGCGGCTCAATGGCGTTGCTCGAAACCGATTGAGCAGCTCACCATCGATCAACAAGGCGACTACGAGGGGTCCTTGTTGGTCCAGCTCGACCGAGACGGTGTGCGCATCGAGCGCGTGAGTCGAGGCGGCGCCTCGCTCGACTTCCGTCTGCCGTCCAAAGGTCAGCCGGCGAACGCGTTTTGGAGCGGCTTTAATCACCTGCTCGCCGGTTGGGATCACCTGCTCCTGATCGCGCTGATCGGGGTGAGCGGTCGCAGCCTTCGGTCCCTCTTGTCTGCGACGCTGGCGTTCACGCTCGGTCACGCCGTGAGCCTGACCGTCGTAGCCCTCGGCTGGGTGCGCTTGCCGGGCGCGCCCATCGAGGCGGCGATCGCGCTGAGCCTGCTCATGATGGCATGGCTCAGTCTTCGCGAGGAGCCACGTTATGAGCCCACCGCGCTGATCAGCTTTGGCGCGTTGCATGGGCTGGGTCTGGCTTCTGGGTTTGCGTCGGTGGGGCTCGACGGCTGGCCACTCGTTGAGGGGGTGCTGCTGTTCAACATCGGGGTCGAGCTCGCTCAGGTCGGCTGGCTCCTCGCCGTGGTCTTGATCCACCGCATGACGCCTGCCTATAACACCCGGACGCTGGTTGCCTACGCAGCCGGAGGGTTCGCAACCTATTGGATGATTCAGCGTACGCTCGAGCTCGGTTCCTGATCCGTTGCGTTGCGCTGACGCTCCTCGTCGTTGCGTGCGCTCGCTACGAACCCTACGACATCCCACAAACCGAAGAGCGGACCGCCTGCTCAGACCGAAACCCGCTACGCCAGCTCTACTGGGGTGACCTGCACGTTCACACCGCGCTCTCCTTTGACGCCTTCTCGAGCCAGCTACGCGCAGGCCCGGTGGACGCCTATGCCTTTGCCCGCGGTGAACCTATCGCCTTACCCCCCTACCACACGGACGATAGCCGGACGCGCCGGATCCAGCTCGACCGACCGCTCGATTTCGCCGCCGTCACCGATCACGCCGAGTACTTCGGCGAGGTCACGACCTGTGTGGATCCAGACTCGGAGGGCTACAACAACAGCGCCTGTCAAAACTTGCGCAGCGCCGATGGCGCCACCTTTAACTTCGGCGTTCAGCTCTCCAACCCGAATCCTGAGCGCTTCGCCTGGTGCCGTGGGCTCGATGGCGACTGCGGTCAGCGGGCGCTCAGCGCCTGGCGGCTGGTCCAGGAGGCGGCCGAGGCAGCCTATGACCGCACCGACGCGTGCCGCTTCACATCCTTCATCGGCTACGAATACTCCAGCGCCGTCGAGGTATCCAACCTGCATCGGAACGTGATCTTTCGCAGCGCCCATGTGCCGGAGCGTCCCACCAGCTTCTTCGAAGCGCCCACCGCCGCCGAGCTCTATCGACAAGTGGACACCGATTGCTCGGCGATCACGGGGTGCGATGTGCTCATGATTCCGCACAACGCCAACCTCTCGAATGGACGCATGTTTGCGCCCGTGTTCAGTGGCGCTGAGGCGAGCGCCGAGAACCTGAGGCTGCGGCAGCGCATGGAGCCGCTCATGGAGGTCTATCAGCACAAGGGCGCCAGCGAATGCATGAACGGCTTTGAGTCGGCTTTTGGCGCCACCGATGAATGGTGTGACTTCGAGCTTGTCCACGAACCTGAGTTCGAGGACTGCCGTGACGGGATCGGGGGCTTTGGCATGCTGGCGCAAGGCTGCGTCAGCCAGACAGACTTTGCTCGGGGGGCGCTGCTCGAGGGTCTACGCCGCCATCAGCAGCAGGGTGTCAATCCACTCAAGCTCGGTTTGATCGCGAGCACAGACACACACAACGCCTCTCCGGGTGCGGTGTCTGAGCAGACCTTTGCAGGGCACAAAGGGACCGATGACGACGACGACGTCGAGCGCATGAGCGGGGACGACATCACCGCCGGCACATGGCGAGACAGCCCAGGCGGGCTCGTTGCGGTCTGGGCGCAAGAGAACGCTCGAGACGCGCTCTTTGAGGCGCTCAAACGGCGAGAGGTCTACGGGACCTCAGGACCCCGCATCGCGCTGCGCTTCTTTGGCGGGTTTGGGCTCGACGCGTCGCTCTGCGGTGATGATGAGCTCGTCACCAAAGGTTACGAGCAAGGCGTCCCGATGGGCTCGGATCTGGCTCAACCCGGTCTGTTCTCTGCGCGCCCGACCTTCGTGGTGCATGCCCTACAAGATCCCGGCAGCGATCAGGTCCCCGGCGCACCGCTCGAGCGGATCCAGATCATCAAGGGGTGGGTCGATGAGGCTGGGGTCAAGCAGCGCACGGTGCACACCATCTCCCAAGGCAGCGGCGACTTCGTGACCGATCCTTCAACCTGTCAAGCGAACGGAGCCGGCTCGAGCTCGCTGTGTGGGACATGGACGGACGACAACTTTCGAGACGATCAGCACGCCTTTTACTACGTCCGCGTGCTGGCGCAGCCGACCTGCCGCTGGACCTCACACCTCTGCCAGCAGCTGTCCTCCGACACGGTCAGCGCGGCGTGCAGCCGCGAGGACATCCCCGAGCTGATCCAAGAGCGAGCCTGGTCCTCGCCCATCTGGTACACGCCGAACTCGCCGTGAGTTGCCGGCTGAGCCGCCCATACGCTAAGAGCCTTGTACGATGCGCTGTTCACTGATCGCAGTCCTGCCCCTGATCGCCTGCTCATCTCCGGAGCCTGCGCCCGTGCCTGCTCGCGACGCAGGGCCTCAGGTACGTGACGGCGGCGTCGGCAACTGCGGTGACTCGTGGCTGCTTACGTATCAGATCGACGGCACCTTCTTCATCACCGACACGACAGGCGGTATGGGCAACGCCGATCGACCGTTGACCACCGGCTCGCTCACGCTCCGAGTGCCAGATCAAGACGGCGCGCCGGGGTCGGGAGCGGCTCAAGTCGTTGATTTCGAGCACGGTGAGCAGTTCACCGTGACCGCCTTTGGTATCGAGACCATCACCGACGTGGCGGTGAAAGCCGGGCCGAACCCCTGCGGCGTGGCGGCGGGCACGCGCAGCGACGACACGCTGACCTGGGCTGAATGCACCGCCAACGACCAACGAGGTGTCGACAAAAATAGCTGGACCCCCGATGACCCGGCCTCGGGCTCCGGGTGTCTCAACGACTACTCGACGAGAGGCAACGTCGCCTGTGAGGGCTTGTTTTGTAGCACCGGCGGGCTCGAAGAGGGCGACAACCCGCAAGCTGAAGACTACCACCAACCCCTCGAAGCCTTCGTGTTTGAAGACGGCTGGGATCGGTTCACGATGGCGCGCTCGGAGATCCCAAACCGTACGCCGAGCCGGACTTGGTTCACGCTGCGCGGTGAGCTGCTCGAGCAAGAATTGTCCAACACGCCGATGTGTCTGTGCGCAGCGCCGTGATGGCGCTCAAGCCTGCGCGCAGCAACTGGTCGCTGCGGCGGCTCACGGGGGGGCTGCGTAGCCCGACGCGCTGGGTCCGGCGGCTCCTCAAGCTGCGCTTTCGGCGCGCCGGGCTGGCACCGTACCGGCTCGAACTCGGCGACGGACACCTACACGTTTGGAGCGGCGGCAAAGGCTCCGAGACGCTGGTTTTGCTTCACGGCTTTGGAGGCAGCTGCCTGTGGCAGTGGGCCGATATGGTCGGCGCGCTCGCCAAGCGCTACCGACTGCTCGTCCCCGATCTCTTGTGGTTCGGGGACAGCGACGGCGAGGCGGCGCAAGGCAGCTTGAAAACCCAGGCTGCGGCGATCCGTGCGCTGCTCGAGTCGGTCGGTGAGCCGGTCCACGTGGCGGGTATCTCGTATGGCGGCTTCGTCGGTTACATGATCGCCGACGAACACCCGGGGTTAGTACACAGCCTAACGCTGATCGACTGTCCGGCGACGGTTATGGGCAAAGACGACTACCACCGAGTCCTCGAACGCTTCGCCATTCCGGATATGAACGAGCTGCTGGTGCCAGATCAGCCCAGCGTGCTGCCCGATTTGCTTGCGCTCGCCTACCATCGCCCGCCGCGCGTCCCCAAATTTGCCTGGCGAGACGCACACCATCACCTCTTTACCGAACACCGCGCCAAGCGCGTCGAGCTGCTCGATGACCTGATCGCGTACCTTGAGACCCCTTACACCGAACAAGAGCGCCACCACCCCGTGCTCATTCTCTGGGGTGAACACGACGCGTTGTTTCCGGTCTCGCTGGCGCGACGCCTCAAAGAACACCTCGGCGGCCGGGCGCAGCTTGAGATCATCCCCAACACGGCGCACGCGCCGATCGTCGAGGCGCCCAAGACCATCAATTCGCTCCTGCTTCGCTTTCTCGCCGGTCAAACCCAGAGCGCCTAGTTCATGATCTCAAAGCGTATTCGGGTGATCGAAGACCCGCCAACGATGAGCGTGAGCGAGCGGGAGGTCCCTGCGCACCACGCCGAGATCACGCAAGACGCCGTCGAATCCATCTGGAGCGCCGTGCTCAGCTACTATCGCATGGGCCTGCAGCCGGCGATGAGCTTGTGCGTTCGCGTGCGCGGCCACGTCGTCCTCGATCGCACCGTCGGGCATCGCTTGGGGAACGCGCCGGACGACTCACCGAGCGCCCCCCTCATCCCGGCAACCCCCGATACGCCGTTTAACCTCTTCTCGGCGTCCAAGCCGATCACGGCCATGATCGTGCATGGCTTGATCGAGCGGGGCTTGCTCAAGCTCGACGACCCCATCAGCCGCTACCTCCATGAGTTCGATCAAGCCGGCAAACGCGACATCACGCTCCGGCACGTTCTGAGCCACCGCGCAGGGCTCGAAAAGATACCCGGCGCCATCGACCTCGACCGGCTCGATGACCACGACCACTTCCGTCGCCTGTTTGCGACCACGCCGATGGCGAGCCAAAGCGGCAGTAATTCAGCCTATCATGCCATCACGGGTGGCTACATCTTGTGGGAGGTCGTGCGAGAGGTAACCGGTCGCTGCCTCAAAGACCTACAGCGCGAATGGGTCTGCGAACCGCTCGGGTTCACCCACATGAACTACGGCATCGACACCGCCCACCGCGCCTCGGCTGCGCCGGATGTGTTCACAGGACCGCCTGCGCTGTATCCGCTTGGACAGATCCTCGAGCGTGCGGTCGGAGTCGACATTCGAGGGGTGGTCGAGACCACCAACGATGAGCGGTTCTTGGGCGCTGTCGTCCCCTCGGCGAACATCTTCGCCACCGCCAACGAAGCCTGCCGTTACTTTGAGATGCTCCGCTGTGGCGGCACCCTAGAGGGTCACCGCATCTTCGCTGAAGAGACCGTGCAACGCGCCGTGGGGCAGTCTGCGTTCACCGAGCTGGACTCCGTGATCAAGCTCCCGATCCAGTACGGGTTAGGGTTCATGCTCGGCAACCCCCTCCTGAGCCTCTTTGGGCCGCGCACGGCTGGCGCCTTTGGGCACCTCGGTTACACCAACGTTTTGGTCTGGGCTGACCCTCAGCGCGAGCTCTCCGTTGCGTTCTTAAACAACGGCAAACCCTTTGTGACCCCGGAGCTCTTGGTTTGGCTGAACATCCCACGCACGATCTGTTCGCAGATCCCGCGACGATTGGCAGCCTGATGGATTTTCGCCCTGCGCCTGATGTGCTCGAGCTGCTCGCGCTCACCGAGCGCTGGCTGGAGCCTCAGCGGTCAATCGATGCGCTCCTTGAGGCGCAAGCGCAGCCCGCCGGCTATCAAGTCAGCGCCTGGAACCAATGCGCTGAGCTTGGCTTGTGCAGCCTCCTCATCGATGAAGCGTACGGCGGTACGCAGATGGGCCTTGAGGCGATGTGCCACCTCAGCGAAGCCTTCGGCCGGGCGCTGCTGGCTTCCCCCCACTTCGCCCACGCCGTGCTCGCCTCCGACCTCCTCAACATGAGCGAAGCAGAGGCGCTCAAGGCGCAGCACCTCGGCGCCTGGGCGATGGGGGAAACCTGCGCCACGGTAGCATCCGGGGGTCGGTCGGACTGGGTGGATGGCACCTTGAGCGGCACCTGGGACAATGTCCTCCACGGCGACACGGCTGATCAGATCGTGCTGACAGCGCACGATCAGAGCGGTCAACCGCTCATCCTCCTGCTCAACGCCGATGCCTTTGAACGGACCGTACAGCACGGGTTCGATCAGAGCCGGCAGCGAGCCCGCCTCGTCCTGCCGAGACGACCGGTGGACCCGAGCGAAGTGATCGCCTCTGGTGAGCACGCGCAGCGTCTTGTTTCCCTCGCCCAGCAGCGAGCTCAGGTGGTCCTGGCCTACGAACAACTCGGGGTCGCGCAGGCATGTCTAGACGCCAGCCTTGAGTACGCCAAAACGCGCCGACAGTTCGGCACGATCATCGGCACCTTCCAAGCCATCAAACACCTGATCGCAGACCTTTACACTCAGCTCGAGGCGGCTCGCTCAGCCGCAGTGTTCGCAGCCTGGTGTGCGGATCACGAGCCCGATCAGCTCCCCTTTGCATCGCTCACAGCGGCTCAGCTGGCTGGCGACGCGGCCTTCCAATGCGCCGGGCAAAACATCCAGATCCACGGTGGGATCGGCTTTACCTGGGAGCATCCAGCGCACCTCTACTTCAAGCGCGCTCAGTCGAACCAGCATCTGCTCGGCTGCTCGCTCGATCAGCTTGATCAAGCGGCGCGCCTGCTCGAGCTCGAAGGAGGCTGCTGATGGATCTGCGCTTTAGCGACGAGGAGCAGGCGCTTCGGGCTCAGGTACGCGCCTTTTTGCACGAACAACTCGGCGGTCGGTTCGCTGCGCTGCGCGGGCGCGGCGGCCCTGGGGACGAAGAGGAGCTGTTCGACGAGCGGCTCGAGTGGGAGCGTTTTCTGGGCAGCCAAGGCTGGAATTGCCTGAGCTGGCCGGCCCGCTACGGTGGGCGCGAGCTGCCGCTGATGCAGGAGGTTATCTTCTTTGAAGAGTATGCGCGCGCCCAAGCGCCCGGACGCCTCGGACACATCGGCGAGGGCCTGCTTGGACCCACGCTCATCGCCCTCGGCACCGAGGAGCAGCGCCAGCGGTTCTTGCCGAAGATTGCATCGGCCGAAGAGCTCTGGTGTCAAGGTTACTCGGAGCCCGGCGCCGGCAGTGACCTCGCGGGCATTAGGACACGCGCTGAGCGGCACGGTGATGAGTGGGTGATCCATGGTCAGAAGGTGTGGACCTCTCTGGCGCATCGATCCGACTGGTGCTTTGTCCTCGCTCGCTCGGAGAAGGGCTCTCAGCGCCATCAAGGGCTCAGCTATCTGCTGGTCCCCCTGGATCAACCCGGCGTCGACATTCGCCCGATCACGCAGCCAACGGGTGAAGGCGATTTTAATGAAGTGTTTTTCGACGGCGCACGAACGGAGGCGCGCTGGGTAGTGGGTGCCCCAGGCGACGGCTGGCGCATCGCCATGGCGACGCTTGCGTTTGAGCGCGGGACATCCACGCTGGCGCAGCAGCTCAATTTTGCCAACGAATGGCAGCAGATTGCCACCGCAGCAAAGACCCTAGGCGCCCTCAAGCACCAGCAGATTCGCCACCGCCTCGTGCAGAGCCGGATGGAGCTGCTCGCGATGCGCTGGTCGACCCTGCGTATGCTCACCGGCATGCTCGAGGGTCGACTCAGCCCCGAGGCGTACACCCTTAAGCTGTATTGGGCGAGTTGGCACCGGCGGCTGGGCGAGCTCGCCATGGACGTGCTCGGACCGAGCGGCGCCGTGGTGGGGTCAAACTACGACCTGTCCTCGCTGCAGCGCCTGTTTCTGTTCTCACGAGCGGATACGATCTATGCTGGCTCTAATCAGATCCAAAGGAACCTCATCGCCGAGCGCGCGTTGGGGCTGCCTAAGGATCCCTGGAGAGCGTGACGATGGCACCACCCGACTACCCAAAAGGTCGCAGCCTGCTCGAAGGCAAAAAGGTCGTCGTGACCGCGGCGGCGGGTACGGGGATCGGCTTTGCGACCGCGAAGCGTTGCCTCGAAGAGGGCGCGTCGGTCCTCATCTCGGACCACCACGCCGTGCGCCTCGAACAGGCGGTCGCTCAACTGGCCGAGCTCGGTGAGGTGGTCTCGGCGGTCTGTGACGTTACCGACGAGCAACACGTCCAAGCGCTCGTTGCCGCCGCGGAGGCGAGCTTGGGCGCCGTTGATGTCTGGGTCAACAACGCCGGTCTCGGCGGTCAAGCGCCGCTGATCGAGATGAGCGATGAAGCCTGGCAGCGCGTGCTCGATGTCTCTTTGACCGGCACCTTCCGGTGCGTGCGCGCCGCCATGAAGCACATGAAGCCCAACGAGCAAGGGGTCATCATCAACAACGCAAGCGTCCTGGGCTGGCGAGCTCAAAAGCATCAAGCCCACTACGCGGCGGCGAAAGCTGGCGTCATGGCGCTGACCCGCTGCGCTGCGCTCGAAGCCGCCGAGTTTGGTGTGCGCATCAACGCCGTTGCGCCGAGCCTGGCGATGCATCCCTTCTTGTCCAAGGTGATGGATCAAGGCGAGCTCGATGCACTCGCAACCCAAGAAGCCTTCGGGCGCCCCGCCGAGGTCTGGGAGGTCGCCAACGTCATCGTCTTTCTAGCCTCTGATCTGAGCAGCTACATGACCGGCGAGACGGTGTCGGTCTCCAGCCAGCGAGCCTAAAGATGGTCCAACCGGTCGAGGGTTTGGTCGGCGAGACCTTTCGCATGCCGATCGAGGAAGGGAAGGTGCTCGAGTTTATCGAGAGCCTCGGGCTGAGCTCGTGGACCTCGCCCTATGTACCGCCGACCTTTCTCATCAGCGCCTTCTTTTGGGAGCGGCGCATGGCCGGAGCCGACGTCAAAGAGGCCGTCGCCTTCGACCCCGCCCGCTCCGTCCACGCCGAGCAGTGCTTTGAATTTTTTGGTGCGCCCCCTCGGATCGGCCAGACCTTGAGCGTGCAAAACCGAGTGGACCGCATCTACACCAAAACCAACCGGCGAGGCGCCGAGCTCACCTTCGTGGATATCGTCACGGACTATCGAGACGAGACAGGCGATCGGGTCGCAACCAGCACCCTACGCGCCATTGAGCTGCCCAAGGACACACCATGAACCTGTGGGCGTTAGCGGCCGGGGAGGCGATTCCGCACTCGTGGGAGCTCGGCCCCATCACACGCAGTGACTGCGTCCGTTATCAAGGCGCTAGCGGCGATTTTGAGCCCATCCACCACGATGAGCCCTTCGCGCTAAGCGCCGGATACGACGCGCCGTTGATCATCGGGATGTATCCAGCCGGCGCAGTGAGCGCATGGATGGCGACCCTATGGGGCGTCGATTCGGTGCGCGAGACCACGATCCGTTGGACGGGTCAGGTCTGGCCGGGCGACAGCTTACGCGCCCAGGCCATCATCGAGGAGGTCGAACCCGCTGCGCGCTGGGTGGCGATCACGCTGAGCAATCAAGGGGCTCAAGAGGTCCTCAGGCTGCGGATGCGCCTCGTGCAGACCTCGGCAGAATCCGATATAAGTCCATCATGATCGCTCGACTCAAGCGGACGTGGTGGCTCGCCCTGTGCATCGTGTGGACGGCCTGTCCACCGTCCGCCGAGTTCTACGACGTGACGCGCTGTGAGTCCGACGCGTCCTGCGGCGAGGGGGCGTCGTGTCGCGAGGGGCTATGCGTCGCCATGAAGTGCGGCGATGGGATCCTGCAGCCGGGAGAAGCGTGCGACGACGGCAACGTCGCTGATGGCGACGGATGCACCTCGATCTGCACCGAGCCCCGCTGCGGTGATGGGCTGATCGCCGAGGGCGAGTTTTGCGACGACGGCAACACCATCGACGCCGACGACTGCACCACCGAGTGCAACGCGCCCCGCTGCGGTGACGGCTTAGTCTCGGCGGGTGAGACCTGCGACGACGGCAACTACGACGAAGACGACGACTGCACCACCCTATGCGCGCCGCCGCGCTGCGGCGATGAGATCGTCTCGGGTGAGGAAGACTGCGACGACGGCAACGACAACGAGGACGACCTGTGCACGACCGCCTGCGGGCCGCCGCGCTGCGGCGACGGGATCGTCTCAAACGATGAGCTCTGCGACGACGGCAACGATGACGAAGACGACGGCTGCAGCAGCCTGTGCCGCCCCGGCATCTGCGGTGACGGCATCCTCCAAGAGGGTGAGAGCTGTGACGACGGTAACCTCGAAGACGACGACAGCTGCACCAGCCTGTGCGCGCCGCCGAGCTGCGGCGACGGTCTGGTCACCGGGTCAGAAGGCTGCGATGATGGCAACGATCAAGCCGATGACGCCTGCACCAACGCCTGCCAGGCTGCTCGCTGCGGCGACGGCGTCGTGCGCTCCGACCTCGACGAGGGGGCGCCCGGTTTTGAGCTATGCGATGACAACAACACCAACGCCAACGACGGCTGCACCGACGCTTGCGTCCCGGCGGTCTGCGGCGACGGTATCACCCGCACGGACCTAGCCGCCGGAGCCGAGGGCGCCGAAGCCTGCGACGACGGCAACCAAGAACAAGGCGACGCCTGCTTGAACAACTGCGCCATGGCGCGCTGCGGCGACGGGGTGATCCACCAAGGCGTTGAGGCTTGCGATGACGGCAACGAGAACAACCTGGATCAGTGCACGAACCGCTGCGAGCTGGCGGGCTGCGGTGATGGCTTCATCCAAGCGGGTGAGGTCTGCGACGACGGCAACCGCAGCGACAACGACCTGTGCACCAACGCCTGCCAAGTCGCCCGCTGCGGCGACGGGATCCTCCACACCGGCGTCGAACAGTGCGATGACGGCAACCAGAACAACAACGACA
>JAYZBQ010000014.1:0-12768 GCA_036338695.1 Myxococcota bacterium
CTGTGATCGAGGCGTCGCGCTGGATCGATGACCACGACTGCCTGCTGCTGTTTGAGGATCACGCCAAAGATCCAACCTGCGAGGTGACGGAGGCGGTCCTTGCCAAGGAGTGGCCGATCTACTTCTTTCATGATGATGGGCGCCTGGACCGAATCGAGTCGGTCGCTCAAGCCGCTGCCCTCAAAACCATAGCGAATCGAGGCTACAACTTCTTTGGGCTGCACCCTGGTGGCTCGTTTGCGCGCCGCTTTGCGGCGAAAATGGGCGGATCATGAGCACGATGCAACGCACGTATTCGCCGGTCGACGGCGCCTTGCTGGTGGAGCGTGAACTCGCAGGGAACTCGGCGCGTGAGCGGCTCCTCGATCGTTCGGTCGCCGCGCAGGCGCTGTGGGCGTCGACGCCGCTTGAGCGGCGCATCGAGCAGCTCGAGCGCATGGTCGATGCGTTCGTGGCGATGCGGGGCGAGATCGCCGAGGAGATCACGCGCCAGATGGGGCGCCCCCTCGCACAGAGCCCATGGGAGGTCGACGGCTTTGAGCAGCGCGCTCGCGCCATGCTCGAGATGGCGCCGCGGGTGCTTGCGTCGATCCAGCCCGCTCCCATCGATGGCTTCGAGCGCTGGGTTCAGCGCGAGCCGCTGGGTGTGGTGCTGACGTTGGCGCCTTGGAACTATCCGTATCTGTGCGCCGTCAACGCCATCATCCCCGCCATGGCGGCTGGTAACTCGGTGATCCTCAAGCACTCGGCGCAGACGCCGCTGTGTGCCGAGCGCCTTCAGCGGGCGGCTGACGAGGCGGGGCTCCCCGACGGCGTCTTTCAGACGCTGCACTGCAGCCACGAGGCCGTCGCCGAGTTGGTCGCGGATCGGCGCGTGCAGTTCGTGGCGTTCACCGGCTCGGTCGAGGGGGGCGTCGCAGTAAGCCAAGCCGCAGGCGGCCGCTTCATGGGGTTGGGGCTCGAGCTAGGCGGTAAAGACCCTGCCTACGTCCGGGCGGACGCGGACCTGGCGCACGCTGCGCCCAATCTGGTTGAGGGAGCGTTTTTCAACGCAGGTCAGAGCTGTTGTGGGATCGAGCGGATCTATGTGCATCGGAGCCGTTTTGATGACTTCGTCGAGGCCTACGTTCAGGGCGTACGGGCGCTGCGCCTGGGCAACCCGCTTGATCGATCCACTGACCTCGGACCGGTGGTGCGGAAAGCCGCCGCCGATCATGTCCGTCGGCAGGTCGCGGCGGCGCAGGCGGCTGGAGCCACTCAGTTGGTCGACCACGCGCAGTTTGGAGCAGCCGACGCCGGCGTCTACCTGGCGCCGCAGGTGCTCGTAGGGGTCGATCACTCGATGGCGCTGATGCGTGAGGAGACCTTTGGGCCGGTGGTCGGCATCATGGCGGTGGACGATGATGACGAGGCGGTCCGTCTGATGAATGACTCGCGCTACGGTCTCACCGCCAGCGTCTGGACGCCCGACCTCGAGGCTGCAGGAGCCATCGGTCAGCGCCTGCAAACGGGCACGGTCTTCGCCAACCGTTGTGACTACCTTGACCCCTATTTGGCATGGGTCGGGGTCAAAGACTCAGGGCACGGCTGCACGCTCTCGCCAGTCGGTTATGAGCAGCTGACGCGGCCGAAATCGTTTCACTTTCGCCGACTCTAGGAGCGCCGATGTCGTGGACTGGACAATGGAACTTTCCCGCCCCCATTCGATTTGGATCGGGGGTCATCAAGCAGCTCCCTGATGCTTGCCGCGAGCTGGGTATGGAGCGACCGTTGCTGGTCACGGACCCAGGTTTGTCTGCGCTGCCAATCGTGGCTGAGGCGGTTGCGATCAACGCCGACGCGCAGCTCAAGACCGCTGTTTTCGATCAGATCCAAGGGAACCCGACTGGCGAAGATGTCGAGCGCGGCACGGCGGCTCTGCGGGCGGGCGCGCACGACGGCGTGATCGCTTTTGGCGGGGGCTCGGCGCTCGACGTCGGTAAAGCTATTGCGCTGATGGCGGGGCAGACGCGCCCGCTGTGGGACTTTGAGGATGTCGGTGACAACTGGAAGCGGGTCGACACCGAGGCGATGGTGCCGTGCGTTGCGGTCCCGACGACCTCAGGGACGGGCTCCGAGGTGGGGCGGTGTTCGGTGATTACGAACAAAGACGAGCACCGGAAGGTGATCATCTTTCACGCCAACATGGTCCCCGGGCGTGTGCTCTGCGATCCAGACCTGACGATCGGGCTGCCGGCCAAGCTGACCGCTGCCGTCGGGATCGATGCGCTGAGCCACAACCTCGAGGCTTTGTGCGCGCCCGGTTACCACCCGATGGCGGATGGCATCGCGCTCGAGGGCATCCGGCAGGTTCATTTGATGCTCGAGCGCGCCGTGCGCGACGGCGCCGACATCGAGGCGCGCGCCGGGATGATGGTGGCTTCGACGATGGGAGCTACAGCCTTTCAAAAGGGCTTAGGCGCGATGCACTCGATGAGCCACCCGGTGGGTGCGGTGATCGAGGCGCACCATGGGCTGTGCAATGCGGTGTTCATGCCCTATGTGCTCGGATTTAACCGCCCGATGATCGAGTCGCGCATGACCGACCTGGCGCGTTATCTCGACCTGCCTCATCCCAGCTTTGACGCCGTGCTCGAGTGGGTGCTTGGGCTGCGCGAGCGGCTCGGTATACCGCACTCAAGCGAGCGGCTCGGGGTGATCCGTGAGGAGATCCCGCTGCTCGCCCGGATGGGCGCGCAAGACCCCACGGCGGCAACCAATCCTGTCCCGCTTGATGAGGGCAACCTAACGCAGCTGTTCGAGGAGAGCCTGCGCGGCGAGGTCGTCGTTCGTTGAGCGCTGCAGCGGCTCCGCACCCACCTAAAATGATCCGCTGGCGGCGGCGTATCTTCGCCTCGACGTGGCTCTGCTACGTGGGGCTGTATTTCGCCCGTAAGCCCTTCTTCATCGTCAAGAAGGACCTCGGTGATGCGATGCAGTTCAGCGCATCGGACCTCGGGTTGATCGGCAGCGCCTACCTGATCGCCTACGCGGCGGGCCAGTTCGTCGCAGGCAGCGCCGGGACACGCTTTGGGGCGCGCAAGCTGCTGCTCGTCGGTATGGGCGCCTCGTTGCTCGCCAACCTCGTTTTCGGTGTCGCCAACGGCTTGTCTGCGTTCGTCGTCTTTATGGTGATCAACGGTTTGGGGCAGGCTACCGGCTGGGCGGGGACGGTCAGCACCATGGCGAACTGGTTCCGGCGCGCCGAGCGCGGGACCGTGATGGGGCTCTGGGCGACGTGTTTCCAGGTTGGCGGCGTGCTCGCCAACGCGCTCGCTGCGTACATGCTCGGCGCCTACGGTTACACCTACAGTTTCTTCGCCGGCTCCTGCGTGCTCTTTGTCATCCTCGTCTTCTTTGTCTTCAACCAGCGCAACCAACCCGAGGACGTGGGCTTGGCGCTGGCGGATCCGGACGCCGGCGAGGAGCCGGCCGAGGGGCTTGTGGGCGAGGGCGGGTGGATGCAGCGGATCGGTTGGGACCGAGGCGTCCTGAACACCGTGCTGCTCGTCGGCGGGTTCTACTTTTTCGTCAAATTCATTCGCTATGCGTTGTGGTCCTGGGTGCCGTACTTCCTGGGCAAAAACTACGGGCTGCGCGGTGACGACGCCGGCTACATCTCGACCTTATTTGACCTCTTCGGGATCGCAGGCTGTATCGCTGCTGGCTACCTCTCGGATCGTTATTTCAACGGGCGCCGTGCGCGGATCAGCTTCTTCTTCTTGGTGGCGATGGGCGCCTCGTGCGTGCTGATGTACACGCTCGGGCAGGTGACGATGACGCTCTTTGCGCTCTCGATTGCGCTGGTTGGGTTTACGCTCTACGGACCGGACGCGCTGATGACCGGTGCTGCGGCGCAAGATATCGGAGGGCGCGGCACGGCGCTGGCTGCTGGGATCATCAACGGTCTCGGCTCGGTCGGTGCGGTGGTCCAAGAGTTCGTCATCTCGGGGATGTATGACGCCAGCGGCGGTGACCTCGGGCCGGTCTTTGGTCTGCTCGTCGGCGCCTCGCTGGGCGCGATTGTGAGTCTAGGGGTTGTCTTATGGCGAAACCGGAAGGGGCTGAGCGACGTATGACGAGTTCATTTCCAACGCAGGCGCGCTGCGTCGTCATCGGCGGCGGGATCGTCGGGTGTTCGGTCGCCTATCACCTGGGGCGGATGGGCTGGACGGACACGGTCGTGCTCGAGCGAGGACAGCTAACCTGCGGCTCAACCTTTCACGCCGCCGGGCTGGTGGGTCAGCTGCGCAGCTCAGCGAACATCACCCAGCTCCTCAAATACAGCGTGGAGCTCTATGACTCGCTGGAAGACGAGACCGGTCAAGCCACTGGGTGGAAGCAAAACGGTGGTCTGCGGCTCGCCTGCAACCAGGACCGGTGGACGGAGCTCCGCCGCCAAGCGACCACTGCGCGCAGCTTCGGGCTCCCTGTCGAGCTGTTGACGCCCAAGGAGGCGCAGGCGCTCTGGCCGCTGATCGATGCGTCGGATCTTGTGGGCGCCGCCTTCTTACCGACCGACGGTCAAGCGAACCCCTCCGACGTGACCATGGCGCTGGCTAAGGGCGCGCGCATGAGCGGCGTCCGTATCGTCGAGAACAGCCCGGTGCTTGGGATCAACACCCGCGACGGGCGCGTGACCGGCGTGCGCTGCGAGGCCGGTGAGATCGCCTGCGAGGTCGTCGTCAATTGCGCCGGGCAGTGGGCGCGTGAGCTCGGCGAGATGGTCGGCGTGGCGGTGCCGGTCTGCTCGGTGGAGCACCAATACATGATCACCGAGGCGATGCCTGGCGTGACGCGCGACCTGCCGACCTTGAGAGACCCGGATCGGCTCATCTACTTCAAGGAAGAGGTCGGCGGCTTGGTGATGGGTGGCTATGAGCCCAACCCGATCCCTTGGGCCCCCGACGGGATCCCGCGCGGCTTTACGTTCTCGTTGCTCACGAGCAACTTTGATCACTTTGAGCAGCTGATGGAGCAAGCGCTCGCGCGGGTGCCGAGCTTGGTGGATGCGGGCGTCAAAGAGCTCATCAACGGACCGGAGGCGTTTACGCCGGACGGGAGCTTCATCCTCGGTGAATCGCCGCAGCTCAAGGGGTTCTTTGTTGGAGCGGGCTTTAACGCCTATGGGATCGCTGCGGCGGGTGGTGCCGGGCGTGCGCTGGCTGAGTGGATCGTCGCAGGCGAGCCGACGATGGACCTCTGGCCGGTCGATATTCGCCGCTTTCACAACCACCACGCAGACCCAGCCTGGGTGCGCGAGCGCACGCTTGAGCTCTACGCCAAGCACTACACGATGTCGTGGCCGCTCGAGGAGCATGACTCGGCGAGACCAAGACGCCAAAGCCCACTGTATGAGCGGCTGCGTCAGGCGGGTGCGTGCTTTGGCGAGAAGATGGGCTGGGAGCGGCCGAACTGGTTCGCGCCCGCCGGCGTGGAGCCCAAAGACGCGTACTCGTTCTCGGCTCCCAACTGGGAGGCTCATGTCCGGCGTGAGCACCTAGCTTGCCGAGGCGCGGCGGCACTGTTTGATCAGAGCTCGTTCGCAAAGTTTGAGGTGGCGGGCGCCGACGCTGAGGCGGCGCTGAGTTGGATCTGCGCCAACGATGTGCGCGGCGCGCCGGGGAAGCTGACCTACACTCAGCTGCTCAACGCACGCGGCGGGATTGAGTGTGACCTCACGGTCGCTCGCCTCGCCCACGACCGGTTCTACATCGTCACCGGCACCGGCTTTGCGACGCACGATTTCCAATGGATCCAGAGCCAGCTACCGCAAGGGATGGACGTGACGCTCACCGATCGGACGGAGGCCTACTCCGTGCTCTCCCTGATGGGACCTCGGGCGCGTGCGATCCTGAGCCAGGTGACCACCGACGACGTCAGCAACGAAGCCTTCCCCTTTGGGCAGACTCGGCGGCTTCGCTGCGGGGCATTCAACGTCCAGGCGCTGCGCGTGACCTACGTTGGCGAGCTGGGGTGGGAGCTCCACGTGGCGGTCGAGCATGCCGGTGAGCTGTTCGACCGCTTGCATGCAGCAGGGGCAGCGCACGGCTTGGTTAACGCCGGCTACCGGGCCATCGAGACGCTGCGGCTCGAGAAGGGGTACCGCGCCTGGCCCGGTGAGGTCGGACCGGACCACACGCCGCTTGAGGCTGGGCTCGCTTGGGCCGCCAAGCTGAAAACCGACGTCGATTTTCTGGGCCGCTCTGCGCTGGTCGAGCAGCGCGCGTCCGGGCTGACCAAGAAGATGGCCTGCTTGACAGTTGATGATCCGAGCGTTCGGCTCTGGGGCCGCGAGACGATCTTGCGTGATGGTGAGCCGGTCGGGTGGCTCAGCAGCGCCGGTTACGGACACAGCGTCAACAAATGGATCGGGTACGGCTACGTCCGCAACGCGCAAGGGGTCGACAAAGCCTACTTGCAGTCCGGCGTTTATGAGCTGGAGATCGCAACGGAGCGGGTACCGGCGCAGCTGCAGCTCGGCCCGCTGGTCGATCCCAAGGGCTTGCGGATCCGCTCTTAGCCCGTTGGTGGCCCTGCGGATCGCCTGCCCCCCCTTTATCGATGGCGCCTGGGCCGCTAGGTTTGACCCTCGGGATGGTCCCGGCGAGGTCGGTTTGATGCATCGAGCTTTCATGGTCTGTAGTCTGTTGGTCGTCGCCTCGTGCAGCGAGCAGGTGGTCGTTCGTGAGGTCGAGTCGACCTGCGGTAACGGCGAGGTCGAGGCGGGTGAAGCCTGCGACGACGGCAACACCCGCAACGGCGACGCCTGCACCAGCGGCTGCGCCGTGGCGCAATGCGGTGACGAGATCACGCGTCAGGATCTCGAGCCCGGTGAAGAGGGCTATGAAGCCTGCGATGATGGGAACAGCGACGACGCCGACGGCTGCCTCAGCGACTGCGCCTTGGCGCGTTGCGGCGACGGGGTGGTGCGCTTGGATCGCTCCGAGGGCGAGGAGGGCTTTGAGCGCTGCGATGACGCCAATGACGTCGACACCGATGACTGCCTCAACAACTGCCAACTGGCGCGCTGCGGCGATGGGGTGGTGCGCACCGACTTAGCCGAGGACGACGCGGGCTTTGAAGCGTGCGACGACGGCGATGAGGATGAGACCAACGGCTGCAAGAATGACTGCACGCCGCAGGTCTGCGGTGACGGCGTCGTCGGCTTGGGTGAGGGCTGCGACGATGGAAACGACGACCCAGACGACGACTGCGATGGCTGCCGTCCGAAGATCTGCGGCGATGGGATCCTCGGCCCTGAAGAGCTCTGCGATGACGGCAACGAGATCGACACGGACGAGTGCACCAACCAATGCGCCCCGGCTGCCTGCGGTGATGGAATTCTGCGTACGGACCTCGACGACGAGGGGAACCCTATCGAGGTCTGTGATGACGGCAACACCCTAGCGAGTGATGGCTGCACGGACCGCTGTCAGGTGGCGCAATGTGGCGACGGGATCCTGCGCCGAGGCTTGCAGTGGGGCGCCGAGGGCTTTGAGGAGTGCGATGATGGCAACGCAGACGCAGCCGACGGCTGCTCGGCGACCTGTCTGCGCGAGGTCTGCGGCAACGGGATTGTGGATCCCGGCGAGGCTTGCGACGACGGGAACCGAAACGAGCTTGATGCCTGCACCAACCGCTGCCTAGCGGCCACGTGCGGTGATGGTCTGGTGCGGGAGGACCTCGAAGAGGACGCCGAGGGCTATGAGTTCTGCGACGACGGGAACGAGTCGAACAGCGACGCCTGCCTCGACACGTGTCGCGTGGCTCGGTGCGGCGACGGGTTCGTGCGTGAGGGTGTCGAAGGCTGCGACGACGCCAACGAGGTCGAGGCAGACGCTTGCACCAACGCCTGTTCGCTGGCGCGCTGCGGCGACGGGATCCAGCGTCAGGACATCGCTGAGGGCGCGCAAGGCTATGAGGCGTGCGATGACGGGAATCAGGTCAACTCGGACGGCTGCGTGGACGGGTGTCGGCTAGCAGTCTGCGGCGATGGGTTTGTGCGCGCTGGGCTAGAGGCATGTGACGATGGAAACAACGTCCAAACGGACGCTTGCCTCGACGACTGCGTCGCTGCTCGATGTGGTGACGGCGTGGTGCAAGCGGGTGTTGAGGACTGCGACGACGCCAACAACGACGACGACGACGCCTGCCTGAACAGTTGCGCCGCAGCGCGCTGTGGAGACGGTATCGTGCGGGTCGGCGTGGAGGCGTGCGATGATGGCAACAACAACAACAACGACGGCTGCCGAAACGACTGCTCGTCAGGCGTCAACGGCGACCTAGGCGGGATTGCTTTCTGCGGGTATGGAACATCGAACGGCCGGCGCGTGGGCATCTACAACAGCCGAAATCAGCCGCTGCAGCGGCACTACGGTCACGCCAACTGGGACAGCTTCTGCCGAGCCAACGGCTGGGCTCGATCGAACTCGGGACATGGTAATTGGAACCGCGATTGTGGCTGGGTGATGCAGAATTGGTCAAACTATGGTGTCGGCGGTGGCAATGGATCACACCGCAGCAACGATTACCGGCCCAATCGCGGCAGCGGCAGCCACATCTATATGACCTGTATCGAGTAGGCGGCCGTGACCGCTTCGCCGGATGGGATCCGGTCGCTTAGGAAGGGAACGCTCATGATGCGCCCAGTACTTCTGACTGCAGTCCTCTTGTCGCTATCTTGCGGCGATCAAGTGATCGTTCGTGAGGTCGAGAATCAGTGCGGTAATGGATCGATTGAGGGTGACGAGGCGTGCGATGACGGCAACGTCGTCAACGGCGACGGTTGCACCAACAGCTGCACGCTCGCGACCTGCGGCGATCAGGTCACCCGCGTGGATCGGGTGCTCGGTGACGACGGTTTTGAAGAGTGTGACGACGGCAACAGCGAGGACAGCGACGGCTGCCTCTCGGACTGCACGCTTGCGCGCTGCGGCGATGGCGTCGTGCGACGAGACCGCTCCGAAGGGGATGAGGGCTACGAGCGTTGCGATGATGGGAACACGATCGATGACGACGCGTGTCTCACCAACTGCCTAGCCGCTGCCTGCGGTGATGGGATCGTCCGCACCGACTTGGCGGAGGGTGAGGAAGGCTATGAAGCCTGCGATGATGGCGATCGTGACCCCGCCAACAGCTGCAAGAACGACTGCACCCCGCAGGTCTGTGGGGACGGCGTGATCGGTCTGGGTGAGGGCTGCGATGACGGGAACGATGACCCGGACGACGACTGCGATGGCTGTCGCCCCAAAATTTGCGGTGACGGCGTCGTCGGCCCGGAAGAGCTCTGCGAGGACGGCAACGAGGTCGACACGGACGCGTGTACCAACCGATGCGCGCCGGGTGCGTGCGGCGATGGGATCGTGCGAACGGATGTCGACGATGAGGGAGAGCCCTTCGAGACCTGTGATGACGGCAACACCCTGGCGGGCGATGCCTGCACCGACTCATGCCGCGTTGCGCGTTGCGGCGATGGGGTCCTGCGTCGCGGGTTGCAGTGGGGCGCTGAGGGTTTTGAGGAGTGTGACGATGGCAACGAAGAGCCCGGCGACGGCTGCTCGGCGACCTGTCTTCGTGAGGCCTGTGGCAACGCCATCGTGGACCCGGGTGAGGCCTGCGACGACGGCAACCGGTCGGACCTTGATGCCTGCACCAACGCGTGTCAGGTCGCTGCGTGCGGGGACGGTTTCGTGCGTGAAGATCTTGCCGAAGACGCCGAGGGCTTTGAGCAGTGCGATGACGGCAACGCTTCGGAGAACGACGAGTGCTTGACCTCCTGCCAGACGGCGCGCTGCGGCGACGGACAGGTCCACGATGGGGTCGAGGCTTGCGATGACGGCAACGGCGTCGATGCGGACGTGTGCACCAACGGCTGTGAGGTCGCACGCTGCGGCGACGGGATCCAGCGGCTTGACCTCGCCGAAGGGGCGCAAGGCTTCGAGGGCTGCGACGACGGCAACGAGGACAACAGCGATGGATGCGTGGAAGGATGCGCCGTCGCACGCTGCGGCGACGGCTTCACTTTTGACGGCCGCGAGGAGTGCGATGACGCCAACGCCGACAACTCGGACGCCTGCGTCGAGGGCTGCCTTCGGGCGCGCTGCGGCGATGGGTTTCAACAGGACGGGCAAGAGGGTTGCGATGACGGCAACGCCGACAACACGGACGCCTGTGTCGACGGGTGTCGTGTCGCTCGCTGCGGCGACGGGTTCACTCAACAAGGCGTTGAAGCCTGCGACGACGCCAACGCCGACAACACGGACGCCTGCGTTGAGAACTGCCGCTTAGCGTCCTGCGGCGATGGGTTTGTTCGGCGCGGCGAAGAGGCTTGCGATGACGGGAATCAGCTGAACTCGGACGCCTGCTTGACGACCTGTGTCGTCGCGCGCTGCGGCGATGGCTTCGTGCAAGCGGGTCAAGAGGGCTGCGACGACGCGAATGAAGACAACACGGACGGGTGCGTCGAGGGCTGCCGTGTGGCGCGCTGCGGCGATGGCTTCTTGCAGGCTGGGCGCGAGGCTTGTGATGACGGCAACGAAGACAACTCCGACGCGTGCGTCGTGGGCTGCCGGGTCGCCCGCTGCGGCGACGGCTTTGTTCAGGCGGGTCGAGAGGCTTGCGATGACGCCAACGCTGACAACACGGACAGCTGCCTCAACGTGTGTCAGGCGGCGCGCTGTGGGGACGGGTTCGTGCGAGCGGGCGAGGAGGCTTGCGATGACGGCAACGAGAGCAACCGGGACGCGTGCCTGAACACCTGCGCGGCGGCTCGCTGTGGCGACGGACATGTCCAGGAGGGCGTCGAGGCTTGCGATGACGCAAACAACGCAAACGACGACGCCTGCCTCACCAACTGCGTCGCCGCACGCTGCGGAGATGGTCACGTCCAGCGCGGTGTCGAGGGCTGCGACGACGCCAACAATGTTGACACGGACGCGTGCCTCAGCACCTGCGCGGTGGCGCGCTGCGGCGACGGTCATATTCAAGCAGGGGTTGAGGCGTGCGATGACGCCAACAACCTGAACACGGACGCCTGTCTCACCACCTGTCAACGTGCGCGCTGCGGTGATGGTCATGTTCAAGCCGGTGTGGAAGCCTGCGATGACGCCAACAACAGCAACGCCGACGCCTGCCTGACGAACTGTTCAGCAGCTCGCTGCGGCGATGGTCATGTTCAAGCCGGGGTTGAAGCCTGCGATGACGCGAACAACAGCAACGCCGACGCGTGCCTCACCAACTGCACCGCTGCGCGCTGCGGTGACGGGCATGTTCGGGCGGGCGTAGAAGCGTGCGACGATGGGAACAACTCGCAGACGGATGGTTGCCTGACCAACTGCACGGCGGCGCGCTGCGGCGACGGTCACGTTCAAGCGGGGGTGGAAGCCTGCGACGACGCGAACAACAGCAACCCCGACGCGTGCCTGACGAATTGCAGAGCCGCTCGCTGCGGTGATGGTCACGTGCAAGCGGGGGTTGAAGCTTGTGATGACGCCAACAACAACAACGGCGACGCGTGCCTAACGAACTGCTCGGCGGCTCGCTGCGGTGATGGACATGTCCGGGCTGGCGTCGAAGCGTGCGACGACGGCAACAACTCGCAGACGGATGGTTGCCTCACCAACTGCACGGCGGCTCGCTGTGGTGATGGGCATGTCCGAGCAGGGGTCGAGGCTTGTGACGACGCCAACAACAGCAACACGGACGCGTGCCTGACGAACTGCGCGGCGGCGCGGTGCGGTGATGGGCATGTCCGGGCTGGTGTTGAGGAGTGCGACGATGGCAACAACAACGACAACGACCTGTGCCGCAACAACTGCACATCCGGTCGTAACGGCGACTTAGGCAGCATCGCCTTCTGCGGCTATGGAACGGCAAACGGTCGGCGTGTCGGGATCTACAACAGCCAGCTCAACCCGCTTCAGCGGCATTACGGTCACGCCAACTGGGACAGCTTCTGTCGCGCCAACGGTTGGGCGCGCTCGAACACGGGCTACGGCAATTGGAACCGGGACTGTGCGTGGGTGATGCAGAATTGGTCGAACTGGAACGTGGGTAACGGGGGCGGACCGCAGCGGAGCACGAGCTACCCACCGAATCGGCGGACCTCGACGCATATCTACATGACCTGTATTGAGTGAGTCGACAAAGGCAGCGGGCTGCGCCTAGGACCAAGCGAACCTGGCGCAACGGTCGCACGGCGCAGCGTGAAGGCTGACGCAGGCGCCTTTATGGCAGCCTGCCATGAGGAGTGAAGATGCGAAATTTGGTGGTGTGTGCGATGCTTCTTGGGGTGGCTTGTTCGCCGCCTGCTACGGTCAGCGAAGGCCGCTGCGGGGACGGCCGGATCAGCGCCGGTGAGACCTGCGATGACGGCAACGCGATCGACGAAGATGCGTGCACCAACGCCTGCCAAAACGCGACCTGCGGTGACGGCATCGTACGCGGCGATCTGGACCCAGGCGTGGTGGGCGCTGAAGGCTGCGATGACGGCAACGCCGAGGACAACGACGCCTGCCTGAGCTCGTGCCAGCCGGCGACCTGCGGCGACGGCATCCTGCGCACGGACTTGCTCGAGACCGATGAAGGCTATGAGGGCTGCGATGACGGCAACGACGAGCCCTGGGACGGCTGCACCAACGACTGCGTGGTGGTCGGCTGCGGTGACGGCGAGATTCAGCCCGAGATGGGCGAGGTCTGCGACGACGGCAACGAGGTCGACACCGACGC
>JAYZBQ010000015.1:0-154891 GCA_036338695.1 Myxococcota bacterium
CAAACCGGCTGCGAAGAAGGCAGCCGCCAAGCCGGCTCCGAAGAAGGCTGCCGCCAAACCGGCTGCGAAGAAGGCTGCCGCCAAACCGGCTGCGAAGAAGGCTGCCGCCAAACCGGCTGCGAAGAAGGCTGCCGCCAAGCCGGCTGCGAAGAAGGCTGCCGCTAAGCCGGCTGCGAAGAAGGCCGCCGAGGAGCAAGAGCTCGTTGAGAGCGCAGAGGTCCAAGTGGGGGCTGATGTGGCGTCTGAGGTCGTCGCTGAGGCGGTCGAGCTGGAGCCAAGCGCAGCCGAGCTCTCAAGCCCCGATCTGGAGGCGGACGCGACCCTCGACGACGACGTCGAGCTGACGGATATCTCGGCGGCTGCCCTGATGGCTTTGCTCAAAGGGGAGCCGGCGCCCGAGGGGCAAGGCACGAGCGACGAGGACATCTTGGCGCTCGTCGAGTCCGGCGGTGACCCCAGCGATAAAGATGACGCCGAGGTGTTGCTGGGCGCACCTGAGACCTCAGAGATTGCGTCCGACCTAGGTATAGCTGGGGCTAAAGGGATCGATGGGGACGCTGCGTCGCTTGGAAACACTCTGCTTGGGGTGGACGCGACAGGGTCGGTCGACTCGTCATCCGGAGGCGGCTCCGTTGAGTCGGCGCCCGTCTCCACCGCCTCGCTCAAGCGCCGTCGCCTCGGCACGGACGCAGGCAGCAGCCAAGACCCGGTGCGCGCTTATCTGCGCCGGATGGGCGCGGTTCCGCTGCTGGATCGCGAGGGCGAGGTGGAGATCTCCCGGTTGATCGAAGAGGCGGAACACAACGTCTACCGTGTCTTGCTCGACTGCCGTTTAGCGCTGCGTGATCTGAGTGAGCGATTTGCGGTCCTAGCGGGCGAAAACAGCCGAATGCGTGATCTGATCAAAGACCCGAATGAGGTGGAGCAGGGGCTCTCGGATGAGGAGCGCAAGGAGCTCTCGCTGGAGCGCTTCGAGGGGTTCCAAGTCGTTCAGCGTCGCGTGGAAGAGAACGAGCTGCGCCTAAAGCGTGTGGCGAAGTCCAAGAAGACCAACGTGAGCGATGAGCTCGACCGCCTCAAAGAGGAGCGGCTTGAGTGGTTCTTGAAGCTTCGGCTCAACGCCAACGCTCTGGAGAACATCATCGGGACGGTGCGGGAGTTTGTCGAGCGTGGTCAGATGTACACCGAGGACATCGTGGACTGCGAGCGGATCCTTGGAGGCGAGTCGCTCGATAAGATCGGTAAGCTCGCTTTCGCCGACGCCAAAACCTATGCACGACAAGCGCCTAAGCTGCTGCCCGACAAGAGCCTGCGGCAGCTTGAACTGCGTCAGGTCCTGCACCGATACCAGGTAGCGAAGAAGCGCCTAGAGCGGCTCGAGAAGCAGAACCGTATGCAGTACGACGAGGTCGCTGAGATCTTTGATCGCATCGTCTTCGCCGAGCGAGAGGTAGCGCGTGCGAAGACGCGCCTGATCGAGGCCAACCTGCGGCTCGTCGTCAGCATCGCAAAGAAGTACATGAACCGCGGGCTGCAGTTCCTGGACCTGATTCAAGAGGGCAACATCGGCTTGATGAAGGGTGTCGATAAGTTCGAGTACCGGCGTGGGTTCAAGTTCAGCACCTACGCAACCTGGTGGATCCGGCAAGCGATCACGCGCGCCATCGCCGATCAGGCGAGAACCATCCGTGTCCCGGTGCATATGATCGAGACCATCAATAAGCTGGCGCGTGTCCGTCGGACGCTCTTCCAAGAGCTCGGCCGAGAGCCGACGCCTGAAGAGATCGCCGAGAAGATGGAGCTTCCGGTCGATCGCGTCCTTAAGGTCCTGAAGATCACCAAAGAGCCGATCTCCCTTGAGACGCCGATCGGTGAGGAAGAAGACTCGCAGCTGGGTGATTTTATCGAGGATCGCAACGCCATTCATCCGGACGCTGCGGCGATGAGCCATGACCTCGGTGCGTCGGTGCGGCGCGTGCTCGCCACGCTGACCCCACGCGAAGAGAAGGTGCTTCGTATGCGCTTTGGCATTGGCGAGAAGTCGGATCACACCCTCGAAGAGGTGGGACAAGATTTCCACGTCACGCGTGAGCGGATCCGGCAGATCGAGGCCAAGGCGCTTCGTAAGTTGCGCCACGCCACGCGCTCGAAGGTTATCAGCCCTTACGTTGATCCGGATCTACAGAACGTCCCGGACGGCTCCTGGTAGACCGCCTGGCTAAGGCGTCTTCCCAGCGTCGGGCGACCTGCCTGCGTCGGTAGGAGGTGGCTGACGCAAGATCGCCACGCTGTACGACGCCCATTCAGCGCAGGCCTCTTCTTTGGTTTGTCGCTCGTCCCAGGCGACGAAGCGCAGTCGGTACGTCTCCGTCTGCTCGGGGATGGGACCTATCGAGCCACGCAGACCCTGACCGCGGGCCTTGAAGGTCAGCGGATACAAGCGCCCACGGGTGTCGCTCACGATCGGACGACAGGACGCCGGCATCGCCGGCATCAGCAGATCGACAGAGACTTGGGCTTGGTTCACCTCGATCGTCGCTGGATCGCAGCGTTGCTCGCGTTCATCGACACGCACAAGGTACGCACAGGGCGGCTCGGCAGGTCCGGCGTCAGCAACAAGCTGGTCGGGGGCAGGTGTCGGCGAGAGCATCCAGATCAGGAGCGCCAGCAGCGCAGCACCGACGATCCCAGCCAGTATGAGATGGCTGGATTGGAGCCCCCCCCTCGCTTTGCGCGGCGCAACGCTCCAGCTCTTGATTCGACGCTTCATGGCTCCGGCAGCACTTGGTAGCCGCAGCGCAACATCGTCTCTGGCATGTACGGATTACGAAGCGCTCCAGCAGGCTGAATCCAGTCGGCGGGGACCATCGGGCAGTGCATGACCGCAGTGTTGGCTTGGAGCTCCGCCGAGGCTTTCCACAGGGTATGGACCTCTGCGCTCATCTTGGCGAAGCGGAGACGCTGCCCTTTGAGGTCGGCGGGGAAGTTGGCGATCAGCGGACGCAAAGGCCCTGGCGGTGCGTGCGTGATCAGCGAGCTGGCGTGCTGAGACGCTCGGGTAGGGTCACTGTGCACCAGCGCCTCACCCAGCTCCATGTAGGCCTTGAGCCAAGCTGTTGCGTGCTCGACGGCGATGACACCAGGACCTGCCGGCTTCGGGGCTGCGGGGTTCGCCTTGGCTTCTACCCGTTTGATCGGAGGCCCTTCAGCGGCTGGTTTGGTCGCGGGCGTCGCGTTCCTTGTCGGGCAGGCGGTGAGCAGCAGCGTAGCGACAGCGAATGTCGTCTTTGTCATGGGGTGACTCCCGGTCGGCTCGTGAGCCGATAATCTTGCGTGATCTCGGTGCGGCTGGTGTCGCCGGCGACTTTGGTCTCGAGGACGATACGGTTTTTGAGACGGAATGATTCCACGATCCCTTGTCCTAGGTTGACCACCATCTGCCCTTTGCCGCTGAGCTCCTTCTGTTTACCCAGAGGCGCTTTGAGCTCAATCGAGATCGTTGCGCGCTGTGTCTGCGCATCGGTGAGCGTACAGTACAGCCCGCCCTCTGCGCTCTTCGCCCAGCTGCCCTCGGGTGACGCCGCTAAGTCCTTAGCAGGGATGAGCCAGTCGTCGCCGACGCGCTGCGCCGCCTGCGGCAGCGGGAGACTCCGACCAGGCAGCAAGCGCTGCAGTTTGCGCGCCATGGGCATCAGCAGGCGGGGGAGATCCTGTGGCGGGTTGAGCGTCAGGGCTTCAAAGCGCCCCCGCTCATCGACCCAGCCGCGCCAGGCGCTGCCTTCAAGCTTTGAGAACAGGGCGTTTCGAGGGTCGTTTTCGCCGAAATCCAGCTCGTTGAGCTCGGTCTCGATTCGAGCTCGAGAGCCCTTGACCTCGAGCACTCGTCGCGTGACGCGCATCCGGATGGTCTCGGGCGCAGCGCCTTGAACAGTCGTCGTCGATTCGATCAGGACATGATGGAGGGCACCCTCTTGATAGCTCATCCGGAGCGTGTGCTCGGCGCTCGGCGGGTTCAGAGCCAGTGAGCTGAGCGTCAAGAGCCAAGCGGTGATCATGAGTGTTGACGCTCCCATTCGAGTCGAGCCCGTAAGGTGTCTTCTAGAGGCTTGGCTTCGCTAAGCCGTAGCCGGGCGCGCGTCCAGTCATCATTGTAGTACATACAGACACCGGACATCGTGACCGCTTGCTCGGGCAGCTGCCCCGGGAGTCCCAACCGAGACCAAAGGTTCAAGAGACTGCCGAGCCCTCGCGTAAACGAAGCGGGGAGCGTGAGGTGCGGCTCGGGGCGCCCCGCAAGGCGGCAGATGGTCGCCATGAGCGCCCGTGTTCGGACGTTGTGACCGGTCGCTAGGTAGCGCTCACCGGGCTGCCCCCGGTCCATCGCTGCGATGAGCGTGTCGACCACATCGAGTACGTCGACGACGTTGACGCCGCCGCTCGGAGCGAGCGGCAGTCCGAGCTTGAGCGCCGTCTGGATGACCCGCGCCACGGAGCCACGACGAAAAGACCCGGTACCCACCACGAGGCTTGGCCTGACGCTGATGACGTCCATGCTGCCTGCGTGCTCATGTGCCGCATCCTCGGCGTCTCGTTTCGAGACGTTATAGAGCCACCGATTTCCATCACCGAAGGGCTCCGTCTCTGGAGTGGGTCCATCCGCTGCGATCCCCATAGCAGCGATCGAGCTCACGTTAACCAGGCGTCGAACACCAGCCGACCGAGCCGCTCGCACAAGCGACACCGTGCCGTCGACGTTGACACGCCGCATCCGCGCGCCGGCTCGCGTGCTCGTGTCGACGTGCGCCGCGACGTGATAGACGCCGTCGCAGCCTTGGACAGCCGCCCCGAGGCTCGTCGCATCGGTGAGGTCGGCCTGGACGGTCTCGACATCCCAGCCCGCCCAGAGCGCGGGCGGTTCCACCGAGCGGTGCATCAGACGTAGGGGGCGACCTCGTTCGTTCAGCGCTTGAGCGAGATGAAAGCCGATCAGGCCTGTCGCGCCGGTCACCAGCGCTCTAGCCATGTTCGCTCCACGCTGCCTTCAAGCGGTCGTAGACAGCCTCGAGCGATTCAGGGATGACCTTGGCACCACCGACGACCGGCATGAAGTTGGTATCGCCCGGCCAGCGCGGTACGACGTGGTAGTGTAGGTGGGATGCGATCCCCGCGCCTGCTGCTGAGCCCATGTTCAGACCGATGTTGAGTCCAGGGCAGCCGTAGGCGGCTTTGATCATTCGCACGGCACGCATCAACAGGCGATGCAGGTCCGCCTGGACCGCCTCGTCGAGCTGATCGATCTCGGACTCATGCGCAAACGGTACGACCAAGACGTGACCATTCGTGTAGGGGTAGCGGTTTAGGATCACATAACCGTGCTCGCCATACCCGATGACGCCGTGCTCTCGATCAAGCGCATCGTCTCGTGTCGGCGCCACACAAAATACGCACTCACTCACCGGCTTTGCGTCCTTGACGTAGTCGAGGCGCCACGGTGCCCAGAGCGCTTCCATGCTCACTCGCCCTCGCTCTTGGGTGAGACCCACTCAGCGAGGAGGCCCTCTTGACGCAGGGCAACAAGCAAGGCTTGGGCGGCTTCATGAACGGGGGCTCCGTGCGCGCCGCGCACCGTCAGGCTGACCCAGTCATCCCCCGACTGCGTCGGGGGGTAACTGCCGAAGTCGAGGAGCGGATACTGCGAGGCGACGGCTTCCATCGACTGAGCGCCTTGCGTCTCGTAACCCTGAAAGCGGACCTTCGCGAAGGGGCGCTCGCCCGGTCCAGGTGGGAGCAGGGGGAGCAGCTTGGCGACAAGCCGAGGGATACCGGGGAGGCAGTAGGTGTCGCCGACGCAAAAGATCGGCCAGCCGCGGCTGCCGTCTTCTCGCTTTGGAAAGAGCACGCTCGTGCCGACCGGAACGCGTGCCGTGCGGCGGCGCACGCCCTGCGGTTCCTCGCCGATCCAGCCCCTGAGCGCCTCAAGCATCTCCGGAAGCTCGTGGTCGTCGTCAATCCCGAGGCTGCGGCCGACCGACTCGACGGTGAGATCATCGATCGTTGGCCCCACGCCGCCTGTCGTGATGATGATGGTGGCGCCGTCATGGCGAGCGCGCCGAAGCGTCTCGACGATGACCTCTTGGCGATCGCTGACGGTCTGCACCGAGACGACCCGGTGCCCTTGGCTGTTGGCCCAGCGGATCAGCGTCGTCGAGTTGGTGTCAACCGTCGAGCCTTCGAGGATCTCATCCCCAATAATGACAACGGCGACTCGGTGTGCTGCAGCCATCGAGTGTCCTTGTGGTGCCGAAGGGCGGACTTGAACCGCCGACCTACGATTTATGAGACCGTCGCTCTAACCAGCTGAGCTACTTCGGCATAACCGCAGGCTCCCTAATGGCGTTAGAAACGAAGGTCAAAAGGCTTTTGCGATTGCAGGCGGCGCAGGATGAAAAAATCGGCTTGGACGGCCGCGTCGACCTCATCTAGGCTGCTGACGTCGTGGCGCGTCGGCTTTAGCCATGGGAGCTTGTATGCCAAAGGTGGCGGTCGTTCAGCTGTGCTCAACACCGATCAAAGAGGACAATTACCGCCAAGCTGAGCGCTACATCGAGGAGAGCGCTCGCGCCGGGGCAGCCCTCGTCGTGCTTCCAGAGAATTGGGCGTACATCGGCCCGGAGGAGGCGAAAGAGGGCGCCGCCGAGTCAGGCGATGGCCCGTCGCTGTCCAAGCTCAGCGAGTGGTCGCGACGGTTCGGTATCTGGATCCTTGGCGGCACCGTACTCAAGCGGAGCGATCTGCCGACCGATGAGCGGCCCACCAATCACTGTACGGTATGGGATGATCGAGGTACTTGCCGGGCTGTCTATGACAAAATCCACTTGTTCGACGCGGCGATCCCCGGGGGCGCGGTGTTTCAAGAAAGTCAGCGCATTCAGCCAGGGGTACAGCCCGTCGTAGTCGACACCCCTGCAGGCGTCCTCGGCTTGAGCGTTTGTTACGACTTGCGCTTTGGCTGGTTGTACCGGGCGATGGCGCGGGCTGGCGCCACGATGTTCGCGGTGCCGTCGGCGTTTACGCGCCGGACGGGCCCGCTGCATTGGGAGCCTTTGCTGCGCGCCCGCGCTATCGAGAACCTCGCGTATGTGGTCGCGCCCGGCCAGGTGGGCGAGCATTGCCCCGGGCGCCGCTCTTACGGGCACTCCATGGCGATCGAGCCCTTCGGCGCGGTGGTCGCTCGAGTGGTGGACGAGCCGGGCATCTGCGTGGCTGAGGTAGACCCGGATCGTCTGGAGCGGTTACGGGCTCAGTTGCCGGTCCATGATCACGACCGGCTCGACAGTTGTCATGGAGTCCAGCGGCGGTGAGTTATTCGCTCTACACAGTGTTTCAAGATCATCGCGACCAGCTCGTGGCGCAGCTGATCAAAGCCGTTAACAAGCAGGCGCCTGACTTCGCGCGAGCGGGCAAGCAGAGGCTCAAAGAGGACTGCGAGTATCTGTTCGATGGAACGGTTGATCGAATCTGTACGGGCGATGAGGGCGGCTTGCGCACCTTTTTTGGTTACCTGGTCCGGCGGACATCGGCCGGTTTTGAGTTCGCCGAGGCGGCGAGGGCAGTGTTGGCGACCAGCGCCGTGATGCGCCAGTTCCTCCAAGCCGCTTACCGCGAGCAGGTCGTCGGCGGCGGGCGAGATGCCTACGAAGAGGCGATGCGTGCGGTCGAAGAGGGCTGCAATGAGGCGGTGATCGTGCTGTGCGATGTCTTTCAGCATCACGTCGAGTCTCGGGTGGCGGAGCACAACGAAGACGGCAAGAAGCTCGGTGAGCAGTTTAACCGGCTGATCCTCTTTAAGGGATGAAGGCTCCGGTCACTGCGGCTACGGATCCGCTCCTCGCCACGCTGAATGAGCAACAGCGGCAGGTGGTAAGCGCGCCTTTGGGCAGAGCTCGCTTAGTGCTTGCCGGGCCGGGCTCAGGTAAGACGCGGACGCTGGTGCATCGGGTGGCGAGGCTCTTACGCGATGGGGTACCCGCTGACAGGGTCCTGCTCGTCACGTTTACCAACAAGGCGGCGCACGAGATGATGGCGCGCTGCGAGGCACTGTGCGGCTCGGCAGCGTGGTCGCTGATGGGCGGTACGTTTCATGGGCTGGCGACAAAGCTGCTGCGGCAATACGGTGGTGCGCTGGGCCTCGACCCTGAGTTTCGTATCCTCGATCGCGCAGACACCGAGGAGCAGCTGCGCGCCGCTGTGTCGGATCTGCAGCTCGACGCCCGCCGCGACGGCTTGCCCCGTGTCCGGACGCTCGGCCGGATCTACTCAGCGGCGGTGCAGCGAGAACTGTCCCTGGCTGACGTGCTGACGCTCAAATGGCCACAGTACGCGGCGCGCCACGACCTGATCGAGGCCATCGGGGCGCAGTTTGTGCGGCGCAAGCACGAGGCAGGCGTCCTCGACTTTGATGATCTCCTCGTCGGTTGGAGCTTGCTCGTAGACCCGCCCGATGACGCGGGCGCTGCGGTCCAGGAGGCGACGGCGGCGCTGCGGGCGCGCTTCGTGGAGGTGCTGGTCGATGAGTATCAGGACACCAACGCTATTCAGGGTCGTATCGCAGATCATATGGCTCGCCACCACGGAGGGCTGACGGTGGTCGGCGATGATTGCCAGGGAATCTATGGGTTTCGCGGCGCCGACGCGTCCAACCTCATGGGCTTTAGCGAGCGCTTTCCCAATGCCGAGCGCATGCTCTTGACCCATAACTATCGCTCGACCCCTGAGATCATCGAGCTCGCCAACCAAAGCATCGCGCACAACACCCGTCGGCTCGAGAAGGAGCTGGTCCCTGTGCGCGCCGCCAGCGACGTGCCGCCTTGGGTGGTCCAGTGCCGTGATCGCCAGGAGGAGGCGCGCTTTATCGTCGCCAAGGCGCTCGCTTATCGGGACGAGGGCGTGCCTTGGTCGCAGATCGCCGTCCTGTATCGGAGCCACGCGCTGAGCTCGGACCTGCAAGTGGAGCTGACACGCGCCGGGGTCCCCTTCGTGATCCGCAGCGGCGTACGGTTCTTCGAGCAGGCACACATCAAAGACGTGCTCGCCTATGGGCGCGCCCTGCTGGGTGATGAGCTCGGGTTGCGGCGGCTGCTGTTGCTGTATCCGGGGGTCGGTGCCGTGACCGCCGACCGGATCGTTCTGGCTTTTCGTTCAGGCGCATCCTTAACCGACCTCGCCGCCGCAGAGGCGAGACCCGGCGCACACAGCGCGCTGCAGCTCTTGGCGCACGTTGCACAAGGCGGTGACCTGAGCGTCGCCGAGTCGCTCAGCGCCATCGTTGATCACTACGCGGCTCGCTTTGTCGGGCGCTTTGATGACGCGCAGCAGCGTAGCGAGGACCTTGAGGAGCTGGTTCGCTTTGCGCGCACATTCCAGTCGTTCGCCGAGCTTTTCGCCGATCTGCCCGTCGCCCGTCAGACGGGGCGCGACGGCGGCGACGAGGAGGCGCTGGTGCTCAGCTCGATTCACCAAGCCAAGGGGCTTGAGTGGTCGCGCGTCTTTGTGCTGTCGCTCATCGAGGGGAACCTGCCGCATGCGGCGAGTTTTGCTGAGGCCGATGGCGTCGACGAGGAGCGTCGGCTGTTCTACGTCGCCGTGACCCGAGCAGCTGATGAGCTCCTTTTGACGTACGCTCAGCGGGCGGGGCGAGAGCGGCTGCAGATGCCCAGTCGATTTCTGTCCGAGCTGATGCCGAGCGATCAGACGCCGCCCTTCTCACACGTACGGCCCGCCTTTGACTGATCGTGGCTGCGCTGCCTATGCGCTCAACCCGTCGTGCCGCTCGCGCTGATTTCAGTTGCGGTCGCTGTGCGGGTCCGATAGGCACCGCCCAAGACATTTCCGCTTTGTTGTGGGGGTGGTCCTTCGGGGCCGCCCTTTTTCGTAGGTTTCGAGGGCTGGTGATGAGCGTTGAATCTCAGTTCGTGATTGGTGCTGCTGACCCGGTGCGAGTGCGCGTCGAGGGCTTGCTGCGTCAGCCGCTCGAAGAGGCTGGGTTTTCGCTCGTCGATATTGAGTACCTCCCGACCAGCCCCCAGGGACCGACGCTCACCTTGTATCTCGATCGAGACGGGGGGATTACGCTGGATCAATGCGCCGAGGCGAGTCGCCTGGCGGGCGCACTGCTCGACGTGGAGGACCCCGTGAGCTCGGCGTACAAGCTCGAGGTCTCCAGCCCGGGGCTTGATCGGCGGGTGGCGTCGCGCCCTGACCTCGACGAAGCGATCGGTCAGCGGGTGCACGCCAAGACGGCGCGGAGCACGGGCCGGAAGCAGGTCACAGGGATTTTGGAAAAAGTGATCGATGGTCGCGTGACCATCGATGAAGACGGAGTGCCCATCACGTTTGATGGGCGACAGATTCGAATGTTGAACCTCATTTACGATTTTGGAGATCGGCCATGATGGACGAACTGATCAAGACCATCGCTGAGGTCGAGCGCGAGAAGGGGATCAAACGCGATGTCCTGATCGAGGCGCTCGAGGCGGCGATGTTGACGGCTGCGCGCAAAAAGAAGGGGCTGATGGCCGACCTTGAGGCGCAGTTTGACGAAGAGACAGGTGAGATCCACGTCATCGAGTTTAAGACGGTCGTTGAGAACGTCGAGAACCCTGACCTTGAGATCTCGCTCAACGACGCGCTGGCGATCGAGGATGACCCAGACCTTCAGGTGGGCGATCAGATCGGTTTGTTGCTGCCGACCGAGGAGCTCGGTCGCATCGCCGCTCAGACCGCAAAGCAGGTGATCATCCAGCGTGTGCGAGAGGCGGACCGCGCCAACATCTTCTCGGGGTTCAAGGATCGTAAGGGCGAGTTGGTCTCCGGGACCGTGCGCCGCATCGAGCGGGGTAATGTGGTCGTCGATCTGCTCAAGTCCGAGGCGGTCATGCCGTATCGCGAGCAGGTGCCGCGGGAAAACTGCCGCGTGGGCGATCGCGTCGAGTGCCTTGTGCTCGATGTGCGTGAAGAGGCACGTGGACACCAGATTGTGTTGAGCCGAGCTCATCCCGACTTCGTCGCCAAGCTGTTCACCCGTGAGGTGCCCGAGATTTACGAGAACATCGTAAGCATCCGCGCAGTGGCGCGCGAGGCGGGGACGCGCACTAAGATCGCTGTGTCGTCACGCGACTCTGAGGTCGACCCCGTCGGCGCTTGCGTCGGGATGAAGGGGATCCGCGTTCAGGCGGTGGTGCAGGAGCTGCGCAACGAGAAGATCGACATCGTGCCGTGGTCAGCCGACCCCGTCCGGTTCGTGTGCGCAGCGCTTCAGCCGGCGGAGGTCAGCCGCGTGCTGGTGGATGAAGGTGCCCAGCGCATGGAGATCGTGATCCCCGATGACCAGCTCAGCCTGGCGATCGGTCGGCGAGGGCAAAATGTTCGCCTCGCCGCCGAGCTCACCGGCTGGAAGCTTGAGCTCAACTCTGAGTCGAAAATGAACGAGCGACGCGCGATCGCCTTTGAGAGCCTCGGGCGGATCGAAGGTCTGGGTGATTTGCTTCTGCAGACGCTCTACAACTACGGCTATCAAAGCGCCCAGGCGGTGGCGGACGGCGACACCGAGGTGTTGGCTCAGATCCCAGGGATGGATCTCGAGCGAGCCAATGAGCTCGTCGAGGGCGCGCGTACGGCGGTCGCAAGTGAGCACGCCGAGGCCGGCATTCGCATGGAGCTTGCGCGAGACCAGGCGTGTCGCGACCGAGCGATCGTCGCAGCCGTCGACGGTATGGACGATCACGGGCACGGGGTACTCAGCCAGCTGGCCGGTGTATCGGCTGGCTTGATCAGCGCGTGTCAGGAGGTCGGCTTGACCGACCCCGCCGATTGGTACTTTGAGGCACTCTCTGTGGGGCTCGAAGACTTCGCCATTCGCTTCAACCTAAGCGACAGCCGGACCTGGGTGATCATGCACGGCATCGAGAAGGCGCTCGTCGAAGCTGCTGAGGGCGACTGGGATCTCCTGATCGATGCGCCCAGCGCCGAAGACTTTGAAGCCGCCCAGAGCGAGGCAGCCTTGGATCAAGCGGACGCCGAAGGCGCCGATCATGCCTCTGAAGTGGAAGCAGAAGCTGACACGGACGGTGACGAAGCGCTCAGCGAAGGCGCAGCAGAAGTCTGATGCCCGAGCGTCGATGCAGCGCATGCCGGGAGCAGCGTCCGGCACACCAGTTGATCCGCTTAGTGGCCTCTCCGGCCGGTGAGGTGGTTCCGGATTTGCGCCGCCGGGCGCCCGGGCGTGCCGCCTACGCGTGTCCGGTGCCCAGCTGTCTCGAGCGTGCCTCGAAGGGGGCTGCAAGTCGGTCGCTGAAGCGGCGGGTCCAAAAGGGCCCTGAGGGCGCTTTAGTGGGAGCGGTTCGGCAGGGCTTGGAGCGTCTGCTCGCCGAGCGCCTCGGGCGGCTGCAGCGGCAACGTGGGTTGGTGATCGGGCTCGCCGATACCCAGAGCGTAGACGCTGAAGCTGGCTTGAGTGGGGTCGTCGCTGCAGTGGACTTGAGCGAGCGCTCTGCAAAGAAAGTGGACGCGTTTCGTGCTCCTGTGTACCGGGTGGCTCGCCAGACTGAACTAGGCACTTGGCTGGGGCGTTCCGAGACAGGTGTTGTCGGGGTCCCAAAGGGGCCCTTGGGTGAGAAAGCTCTCACGGAGGCGGCGCTCATGAGCCGCCTCCAAACAAGTGTGGTTGGATAGGAAAGTACCTATGGGTAAAATCCGCATCTATGATCTCGCAAAGCGTCACAACAAGACCAACGCGGAGATCAAAGAGTTGCTCGAGAAAGGTGGCATGGATGTCGCCTCCGCGAGCGTGAGCGTAGACGAGACTCAGGCGGAGTCGATTTTGGTGGCGGGGTCAGCCGGGCGTAAGCCGCGGCGTATCGCCGTTCGTCGCCGTCGTCGCGCCGAGCCCGAGCCCGAGCCGGTGGTTGAGGCAGCTGCCGCTGAGCCGGCTGCGCCGGAGGCGGTTGAGCCACAGCCTGAGGCGGACGCACCGAGCGCCGCTGAGCAGTCCGCAGAGCCGGCACCGGTCGAGGCGCCTGAACCAGTGGCTGCGGAGATAGTCGCTGCAGACCCTGTGGCTGAGCCGGAGCCTGCTGCGCCGGTGTCCGAGCCCGAGTCGTCGCCGGAGGCAGCGCCAGAAGTTGCGGCGGCAGACAGCGAACCGGCCGCAGAAGCACCAGCGACCGCCGAGGGGTCTGCGGACGAGGCACACCAAGAACAGACACAGCCGGTTGCGGAGGCGCCCGGCGCGCCCAAACCTGCACAGGTCAAGCCCGTGGCGCGTGTGGTGCGCGTGATCGATGCGGAGGCCATCCGCAGCCGACTTCAAGCCGAGGGGCGGCGTGGTTTCGGGCGGCCCCGACAAGGCGGTCCTGGGCGCGGCACGCCTGGACGCGGCGGTCCCGCACGAGGACCGGGTGGACCCGGGCGCGGCGGCATGAACCGAGGACCCCGCCCTGGCGGGCCTGGCGCGGGTCGTCCGGGTGGCCTGGGAACGGGAATGGGCGTGGGCTCACCCGAAGGTATGCCTGGAGGTCCCGGTGGTCCGGGTCAGCGTGCTCGGCGTGGGGCGCCGAAGCCTGGCGGTAAAGCGAAGCGCAAGCGCCGTATGAGTAAAAAGGCGCTCCTTGAGCTGCAGGGCGAAGCGCTGCTTCAGCGTGAGCGTCACCGGCTCGATGAGGAGACCTTGCGGCAGCTTCCATCCGCTCACAAACGCATTTTGAAGGTGGGTGACAGCATCCGCGTGGGCGAGCTAGCGCACGAGATGAGCGTGAAAGCTGCTGAGGTGGTGCGTGCGCTCTTTATGAACGGGATGATGGTGACGCTCACGCAGAGCATCGACTTCGACACGGCGTCGCTGATCGCAGAGGAGTTCGGTTATCAGGTCGAGCCCTCCGAGGCGACGGATGACGAGCTGCTGGTGACGCACGTCGACAGTAGCGAAGAGCTGTTGCTCCGACCGCCGGTCGTTACGGTCATGGGGCACGTCGACCACGGCAAGACCTCGCTGCTCGACAAGATTCGAGAGGCGAACGTGGTCTCGGGCGAGGCTGGCGGTATCACCCAGCACATCGGCGCCTATTCGGTTGAGTGCCCTTCGGGCGCGATTACGTTCCTCGATACTCCGGGGCACGCAGCCTTCTCGGCGATGCGAGCTCGTGGCGCTGAAGTGACGGATGTGGTCGTTCTGGTCGTCGCCGCAGACGATGGCATCAAGCCGCAGACCGCTGAAGCCATCAAGCATGCCAAGGCGGCGCAGGTGCCGCTTTTGGTGGCGCTCAACAAGATGGACAAAGAGGGCGCACGCCCGGACAATGTCTTGCAAGAGCTGACGGCACATGAGCTGGTCCCAGAGGAGTGGGGCGGCGATGTTCAGGTCCAGCGTCTGTCGGCGAAAACCGGTGAGGGTGTCGATGAACTGCTTGAGAAGCTGGCGCTTCAGGCGGAGATCCTCGAGCTGCGAGCGAACCCATCGAAGCCGGGCATCGGAACGGTCGTCGAGGCGCAGCTGGACCGCGGGCGTGGCGCTGTCGCAACGATCCTTGTCCAGCAGGGTACCATGCGCAAGGGCGACATCATCGTCGCCGGGCAGCACCACGGTCGTGTCCGAGCCATGTACGATGACCAGGGGCACGAGGTCCTCGAGGCAGGACCCTCCTTCCCGGTCGCTGTGCTTGGACTCAGCGGTGTCCCGAGCGCAGGTGATCCAGTCAATGTGGCTGATGAGAAGGTCGCCAAAGAGGTCGCCGAGCGGCGCGCTCAGCGCTCCCGTGAGTCGGAGCTTGCCGTCGGCGCTCGGGTGAACCTTGAGAGCTTCATGGCACACGGCGCGCCGACCTCGGTCGCTCGCCAACTCAAGCTCGTGATCAAGGGCGACGTGCAGGGGTCTGTTGAGGCGTTGCGCCACAGCTTGACGGAGCTGAGTGGTCCGAAGGTCGAGGTTCGTGTGATCTATGCCGGTGTCGGCGCGATCACGGCGAACGACGTGAACCTCGCAGTGGCGTCGGAGGCGGTCATCATCGGCTTCAACATTCGCCCAGACACCAAGGGGGCAGAGGCTGCGTCGCAGGAGGGTATCGACCTTCGCTGCTACAAGGTCATCTACGACGTCGTCGACGATGTGCGCGCCGCCATGGAAGGGATGCTCGAGCCGATCCGTAAAGAGAGCTACCTCGGGCGCGCCGAGGTGCGCGACACCTTCCGTGTGCCGAAACTCGGGACCGTGGCGGGCTGCCTGGTCACGAGCGGTCTCTTGCGCCGCTCCGCGCAGGTGCGCCTGCTCCGGGATCACCAGGAGATTTACGTGGGCGAGCTCAGCTCACTGCGTCGGTTCAAGGATGACGTCCCCGAGGTGAAGTCGGGCACGGAATGCGGTATGGGTCTAGTCGGCTGGTCGGATCTCCAAGAAGGTGACCTGATCGAGTGCTTTGAGGTGCAAGAGATTCGCGCCAAGCTCGACGAGCACAACGTGGCGCCTGAGCCTGAGCCGGAGACGGCTGGCGATGCATCGGACGAGACCGAGGCGTAGACGATGGTCAACAGCGGGTATCGCCGCGCAGACCGTGTCGAAGTCTCCGTGCAGCGTGCGCTGTCTGAGATTTTGACTCGAGAGCTCCCTCAAGAGCTGCCGTCATTGGTGACCGTGACGGCGGTCCGGATGAGCCCTGATCTGCGCCACGCCAACGTGTTTGTTGCGTCCTTTTCGGATGATCCGGACCTTGTTGAGAGGTCGTTCGCTAAGCTTCTGGAAATGAAGCCGTTTATCCGTAAGCTCCTGCCTCGATATGCGCCCATGAAATACGTCCCGAATCTGCACTTTGAGCGTGACGATCAGGTCGCCTACGGCACGCGCGTCGTAGGGGACCTTGGGCGTCTGGTGCGCGAGGCGGACGAGCGGGCGGCTCGCGGGACGAGCGATGGCGACGTGGACGATTAATCCCGGGCTCGTCCTCGTTGACAAGCCTTGCGGTTGGACGAGCCGGCGCGCAGGCGCTGTCGTCTCGAAGCAGCTTGGGATCAAAAAGATCGGCCACTTGGGCACCTTGGATCCATTCGCAACGGGTCTGCTGCCGCTGTGTGTTGGGCGTGGTACACGCCTAAGCCACTTCCTCGACCAGTCGCGTAAGGTCTACGAGGCCGAGCTCGTGCTCGGGGTCGAGACCGACAGCGCTGATCGTGAGGGCGAGGTGCTTTCGGAACGTCCGGTTCCGCCGCTTACGTCCTCGCAGGTGCAAGCTGCGGCGCGGCGCTTTACAGGCGCAATCGAGCAGGTCCCGCCGGTGTACAGCGCCGTCAAAATCGACGGCGAGCGCGCGTACCGCCGGGCGCGCCGGGGTGAGCAAGTGGAGATCCCTGCGCGTCGGGTCAATGTTTATCGTTTTGAGGTTGAGTTATGCGCCCCTAACCTGTTGAAACTTCTGGTTGAGTGCGGGCCTGGGACCTATATCCGAAGTCTCGGGCGAGACCTGGCTCAAGCGCTCGGGAGCGTCGGTCATTTGCGGGCGCTGCGGCGGACCCAGGTCGGTGGGCTCAGCGTGGTCGAAGCGTGTCACCCGGAGCAGTTAGCCAAGGAGGCCGTCTGGTCGGTGGGGACCTTGCTTGGGGCGCTCGGTGACCCGGTCCACGTGGCAGACTCCGTCGCCCTCCATATCCGGCAGGGCAAGCCGCTCGAGGTGATCGCCGCTTCGCTCGGTGAGGCGTTAGGGCGCCGCGCCGTCTTCGCAGGGGACCGCCCGGTCGCCCTCATCGAAAAGAGCGAGGTGGGTTGGCGGATCCTGCGTGGGTTGCCGACCGACTGACGCTCCGCGGTCGCCTGTTCGCAAATCTTTTCGACCGAAACCGGGTTCAAGTTTGCTGCCGACTATGTCATGCCGAGGATGCCCTCTCGCGCGGGCGTACGGAGAGATTCACATGTCGAATGATGCGAACGGTATCCCTGGAGGTGAGGGGCAACTGGTGGCTCGCCTCGTGACCAGCCTGGGCACGATGGTCGTTGGCCTGGAAGAGGAGAAGGCGCCGCAGACAGTCGCCAATTTTGTGGGCCTGGCGACGGGTTCGAAAGCCTATGACGACCCAAGAGCTCACGCCGAGGGGACGCCGTACTACGACGGCACGATCTTTCATCGGGTGATTCAAGGGTTTATGCTTCAAGGGGGCGATCCGACAGGTACCGGGCGCGGTGGGCCTGGGTTCACCTTTGAGGATGAGTTCCATCCAGACCTTCGGCATGATGGCCCGGGCGTCTTGAGCATGGCGAATCGTGGGCCGAACACCAACGGCTCGCAGTTTTTTGTTTGCCAAGTGCCGTGCCCGCACCTCGACGGTCGGCACGCTGTCTTCGGTCGTGTGATCGAAGGTGAAGAGGTGATCCACTTGATTGCGTCGCAGCCCACCGGGATGGGCGATCGACCGATCGAGGATGTGGTGCTACAACGTGTGGAGATCGATCGCCAGTAGATCGGCTCGGGAGAAGATGATGAGCTTTCGTCAGCACTATTGGACCCTGCTCGCTGCAGCGCCCCTTCTGGTGGCTGCGCAGTGTGGCGGAGAGCCGGTCACGCAGTGTCAGGATTCAGAGGGGCGTATCGTCGCGTGTCCGGATGACGACGCTGGGACGGTCCGGATCGAGTTTGATGCGGGGCCTCGTCCAGACGCTGGGAGCGCCGATACAGGGCGGAATCTTCCTTATGAAGCAGCCTGTACGCCAGGTGAGCAGGGCGGGTGCCGCTTTGCCTGTCTCGACACACCCGAGGGGTGGGGCGGGGAAGGTAGTGGCGGGTTTTGTTCGAAGCCTTGCGCCACCGACGACGAGTGCGGTGACCCGAATTACTGGCGCTGCGCCGAGGTGGACGCGGAGTATCTTTGCACCCGGGACCAGGACGCAACGCCGCCGACCGCTGAGTGGGCTGGTCCCAACGCCGACCGCAGCTTGGTCGGTGCGGGTCGCTTGGCGCTGGCGATCGACGCTCAGGATGACCGCAGCCTCGCCGGGGTGACGGTGACCGCTGACGGTCAGTCGGTGAGTGTGGAGGCGGGTGAGCCCACCCGGACGGAGGACGGTGTTCGGGTTCGTTATACGATGGAGGTTCCGGTGGCGGGCGATGGCGTCGAGATCGCCGCAACGGTGAGCGACGGGATCGGGCAGACGGCTGAGTTGACCAAGTCGTTGACGGTCGACGGCGTCGGTCCGTCCGTAGCGATCACTCGCGACCAGAACGTGCGGCCTGGCGGCTGCGTGCCGTCGCCGAGCTCGGTGGCGGTTGAGGCTTCGGACAATCTGGCGCTGATCCACGTCCGCATCATGGTTGGCAACACGGTGGTCGCAACCATCTTGCCCGACGAGAACCCGCGCTCGATCCGGACCGGGACGATGGTCGATTATCGAGCTGCCGGCATCGCTACGGGGCAGCATACCCTCAAGGCGGTCGCCGAAGACAGCGCAGGGAACACGGCGGAGGACAGCTTCCGGCTCCGCATCGCAACAGACCGAAGCAGCGGTAACCCCTGCGACTGAAGTCAACAGGAGACTCGGTGAACGTGCGGCGAAGGAGTTATGGTCTCGGGCTAATCGCCCTGCTCGGTTTGGGGTGTGAAGATCACAGCTTCGTCAAAGTTGAGCCGATCTGCGCCCGCCAGGTGGTGGAGAAAACAGCGCTCAGGCGCTCCAAGCCGGTCGATATCCTGTTCGTCATCGATGACTCCCGCACCATGCAGGAGGAGCGGGCGCAGATCGCCGCCAACCTGATCGCTCGGCCGGGCTGCGACATCGCGAACAATCCCGATGATCCGAACTGCGGCTTCATGGAGTTGATGGTCGCAGCGGGCGCCTCGCAAAACCTCGAGGACGGTGATGACTACTATCACATCGGCGTGATCACGACCTCGGACTCGGCGCCGCGCGACGGCGGCGATTTGCTGCTCGGGCCGGGCTGCCTGTTTGCAGAGAACGCCAACGCAGCCCCCGTGATCACCTCTCGAGACGGTGAGCAGGCGGTGGAGCTGATGCGCCGCAGGATCGCTGCGATCCCCTCGAACGGGTCGGTGTTCGAGCAGGGGCTCGAGAACATCAAGATGTTGGTTGAGGGGAACTCGCCAGACCCGCGATGCGCCGATCACAAGGCGCAGTTTCTGCGCGATGACGCCCGCTTGATCATCATCGTCATCACGGACGAGGACGATTGCTCGCATGCACCCGGCGCGCCGGGCGGGCTGAACTCGACCGACTGCTACAGCGACAACTTCCCGAAATATCCTCTGCGGCGGTATGTGGACGCGCTGCGAGCTCTGAAACCCAACCCGGACGACGTCTCGATGGCAGTCATTGCAGGTGGGGTGTTTGAGCCGGACCCGGCTCGACCCGATCAGCGCTCGGTGCCGTGCGCTGGGTCGGTCGATTGTGAGTCAGGTCAGATTTGTAAGTTTCACCGCTGCGCGCAGGACACCGACTGCTCGGAAGGTCGATTGTGTCTGCAGAGCGAAGACGACCCGGCGACGACCGTTTGCACGCCGCAGAATCGCGACGCGCCTGCGGGTCTTTGCGGCGCCATTTTGCCGTATGCGTGCAACCGCGACCCAGCGGGCAGCAACTTGCCCACGCTTGACTCCATCGTGCCGGGCGATCCGAGTGATCGCTGCCTGTCGACCGGTGGCGGTCCAGGGACCGGCTGCAGCGATGTCTCGAACCGCTGCCGGCCTCGAGATGGCTGGGTTCGTACGGCTGTTGAGCACCCGCACTTCTGCGAGTCGGATCACGGCGGGCGTTACTTTGAGCTCGCAGGTCAGCTTTTTGAAGGAGCCGACGGTCAATACCTGCTGGATTCGATCTGCGCTGATGACTACCGGCGGACCCTCACCGAGATCGCCAGCCTGTTGATCTTGGTGCCGGCGCTCGAACTGGTCGAGCCGCCCGCCGATCCGCGCGAGATGAGGGTGACGATCGAGCGACGCCTGGACGATGGCTCGTTCGCTGCCATCGAAGAGGTCCCGATCTATGACCCGGACAACGGGATCCCGGATGGCTGGGACCTCACCTGTGATCGTTCGTGTCAGAACTTGTGCCAGGATTCAGGGGTCTGCGCTCGGCGCTGGCTCCGGTTTCACGGTAACGCACGCCCTCGTCCGGGCGATAAACTCGATGTCCGCTACCTGACCGATCCAGGGAAAGAGACCTGTACTCGGGTCGTGGGTAGCTCCGTGGCTGATGGAGGGCCGGGATGATGGTGCGCAGCACGCTCTTATACATCACGCTGATCGGTGGGTTGGTGATCGCTCCCTCGTCGCTAAGCGTCGCCCAGGCGGCGGATGAGGTTGGTCGGATCGACGCCAAGACGCAGCGGGATCGACTGCGTAGCGTCCAGCGTCGCAAGACCCGCAAGGCGGGACGGTTTAGCTTGGTTCCTAGTTACGGGCTCACGCTCAACGACCCCGTCGTCACGACGCATACCGTCGGTGGGAGCTTGTACTATCACCTCGCAGAAGGGTTCTCCTTTGTGCTCGGGGGAGACCAGCGGATCATGCAGGTCGACAGCGCAGCGGTCCACCTCGTCCGCTCGCAGGAGCGCTGGGTACGCGGTGAGCAGGTCATGATGAGCACCTTCGGGTTTGGCGCCTCGTATACCCCTGTCTATGGCAAGATGGCGCTCTTTTCGGATGTCGTCGTCCACTACGATCTGTTCATCGAGGGTCGAGGCGGTCTGACGGACATCGACGCTGAGTTCAAGCCGACGGGGTCGGCGGCGGTCGGCGGTCGGCTGTACCTCAACGAGTTTATGTCGCTGGATCTGGTCGGGCGCTGGCTGATGTTTACGAACGAGTTTCGAGGCGTCGAGGACATCAAGGCGCCGCTCTTTCTCCACACCGGACTCGCGATCTATTTCCCGCTGAAGAATCGGGGCTAACGAGATGCTTTGGCTCTCGCTCATCATGCTAGCACAAGGCTTCGAGCTGGATCTCGGGGTGGACGACACCACCGCCGGTCAGCCGTCGGCTGGCGTCGAGCTGGGGCAGTCGGACCTGAGCGCAGCCCAGGCGGATTATGACCAAGGGCGCTTCGCCGCAGCGCTGGCGCGCGCAAGTCAGATCACAGCGAACGGGCTGACCGGTCCGGTGGCCGAGCGCGCCGCCATCGTCCAGGGTTTATCGGCGATCCGGCTGGAATTGCCGCGCCTGGCGGTTTTGCTCGTCGCCGAGTCTCTATCTGGGATCGCTGCCGATATCCGAGGGCCTCTGCTGCGCGAGCTTGGACCGCTCTTTGAGTCGCCCGTCACGGCGCCTGAGTTAGCGCGTGTGATGAAGGGCATCCCAGCCGCCGAGCTCGAGGAGCGATGGCGCCCCTACTTTGGATATTATGCGGCGCGTGCCACGCTCGCCGAGGAGATCGCTGCCCAGGAGGTGGAGCGGGCGCCACGTACCCGAAAACCAGCCGAGGGTAAGCAGATCGAGCAGGGCGGCGCGTTGCAGCTCGAAGAGACCGGGTTCGACGACCAGGAGCAGCAAGAGCAAGCCGCAGGTGATGCCCAGAGTCGCGCTGCGGCGGCGCAGGCGAAGATCCGCGCCGCAGAAGCGGAAGGGAAGAAGCGTCAGGGCGTCCAAGAGAAGGCCGAGGTGACCCGCACCCAAGGGGCGGTCGCCAAGGCGCGCTCGCTGCTCGGTTTGGTGCCGAGGGGGCACAGTTTGTACGCCAAGGCGCAGCTGCAAGCGGGGCTGGTTGCGACCCTCGAGGCGGACGACGAGAGCGCGCTGGGGCACTTCACGATGGCGCGTAAGTTCGGCAAGCGTGCCGTGCGGGCCGTCGCGTTGATGCAGATGGCGAGGGTGCACTATGCGCATGGTCAGATGCGCGCAGCGCTCGCCTATTACCGCGAGGTGCCGGCGAGCAGCCCGGACTGGCCGCGAGCGCTCTTTGAGCAGGCTTGGGCGCAGTTTCGGCGCGGCGACTTCGGTCGCGTTCTGGGTATCTTGGAAGCCTTCGATTCGCCTTTCTTGAGCGATCAGATCATCGAAGAGATCGAGGTGCTCAAAGCGCTCAGCTATTACGAGAACTGTCGCTACGACGAGGCGGTCCAGGCAGCGAGCGCCGTGCTCGAGAAGCGCTCGGTCTACGATCGACTTAGCGGCGCGCTCGCCGCGATGCCTCAGGGGGCGCAGTGGCTCAGCCAGTTTTTGCGGCGCGCCTCGCTGGAAGATCAGGTGCTTGCGCGGCGGCTTGAGCAGCTTGCGCTGCAGCCGTCGATCAAGCGATCGATTGCGATTTTTGAGGGCGCTGAGGAGGAGTACAGCCGCCTCCTCGGGGTCGGGCTGCAGCCCCGCGACCTAAGCCGGCTGGAGCGGGTCTTCAAGGAGCGATTTAGCGCGCTTCGAGAGCAGGTCGGTCTTCTGGTGCGCGGCGCGATGCTCGCTCAGCGCGTCTCGCTCGCCAATCTGCTGAAGAGCGCGCTGGCGCTCAAGGTTGAGATCGAAGAGCAGCGCACGAAGGTCCTGCAACAAAAGCTCAGGGGCGGTACGGGGGGCGTCATCGCCGTGCCCACTGGAGAGCCGGTGTCGGTCTCGGACGAATACAACTGGTGGCCGTTTGACGGTGAGTATTGGCGCGACGAACTCGAGACCTATGAGGTCCACCTTGGGAGCAGCTGCCGATGATGCTGTTCGCCTTGATCTGGATGCTCGCCCCTGCGGGATCAGCTGGCGCTGATCGCGGCCGAAAGGTGCCGCAGGTGCAGGGCGTTGGGGAAGAGAAGAAGGTCTCGATCGATGGTCCGCAGGTGCGGATGAACGATGTCCGCCTCCAGACCGCCTGGAAGATGGACGACGTTCGGGTGCGTCAGCTGGCGTTGATCGAGGAGATGCTCGAGCTTGAGGTCAATGATGAGCGCTACGCACAGCTCTTATTCCGCAAGGCTGAGCTGCTGCACGAGCGCGCCCGTTACTACACCTTTTCGGTCGGCAGCACCGAGGACCAAGCCGCCGAGCTCGAGCAGGCGGGTGACAAGGCGGGGGCGGCTGCCGAACGCGCAAAGATTACCCAGTACCAGACCCAGTCCAAGCGGGCTCAGCGCGCAGCGATCGGCTCGTACCGACAGATTATCCGCGACCTGCCGAACTATGAGCGCATGCCGGAGGTGCTTCACGCGCTCGGGCAGGCTTGGTGGGAGGTCGGGTTCAAGGAGGCGGCGCTCGATACGTACACGCGGATCATCCGTGAGTTCCCGGACTCCTCGTTCGTGCCGGACGCCTGGCTGAGTTTTGGCGAGTATTATTTCGAGAACCAAGACCTCGAAAACGCGATCAAGGCGTACCAAAAGGCGGCGACGTTTACGCAGAGTAAGGTCCGTCCGTTTGCGGAGTACAAGCTGGCTTGGACCTACTACAACTTGAACGACTTTAGGGCGGCGACCGAGCGCTTTGAGAAGGTCATTACGCTGTCACAAGAAGCAGAGAAGGCTGGCGCTGCGAGCGGTCGGTTTAGCCTTGGGCGCGAGGCGCGCCGGGACTGGGTATCTGCCTACTCACACTACGGTAAAGCCGACACGGCGCTTGAGACGATCCAAACGCTGGCGCCCAAAGACAGCCGCATGATGGCGAACCGACTCGCTGATATTTGGCTCGGAAATGGCAAAGACGCCCTGGCGGCGACGTTGCTCGACCAGCTGATCGCTCAGGCGGGCGACGACCCGCTGCTCCCGAGCTACTACGCCAAGCGGATTCGCTCGCTGCTGCGCCAGGGGGACCGGTCCCGGCTGCTCGCAGCGCTCGATGACATGGCGCAGGGCTTGCGGGCGATGGGGGCAGCCGGTGATGCCGATCGCAAGCGCAGGAAACGCTCGATGGCTGAGGCGGACCTCGGTATGCGCCAAGTCGCTACGCGCTGGCACAGCGACGGCAGTAAGGTCCAGAGCCAAGAGATGCTCGTCGACGCCGCCAAGGTCTACGACCTCTACATGGACCTGATGACGAAGTCGCCGCATCGCCATGAGATGCGTTTTTACCAAGGCGAGCTGCTCTTTGGGATGAAGCGTTATGAGCAAGCTGCGTTGGCGTATCAAGACGCCGTGCAGCTCAACCGCAAAGGTGAGTTCGCCGCCGACGCTGCGCTCGAGATGGTCCGCTCGTACGATGAGCTCATCGCGGCGGAGGAGGCTAAGGGCAAAGGGGGCGATAAGGAAAAGCTCAAGGAGCGCTCCAAGCGTATGATGGAGGCCTGCTCGCTGTACTTAGAGATCGCGCCAAACGGCGAGATGGCGCCGGTGGCGCGTTATCGCATCGCCGAGTCACTGTATGCCCAAGAGAAGCTCGATGAGGCGCTCGCCGCGTTCCTCAAGATTGTCGACCAGGCTGCCGGGACGGACTTAGGTGAGGTAGCTGCCGACCAGGTCTTCGATGTGCTTCAGGCGAAGAAGGACTGGCGCGGCCTGCTGAGCCAAGCCCGCACCTATGCCGTGGATGTGCGCTTCAACGAGCGCCCTGAGTTCCAAGCGCGCGCCGCACAGATCGCAGACCAGACCAACTTTAAGGTGCTGAGCCTCTCCATGGCCGACCTCGAGCCCGCAGACGTCGCAACGGGCTTCTTGAACTATGTCCGCGACAACCCGAACAGTGATTACGCCGACGAGGCGATGTTCAACGCCGCTGTCTATTGGGAGAAAGCAGGTAGGAATGACTACGCGCTCGAGGTGCGTAAGGCCTTCGTCAAGCGCTTCCCGGACTCCGAGCACGCAGGCAGGACCTACTTCAATCTGGCGAACGTGTACCGCAAGACCTGTGATTACGAGGCCGCTGCAGACCGGCTCGAGCGCTTCGCCACCGCCAACCCTGATGATGAGCTGGCGCCTTCGGCTTGGCTCGACGCAAGCGTCTACCGCGAAGACCTCGGAGACCCCAAGGCGGCGCTACGTGACCGGCTCGATTACCTCAAGCTTGCGACCAAGGCCTCGAGCAAGGAGAAGCCGGGGAAGGTCGGCAAGGTGCGCTTAAGCGTGGGGAAGTTGATCCAGGCGGTGCGCGGCGAGCTGGACGCAGCGCGCTATTACGACCGGGTCGTCAGCGACCTGGAGTCGCCCGGTGATCGGCTGGTGGCGCTGGGGCGCTCCGCTGAGGCCTGGCGCGCCTCCAAGGGGCGTAGGCGCCAGCTGAAGCAGGGTCTAGAGGCCGCTGAAAAGCGGCTCGAGGAAGCGTCAGCTGAGGCGATCGAGAAGGGGACGCAGCTCAAGGGTGAAGCGGCGGCGTTGGTCGCCGCTGCGCGGCTCGCTCAGCTCGAGCTTGAGTTTACGGCTTACGCAGAGCAGGCGCTTCCGGGCGTCAACGATCAGCAAGCGTTTCGCACGGCGCTTGAAGAGCAGCTCAAAACCTTGGGCGATCTCAAGCTTAAGTACGTCGCCGTCGCCTCGATTGGTTCGCCCGAGCGCTCGGTCAGCGCGCTGCGGCGCATCGGCGATCTCCACGCCCTCTACGCCAAGAAAATTCTGGCTGTTCGCGCCCCGCGGAACCTGAACGCCGAGTCAGCTCAGGTGTTCCGTGACCGCCTCAGTGACCAGGCGCTGCCCTATCAAGACCGAGCGGCTGAGCACTACACCACGTGCCTTGATAAGGCGCGTCAGTGGGGCGTGCAGGGTGCGGACACAAAGGGCTGCCTTGGATTTCTTCTGGAGCATCGCTCCGATCTTTTTCCGCGGCTGGACGAGGAGTCGCCGAACTTAGGCCGAACCTGGGTGGCAGCTTACAGCCCGTTTGGGGCGCTGCCGGTCCAGCGCGATGATCTGAAGTTCCTCGTGAGTACAGCCCCCGCACCGAAGGCGAAGGCGCCCTCCGAGGCTGAGCAAGTTGAGAAGAAAAAGGCGGCGCCTGCTGCGGCTGCGCCGGCGCCCACAGCCCAAGAGGAGAAGCCCGAGGAAGAGGCGACGGCTGAAGACGCCATGGCGAAGCAGATCCGTGACGACGGGACGATGGATACCGGAGACGACGGCTTGTTCGAGGAGGAGGAGTGATGACTCGCTTGACCTTGATCGGATTAGCGGCTGCGCTCGTTAGCTGCGCCTCGGCACCCAAGAAGCCTTTGGTGGTTGAGCAAGAAGTGGACCCGAAGATGCGAGCGCTTGAGCCCTTCTTGGCGCCGCTCGAGGCGGACGAGGAGGCAGCGGAAGAGGAAGGTCGAGAAGCTCGCCGCCGTCTGCTGACCGGGCGGATGTTGCTTGCCGGTAAGTCCATCGATGAGGTCCTAAGCGCCGCCGCATTGCAGGGAGAGCCGGCGTTGGTTCGAGCGGTGCTCGCGGCGCGAAACGGGGACTTTCAAGGCGCGCTGACCGCAGCCCGGACGGCGGGGGGGGTGCAGGGGGTCCAGTTGGCGCTGTCGATTCTGCTGGCAGCGGGCGAGCTCGACGCAGCCAAGCAGGTGGTTGCCCAAGCTGCTGAGGATGAGGGCGCTGCGGTGCTCAACGCCTGGATGGTGCATCGCGACGGCAAGAGCAAAGAGGCGATTGAGGCGCTGCGTAAGCATCTGTTCAACAAAGGGCGCGACCTGTTCGCCTACATCACGCTGGCGCGCATTCACGCTGAGCAGGGTGAGCTGCGGCTGGCGAGACTCGTGTGTAAAGAGGGGCTGAAGCAGGCGCCTAAAGATGCGGATCTGCACTATCTTCTCGGGACGATCGAGCAGAGTCGAGGGCGTCAGGTCGCCGCTGCACGTGCCTTTAACGCTGCGCTCAAGGTGGACCCCGGCCACGTCGGGGCGCTGCTGGAGCGGGCGCGGCAGGATCTGCTGGGTTTTGATTACGCAGGAGCGCTGCGCTACACCGAGCGCGCCGTACGTCTGGTACCTGGTGACGCCGAGACCCGGCTCGTGCACGCGCTGACCTTGCGAGCCAACGGACGCTGCGCAGAGGCTAAAGTGTTGCTTGAGGGGTTGAGCGGCAAGCGGCCGGTTGCGCTGTTCAACTTGGGCGTCTTGCATCTGCGATGCCTCAACGACGCGAAAGCTGCTTTTCCACTGTTCAAGCAGTTTGTTGAGTCCCATAACCCGGACAGCGGTCACCCGGTGCACAACCTGTTGGTCGAGGCGGAGGCGTTGGCGGAGTGAAACCTTTTGGCGAACAGTTGAGACGGGAGGGCTGAACGATGAGATCGTGTTGGCTACTCGCTGCATTTTTGCTCTCGGGTCCTGCGCTGGCTCAGGACGATGAGCCGGTTCTGACGGGTCAGGCAGAGGCTGGGGAGACCACCGTCTTGACCTTCGATCAAGAGGACACGATCGAAGGGCGGCTAAGGACGCCGGACGGTGAACTCCTTGAGGCGCGCAAGCTGTCGCGGCATCGGAACTTGATTCAGGTTCGGATGCATTTTCGGCGCGAAATTTTGCGTTTGGTGAATCGTCTCTGAAGGTGACCCCATGAGTATGCGACACGTCTTCAGTTTGGTCGTGGCACAAGGTGACGAGCGCCAAGCCCACTTCAGTGGGGCCTCGGCGACGATTGGTCGCCTCAGCACGGCTGATTTACGTGTCGCTGACGCCACCGCAAGTCGCCTTCACGCTCGCATCGATGTCGCCGAGGATGGTGTCTTGACTGTCGTTGATACCGGGGGCGCAGGTGGCACCCGCGTCAACGGGGACGCGATCGAACGCGCAGAGCTCAAACCGGGTGATCGCATCGAGCTAGGGCGCAGCGTCGTCACCTACCTGCGCTCGGAAGAGGACGAGGGGCTGGTCGGTGTCGATGAGAGCCTCAGCTCGGTCTTTGAGGCGAGTAAAGAGGCGAAGCAGGCTCACCTTGAGGCTGCTCGGCGGGTTGCGGACCGTGAGCGCTCCGACCCACGCAAAGAGGTCACGGCGACAGCCTTTGACGTGGCTAAGCCTGATCTCGGCGAGACGAACGCCATCGAGCCAGCGCCCATCGAGCGCATCTATGTGGAGCCCGAGTCGGCTGTGACGCCCTCGAACGCTGCGCTTGAAGTCGCCCTGTTGTACAATGGCGGGCGATTCGAGCTGGCGCACTTTAACGAAGGCGCCGTCCGCATCGGTAAAGAGCTCGAGGTCCCGGTCGAGGGGACTCAGTATGAAGGCCGAACCCTCTTTGAGCGGGTCGAGAGCGGCTGGGTCGTGTTTGTGCCCAATGGCGAGATCTGGCGCCCTGAGCATGGCGGCGGCAAGGTCACGAAGCCTGATCTGGTGCCCGGCTTCTTCCGTGAAGGGGACAGCGTCGGCGCGCCCATCGGGATCCGTGACTCGGGTAGCTTCACCTGTGGGCCTATCCAGCTCGACTATCGGTTGGTGCCGACGGCGCGTCCGCTGCCGATCCCGTGGTTGAGCCAGGTCAACTTTGACTTCATCAACTTGCTGCTCCTGAGCTTGCTGCTGCACGCGTCGGCGATCATCGCGCTGTCGCTTCATCCGCCGCGCGTGCAAACGCTCGAGGACACCCTGACGAAGACGCCGAACCGCTTCGTCCGTCTGATCCTCCAGCCCAAGCCGAAAGAGGAGCCCAAGCCCGAGAAGAAAAAGGCGAAGTCAAAGGCGAAGTCGACGCAACTCAAGAAGTCGGCGCCGGGCGAAAAGAAGGCGGATGACTCCAAGCCCAAAGCGGCGCCGACCGCCGCCGATGTTGCCGCTGCGGACCAAGCCGTGGAGAGCCTGTTTGGCGGGAGCTCCGGCACGGCAAGCGAGGTGTTAAGCACAGGAAACAACGAGCTGAGCAACGCGCTCGGCTCGATCTCGGCGGTCGACCCGAACGCTAATTTGGTGGGTCTAAGCAACAACGAAGCGGTCCAGCGAGCGAACAGCGCCGTGGACCTCAAGCGCGTGGCGACACGCGGGCGGTCGTCCGATCGGAACTATGGGCGTAAGCAGCGAAACTTGGGTCAAAAGAAGAAGCTTCAGATCAAGCTGAGCTCCGCCGGGAGCAAGATCAAAGGGAATCTGGACAAGGCGGTCGTCGAGCGTGTGGTTCGACGGCACCGTGCCCAGATCAAGTACTGCTATGAGCTTGAGCTGATGCGTACGCCAGGCCTCGAGGGTAAGCTGGTGATGCAGTGGGTCATCGGGCAGGACGGTAAGGTGCGCTCGGCGAAGTCGCGCGCTGAGGGCACGACCCTCGCGAACGAGGCGCTGACGCGCTGTATTGTCAACAAGGTGCGCACATGGGTGTTCCCTTCGCCTAAAGGCGGCGGTGTCGTGATCGTCAACTGGCCGTTCATGTTCAAGGAGGCTGGATGATGCGTTGGCTGCCCGTGCTGCTGATGACGCTGTCGGCTCCGGCGCTGGCGAAGTGGCAGCCTGCGGGCGGTGTCTCGGGTTCGGTGGCGCCGCATCTGACGCTCCCGGTGACCGCTCTAAGCGATCGAGCTGTCGGGGTGGGCGCAGGATTTCACACCGACCTGGCGCTCTGGACACCGTCGACGCGGCAGGCGTTCGGTGCGCGGCTCTCGGTGGATGGCCTCCCGGGCGACGATATGGGCGATGGTGACCTCTTCTCGATCGACATGATGCTCTACGCCGCGGTGGATACCAACCTGACGCGGCGTTGGGTTCTGCGTGGCTGGGGCGGCGCAGGCTGGAATCGAACGGACGGCCCCGGAGATCCGGTGGACCAAATCGTTGCGGGCGCTGGTGTCCGCGTCGAGCGCAAAGCGCGCCTGCGGCACATCTTGCTTGGTTGGGAGGTCGCCGGTCGGTGGCTGGGATCCGCATCAGGGCTCGTCCTTCAGACCGGCCCTGTGGTGCGTTGGCAGCGATGAGTGATGCGCCCTCGATAGAGACATTACTCGGGGCTGCCACCCAAGCTGAGTCAAAGCGAGACGGTGACAGCCTGTATGCGTTTGCGCAGGTCGCACGGCAGGCGGGCGCGCTTGCGCTGAGCTTGAGCAGCGCACGTCTGGCGCGTCAGCGAGGTTATGTCGAGCCGCCCGATGCGCACGAGCTCGAGCTTCTGTTTCGTTTCGAGCAGCTTGAGCCGCTGGTCGACCTGGCGATTGAGTTTAATCAGCACGAGACGCTCCAGCGTATGGTGTTAGCCTTTGGCGGACACCCAGATCTGCACCGCCACGGCGTCGCCGCCGCGGATGCGCTCGCCTCGATGATGGGCGTTGCGCCTGCCTTGCCGGCACGCCGAGCCGAGCCTGAGCTCGACGACTATTGGGAGGCGCTGCTCGCCGGCGACACGAGCTTGGTCGGGTGGGGTATCCGTCGCTTCGGCGCGCCAGTTGTCGACCGGATGATGCGCCTGGCAAGCCGCGGAATCGAAGCGCTGGTGAACATCGCTGCGCTGGCGCCAGCTTGGGTCGAGGTTCACGCCGGTAAAGCTGCGGCGCTTCCTTATTATCGCTACGCCTATCAACACCGGCTCGGAGACGAAGAGCACCAGCGTCAAGCCTTGGTGATGTGTGCTGCGCTGACCGATCGCGAGCAAGCGCTCGAGGTGTGCCGAGACGAACATGAGCGAGTTGCGCTCGCCCAGTGGGTGCTCGGACGACCGACGCAGGATGCGCTCGATGCGCGCTGGCTTCGCTTCTTAGATGACGAGGCGCTCAGCGCCTTCGCCGAAGCGGAGGGAGAGCGATGGTTGGCGGGTGAACCGGCTCGAATTCAGATCGAGAGGATCTGCTCGGAGCCCCGGCTGGCTGCGAGTTTTCAGCCTTGGTTCATGGCGATGGGGGACTTCCCGGCGGTCTTGCAATGTATCCAGAGCCGCTGCCGGATCGCCGAGCGCAGTGAGCGGGTCGGTTTGGAGCGCAGCGCGGCCGAGATGTTGGAACACCTCGGGCGGCACGACGAGGCGGTCGATCATGCGGCTCAAGCGCTTTTGTTAGCGCCGGACAAGCAGAGCAGCTTTGAGCTGGTCCATGCCCTGGGGCAGGCACACCCCGGCTGCCGCCGTCGCGCCAGCGACCACCTCCTAGCCGCCGCTGAGACCTCTGGAAGAATCGACTGGGCGCTCAAGTCCTTGACTCTGCTCGCGGATGAGCCGCGACGCGCCCGAGCGCTCGAGCTCATCCTCAACCAGTTCTCTGTCGATCAGGTGCTCGAGGCCTTCGACGCCCTTGAGGCCTTGCACGCCGAGCTTGGGCCGGCGCTGTTCAAGCTGCTGAGCGATCGCGGTGCGCTCGACGCCGATCGCGTGGTTGGGTTTGTCCGAAGTCAGCTGCCGGCTTTGAGTCAGCAGACTTCTTCAGGGGACTATCAGCCGCTGCTGGACCTCCTTGAGCGCCACGCGGACGAGGATGACCGAAGTCAGCGTCTTCGGATCCCGATCCTTCTTGAACTCGGACGGGCTGAGGAAGCTCTTGAGGCGCTTGATGCAGCCGGGCTACCGGATCGAGGTAGCTGGGCGGTGCTTCGGGCGAGAGCCCACTGGCACCTCGGCGCAAGCCAGGAAGCGAGGCGTCTCTTGCAGGGGGCGGTGGAGTCGGGGAATCGCGCAGCAGCCGAGCTGCTCGAGTCGTTGGAGGCTGGGGATCTATGACCTCCGAGGTCAGACCCTTTCGAGGGGGTGAAGACGACCCCTTTCGAGGTGAAAACGATCGCGCCGCAGCGATGCGCTCTTGGTTGGCTCAAGTCGAGACCGAACCGGAGCGGCGCGTGAGGGCTACGAAGGTGAGCTTGCAGGGGCTGATCGGCGCACATCGCGAGCTCCGACAGCCGCTGCTCGATCAGATCTGGAACGATCTCCTGGCGCTCGATCTCCAACAGGAGCTGGCTGAGCGCCTCGATGACTGGGCAGAGCGGCACCCGGTGGAGGCTGCCGATGCGCTCGCCGCTCGGGCGATGCAGCGCGCATCGGTACCTGCAGCGGTCATACAATCGGCTTGGCTGCGTGAACTCGAGCGCCGCGGCGGCGCCGAGCTCGATTGGGACTGGCTGGTCGACTACGCAGACGCCGAGTTCTTAGTCAGCCTCGCCGGGCGTGCGAATTCGATCGGCTACGATGGTGGTCGTCGCCTTTTGCCCCGCTTGATCGAGCTTGACCGGCGCGAAGCCCTGAGCCTGCTCAAGCACCTCGGCTTGTCCGAGGCGGGGCTGCCGGTCGCTGAGCTCGCTGAGGTCTTTGGCGCAGAGGCTGTGCTGCGGCTCGACCCGCCCATGCATGAGGAGCAGCATTGGGCGTGGCTGCAGCTCAGCTATGAGCTGATGGGCGCACCAGCCATTGCGCGAGCGGAGCAGTGGGTGGGCCAGCGTGGCAACCCGGAGCAGCGCCTCGAGCTCGCTCATTGGATGGTCGCAAACGGTGACCACGCCGCTGCTTTGAGGATGCTGGCAGATCAGCGACACGCCCTGCGGTGGTCTCTGCTCGAACAGGTTGGCGCCTACGGTGAGCTGGTAGAACATCTCTGGCCGAGTCGGCGTCACGTGGATGCGCTCGAGCGCCTTAGGCTCGGTCGAGCGTTGCTGGCTATCGGCGATGGCGCACGGGTCGAAGAGCTGCTCGCCGACGAGGCGGGAGAGGAAGCCTTTGGGTTGCGTCTCGAGGTCGCTGCGTCCGAAGGTGACGCCGTCAGGGTGGCTGAGATGGTCCGGCAGGTTGGCGCGGACACGGTCGTCGCCGATGGCAACCTTCGGTGGGCGTTGTTCGATGTGCTCCACGAGCACGAGACGGAGCTAGCGCTCGACCTGGTCCGCGAGCACCTCGACGCAGCGCCCTCTCCGCAGGGCTTGCGCGCGCTGATGGAGCTCGAGCTCAGCTTTGCGATGCGCCTTCAGGTGCTCGATGCGCTGCTGCTCCGTCAGCCAACGTTGGCGCTGTTTCAAGAGCGCCTCGACGGCGCGGTTGGCGCCGATCGCTTGCGGCTGTTGCAACAGCGCGCGCTTTGGCGTCAGCGCCCCTCGACCGCTCAGAAAGATTTGATCGAGCTAGGGGAGCAGGAGCAGGGTACCCTGCTCGCGTTTCATACGGCGCGTCGGCTCCTGATTCGGTTTGATGGTGATCAGACGATCCTGCGGACGATGATGCGCGCTGCGGCCGAGTGCAGCTTGCTTGAAGAGACGATCGAACCGGTCCTCCTGTGCGCCTCAAACCTCGACCATCACCGGGCGATTGAGCTGCTCGGACAAGCGGCTCTGGATTTGCTCGAGCTTGGCCGAGAGGGCTTGGCGCGCGTGGTCGTGAGTCAAATCGACGGCGCCGACCTCCGGGCGCCTGCAGCGCTTATGGCGCAATCCTCGCTTCAAGCGCGTGACGGGCAGGTCGAACTCGCCTGTCAGCGGCTCTTGGAGGCGGCGGTCCGCGAGCCCATCAAACCCGAGCAGGTGGAGCTGGCGCGGCTGGCTGTTGCGTTGGACGGCCTCAGCGTGGAGCAACTTCGGCGGCTGCGGACGCGCTGGCCGGAGGACGGCCTGCTTGTGATCGGCTGCGCCTTGAAGGAGCTCGAGTCGGGTAAGTCGGTCGAGGGTGCTGCGCTTGAGCAAGCCGCGTCGCTCCCGGTCGATGGATTTGAGCGAGCCGTGGCGGCCGGTTTGTCGGGCGCGCTCGATGGGTGCGTTGCCAAGCTCGAGCCTGGGGGGGATATCTCGTCGCTGCGCGACCTGGCGATCGGGCGCGGCCTGCGCTCGTTGCTCGATGGGCTTCGTGTGGGCGCTTGGCCCGGCGTTGGCTCCCTCTCCGACTGGGTCGAGCGTGCGATCGAACTCGAGGCCTATGACGAGGCGCTTGCGTTGTGCACGGAGGATCCAGGTGACCTCAGCGTGGACGTGTTGTCTCACGCGTTGCGCGCGCTGGCGCTCGGTGGCCGCGATGAGCGCGCTGATGTACTCGGGCTGCGTGCGCTCGATCTCGGGCTCTGGGACGAGCACCTCGTCGACGTCGCGCGCAAGGCGAGCACAGGCAGTGAGTTGTTTCGGCGCGTGCTGGAACACGACGCCACGAACCTCGAGTTGATCGCTAAGGCGCGCCGCGCAGAGCCGAAGCTCGCGCTCGAACTTCTCGGAGCGCTCAACAGCGCGCTCGGGCGCGCCGCAGCGCTTGGGCTGTCCGCTGAGACGCCTGTGGATGCCGCTACGGCACGTGAGGTATTTGAACGCGCAGTAGCGGAGGTTGGGCGAGCGCCGTTGCTGCTTCGGTGGTGGGCTGAGACGGTCGGTGATGCCGATGTGGAGCTGCTCGATGAGGCGATCGACGCCAACCCCGGCGCATGGTCGGCCAAGCGGCTCTTGAGCCTGGCGCGCCAGCGGGTGGGCGAGGACCGCTCGGGCGCGCGCACCTTGCTGCAGCGCGCCTTTGCGCTCGAGCCCAACGACCACGACGTCCGCCGCGCGCTCAGTGATCTCTGGCGAACAGAGGACAGCGAGCAGGCGCGCCAGTATCTCGAGCCGCTGCTGTCCATCGAAGAGCCGCTGCCGCGGGATCTGCGTCGGCGGGCTCGGATCGAGTTGGTCGAGGGCGATCTTGAAGCGGCGGCGCGGAGCTTTGAGCTCAGCGGCATCCCGCAGCGGGCAGGCCCGCTTTCTGACGCACTTTACGTTTTTATGCAGACCGATCGCTGGGAACAGGCGGGGCAGTGGTGTGAGGCGTTGATTCGTCAGCACGGGCACGCCATGAGCCAAACGGAGCTCGGGAGCCTCTACACGGACCTCGGGACTGTGCGGCTTGGGATGGGGCAGCCCGTGGCCGCCAGCGCATCTTTCGAGCGCGCCATCAGCTTGGGCGATGAGCGGGGTGAGACCCTAGACGGCCTCGGACGTGCGCTCCTCGATGTGCCGCATCGGCGGCATGATGCGCTGAAGGTGATCGAGCGCGCGCTGCCGAAGGTGACGTCAGAGCGCCGCATCGAGTTGCTGCTGCTGCGCACCGAGTCGATCGAAGACGCTTGGCAGGTCGCCGACCTTTTGGAAGCGTATCGGTTTGAGATCGACGGGCCGTTCGCGCTCGTGGAGCGGCTCGCCAAGGCGTACCGGCAGACCGCTCGATACGATGAGGCCTTCGCCGCCGGGATGCGCGCGCTCGACGATGCGCCGGCGCAAGAACGAGCCCCCATGCTGGTCTGGCTTGGGGACCTCGCCTACCATGATCTAGCGGATCTGCAGCGGGCGCTCGCCTCATGGAACTCGGCGCTGGACTTGGATCCGTCCTGCCGCGCAGCCTTGGATTTGATCGAGGCGGCCTGCGTTGAGAGCGAGTCCTGGGACCTCTTGGTGGTGAACCTTAACGCTCAGATCGAGCGGTTTGAGGTGGACCAAGAAGAGGAGCGCTACAGCACTTGGGGACGGGTCGTTCGCCTAGCCAACGAGGGGCTGCAGCGCCCGGAGTTGGCGGTGACGGGGTTGTCCGAGATGCTTGCGCTACGCGACCTCGCCGGAACGCGTGTTGAGCTCGCTGGCGCGCTCATTGCGCTGGAGCGCTGGAGTGAGGTGATCTCCTTGCTCGAGCCGATATGGCGCGTGCGCGGGTTGAGCGACGAAGGTGCAGACTATCTCCTCCGGTCTTACGTTGAAACGCATCAATATTGGCGTGCCGTCTCGGTCGCCGACGTCTTGAGCGTGCGCGGGATCGAGCAGAGCAGCCCCGATGAGGTGCGTGCGTGGCGCCGGCAAAGCGTGGCGGCGACGCCCTTGACCGCCGCCGAACAGAGCGCCTTGCTGCCACCGCTCCTCGCGGGGCCCGTTGGGGAGGCGCTGACCTCCGCCTGGCACCTACTGCATCCTGCGATCGAGCGAGATCCGCAGCGCCCGAATGGTCTCTTTGGGCGTCGGCATCGCCATGTGGCCGAAGAAGATGAGCGGCTCGCAGTCCAGGTTTTCTATCGGGTGGCGCGGTTCTTTCGGCAGCCCGAGTCGAGCTTGTACATCATCCCGCGCAGCAGCGAGAATCTCAGGATTTTTCCAAGCAAGCCGCTCAGCTTGGTCGCTGGCGAGTTCGCTCCCATTTTGCGCGATGATCAGCAGGCTGCCTTACGCTTTCAGATCGGGCGAGTGCTCGGGATCATGCGGCCTGAGGTGGCGCTGATCTCAGCGATTGGGCTCCAGGGTTTGACCGACTTATGCGCCGCCGTTGGGCTGCGCGCTCAGCGCCCCGACCCAACGATGGTGGGTCATTGGCGAGAGCTGCTTGGCGGTGCGCTCGAGTTTCAGCTGCGCGCCCACCTCGACCGGTTGATTGAAGAGCCGATCGAGCATCTCGCCGGCGCAACCGAGCGGCTCTCACTGTGTTCGGGACTGGTCGCCTGCGGTGATCTGTCCATTGCGCTCGAGGAGGCGAGACGGAGCGACCCGCTGCACGCTCGGCTCTCCGATCGGGACATTGAAGAACTGTTCTGCCGTATGTGGAGTGGGGAGCATCGCTTTGTGGGGCGAGTCGGTTAGCGGTCGTGAAGTGGACGGCGTAGGCGGTCTGTGAGAACATCATCCCGCTATGCGCTTTGCCTGTCCTAGTTGCGGTTCTGGATACCGAATCGATGAGGATCGCATCCCGCCTGAGGGTGCTCGACTCGACTGCGGGCGGTGCAGCAGCCGCCTGCTGATTCGCCGGGGCAAGGACCCGGTTCTCGTGGATGCCGAGGCGCTGGTCCCGTATGACGGGGCAGATGGTCGTGACCTCACCGCTGATTTCACGCTGATCGACCTTGAGGGAGCTCTTGAGCAAGCTCAAGCTGATGAGGTCTGGCACATCACCGACGACGACGGCGCGCAGCGGCAGGTTAGCCACAGCGAGTTCATCGATGCGTTAATCGACGGAACGCTCACGGGCGAGTCGCTGGTCTGGCGTCCCGGGCTTGAGGCTTGGACTCCGATCGCCAAGGAGCGGCGTGCAGCGGAGCTGCTCAGACGGGCGGGTCCGTGGCAGTCGGGATCGATCACCAGTATTTTCGAAGCCGCCAAGCTGGGCGTTGACTCGAGGGAGCGCGCCTCGGTCTCCCCGCAAGCGGCGCCCGCTGCGATCGAGCAGATGATCCGGCAGCCGACGATGCCGCCCTCGGCGCTGCCCAGCGATGTGCAAGCGGAGCTTGAGGATCGGCTCGGCGAGTCCCCTGAGGTCGTGATCGCCCATGATGGCTTGCTGCGGCGCGCCAACGCAGCCTCGCCGGTGGCGGTTGCGGTCCGACGTAACCAACGCCGTCTCTTCATGATGGCGCTCGGCGTTCCGTTGTTGATCGTTCTGTCATGGCGCGTGGCGACCTGGCCGAGGGGTGATCAAACGGTGGTGTCCGAGGCGAAGCAGGCACGCACCGAGCGGGTCGCACCCAAGGGTGAGGAGCAGCAAGAACAGGAGCGTCGTCGGCGTCAGCGTCTCTTGCTCAAGCGAGGCAGCTTCCGCCTGGACTCGGACCAGAAGGCGGAGGTGGTTCAGCGTGAGCTGGGGTCACTGAAAGCCTGCGGTGCCGGGCAAGGCGGTGACGGGATGGTGCGCTTTCGGATCAAGCCGAACGGCGCTGCCTTTGACATCCGTGTGGCTGGCGTCACCGGCGCAGCAGCTCAGTGCATCCGGCAGACGATCGCTCGGTGGCGTTTCCCTCGCTTTACCGGTCCAGCCGATGAGATGAGCTTCCCGCTACCCCGCGATTGACAGGGCGCGTTCGATCAGTTCACGTGATGTAAGGAGCCAGTCTATGGACACAGCCGCAACGCTTTGCGCAGCGCTCGATGAGCTCTTGGAGATCGATCGGTTCAAGGACGCCAGCCTCAACGGGCTTCAGCTCGATGCCGGCGGAGCCATCCGCCGGGTCGTATGCGGCGTGAGCGCCAATCGAGCCATGATCGAGGCGGCGATTGAGGCGCAGGCGCAGCTGCTTGTGGTGCATCATGGCTGGTTGTGGGGGCGGTGTGAGCGCCTAACCGGTATGTTCGGCGACCGCGTACGCCGCTGCTTTGAGGGGGGACTGAGCGTCGCCGGTTACCACCTGCCGCTCGACGCACACCCGAGGCTGGGCAACAACGCCGGGCTCGCCGACTTGCTCGGGCTCACCGACCGAGAGCCATTCGCGGTCTACTCGGGCACGCCGATCGGGTTCAAGGGGAAGCTCCCGGAGCCCGTCGAACTGGGCGTTTTGGTCGAGCGTCTTCGAGAGGGGCTTGGGGGCGTGAATTTCGCTTTTGGCGACCTCAAGCGCCCGGTTCAAAGCGTCGGGCTGTGCAGCGGAGGTGCGGCGAATCACATCGTCGAAGCAGCCGCTGAGGGGCTTGATCTGTACCTGACGGGTGAGGCGGAGGAGTGGACCAAGGCGCAAGCCGAGGAGCTCGGCGTCGCCTTTATCGCCGGAGGGCATCACCGGACGGAACGTTTCGGCCCCAAAGGGATCGCTCGTCACCTCGCAGAGCAGGGCATCGACGCTCGGTTCATCGACGTCTCGAACCCCGTCTGACTCAGTAGCTCAGCAGCTTGCGCACCGTTGCGATGACGTCTGGGACCTGCGGAAGGATCCGGTCTTCGAGGTCTGGGTGGTACCCGACGAAGGTATCCGTTGAGGCGAGCCTCATGACCGGCGCATCGAGCCAGTCGAACAGCTCTTCGGCAGCCCATGCGGCGACCTCAGCTCCGCTACCCCAGCTCTTGTTGTCCTCGTAGATCACCGCCAGTCGGTTGGTCTTCTGGACCGACGCGCGCACGCTTTCTTGGTCCCATGGGCTGACGCTGCGCAGATCAAGGATCTCGAGGTGGATCCCTTCAGCTTCAAGCTGTCGCTGAGCCTCTTGAACCCGGCGCACCAAGTTGCCGTAGGTGACGATGGTGGCGTCGGTGCCCTCACGCAGGACCTTGGCGGCGCCGAAGGGGACGGTGAACTCGGGGCCTGGATTGGGCGCCTTGTTGTATGTCTGCCGGTAGAGGTGTTTGGGTTCGAGCATCATGACCGGGTCGTCGCAGCGAATCGCCGTGCGTAGCAAGCCGGCGGCGTCCTGAGCGTTGGAGGGCATCATCACGCGCAAACCGGGCGTGTGCGTGAACAGCGTCTCGCCTGTCTGGCTGTGATAGATGGCGCCGCCTTTGAGGTACCCACCGTAGGGGACGCGTACGACCACGGGGGCGATGAAGTCGCCGTTCGAGCGCCAGCGCGTGGTCGCGAGCTCGTTTCGAAGCTGCTGCATCGCCGGCCAGATGTAATCGAAGAACTGGATCTCGACGACCGGACGCAGCCCACGCATCGCCATGCCGACGGCGCGGCCGATAATGTTCGCCTCAGCGAGTGGGCTGTTAAAGCAGCGCTCTTTCCCAAAGGCACGCTGAAGTCCGGCGGTCAGCTTGAACACGCCGCCTTTACCTTTGAGCTCTTCGAGGTTCTCTTCACGGCTCATGTCGGCGACGTCCTCACCGAAGACCACGATGCGCGGATCACGAGCCATCTCCGTGTGCAGGACGTCGTTGATGAGGTCCGCCATCCCCTTGTCTGCGCCCTCGGTCAGCGCCTCGCTCAGGTAGGTCGCCTCGGTGCCGTTGTTGTCCGGGCTGTAGACCTGCTCAAAGACGCTCTCGGGATCATGGGGGGGGCTGGCCTCGGCGGCAGCGAGACCCGCCTCGATCTCTGCGAGGATGTCCGCTCGCACCGCCTCAAGCTCGCTCGCCTTGCACACCTTTTTGTTGATCAGGCGGTCGCCGAAGCTCGCGATCGGGCAGCGCCCTTGAGCCAGCTCAAGCTCCGCCGCCGGGCGGTACATGGTCTCGTCATCGCTCATGGAGTGGCTGTAGAGCCGCACCACGTGCCCGTGGATCAGCGCAGGGCCTTTGCCCTCTCGGCACCAAGCGATCGCCTCTTCGGCTGCGAGCTGAGCGCCCACCGGATCGCATCCATCGACCTCGACACATTTGAGGTTGGGGAAGTCGCCAAACAGACGAGAGATCGAGTCGCCGCTCGTGCCCACCTCGCGCGGGACCGAGATGGCGTAGCCGTTGTCCTCGACGACAAAGACGACCGGGAGCTTAAGGTTGGTTGCGGTGTTGAGGGCTTCCCACCACTCGCCCTCGCTGGTCGCTCCGTCGCCCGTACAGCAGACGACGACCTCTTCGGGGTGGCTGTCTTCTAAGCCCTCGGTGATCCCTTGGCCCTTGAGCCATTCGAGATAGCGACCGGCTTCGGCAGCCCCTACGGCGTGAAGGAATTGGGTCCCCGTGCAGGAGGATTTGTTGAGGATTTTAAGCTCTTTGCATCCGAAATGGACGGGCATCTGTCGGCCGCCGCCGCTCGGCTCGTCGGGGGTTCCGAGCGCAGCCTTCATGTTGGCTTCGGCGTCGTAACCCAAGGTGAGCATCAGCGCCCGGTCACGGTAGTAGCCCACCGCCCAGTCACGCCCGGGAACGAGGGCTCGACCGACCGCCGTCTGCAAACCCTCGTGTCCTGCACCGGAGATCTGAAAGTAGATCCGAGACTGACGCTTGAGTTTGACCTCTTGATCGTCCAGGAGGCGCGACATCAGCATGTTGCGATAAATCGCCAGGCAGTCCTGCTTGCTGAAGCGCTTCGGGATGGGCAGCGTGCGCAAAGCCTCGGGCGAGTGGAGCGTCAAACCCGTTGTGGTCTTGCCTGCCTTGCCGTTTCGCTTGGGTCGTGATGTGCCGTTCGCTGCGCTGACTGTCGTGCCCATGTCGTTCCCCACCGTGATGCAGGGTCATCTGCCCGGAAACGCGACGCAGTTCCAGGCCAAAGCGCTACGAGGGCGTCGTCAGGGCACGGTGATGCGCGACGAGCTCGGCGTACGCCCCACCTTGAGCGAGGAGCTCAGCAGGTGAACCGCTCTCCAAGACCCTGCCTTGATCTAACACGATGATCCGATCGGACTTTTCAACCGTGCTGAGTCGGTGGGCGATGACGAGGGCAGTGCGCCCCTCGAGGACCGCTTCGGTCGTGCGAGTCAGCAAGCGCTCGGTCTCTTGGTCGATGTTGGCGGTTGCCTCGTCGAGCAGCAGCACCTCTGGGTTCCGGTACAGGGCACGCGCCATCGCCACCAGCTGGCGCTCGCCCGCTGAGAGGTTGCTCCCACCTTCGAGGATCTCGGGGGCATCCCCATCGGCTTGATCGGCGTCTCGGCGCGCTGCGAGTCGTTCTTTGACCTGGTCGAGGTGGCTGGCTTGGAACGCAAGCGCTAGCCGCTCAGCGTCGACGTCGAGCGCATCCATGGTGATGTTTTGCTCGAGGGAGCCGGCGAACAAGAAGCTGTCTTGCTGTACCACACCGAGCCGTTTGCGCAGGCTCGACGCCTCGAGCTGCGCGAGGTCGGTTCCGTTGACGGTGACGCGACCTGACTGCGGAGACCGGAAGCGCAGCAGGAGCGCAAGCAGCGTCGATTTACCCGAGCCGGTGCGACCGACGATGGCGACACGTTCGCCTTGGCGCAGGGTAAAATCGACGTCCGAGAGCACGGGCTCGTCGGGCAAATAATGGAAGTGAACCCCCTCAAGCCGCATGGACTCGATGGGTTGATCGAGGACGACGGGCGACTCGTTATCGCCCAGCTCGATCGGCGTATCGAGCAAGCCAAAGACACGATCCGCCGACGCAAAGCCGGCTTGCAGCATCGCGTACTTGCTGCCGAGGTCGCGCAAGGGCGTGAAGAAGCGACGCATGTACTCGGAGAAAGCGATCAGGAGTCCAAGCGTGACGAGCCCTTGATCGAGCGCGCCGGCGCCATACCAGATGATGAGCGCCGTCGAGACCGTGCCGATGGATTCGATAACGGCGAACAGCGTGACGTCGTAACGGATGGTATCAAACGCTGCGTCGCGATAGCCTTGGTTTTGCGCATCGTAGCGGGACTCAAGGTAGTCTTCGGCGGCGAAGAGTTGGACCGTGCTTAGCCCGTTGAGCGTCTCTTGAAGGTACGCGTTCAAGGCGGAAGAACGTCGCCTCAATGAGCCGTAGGTGTTGTGCGCGTAGCGCTGAAAGACGCGCATGATGACGAGCAGGGGCGGAACGACCAGCATGGCGAAGAGCGCCAGCTTGACGTCGAGGACGAAGAGCCAAATCGTCACCGCTGCGAGCAGGATCAGATCTGCCACCATCCCGACGGCGCCGAAGGCAAAGACCTCGGTCAGGCTGTCGATGTCGTTGGTCATGCGAGCCATGACCCGGCCGACCGGTTCGTGGTCATAAATCTTGAGGTCGAGCCGCATCGCCTTGTCGAAGGTGGTCCGGCGTAGGTCACGCAGCGTGTTCAGACCGAGCCGCTGCAGACAGAGCTGTTGAAGGCCCATCGCCGCAGCGCCACCGAGCGCGGCGGCGACCCCAATGAGTCCGTAGTGGGTGACCCCTGCCAAACGCTCTGCGCTCGATCCTGCCCCTTTAAGGTACTCATCGATCGCTTCGCCAATGAGCCAAGGCTCGAGCATCATGGCGCCGACAATCGGGATGTACAGCAGCAGGGCGGTGAACAAGAGGCTACGGTGAGGCTTCATGTAGAGCCACAAGCGCACGATCAGCTGCGCATCGGTCAGATCGCTCAGGCGCTCGTCTCGGTGCGTATGGGTGGGCTGACTCATGACGGACTCGCTTGCTTTTGCTCGGACCAAAGGCGGGCGTACAAGCCGTCGGCTCGGAGCAGCTCGTCGTGGGTCCCGCGCTCACAGATCGCGCCCTCGTCGAGGACGATGATCTCATCCGCTTCGACGACGGCCGAGAGTCGGGTCGAGATCACCACGGTGGTGCGCTGACGGCTTGCCGTCCGGAGGTGTTCAATGATCCGCCGCTCGGTCGCCACATCAACGGCGCTGAGGCAGTCGTCGAGGATCAGGATGCGCCCGGGGTGAAGCAGCGCGCGAGCGATCGCTGCGCGTTGACGTTGACCGCCGCTGAGCGTGATGCCGCGCTCGCCGACCTCCGTGGCGTAGCCGTCTGAGAAGGTCACGATGTCGTCGTGGAGCTCGGCGGTCTTCGCAGCCTCGATGATCTCCTCTTCGGTGGCCTCGAGGCGTCCTAAGGCGAGGTTCCGATCGAGTCGGTCGGTCAGTAAAAAGAGGTCCTGCGGTACCACGGCAATATGTTGTCGCAGATCGGCGAGCGGCCAGCGCTCCACCGGCTGTTGATCCAGCTGGACGGTCTCGTGAGGGGGGTCCTCGAGGCGAGTGATCAGACGCGCTAAGGTGGTTTTGCCGCTCGCCACGCGGCCGACGATACCCAGCATGCCGCCAGCGCTCAGGTTGAGGTCAATGTCCCGCAAGACAGGCGCCTCTGCGCCCTCATAGGTGAAGGTCAGTCCGCGGACGCTGACCGCGCCGTCTCGACGCTCGGGCGTCTGCGCATCCGGCGCGTCTTGGATCGCCGCCTCCAGCGTGAGGAGCTCATTGAGGCGGCCCCATGCTGCCCGACCGCGCGCAACGATGGCGATCACCCATCCGAGCGAGATGGTCGGTGCTGCCAGCAGGTGGAGGTAACCAGCGAAGGCGACGAACTCAGCGAGGCTCAGCTCGGCCTGGACCACCGCACGCCCCCCAAAAAGGAGCGCAAACATGGCGCCGATGCTGGTCACGGCGCCCATCAGCGGGAACAGGAGGGCGCGCACCTTGGCGACCTGCCACCCCGAGTGGTGGACCGCCTCATTATGCTGGTCGAAGCGTTGACCGATCGGCGCCTCTTCGGCGTGGGCACGAATCAGCGCAACTCCGCTCACCGCCCCCTGCAGAAAGCGGGTCAGGCGACCTGTCTGCACCAGTTGGTGCTGGAATCGCTTGCCGAGCTGACGCGCCAGCCCGCTCAATACGAGCAGGACCAGGATGTAGGGTAGCAGCGTCACGAGGGTGAGCGATGGCGACAGACTCAGACAGGCAAACAGAGCCCCTGCGTAGCCGAACAGCGCGTTCATGACGCCCATCACCCCAGGACCGAGCAGCAGCCTGACCTGTCCGAGGTCCGTCGTCGCTCGGCTCATCACCTCGCCGACGGGGTAATCGCGGAAGAACTGGCGCGGCTGACCGAGGACTTGCGTAAAGATCCGTGCCCGCAGCCGGTATTCGACCCGGCGCCCCGGGTCGAAGAGGTAGATGCGGGACGCCACGCGAACGAACCCCAAGACCACCGCCAAGCCCATCAGCGCGAAGGCGTAGGGGACGGCGTCGAGCGGTCTGCGCTCGAGCGTCTCGACCGCCACCTTGAGCGTCCACGGCACGGCCAGCGAGAGCAGCGTGGAGACGAGCAGGAGAAAGCTTCCGAGCAGGTAGCTTGAGCGCTCGCGCAGCGCCTCGCTGATCAGCAATGGGCGTTGTTGGGTCACGGCGTGTTCGCCGCAAGCTGAAAGGCGACCGGACCGCGGCGGACGACGAGGTCGCCTAAGGGGCCGAGCTCACCGTCGAGCTCGGACCGGAGCCCTTCACCCGAAATCCGGATCTCCTCACCGCAGCGATGTTCGCAAAGGGACAGGTGGATATGCTGACCTGCGTTGAGGCTGCGCGTGGCTTTGAGCGTGGCGAGGGTGCCTTCATCACGCACCGCGACCGCATGGAGCCGGTCGCTAAATGGGTCCGCTTGGGGCGTGATCATTTTCCCGCCGCCGAAGAACCGTCCGCAGCCGACAGCCGTCAGGTAGCCTCGCCCTTGCATCAGCAGCTCGCCATCGACCGAGACGGTCATCGGCGTGGACCGGTACGTTAGGATACCTTGAATCATTGCCACCGTGTAACCAAACGCTCCGAGCGACTTGAGGTAGCCCTCGACGGCGTGCGCAACCGCTGCGCTGACACCGAGCGATGCCACATTGGTGAACGATTGCAAGCCGCCGGCGCCTTCGACTTGTCCAGGCCGAAACGGCCGCGTCGCACCCGACAGCGCCGTCGCCACCTGTTCTTCGAGCGAGTCTGCACCGAGTGAGCGCAGGAAGTCACTGCCCGTTCCCGTCGCGATAAACCCGACCTCTTGGTCGGGCGTTTGACCGTCGCCGAGCACACGGCTGGCGAGATGGAAGGTGCCATCGCCGCCTGCAAAGATGAGACGCTCCGCTTGCCCTCTTAGGGAGCGGATGAGCTGGCTCGCCTCATCGATGTCGCCGGGAAGGTGCCACTCGATCGGCTGGTCAGCGAGAAGCCGCCGCAGCGGCTTGACGCCCTTGCCGGCGAATCGATTGGCGATGAGATGGATCGTCACCGATGACTCCTAGCAACCGCTCTCGATTTTTGCCATGCACCGCTTTGGTGTGACCGTAAAAGGGGGCAGCGCATGATTACCGAAGATCCCGTCTACTTTTGCCACGCGTGCAACGGCGAGCTCGAGCTTGAAGGGCGCGTTGGGTTTCGCGAAGCGTGTCATCACTGTGAAGCCGACGTCCACTGCTGCTTGAACTGCGAGCATTACGACACCGGCGCCCACAACAACTGCCGTGAGCCCACGTCGGAGTACATCCCCGATCGCCAGGCGAGAAACTTTTGCGGACACTTCAAGATGCTCTCCGGTGCCCGCGAGGGGGACGAGGCAAAAGAGGCGGCGATGAGCGCGCTCGAGGCCCTGTTCAAGTAGCCCTTTAGCGAAGCTTGCTGACGCGGCCTGGGCCGTCCTTGCTCCAGGCTTGTCGACGCACCTGGTCGTCGATGTACTCGAGCATCTGCCAGTTGCCTTTAGGGCCACCCACAGAACCTGCGCAGTATTGGAGGAGGCCGCCTGCGCGCGCCGTGAAGCTCCGGTGCAGGTGGCCGCAGCACCAGACGGTGCCGGGGCCGTCGCGAAGGCGCGTTCGGACGGACTCTTCATCTCGAAGCGCGTGCCACTTTTTGTCGGGCTCGGCGCGATGATCGATCACGGCGTAATGGGCAAAAACCCAGCGCGGCGGTCGGTTGGGCACCTCGATCTTTCGGCCGCGAGAGTCCCAGATCATACGGTTTGCCCGAGCTGTGTCCACGAAGTCGACCACCTGGTCGCCGATCGTTATCTGCTCCCACGGGGACGCCAGCAGGCGCCAGTCCGCAAAGGCTTCTTCGAAGCGGCGCGCACGCTGAGCGGTGTGGGTGTAACGGTCATGGTTTCCTGGCAGCGCAATACAGGGGACACCGAGGGTCAATAGGGGGGCGAGCACGTCGCGTGCTCGCTCGAACTCTTCGACCTCGCTCAAGCTGGTGGCGTCTCCACCAAAAACGACCGCGTCGGGCTGAGCGCCGATGATCTGCTCGACGGCGTGGCGTCCGCGCTCTTCGGCTTGGCGATAGCGTTCACCCCGCCCGAGAAACCGGAGGTTGATCGATCCACTGAGCCGGCGGTCGAAGAGTCCGCCAAGCGAGGGCGGGAGCTTGGTGATGTGTAAGTCCGATAGGTGAGCGATTCTCATGGGCTTCCGATGAACGACCGATACGCGACGTTGCAGGTCGCAACGTATAAACAATCACCATGAGGGTCTATCGGTTTGGGCACAAAATGATTCGTCATCGCATGATCGGCTGGAACGCTTGCTTCGCCGCGGCGTGGATCGTGGCGCTTACCGCCTGCTCGGCAGAGGTGCCGGAGAACACATTCGACGCAGGCCCCACTTACTGGAGCTTGGCGCTGACTCACGACTCCGAGCTGACGGGTGATCTGGGAGAGCGCGTGATGCTCCAGGTCTTTTATTCCAACAGTCAGGTGGGCAGCCTCGAGGGCGAGAACGTGCGCTTCGAGGTCGTCGGCTCGGCGCAAGGGGCGAGCCTGTCATCCAATGACCAGCTGACGGACGCCCAAGGGTTTGCCGCCGTGACGCTTCAGCTCCCGCTCGAGGCGACGGTGCAGCCCGTCCAGGTCTCGATCTCCGCCGCCAAGGTGGAGCCGTTGGTCGTCCAGGTCAGCGCACGTCAACCGCGCCTGACCGTGGTGCCTGTCGGGCCGACGGAGCGAGAGCTGCGCACCGAGCTCGGGGTGGCGACCCAGGTGCTGGTGCGGCGTGAAGGCGGCGGCCCAGTAGAGGGCATCGCCGTGGAGTTTGCTATTCGTGACGCAGACAACGGCTTGCCCGCAGGGCAGGGTGTCGGCGCACCGGGTGTCTCGGAGTCGGTCGTGGTCACCGGACCGAGCGGGCTGGCGCGCGTCAACGTCTTCACGGGCTCGGTCGAGGGTGACCTGCGCCTCGCGGTGGAGGCACAGGGCGTGGGTGTCGTCAGCTACTTGTATCACATCACGACGCGCGGCGGCGGTGAGGCAGGGTGTCGGTTGGACAGCGACTGCGGTGACGGCTTTGTGTGCGAGCGTCAGGGGGAAGGGGACGACGCCGTCTACGCTTGCGTCCCGGAAGGGGAGGCTGGCTGCGACCCGAACAACCCGGCGCCAGGTCAGTGCCCTCAAGGCTACGTCTGCGACATCACCGGCGAGTGTATCCCGGGTGGGGCGGTCGGCTGTATTCAGGCGGGTTGCGCCGGAGGACAGATCTGTATCGGTAACGTTTGCGTCGATCCGTGCAGTGACAACGACGATTGCCCGAACGGACAGGAGTGTGTGGATGATATCTGCCAAGAGCCCGTCGCGCCCCCAGACCTGGTGCGCATCGAGGGGTTCTGGGAGACACGGTATCAACTCGACCTAAGCGAAGTACTCGGGCCGATCGGCGACCTCGGCGCGCCCATCGATTTTCTCGATCAAGCCTTTCGCGGTAACCTCGAGATCCCGATCCCGATCATTGGCGACGTGATCGAAGACGCCGTATCGGATCTGATCGCCGCTTACGTTCCACCGTGGGTGGCGGACCTCGTGAGTGGCCTCAATAGCGTCGTGCACATTTTTCAGTCCATGCAGGTCGCCGGCCGAATGGAGGCGCGGCATCGCGTCAACCCACTGCACGTTCGAGCGACGGAGATCTGGGACCGAGCGATTGTGCAGCTGATCGATCGCTGCCCACGCGGGCGGCAGGATCCCAACTACCCTGGCTGCGCCGAGGTCGATATCCTCCTCGACCGTCAGCTCGGAGACTTCGGCCGCATCGAGACCGATGTCCCACCGTTCTCCGGGCGGGTGTATCTGGATCGGCAACAAGAGTGGAACGTCGTCTTCGATCGCGAGGTCCACATGGATCTGGTGGGGCTCGTTCGCTACGTGGTTAATCTGATCGTCAGCATCTCCACGAACGGGCGCTTCAACAACGTACCCGATGCGCTGGCGGCGGCTATCGATTGCCAAGGGATTCAGCGCGCAGCCGACCGCGCCGCCTGCGATCTCTCGGGTGGGCGGATCTGCCAGGTTCCGGGCGTTGAGCAGACCTGCCGGCAGGCGGCGCAGCAGGCGGGCGTGATGATCGATCAGCAGCTCGGACAGCTGGGGCTGGCGTGGACGGCGATGGACTTTGAGCAAGATGCGCCCATTCATGACGATGACAACGACCTGCTCGGTGATGAGCTCGGCCGTTGGCCGGCGCCGGCTGGGACCATCGATGGTGACTTCAGGCTGGTCGTCGATCGCCCGCTTGAGGGGTTGTGGAACGGTCAGCGGCCCTAGGCTGAATTAGGTGCTTACGTTTGCGTACTCGGGTTTTTGCGCTAAACATCCACCCGAATTGCCTTGACGATGGTCCTGTTTAGCGAGCAAGGCGACCGCCGACTGCGCTGCTTGCGCTTTGACTTAGAAACCCGTTGGAGAACTTTCCATGCAACGAAGTTCGCTTTCTCGTATCGTCGCGGTTGCGGCTTGTTCCTTTATCCTTGTGGCGTGTGGTGGCAGCCCGGCTGAGCCGACCGCTGACGCGGGGAGCGTCGTGACCGACACCGGCAATGACACGGCGGAGTGTCGCCGCAGCCGTGACTGCGAAGCGGATGAGCTGTGCCGTGATGGTGAGTGTGTGCCGCGCCAGACGACCTGTCAGGACGACACGGACTGCCAGCAAGGTCAGGTCTGCCGTGACGAAGCGTGCGTCCAAGATACGCGGACGGCGTGTCAGGCGCACCGTGACTGCGCCAACGCAGGCGAGCTGTGCATCGTCAACGCGCAGCTTGGCTCAGGTTACTGCGAGCGGATCACCGACCAGTCCTGCCAAGAAGACGGCGACTGCTACTTCGGTGCAAACGGTGGTGCGTTGCGCGGTGTGTGTGAAGAGGGCGTCTGTAAGGGCGACCAGTTCTTCGACTGTGCTATCGCCAACGACTGCTCCTCGACGCTCAACTGCACGCCGCTCAACAACGGCAGCATGTGCTTGCGTCCTTGCGTCAGCAACGAGGTCTGCGACCGCACCCACGAGTGCAACCCGAACCTCAACCACTGCTGGTACAACCTCTGCGGCCGCAGCTCGGAGCTGCCGGAGTCCTTTAGTAACGTGAACAACGGTCGCCTCGGCGGAGCCTGCCGTGCAGACGCCCCGGCGGCGCCTGCGCCGACCAACTGCGTCCAGGACTCGGACTGCGCCAACCTTGGGCAGTCGGCTCGATGCAACACCGAGTTCGCAGCCTGTGAGGTCATCTGTGATGGCGACAACTCGGTCTGCGGCACGGAAGCGTCGCGTGACTGGTACTACTGTGCAGCTAACGAAGACCCGAGCCCGCAGAACCAAGCCTGTGGCGTCGGTCCGGCTTGTGACGCGGACAACCCGTGCAGCACGGGCGTTGCGTGTGACCAAGCGAACACCTGTGAGACGGGTCAGCCTTGTGGTCGAGATAGCCACTGCGTGGGCTTCAACGACGGTGAAACCTGCGTCGCAGGTCAATGCCGCAGCGCCGCGCTCTGCAACGGCGGTGAGTGTGTGGATCCGAACCTCTGCCTCGAAGGCGGCACCTGCCCGGTCGAAGCCTGCCCTGAAGGCTTCGGCTGCGTGAACGACGTCTGCGTCGACACCTGCCTGACCGACGACCAATGCACCAACGCAGGCGATCGCTGCACCGGCACCCTCGAGCCCGCTCCGCTTGGCGAAGCGTGCGACGACAACAACGCCTGTGAAGGGGGCGCACAATGCACCAACGGTCGCTGCCCCCTCCCGGTCGGCACCGAGACCGGCACCTGTGAGCCGATCTCCGGCACCTGTGAGGTCATGGCGGGCGACGGGCACTGCATCGAGGTCAACGCAGGCTCGAGCGGCTACGTCGGCCTCTGCCTCGCCGGCGGTCAAGTGCCGGAAGGCGGCGCCTGTAAGCTCGACGCTGAGCGCAACGAGAAGTCGATGCTCTGCGGTAACGGTGCGCTCTGCGCCGTGGCGAGCGACGACAACCCGACCATGGGCACCTGTCACCAGGGCTGCAGCCCGAACCGTGACGACATCAACGGCACGGTGCGCTGCGCCGAAGGTCAGGTCTGCAGCTTGGCTGGTGGCTACGCCTGTCTGGACCAGAGCAACATCTGCGACCCGGCTCAGCGTGACAACAGCCAAGGGCGTGATGGCTACCCGGCGACCTGTGGTGCCAACACCAAGTGCGGTTTCTTCGGCTGGGAAGAAGACACCGGCTACTGCGTCGGTTACAACCAAGAGCTTCCTCGCAAAGCCTTTGGTGAAGAGTGCGAAGAGACCTCGCAGTGCGCCTCGGGCGCTGTCTGTCTCCAGCTCACCGGGCAGCCGCAGATCTGCCACCCGCTGTGCCGCAACGACAACTCGATCACCTGTGACGGTGGTCTGACCTGTCGCTCGTTGGCGTCGCTGTCGGGCAACTCGATTCAAGGGCCGTACGGTCTTTGCCTCGCAGGTGGCTGATCGCATCCTCTAGATGCCGTAGGACGGCCGCCCGTTAGTACGCTAAAGGGCTGCCGTTCCGAAGAGCCTCGCTTCGGCGGGGCTCTTCTCATTTTTGACGCAAAGGATATGAAAATGCGCTTACTCTTAACCTTGATGTGTTTGTGTTTGTCGGTAGCTTGTGCTGCGCCGACGACCAATGGTGGTGGCAGCAGCCGCGCCGATGCGGGGACCTCCGCTGACGCCGGTCTCGAGTGCACCCGCAGCAGCGACTGCGAAGACGGCTATCGCTGCGTGAGCAACGCATGCGAAGCGATCGACCAAGGCTGCGCCGAGGATCGCGACTGCATGATCGGTGAGCGCTGCGACAGCGGCGAATGTGTTGAAGCCGGCGGCGGTAATGGCTGCCAGACCGACGCCGACTGCGCTCAGCAAGGTCAGATCTGTGACAGCGGCACCTGTAAGTCGGGCGCCTACGGCGAGTGCACAACCGATGAAGACTGCGCCTCGGGCACGGGCTGCCTGCTCCAGACCCAAGACGGTCGGCGCTTCTGCGGAACGCTGTGTCAGTCGAGTGATCAGTGCAACAACCACGAATCCTGTCAGCAGGCGACGGTCTGTGCGCCGAACGCTTGCCAAGCGCCTGGCGAGACCTGCGACGCGCACGGCACCGGGGACGGGCGATGCGTCAATCTTGGTCAGAACGCCTTCTGCATCAAAGGGGCGAACAACGGCGCCGGGTGTGAGCCCTTTGGTGAGCCTGAGTGTGAAGCGGGCACGTCGTGTCAGCCGCTGTCGATGACCGCCGGAGATACCTACTGCGCTCGAACCAACGGTCTTGAGCCGCTGGCCGCCTGTGAGAACGGCATCGGCGCAGGGGTCGCCCCGTTCGCGGGCGATGACTGCGCACAGGGTAGCTTCTGCTTGGCTTTGCAGCAGGGAACGACTTGTGTTCCGTACTGCCGTGTGGGGCAGAATGACGACTGCCCAACCATCCAAGACACGGTCTTGAACTGCGTGGCACTGTCGCAGATTGACCAGTCTTTTGCGAACTCGCCGTGGGGCATCTGTCAGCCGCCGCAGCAGTAAACAAGAGATCACCTGATCTTCAAGCGAAGCCTCCGGGAGACCGGAGGCTTTGTCGTTTTTCGCTGGAAAATTATCCGTTCAAGTGCACTAGGAAACCTATGGACCGCAATGAGCGACTGCTGCGCCTGATCATTATTCTACGCCGGGCGCGCAGCCCCATCACGCGCGCTCAATTGTTCGACGTGCACCCCGCCTATGGCGACCCTTCGCTCAAGCCCGAGAGCATTCTGCGGACCTTTGAGCGCGATAAGGCGGCGTTGCGCTCGATGGGTGTTCCGCTGCAGATTCAACGGGACGACAACGGTGAAGAGTTGGGCTACCGCTTGGCATCGGGTAAGCGCGCGGCGCTGCGCTGCTCGAGCTCGGATCGGATGGTGCTGGCTGCCGCTGCTGACAGCTTGATTGCGGTGCCGGGCATGCCGCTTCGCGCTGCGGCGCTCAATGCGCTCGCCAAGCTCGTGGAGCAGCCGGTGGAGGAGGAGGTGAGCAAGCGAGGGAACGCTCTGCTCGAGCGCCTGCTCGATGCGCTCGAGCGCGGAAAGTCGCTGAGTTTTAGATACCGGGCTCGCCGCGCAGGTAAGGCGCGTCAGGTCGAGCTCGATGATGCGCTCCTCGAGCTACGCGGGAGTTACTGGTATGTGACCGGCTATGACCGCACGCGCCGAGCCGACAGGAGCTTCCGTATCGACCGGATCCAAGGTGCGCTCAAAACGCTCAAGCGTGGTGAGGGGCGGCGCAGCGAGGCGCCGTGGTCCCGCTGGCAGCAGTCGGTCGATCCCGTGCTCGAGGCGACGCTCGAGGCGGGTGAGCTGGCAGGTCCGCTGCCGGCGCGCCTGACGGTGACCGAGCGGCGAGGGCAGCAGGTGACCGTGCAGACCCGCAATCGATTGGCGCTGATGCGCTGGCTGAGCGCCTCGCCAGGGTGGCGCTTGGTCGGTCCCGCCGGGCTCCGGTCGGAGCTGGCGGAGCGCTTGGGGCGGCTGATCCCATGAAGCCCCAACTGCTTGAGACCACGCGCTTGTTTTTGGCGGTCGAGCGCGCCGCAGACCTTGGCGAGTTGGGTATCGAGCTCAGCGAGCTGGCGCACGAGTTTGGCTTAGGGGTCGACGTGCTGCGCCAGTTCCTAGCGGCGCTCGACGACACCGCAGACCGGACGGCGAGCCCCGACGAGTTGATCGATTGGACACTCGATGAGGACGAGCGCTTGCGCGTGTATTACGCGCCGGGATTGGATAAAGAGATCCCACTCGGCGGGGACGAAGCCATCGCCCTTATGATCGGGCTGGATCGCCTCGGTCTGAGCCCAGAGCGACAGGCCGATCTAGGCGCTCAGCTGCTCGCCCGCTTGAGCGCAGCAGAAGCCGAGCGTCTGCTCGGGATTCGGCACAGGCTGATGGTCAAAGCGCAGCATCGATGGCGGAGCGAGCTCGACGCAGCGCTCGAGTCCGGCAGCGGCTTGAGGATTCTTTATGAGTCGGCTTCGGGGCGACAGTGGCGCCGGATCGCACCGTCGGCGACCGTCGACTACGACGGTCAGCTGTACATCGGTGCGTGGTGCTTTGAGCGGCAAGCGCCGCGTCTGTTTCGAGGCGATCGCCTTTTTCAGCTTGAGGCTTACGAGCTCCATGAACCGGCAGGAACGTCGCTCGACCAGCAGGGGTTGCGTCAGCGCCTCGCCGAACTCACCGATGGGCAGCTCAACGAGCGCATCGTCCTTCGCTGCGCCGACGAGGACGGTCGCTGGATGGTTGAGGACTACCTAGGACCGAAGGTTCGTTGGGGCAAAGGTGGCGTCATCACGTTCCACGAGTTCGCTGGTCAGGCGCTGGTTAACTGGATCGTGTCTTGCACCGGCAGCGTGGTTGTGGAATCGCCCCCACGGCTGGCGCAGCGGGTCACTGAGCGGGCTCGAGAGGTTCTGGTGGCCCTTGTAGGAGAGTCTGATGGATAACGAGCGTCTCAAGTTGATTGGCTTGGTCGTCGCAGCGGCGGTGTTGATCGCCTTCAAGCCTGCGTTGGCGGCTGGTATCTTCTTGTTCGGCGTGGTGGTCGGGCTGCACGAGGCTGGGCACATGTTCTGCGCTAAGAAAGCGGGCATGCGAGTGGACACCTTTAGCATCGGTATGGGGCCGGCGCTGTGGAGTTTTCAGCGCGGCGAGACCGAGTACCGGATCGCCCCGATTCCTTTTGGTGGTTACGTCCATATCGTCGGTCTCGACCCGGAAGAAGAGGGCGCCGCTGACGACCCACGCGCCTTTGACAATCGCCCCCTTTGGGCTCGGGCGCTGGCGATCTTTGGAGGGCCGCTCGCCAACTATCTGACCGCCATGGTGTTGGTCGTTGTGGTCATGATGGCCTGGGGGGGGCGTTGGGCGGTCGGGGTCGTCTCGGTGAGCGATGGCGCGCCGGCTGCTGCCGCTGGGCTCAAAGGTGGTGATCGCCTCCTCGCCATCAACGGCGAGTCGCTGAGTAACGTGAGCGATTTGAGCCGGCTTGCGGGCAAGGCGGGGACGTACGAGCTGACGATCACGCGGCCGAGTAAGGCAGCCGCTCAGATCGCGTCCCAGCCCTGGTATCGAGAGGGCGACGTGCTGTTGCGCCAAGGAGAAGCCTCCGATGGTTCGCACCAGGTCGTTTTTAGGCGCTCGATGACCAAACCGGAGGGGCTCTTTGGGATGGGGGTGTCGCAAGCGCTCGTCGAGGGCAGTGACCCGTCGCTCGGTGAGGCGCTGGTGACCAGCGTCCGGCTGCCGCTTGAGACCAGCGTCGGGATCGGTCGAGCGCTGGTGCAGGCGATGACGGCTCCCAAGAGCGGCTCGCTTGGCGGTCCTGTGGCGATCTTGAAGTCAGCGACGGATGAAGCTCAGGCGGGTCTGCTCCGCTTTCTGCTGTTTGCGATCACCCTGAGCGTTGCGCTTGGGTTTTTTAATCTGCTGCCGATCCCTGCCTTGGACGGGGGGCGGCTCGTGTTCCTGGGGCTCGAGGCGATCAGCAAGAAGCTCTTGCCCAGCCCGGAAATGCAGATGCGAATTCACAGCTACGGTTTTACCCTGCTCCTCGGATTGATCGTCCTGTTGACCGTGTTCGACGTTCGGCGCCTACTTTAACGCTGGAATACATTCCGCAAGAGCGGGTTGGCGGAGGAACACCCGCCGGGTAATTTGGGTTCCAATGGTGGGCGCAAAAGGCTACCCAGCCGCCAGGCTGTGGACGTTTGCCTTCGTAGCTCAGCTGGATAGAGCGACGGTTTCCTAAACCGTAGGTCGTGGGTTCGAGTCCCGCCGAGGGCACCATCGAGGAGAGAGCGGATGCACTTTAGGATGGTTGTGAGCCTCCTGTGCTGCATGCTGGTTGTGGTCAGCTGCCATCGCTCGAAAGGCATGATCGAGGAAGGCGGCGAGCTCGCTCTGGGGCTGGACCAAGTCCTGGGGATCTCTCAGGTGGACGTGAAGGCAGCCTATCAACTCGCTGCGAAGCGCGCCTCGGTGAAGTCGGCGCGCCTGGCGTTGCTGGCCGGGCTTGACGGTGGCGTGCGCGGCGAGCTTCGGATCGGCGCCCGGACCTACCTCGCCGAGTTCGCTCAGCGCGGGGCATGGCAGGAGCTGGTTCGGACGCTCTTCGGCGCACACAAGAAAGCCGATGCGGTGGGCTCAGACCGCGCAGAGATCGCGAAGCTGTGCGGCTCGAAGGATCTGCTCAGGCGAACGGCGGGACAGAGCCTGCTCGCGCAAGCTGATCAGCGCGCCTACGACGCGCTGTTCAGCGAGTTGGGGCCGGAGACGCCTCCGACGAAGGTACGCCAACTGACGGCGGTCCTGCTGAGCACCAAGGGGCGCCTAGCGACCGTGCATTTGATCGAACTGAGCCAGCGCTACCCAGAGCTCCTCGAGGAGCTGCTGGGGGCCGTCGCTGAACGGGAAGAAGAGGTGGCTGTCGCCTATCTGACGGCGGTCGCTGCTGGACACGATGAGGTCTCGGCGCGCCAGACGGCGCGTGCGGCGCTGGAGCTGCGTCAGCAATGAGAGGCTGGGTGGCGGCAGCCCTGCTCATGAGCGCTTGCGCAAGCACCCCACCTCAGGTCACCGGGCCGGCGCCCTCGAGCTACTGGCCGCTTGTTGACGGGCAGGTGATGACCTTCGTCGCGTCGGCAGCGGGTGGCAAGTCGGTTCAGCGCATCCGCGTCGAGGAGCTCAAGGGTGGCTGGTACCAAGTGGGCCCTGGTCAGCGACTCCGACACGACGCAGACGGCTTGTTCGACGGAAAGCGCTACCTCATCCGCCGACCGCTTCGAGTCGGTGCGACCTGGCGTGCTATCCCGCAACCCGGTGTCATCGAGCGCTTCTCGGTGGTCCGGGTCGGCGCACGCTGCCCGCGTGAGCTGAAGGTCGCCAAGCCCTGCGCAGCGATCGAGGCTCGGCAGAACGTCCCCGACGGGACGCTGCTCACCCGCTGGTGGTATGGACAGGGGCTGGGCTTACTGCAGGTCGAGGTCTACATCCAGCAGCGCAGCGGTCGCCTCAACTTGGTCAGCCGCCTCAGTCGCCAGGATGCCTCATGATCGGTAAGTATCTCGTACTTGAAGGGATCGACGGTTCGGGCACGAGCACCCTGTTGTCAGGGCTGCAGGCGGCGCTTGAGAGCGCCGGAATTCGCGTTCACTTCGCCGCGCAGCCCTCGGATCATGGCGCCGGCGTGCTCGCTCGCAGCTACCTGCGTCAACCGCTCCACGAGGAATTTGAGCGCGCCGCGCTCGCGCTGTTTTTTGCAGCCGACCGGCTTGAGCTGCGGCGAGAGTTTATCCAGGCGCTGGCGCGCGGCGAGTGGGTGATCTGTGATCGCTCAGTGCTGTCGAGCCTGGTCTATCAAGGGAGCGAACTGGACGAAGAGTGGGTTGCGTTGATCAACCGCTACGCGCTGCCCGCCGACCTCACCTTCTTGCTCGATCTTCCAGCCGAGGTCTCCTGGGAGCGCATCGCAACACGCGGCGCCGAGCGGGAGCGTTTCGAGGTGCTTGAGACGCTGGGTGTGTTGCGTAAGCGCTACCTCGAGGCGGCTCGCTCGTTCCCGACGCCGGTGCGCTTGATCGACGCAACGCAGCGACCTGAAGACGTGCTTGAAGCCTGCCTGAGGACGCTTCGAGAGCGCGGTTGGCTTCGTCAATGACCGGGCTGCCGAGCACCGAGGGGCTCTCCCCGATGATGACGCATTACGTCGAGACCAAGCTCGTGCATCCGCAGGGGCTGCTCTTTTATCGCGTCGGGGACTTCTTCGAATTGTTCTTCGACGACGCCGTGCGTGCGGGCAAACTGCTCGGCTTGGTATGCACCTCGCGCCAGGTGCATCAGGGTCAGCCGATTCCGATGGCGGGCGTGCCCCATCATGCGCTGGAGGGTTACGTTGATCAGGCGCTAGAGCACGGGCTGCATGTCGTCATTGTCGATCAGGTCGAGGATCCGGCTCAAGCCAAGGGCATCGTCAAGCGTGCGGTGACGCGGATCGAGACGCCGGGTACGGTGATCCGTGAAGAGGACCCCGAGCCGATCTTCATCGCTGCGCTTGCGCCCCCGACACGCCGTCGAGAGCGTGTCGGTTTCGCGGTCATGGATTTGGGCAGCGCAGACTTTCGCTGCACGAGCTTCGAGACGCTGAGTGAGGGGTTCGAGGAGGTTCGCCGATTGGGCGTACGCGAGCTGCTTGTACCCGAGGGCGATGAGGCGCTTTCTCAGGCTCTCGAGGGCGCGCTCGTTGGGCTCGATCCGTCATGGTTCGCTCGGCGCGGCGCCGCAAAGCAGCTGCAGGCTTTCTTAGGTGTTCGAGACCTCGCAACCTTTGGTCTGAGTGGGCACAAGGATCGCCTCGCCGCCGCCGCGGTGCTCGCCCGTTACGTCCAAGCGACGCGGACGGACACGATCGAGTTTGTGACGCGCCTTCGAAATTATGAGCGCGTGGATCGCCTCCATTTAGACGCCTCGACGCTGCGCAACTTAGAGATCTTTTCGACACTCGCAGGGGAGCGTCGCGGCAGCTTGTTCACAGCGGTGGACAGGACCTGTACCGCGGGCGGAAAGCGGGCGCTGATCGAGGCGCTGCGGGCGCCGTTTCGCTCGCTCGAGCCGATCGAGCGGCGTCTGGACCGCACCGAGGCGATGCTGGACGGCGCTCTGCGCGCTGAGGTGCGCGCGCAGCTCGACGCCGTCATCGATCTGGAGCGCCTGGCGTCCCGATTGGCGCTCGGCGGCGGGAACCCAAGACAGCTGCGGCAGCTCGCAAACAGCCTGGTGGCGCTCCCCGCTGTGGCGGCTGCGCTGGCGCCGAACCCGGTGCTCGGGGGTTGGTTTCAAGGTGCATGGGATGCGGTCGCCGGCGAGGTCGGCGGCGACGGTCTGCTCGAGCTCGGACAGCTGCTCGATCGCGCGCTCGAGGAGCGTCCGCCGGTGCGGCGTGGTGACGGCGACTCGATCGCGCCTGGCTACGATGAGGAGCTCGACGCGGCGCGCGACCTGGCACGGCACGGAGCCGACGCGATCGCTGCGTTCCAAGAGCGTCAGCGGCAAGAGACCGACATCCCGACGCTCAAGGTTAAGCAGAACAAAGTGTTCGGTTACTACATCGAGGTGTCGACCCGCTACCTTGATCGCGTGCCGGAGCGTTATCGGCGCAAACAGACGATCTCGACGGGTGAGCGCTACATCGACGACGAGCTGGCAAGCCTCGCCGACGCCATCGAGAAGGCGCTTTTTGCCTCGGACCACCGTGAGGAGCAGCTCGTCGCTGCGCTGCGTGAGCGGTCAGCTCAGCACGTCGCTGGGCTCTTTGCGATCGCAGCCGCGCTCTCTGAGCTCGACCTCGTCCAGAGCTTTGGTGAGCTTGCGTCGTCTCAGGGGTACGCTCGACCTGAGATGCTCGAAGCCGACAACCATCTGCTCGACCTGCGCGCGTGCCGGCACCCCGTGGTCGAGCAGCTCAGCCACGAAGCCTTTGTGCCGAACGATCTGGTGCTGGGTGTTGAGGGCGAGCGTCTGATCGTCCTCACCGGTCCCAATATGGGCGGGAAGAGCACCGTAATGCGTCAGGCTGCGCTGTCCGTACTGATGGCTCAAGCGGGCAGCTTCGTGCCGGCGCACAGCGCACGTTTGGCGCTGCGCGACCGCATTTTCACACGGGTGGGAGCCAGCGACGACCTGGCGCAAGGGCGCTCGACCTTTATGGTCGAGATGACCGAGACGGCGAATATCTTACATCACGCCTCCGCCGAGAGCCTAGTCATCCTTGATGAGATCGGCCGGGGGACGGCGACCTTCGATGGCTTGAGCTTAGCGTGGGCGGTCGCAGAGGATTTGGTCGACCGTATCGGTTGCCTTGGCTTGTTCGCCACGCATTACCATGAGCTGTGCGAACTCGCAGAGACCCGAGACCGCGTCGTGAACATGCGTTTGGCGGTGCGCGAGTGGAATCACGAGATTCACTTTTTACGCCAGCTCGAGCCGGGGGGTGCGTCGCGCTCTTACGGGATTCAGGTGGCGCGTCTTGCGGGGCTGCCCAGCGACGTCGTGGGTCGAAGCCAGGAGATACTCCATCAGCTTGAGCTGCGCGAGCGAGACCGCTCGGACCGACCCACGCTTTTGCCACCGCAGCCGAGTGGGGCGGGGCAGATGAACCTGTTCGGTGTGAGTAATGTGGACGCCCAGGCGGCGGACGAGCTCGCCGAGATCGCCGCCTTGCTGCGCCGAACGGACCCCGACCACACGACCCCGGTGGAAGCCCATCGTCTCCTAATTAGGGTGCGCAAAAAGCTGCTCTGAGTGAGCGTGTCACAGCGCCGTGTAAGCTCCCCGTCGGTAGGGGGAGTTATGAACACGTGGCAGCGGGCGCTCTTGATTGAGCTGAAAAACAACCGATGGGCTGAGGTCGAGCGTCGCTGGCGGGCGTGGCCTCAGGAGCGACAGCGCCGCTTCGAGGCGACTTTTCAAGCAGCTCTTCGAGTGGGTGCTTCGCCCGTCATGGTGGGTGACGCCGAGTATCCAAAAGGCTGGTCTCGGTTGAGCCAGCCGCCGGTTGGTGCGTGGCTTCGGGGGCGCTGGGACAACGAAGGGCGGGGCGTCGGTATCGTCGGCTCGCGCGCCGCGCCGCCTGAGGTGTGTGCACGCGTTCGCGCCTACGCCGCTGACTGCGTGGTGCAGGGGGATCGGGTCATCAGCGGCGCAGCCGTTGGCGTCGACACGGCGGCGCACGTGGGCGCCGGCAGCGCTGGGTCGATCGCCGTCGTCCCTTTTGGCATCGAGGGACCGCGCGTGGGGCAAGGTCAGCTGACCGTTGAGCAGATCTGCGGAGCCGGTGGAGCGGTCTGGGGCGCTGCCCTTCTCCGCGATGGCGCGCGGCAGCGTTATGTTGCGCGCAATCAACTCCTGGCAGGGCTCTGCGATCGGCTCCTCGTGGCGCACGCTGCGCTCAAGAGTGGCACCATGCACACGGTTCGCTTCGCCCAGGCGCTCGATCTGCGGATCGATGCGTGGTGGACGCCAGGTGATCCCTCGACCAACGACGGGTGCCGTGAGATCCTTGGTGCGGGTCTGCCGTTACAACCGATGCTTCGCGACTTGCTGAAAGCGCTGCGAAAGGCGAAAGGACGAGTACGAGGTGTCGACCGACGGCGGTTTCCTGAGCTTGCGCTGCTGCTCCTAGAGCTTGAGTGCGAGGGGTGGATCCGGAGCGTCGGTCCGGGGCTCTACGACTGCGGGGAGGCGAAGAAGCGATGAAGCGTGAACCGACTCATGTCAACGTCGTCGGTGCGGGGCTCGCAGGCTCAGAAGCCGCTTTGTTGCTCGCTCGATCCGGCGTGCCGGTTCGGCTCTACGAGCAAAAGCCTGAGGCTCGGACGCCGGCTCAAGTTTTGAATGGACCGGCTGAGCTGGTCTGCTCCAACAGTTTCCGCTCGAACAACCCGCTCAACGCGGTCGGCTTGATCAAGGAGGAGCTTGAGGCGCTCGAGAGCCCGCTGATGGCGCTCGCACGGGACCACAGTGTGCCGGCCGGCGATGCGCTTGCGGTCGACCGGGAGGCGTTCTCTGAGGCGGTCGGTGTTGCGCTCTGTGATGAGCCATTGATCGAGCAAATCGTCGAGTGTGTCGCCGACTGGAGCGCCGACCCCAACCCATGGATCCTCGCGACCGGGCCTCTGACCGCCGACGCGCTTGCAGCCCGCTTGCAAACCGAACTCGGTCCGAGCTGCGCCTTCTTTGACTCGATCGCGCCCATCGTCGAGGCCGAGAGTATTGACCGGTCCGTCGTGTATGCCTTGAGCCGCTATGGTAAAGGCGAGGGCGACGAATACCTGAACATCCCGCTTGATAAGTTCCAGTATGAAGCCTTCATCGACGCGGTGTTGACGAGTCCAAAGGTCACCCCGCATGACTTTGAGAAACCGAAATACTTTGAGGGGTGCTTGCCGCTTGAGGTCGTCGCTGAGCGCGGTCGAGAGAGCTTGCGATTTGGCGCGATGAAGCCGGTCGGTTTACCGGACCCACGCACAGGCCGAGAGCCCTACGCCGTGGTGCAGCTACGCGCTGAGAATCACGGCCGCACAGCCTACAACATGGTGGGTTTTCAGACCCGCATGACCTGGGGTGCGCAGACGCAAGTCTTTCGGGCGCTGCCGGGTATGTCGGAGGCGAAGTTCTTACGGCTCGGTGTGATCCACCGGAACACCTACGTCAACGCCCCCGCAGTGCTTGACGATCACCTCGCGCTGCACGCGGCGCCCCATGTCCACTTGGCGGGTCAGATCACGGGCTGCGAGGGCTATGTGGAGAGTCTGAGCATCGGTCATTTGGTGGCGCGTCTGTTGCTCATGCGGGCTCAAGGGAGAGTCTGGGAGCCTCCGCCTCTCGACACGGCGCTCGGCGCACTCTGGGGTCACCTGCGCGGCGCCATGCGTCCGCCGGGCTCAGCACATGAGCCGAACAATGTGCACTGGGGTTTGTTCAAGCCCCTTGAAGAACGTCTGCCAAAGCGTCGTCGAAAGGAGCGGAGGCTCGAGATTGCTCGCGAAAGCTTCGTGAGCTGGCGTCGAGCTCAGGGGTTATTGGCGGCGGCTGAGGCTGTCGCTGCGGGTTGATGGAGAGGTTGAGATGATGATGCATAGGTCGTTTTATTCGCTTGGCTTGACGGCGCTTCTCGCTGTGGCGGCTTGCTCTGAGGCTGAGCCGATCGGTCCGGGCGACGGTGGACCGCTTGTTGATGCTGCGACGCCGATGGATACGGGGGATCCCTGTAGCCAAGAGAACATGCAGAGTGATCCCGACAATTGTGGCTCCTGCGGCAACCGTTGTGTCCTCTTTGGCGCGGACGCCGTCTGCGAAGAGGGTGCGTGTGGTCTCGGAGCCTGCCGCGCCGGATACGTTGACCTGAACGGCGACCCGAGCGACGGCTGTGAGTATCAATGTGAAGTGACCGACCCCCTCGATCCGATCGATGAGCTGGGGCGGGACGAAAACTGCGACGGCTTCGACGGTCTCCTGAGTCAGTTGATTTTCGTGAGTCCGAGCGGGGATGATGGCGCCGACGGCTCCCAAGCCGAGCCGGTTGCGAGCTTCGCCGCTGCGCTTGAGCTCGTGGAGCCAGAGGGTAACCGTCGAGCGATCGTGATCGCCGAGGGGACGTACAGCCTGGACGGTATTGGGCAGGTGCCGGCAGGTGTGTCCTTGCACGGTGGGTTTCGTAACGATGGTCGCTGGACCCGCGACGCCGAGGCGCGTGCGACCTTCGGTGAGACGGTGGCGCCGTTGGTCATCGGTGGTGGATCGGGTGTGACGATCGAGGGGCTTGAGCTGAGCACGCAGAGTCGCGACGTCGATCGTGACGGACCGGGCGCTGCGGCGGTGGGCTTAGTGATCCGCAATGGCACGGGGGTGCGTGGGCACAACCTGATCGTGCGTGCTGGGCAGGGGAGCGACGGCGTCGCTGGCCGTCCCGGGCTAGACGGCGCTGTCGGCGGCAACGGCGGACGCGGCGGAAACGGCTGTGAGGACTCGAGCGGGATCTGTGACAGCTGCGATCGCCCACGTGGCGGAACCGGTGGTTCCAGCCCTTGCGGTAGCTCCGGAGGTGCCGGCGGCACACCCGGCAAAGGCGAGGGCAACGGCTCGGCGGGTGCCAGCGGTGCGCCGGGGCTCGGTGAGGCTGCGGAGGGCTTTCCAGAGGGTGAAAACGGCGCCGGCGGAGCCGCAGGCCAGGCAGGCGGCGGTTTTCAGAGCGGCGGTCAAGGAGGCGTTGGCGCAACCGGCGCCGCGGGTACGGACGGCGCCGGTGGCGCCGAGGCGGGTCGTTTTGAAGAGTTGACCTATCAGCCTGCCTCTGGAGAAGCCGGTGGTGTCGGCGGCGCTGGCGGCGGCGGGGCTGGCGGCGGCGGCGGCGGCGGCGGCGGGCGTGGTTGGGCTTGTGATCGCTACGGCGGCGCCGCAGGCGGTGGCGGTGGCGGCGGTTGCGGCGGAACGGGCGGCGGCGCGGGATCGGGCGGTGGTGCCTCGGTTGCGCTGCTGGTGCTGTCCGGGTCCCCGCAGCTGACCCTCTCGACCTTTACGACGCTCGGTGGCGGCGCAGGGGCACCTGGTGCGCTCGGCGGCCTTGGCGGCGCAGGGGGCGACGGGGGTGACGGCGGAAATCGCTCAGACGACTCGGGCGCAGGCGGAACCGGCGGCAACGGTGGAGACGGCGGCTTGGGCGGAACCGGCGGTTCAGGCGGCGGGGGCCCAAGCATCGGTGTTTGGCTAGCCGATGGCTCGCAAGGGCAGGTCGCGAGCTGTATCTTTGAGCTGGGTCGAGGTGGCGAGGGGGGATTAGGCGCCACGCGCAGCCAGGACGCAGAGCCCGTCAACTCAGGCGCCGCTGGTTTGAGTGTATCGGTGTACTCGGCTCCGTGATCGTCGGTATCGACGAGGTCGGGCGCGGCCCGTTAGCGGGCCCCGTCGTCGCCTGTGCGCTCCGCCAAGACCCTCGCCTCGACGGGCTTGAGTGGGCGGACTCAAAGGCGCTCTCTTCGGAGCAGCGCCAGAGCTTCTTGAGCAGGTTGCAGGGCTTGGGTATCCCGCACGAGCTCGGGCAATGTGACGCCGCGGAGGTGGATGCCCTCAACATACTTCAAGCGACCTTCTTGGCGATGCGTCGTGCGGTCGAGCGGCTTGAGCGAGCGACTGGCGAGCGGGTGGAGCACGCGCTGGTCGACGGACCGCACGATCCTGGCCTCAGCTGCGCCGTGACGACGGTGGTGAAGGGGGACGCTCAGGTCCCGTGCATCGGGGCGGCCTCGATCGTGGCCAAGGAGGCGCGTGATCAACAGATGATTACTCTAGCGGACCAGTTCCCTGCTTATGGTCTGGATCGTCACAAAGGCTACGGAACCGCTGAACACCTCGAAGCGCTGGCTCAGAAGGGGCCGTGCCCTGAGCATCGCCTCAGCTTCGCCCCGGTTCGCCGGGCGGTCGTCGCTGGGCGGCATCAGCGCGGCCGTGACGCCGAGGAACAAGCGGTCCGTCAGCTGGAGGCGGCGGGTCACGAGATCCTAGCTCGCAACTGGACGGGGCGGCGCGGTGAGCTCGATGTCGTCGCCGATAATGGGCTCGAACTCGTGGTCGTCGAGGTGCGGAGCCGATCGGATCAGGTCGACCCGCTCGAGACCTTGGTGAGCCGATCCAAGTGGGCGAGCATTCGTCGCGCAACGGACGAGTTTTTATATCGTTGCCGCCTCGAGGAGCGGTTCGTCCGATTTGATGTCGTGGGCGTGCACGGCGACCAACTCGAGTGGGTGGAGGACGCATGGCGACCGGCTTGAGCGGAGACGCTTTGGTTGAGCTGGCGGCGCGCTCCGCGAGCGCTCCAGAGCAGGGCGTCTTGCATCTCATCGCAACGCCCATCGGACACCTCGGAGATCTGACGCTGCGGGCTGCCCGTTGCCTGGTCGAGGTGGAGACCTTGTACTGCGAGGACACGAGGGTCACCGCAAAGCTGCTGGGCGCGCTCGGCGCGCGGCGGCACCTGATCAGCCTCAACGAGCACAACGAGGAGGCGCGGATCGAGGCGGTGCTGGCCGATCTCGAAGCGGGGGGCTCGGTAGGGATCGCAAGTGACGCTGGGACGCCGCTGCTGAGTGATCCTGGTGCGCGCGTCGTCCAAGCGGCGATCCAGGCGGGGCATCGGGTGACGACGATCCCAGGCGCGTCCGCTGCGCTGAGCGCTTTGGTCCTCTCAGGCTTCCCCGCCGCGCCCTCTTTGTTTCTCGGCTTCGCGGCGCGCAAGCGGGGCCGGCTCGCTGAGCAGCTCGCACCCTTTGCTCGCGCACCGGTCACCCTCGTTTTGTTCGAAGCGCCAGGGCGGGTGACCTCGTTGCTTGAGAACCTGAGCGAACTGCTCGGAGACCGCTCGGTAGTCGTGGCGCGTGAGCTGACCAAGAAGCACGAGACCATGTATCGCGGCCGCCTGAGCCAGGTACCGGAGCTCAACGAGCGCGGGGAGATGGTGGTGGTGGTCGCACCGCCAGAGCCGGCCTTGGCGCTCGAAGGCGAGCGGCTTGATCAGGAGATCCTTCGCCTGATTGAGCAGGGTCACCGGCCGAAGTCGATCGCGAAGCTCCTCGCTGCTCAGGCGGACCAAAGGACGGTTTACGCGCGCTCCGTGGAACTGCGAGCTTGCTCGCAGCGCGAGTAGAGGTCAGACTCCAGGCATGCTGTTTCGTTTGTCACTGTCGGTCATCTTCATGCTGTCGCTGTCGGCTTGCGGTGGGAGCCAGCCAGAGGTCTGCGAGACGCGCGGCTGCGGCGCCAATGAGGTCTGTACCCCAGCGGGGGCGTGCGAACCCATCGTCTGCACGCGCCACCAGTGCATTGATCTGAACACGGCGGGGACCTGCATCGGCCGCTTCAAGCTCGAGCCAAAACCGTGTGAGGATAATCAGCTCTGCCTGAACGCCCGCTGTCAGCTCGCAGCGTGTCAGCCGGGGCAATACCGATGCGCCCCGAATGGTGCGCGCGAACGCTGCTTGGACAACGGTCAGGGCTACAACGCAGCGCCTTGCGATGAGGGGACCGGGTGTTACGAGGGCGCGTGCCTTCCGATCAGCTGCACACGCGAGAGCAACAGCTGCCTCGATCTCGAGACCCTGTTGCAGTGCAACGACACGGGAACGACGATGGAGCGCTACAGCTGTCAGAACGGGATGCGCTGCAGCAACGGCGCGTGCCGCCCGGTGATCTGCACCCCTGGCGAGCTGGGTTGCGCTTCGGGGCAGCACGTCGGGCGCTGTAATGAGGCGGGCACAGGCTGGGGTATCGAACAGCTCTGCGACCGCCGCGTGATGGCGCAATGCTATCAAGGCGCCTGTCGCTCTCGCTGTGATCTGGAAGGCGCCTCCGGGGCGTCCTATCTCGGCTGCTCGTATCGGCCGGTTGAGCTGCCCAATCTGCGAGGCCTCGGGCATGACGAGCACCCCTTCGCCGTGACGGTGGGGAACTCGTCCGAGCACCCTGCGCGCTTGAGCGTCCTTGAGCCCGGCAACCTGCATCAGGTCACTCAGCTCGCATGGCGTGCGCCGGTGCTCTGCGATGATGGAAACTGCACGGGCGCCAACAACCGAGAGCTCAACGGACTGGTGACGTCGGGGCGCGTGGGCGCTGCGCTGACGTTCTCGCCCGAGAACCTTCAGTCCGATTACGCGACGTCGGCGTGGTACGGGGTGGACTGCCCCGATGGCGACGGGCGCTGCGCCTTGCGCGCCGATGTCGCCGGCGGGTCGCTGGGCGATCTTCGCCTGACCAATCGCGAGACCTGCGTGATCGGCGACGTGAGCTTGACGGGGCCGTGTTTCGTGACCGAGGAGCCGGTGGAGTTGTCGATCGGGTGGGGTGACCAGCGGTTGGATCTGCTCGAGGCGCACGTCGCGGGCCGGCTCAATCGAGGTCGAGACCAAGTGACCGAAGGGCGGATCGTTGGGCTGCTGACCGAGACTGCAGCGCGCCGAATTATTTTGCCGGCTACGGACAATCGCCCCCGGCGTGCGCTCGCTCTCGTTCTGGACCCGAGCGGCTTTAGTGAAGGGTCCGACGAGTCGCCACCAGGCTGGCGCGTCGAGCTCGGGTTTACGACGCAGCGCCGAGCGGGCGAGCTGCCTGCGCGGAGCATCTCGCGGCGACAACTCAGCGCCTGGGTTCCGGCGCTGGGCGGACAGATCGATGCCGAGGTGCGATCGGAAGTGTTGACCGCAGACGGCGCCTCGCAAGGCCGGCTGACCGGGCCGGTTCAGCAGGTCGTCGTCCCCTCGGGGGCGAGCGGGATCTTCCTGCTGCGCTCCGAGCGCCGTGCCTCTGTGGGGCTCGAGGCTGCCGGTTTCAGGGTGGTCTCTTCGGTTCCGGTCAGCGCGTTTCAGTTCAACCCACTGTGCTGCAACTTTAACTACTCGAACGATGCCAGCCTGCTGTTGCCAGACCAGGCTGCGGGGACCGACTACGTGGTCATGAGCCAGCCTCACTTCGCCGACCGATCTGGGTTCTTCTCGCTCGTGGCGCTGGGTGATGGGACGGAGGTTGAGATCACGCTGCCCCCGTCGCTGCGTGGGCGAGCCCACACGGCGGTCGATACGGGCGGTGTGATCGACTTTGACGAACAGGGCGTGGGGCGCGCAACGGTCAATGCGTACCAGAGCTTGACCGTGCGCACTCGCTTGGACAACCCGATCCCCGACCTGAGCGGCGCTCGGATCCGCTCTCAAGGGGGCGGCGTCCTCGTCTATGCTGGGCACGAGGCGATGCAGGTACCGAGCGCCATGACGGCGCCCGATCACCTCGAGGAGATGATCCCGCCTCTTGACACATGGGGCAGAGCCTTTGTCGTTGCGCGCCCGGTGCTCCGCAATCCGGACTTTGAGGAAGAGCGGACGTACTATCGCCTGCTCGCTGGACCCAACGGTGCTCGGGTGCGGATGATCGGCGGTGAGGATGGACTGCATGGTCCAGCTTCGCTCGGAGCGACCGACTGCCGGTCGCTTATGGACGAGCAGGGGTTGATCGTTTTGAGTCCGCTGGAGGTCTGCGGGATGGGTGTGCGCAGCGATTTTCGTTTAGAATCGGATCGAGCCTTATTGGTCGGTCAGCTTTTGGCGGGTCAGGAGGCGACGGGGTTGACCTTGCGCGACGCCGCAGGTGATCCGAGCTTCTCCATCCTGCCACCCGTCGATCAGCTGCGCTCCGAGTATCTGTTTACGATCCCGCCGACCTACGCTCGTGACTATGTGACGGTCGCAGCGCCGGCGAGCGCGCTGCTGATGCTCAATGGGGTCGCCGTCGACCTCGTCGCCATGGGGGATCCGAGCCGTGAGCCGTATCTTGTCGAGCCCCCGGTGGCGATCGGGGAGTCGTCTTGGGTGCGGATGACCATCCGCATCGGCGATGGCGCTCAGCGGCTCGAGAGTACGGACCCGACGCTGCGTTTCTCCGCCATGGTGTATGCCTTTGACACCTTCGTCAGCTACGCCTTCCCAGGGGGTATGAACTTGGCGAAGGGCGCAAACTAAGCCAGCGGCTGCGCCGCTTAGCGGTGCCCGAACAGGACCGGAGCATCGGTCTCAAGGTTCGGGTCATCAGCGGGGTCATAAAAGAGCCCAGCCTCCACGAGGACGGCGCTTGCTGGGGTGTCGGTCGCTAAGCAGGCGAGCACGAAATTGTCAGGGTCATCGTCACCAAGCGCCAGCGGCTCAATGACGGCTCCATCCGAGAGGGTCACGTGGACGCCGGCTCGCTGCGCATCGCTCAAGGCGGAAGCGCCTGGACCGCTCACCCCTCCGTCCCAGACCAGCTGGATGATCTGCTGCGTGTCGGCAGGGCACTCGCCTTCAAAGGCTGGCGTAGCGGGTGAGAAGCGCTCAGCGAGCACCAGGCTCGGCCCCGCCGACAGCGGCGTGATCCGATCGGTTCGAGCGCCGGTCAGTGCCGCGCCGCGCTGGTCCATGAGAAACCCGGTGACATCGACCGCAACAGGAGGGCGATCGCTCGAGCCGAACTCGCCCGCAAGGAGCACCGTGCGCTGCTCGAGCGATTCTGTGGCGGGTCGAAGCGTCGCACAGGTAGGGATGACCGAATCGCCTGTTGCGGTAAGAACACGAAAGTCCTCAGGGTCGAGCGTGTCGGGATCGATACGGACCGAGAAGGTGATCGGCATCCCGTCCTGGCCGCCGACCCACGCCTCGCAGGGGAACAGAGCGAACCAAGGCAGCTCATCGAGCCCGTGGTAGGCTGCGAGGATCTCTCCGCCCGATGCGCTGACAGGGCGCGCATCCGGGACCGACATGAGGCTGCAGCCCACCAGCAGCGAACAGATCAACACCCGCGCCGTCATCGATGCGTGACCCCCGCTTTGAGCCTGTCGGCGATTATCTCAACGGTCAACACGCTTGAAGTTGACCCGCCTCCTGCGATGCGCCACGAAGCGTAGCCAAACAGACTAGGAGCCGCCATGCGCGAAGTCGTCATCGTCGCCGCCCGTCGTACACCGATGGGGTCCTTCCAAGGGGCGCTCTCGAGCGTGCCTGCGACCACGCTCGGTGGGATCGCCATCAGCGCGTGCCTGGAGCGCTCAGGCGTTTCTGCCGATGCGGTCGATGAGGTGTTCATGGGCATGGTCTTGCCTGCAGGCGCCGGTCAGGCTCCGGCGCGGCAAGCGGCGCTGGCGGCGGGCTTACCCCAAGCCGTGCCGTGCACCACCGTGAACAAGGTCTGCGGCTCAGGCTTGCGCACGGTGATGCTCGGAGCGAGCTCGATCGCAGCCGGCGACAACGACGTGGTCGTGGCAGGTGGCATGGAGAACATGAGCTCGGCGCCTTATCTGTTGCCCAAGGCACGCGACGGCTACCGCATGGGTCATGGCAAAGTGATCGACTCGATGGTGCACGATGGGCTGTGGGACCCTTACTCCAATTTTCACATGGGCAACGCAGGCGAAGTCTGCGCCCGAGAGCGCTCGATCTCCCGAGAGCGACAAGATGCGTTTGCCGCGGAGAGTTACCGGCGGGCTCAAGAGGCGGTGACCTCGGGTGCGTTCGCTGAAGAGATCGTCCCGGTGACGGTCAAGGGGCGGCGCGGCGACACCGTGGTTGAGGCGGACGAAGAGCCAGGACGCGGCAAGATCGACAAGCTGCCGGCGCTGCGCCCAGCCTTTGATAAAGAGGGCTCGATTACGGCGGGTAACGCCTCGACCATCAACGATGGCGCCGCTGCGGTGATTCTCGCTGCGCGGGAGGTCGCCGAGGCGAAGGGCTGGCCGATTTTGGCGAGCATCGTGAGCCAATCCGGTCACGCGCAGGATCCCACCTGGTTCACGACGGCGCCTGAAGGGGCGGTCCGCAAAGCCTGTGCGCGCGCCGGCATCGACGCAGCCGACATCGACCTGCACGAGATCAACGAAGCCTTCGCGCTGGTCTCGCTCGTCAACATGGACGGGCTTGGGCTCGGTCATGAGACGGTCAACGTGAAAGGGGGCGCCGTGGCGCTCGGTCACCCGATCGGTGCGAGCGGATGCCGGATCCTCGTGACCTTGCTGCATAATCTCAAAGACCACCAAAAGAGCACGGGCTGCGCGTCGTTGTGTATCGGGGGTGGTGAAGCCGTTGCGCTGGTGGTTCGGCGCGAAGCAGACTGGAGCTCGTGATGACGACGATTAAGACCTTAGGCGTCGTGGGCGCAGGACAGATGGGGAACGGTATCGCCCAGGTGGCGGCGGGGATCGGCCTTGAGGTGATCATGGTGGATCTCAACCCGGAGGCTTGCGCCAAGGGGAAGGCGACCATCGAGAAGTCGTTGGCGCGTTTCGTACGCAAGGAGAAGATGACGCAAGCGCAAGCGGATCAGGTCGCCGCACGGGTGACGACCTCGAGTGAGCTCGAGTCGCTGAGCGCAGCGGATCTGGTGGTTGAGGCGATTATTGAGGACGAGGGGATTAAGCGGTCGCTGTTCGCTCAGCTGGACACGATCTGTCGCCCCGAGGTGATCCTTGCATCCAACAACAGCTCGATCTCGATCACTCGGATCGCAGCTGCGACGACGCGCCCCGAGCGGGTTGTCGGGATGCACTTTATGAACCCGGTGCCGATCATGAAGCTCGTCGAGATCATCCGAGGGATCGCGACGTCCGACGAGACCTTTGAGACCACCCGAGCGCTCGCTGAGCGGATGGGGAAGGTGATCAGCGGCTCGAAGGATTACCCTGGGTTCATCGTGAACCGTATCTTGATGCCCATGATCAACGAAGCCTTCTACGCTCTGTACGAGGGGATCGGCAGCGCCGAGGACATCGACTCAGGGATGAAATATGGAACAAATCAGCCGATGGGCCCCTTAACGCTTGCGGACTTTATCGGCTTGGACACCTGCTTAGCGATCATGCGTGTCCTGCACGAGGGCTTGGGAGACGCTAAGTACAGACCTTGCCCGCTGCTGGTGCAGTACGTGGACGCGGGTTGGTATGGTCGCAAGTCCGGGCGCGGCGTTTACAACTATGCGGAAGGCTAAATCATGAGTGTCGTGCTGACGTCGATCGAGGGTGCTGTAGCGACCGTGACGGTCAACCGGCCGGAGGCGCTCAACGCCATCAATACCGAGGTGCTTCATGGTCTCGAGGCGGCGTTCGCTGACGTGGAGTCGAGGGGTGAGGTCGGCGCAGCGGTGCTGACCGGTGCCGGCACCAAGGCCTTCGTCGCCGGGGCAGACATCAAGGCGATGCAGCACTTTGGCGCCGAAGAGGCGCGGGCGTTTTCTGCTCTTGGGCATCGGGTCTTCGCCATGATGGAGCAGAGCCGGTTGGTCTGGATTGCGGCGGTTGAGGGCTTCTGCCTGGGCGGTGGCTGCGAGCTGGCGATGGCGGCTGACTGGATTAACGCCTCAGCGAAGTCAAAGTTCGGACAGCCGGAGGTCAACCTCGGGCTCATCCCGGGTTTCGGTGGCACGATCCGGTTGGTGCGGCGAGTCGGTCAAGCCAAAGCGCTCGAGCTCTGCAGCACCGCGGAGATGGTGCGTGGGGAAGAGGCGCTGCGGATCGGCTTGGTGAACGCGCTCTTTGAGCCCGGCGACGTGCTCGAGAAGACGCAGGCTCAAGCGGCGGTGATCGCAGCCAAGGGGCGTCTGGCTGTCGCCAACGCCAAGCGCGTCATTCGCGCCGGCGCCGACCTGCCAGCAGAGCGCGGGAACGCATTCGAGCAGCAAGCCTTTGGGATCCAGTTCGGGACCGCTGACGGGCAAGAAGGAATGGCGGCGTTTATCGAGAAGCGCAGCGCTGAGTTTTCGGGGAAGTAAGCAGATGGATTTTAGGCTCAACGAAGAGCAGCAGATGTTCAAGGACACCTGCGCAGCGCTCGCAGATGACGCCCTGGCGCCGAACGCAGGTGCCTGGGATCAAGGGCACGAGTACCCGGCCGATGCGGTCGCAACGATGGCCGAGATGGGGTTGATGGGGATCGCCGTACCGGACTCAGAGGGCGGCACGGGCGCCGACAATCTAACCTACGCGATCACGATGGAAGAGATCAGCCGCGGCTGCGCCTCGTGCGGCGTGATCATGAGCGTCAACAACTCACTGTATTGCGACCCGGTGCATCGTTACGCACGCCCGGAGCAGCGCGCCGAGTGGTTAGCCCCGTACGCCAGCGGGGAAAAGCTCGGCGCCTTTGCGCTGACGGAGCCTGGCAACGGCTCGGACGCCGCAGCGATGCGGACGACCGCCGTGCTCGATGGTGACGAGTACATCCTCAACGGGACCAAGGCGTGGATCACCAACGCCTACGAGGCGGACGCCTTCATCGTGTTTGCCACGACGGATAAGGCTGCCAAGCACCGTGGCGTCTCAGCGTTCTTGGTCGCCAAGGATACGCCGGGCTTCAGCCTGGGAAAAAAGGAAGACAAGCTTGGGATTCGTGCGTCCTCGACGGCGCAACTCTTCTTCGAGAATTGCAGGGTCCCTGTAGCGAATTTGCTCGGGCAGCTCGGCGAGGGATTTAAGGTTGCGATGAGCACGCTCGATGGTGGGCGGATCGGGATCGCAGCGCAGGCGCTTGGGATCGCCGAGGCCGCCTTTCGGGCGGCTCGAGATTACAGCCTCGAGCGTAAAAGCTTTGGTAAGCCGATCGCTGAGCACCAGGCGATCGCCTTCAAGCTCGCAGACATGGCGACCCGCATCGAGGTGGCGCGTCTGCTGACCTATCAAGCCGCCCAGCTCAAGGACGCGAAGATGGAGTATGGCAAAGCGAGCGCTATGGCGAAGCTCGCTGCCGCCGAGACCGCCATGTGGGTGACGACCCAAGCGATCCAGGTGTTCGGTGGGAATGGCTACGTGACTGAGTACCCGGTCGAGCGTCACTTTCGGGACGCCAAGATCACTGAGATCTACGAGGGGACCAGCGAGGTGCAGCGGATCGTGATCGCCCGTGCGGTCTTGCAGGAGGTGCTGCGATGAACTTTCAACTCTCCGAAGAGCAGCAGATGTTGGTCGATATGGCGCGTCAGTTCGCGGCGCAGCAGGTCGCGCCCGGCGCCGAGCATCGCGACCAGCACAGCGCCTTTCCCGCTGACCTGATCGGTCCGCTGGCCGAGCAGGGCTTCCTTGGGATGCTGGTCCCTGAAGCGGACGGTGGCAGTGATATGGGCTACGTCAACTACGCGCTTGCGCTGGCTGAGATCGCTCAAGCCTGCGCCTCAACAGCGGTCACCATGGCGGTCAACAACCTGACCGCCTCAGCGGTCGCGACCTTCGCCAGCGCCGACCTGCGTGCCGAGGTGCTACCGGATCTATGCTCTGGCACAGACGGTAAGGTGGGCGCGTTTGCGCTCAGCGAGCCGCACTGCGGGAGCGACGCCGCAGCGCTCCGAACCCGGGCTGATCGGGACGGAGATGTCTACGTCCTCAATGGCTCGAAACAATGGATCACGAACGGCGCTCATGCGTCGTGGATCTTGGTCATGGCGCGCACGGGCGAGGGTGCCAAGGGGATCTCTGCCTTCTTGGTGCCGGGCGATGCGGACGGTTTGATCATCGGCCCCGAAGAGAAAAAGATGGGGCTCAAGGGCTCGAATACGGTGCCGCTGACCTTGGAGAACGTGCGCGTGCCCGAGCGCTACCGGGTGGGCGATGAGGGCATCGGCTTTCGAATCGCGATGGACGCCCTGGACGGCGGGCGCATTGGCATCGGCTCGCAAGCGCTCGGTATTGGGCGGGCGGCTCTCGCCGAAGCGGCGCGCTACATGGAAGAACGGAAAGCCTTTGGAAAGCCGCTCAATCGGCACCAAGCCCTGCAGTTCATGATCGCCGATATCGGCACGGACCTTGAGGCGACGCGTCTGCTCATGCTCAAGGCGGCGAGCTTGCGCGACCAGGGCGAGCCGATGACGCAGGCGGCGAGCATGTGCAAAGTCTTCGCCTCGGAGGCCTGCTGCCGGGCGGTGGATTCGGCGCTGCAGATCCACGGGGGCTATGGTTACGTGCAAGATTACGCGATTGAGCGGCTCTATCGGGACGCACGCGTGACGCGTATCTACGAGGGCACGAGTGAGATTCAACGCGTGGTGATCAGCCGCAATGTGTTGAAGGGGGTATCATGAAGGTCAGCCACACCTACGCCGATCGCACCGCCGAAGAGGTCAAGGCGCTGTTCAAGGACAACGCAGATCACCTCATCGGTCAGTACGGTGACTACATCGGCGAGCACCGGTGGGTGAGCGACACCCGACTTGAGGGCGCAGGGCGTGGGGTCAAGGCGACCGCCTACGTGGACGGGCAAACCATCGTGGTCGAGGGGAAGCTCCCCTTCGCGCTCAAGCTCTTCAGCGGTAAGATTCAGTCGGTGGTTGAGGGCAAGCTCAAGCGCATGGGTGAGCGCTAGCCGCTAGCGATCCAGCCGAGCGAGCCGGATCTGGCTCGCTTCGAAGGTCTCATCAGGCACCTCGATCTCGGGCGGCGTGAAGGGCACAGAGAAGATCACCCGGCAGCCCGAGCCAGGCGCCGACTCGAGCGTGAAGCCGCCACCCCAACGGATGGCGCGCTCGCGCATGTTGATCAGCCCGTAATGGCCGTGTTTTTCAAGGGTTGGGTCGAACCCTTTGCCGTTGTCCTCGACCTCAAGAACCAGCTTGTTGGTGCGGAAGGTGAGCTGTACCGTGATCCGGTTCGCCTGTCCGTGCTTGACGGCGTTGGCGATGCACTCCTGCAGCACCCTGAAGATGGCGAGCTGCTGCTCACTCGGGATGCCAGGCGGTGGCTCCATCAGCTCAGGGTCGACGTTGATCCGGTAGCGGCTCGCAGCGTCGCTGCAATGTTCGAGCAGCGCCGGGACGAGCTCAAAGTCCGCTCGCATCATCTTGAGGCTCCGCCGCAGCTCTTCGATCGCGGTCTGCGCGAGCTCGTAGAGCTCCTCGGCTTCCTGCTTGGTCTCGGGCTCATCCAGCATCGACTTGAGGTACTCAGCTTGAATGATCAAACCGCTCAGCGCTGCGCCGATGCCGTCATGCATCTCGCGCGCCAGCCGGTTGCGTTCATCGACGACGGCGGTTGCCTTGAGGTGCTTCTCGAGCGCGAGGATCTCACGCGTCTGCTCGTCGTCGCGCCGTGAAATGTGGACGACGGTCGCAATGATGATCAGGTTCAACCCTGCATACCACGCCACTTGATAAAGGAGCGCACGCGCCGGTGCGCCGGCGAGGATCGCAGCCGCTGCGATACCCCCGAAGGTCAAAAAGGGGGCGACCATGACGAAGATGTTCGGAAACACCAGCGCGATCACCGTGGTGTGAATCAGCAATAAGCCGACCAAGGGGCTCTCGAGACCGCCGCTTGCGTAGATGAGCCAGCTGATCGCTACGAGGTCGGCGACCGTCGTCCATGCGGTCACCGGTACGCCGTAGCGCGGGTGCCGCAGCACGACCACATGGAGCGCCGTGTAGGCGATGATGATCAGGTACCAGGTCAGGATCTGCTCGGTCACGAGCGCCATGCTGATCGCCCACGACGGTACCGCCAAAAGCCCCATGCCCACAGCCAGGATGACCAGTCGTGAGTAGGCGAGCGTCTGCGCCCGAGTGACCCGCTTCTCAAGGTCGCGTAAGGTCACGTTACCAAGACGCTCGAAGGCTGGAGAGTCTACGCGTACGGGCTTTAGCGCCATGGGGGATCATCCAGCGAGCAGTTGTCGAGCAGGCGTAAACCCTCACACCGAGCCGCCACCAGCGCACGCCAACGCTTCGGTGCGTCATCGACCCGGCTCCCTGGTGCCGATAGGTCCTCGCTCGAGACGACGGCGCAATAGTCAACGCTCAAGCCTGCTCGCTTGAGCTCGGCAGCGCCCAAGTCCTCGAGGTGGTCAACGCTCCGTTCACCCGCCGCGTAGGCTGCGCAGATGCTGCGCAGCGCTTCCGGGACCGCCAGGGCACGCGCCCGCTGCGCGGCAGAGAGGTACGCGTTGCGGCTGCTCAGCGCCAAGCCGTCGTCAGCGCGGATCAGCTTGCCGGCGCGCACGTCGACGCCCAAGTGGAGGTCGCGGTTGAGCTGTCGAACCACCAGCAGCTGCTGGTAGTCCTTTTCACCAAAGAAGGCGACCTCCGGGCGTACGAGGCATAAAAGGCGAGCGACCACCGTGGCGACGCCGGTGAAGAAGTGAGGGCGGTGATCGGTCTCGAGACCCAGCCCGACCCGTTGCGGCACCAGGGTCGTGCCCCAGTCCGGCGGGTAGATCACCTCGTGTTGGGCGAACCAGACGAGATCTGCTCCGGCTGAGGCTGCCTTGGTGAGGTCGCCTTCCGCATCGCGCGGATAGTCGGCGAGATCTTCGCCCTCGGCGAATTGCGTCGGGTTGACGAAGATCGAGACGATCACGCGATCGCACAGCGACTTCGCCTCACGAATGAGGGAGCGATGCCCCTCGTGGAGGCTGCCCATCGTCGGCACAAAGGCGACACGTAGGCGCTCTTGTGCCCACGCCTTTCGTTGGGTCTCCACGGCTCGAAAATCAACCTCGGATAAGGCCATGTTCCACATCTCGCAGGTACTCGGCGTGCCGGTCAGGAAAGAGGTCGATCAAGAGGTCAGCGAGACGTTCCGACGTCGCCACAGGGGGCGACTCGAGATAGGGTCGAAGCTCAGCCATCAGCTGACCGGCGGATGGGATGCGGTCATCGGGTGTGGGCTTCAAGCACTCGCGCACAAGCTCTTCAAGCCCGGCGGGCAGGTTGGGTACGATCTCGCGCATCGACGGGATCTCGGCTTGGCGGATCCGCTTCATCACCTCCGCCTCCTTCTCGCCGCGACGCGCAAAAAACAGGCGGCGGCCCGTGAGGCATTCATAGAGAATGATCCCGAGGCTGAAGAGGTCACTGCGTTCATCGAGCTCTTGCGCCGAGACCTGCTCGGGGCTGAGGTAGCCGAGCTTGCCTGTGACGACGGCGCCTTTAGCCGACCCCTCGAGCGCGTCCATATGGACGACGCCAAAATCACCGAGCTTAGCCCTGCCACCAAAGCCGAGGAAGATGTTGTGGGGGCTCAAGTCACGGTGCACAAACCGGCTCCGGCGTCCGCTCGGCATCCGAAAGTTGTGGGTGTAGTCGAGCGCGCTGGCGGCGCTGTAGGCGATGAACAGCGCGAGCTGGAGCTCCATCCGTTCACGTTGGCCGGCGAGCCGACCGAGTAGCGTGTTCAAGTTCACGCCGCTGACGTACTCCATCACCAGGTAAAAGACGCCGTCGACGTCACCACTTTGGAGCGTCTTGACCACGTTGGGGTGGTCGAAGAGACGGGTGATGTCCGTCTCCATAATGAAGTTGTCGAGGAAGAACGGGTTCTTCGCCTGCTCGACCAACAAGCGTTTGAGCACCACGATCGGCGCATCGTAGATCCGGCGGCTGCTCGCTCGTCCGAACGGTCCGATCTCGCTGCCCTCGACCGGCTCTTGGAATCGTCGCGCTCGGAAGATCTCTGCCATCCCGCCGAGGCCGACTCGGCCGAGGAGATAGTAGTCCCCGAAAACCTCCATACCTGGCCCGAGTTCGGCCATCGTGCCGATGCGCGAGATCGGTTTCGGGGAGCGAGAATTCGAGCGCATAGTCCTTCTGACGACGACTATTGGTTAATCGAATTGGAAGCGCAACCCTAGCGCTGAAAGGAATCGATCGAGCGGATTGCTGCACACACCGCGCGTTGCGTCTTGTCGGTTGATGGCCGCCTGACTAACTCATCGAGAGGAGGTGATGATCGTGTTCCAAGGGATCCGAGATGCCGGATGGATCGAGGTGGTCGTCGGCTCGATGTTTTCGGGGAAGACCTCTGAGTTGATCCGGCGGCTCAAGCTCGCTCAAATCGCTCGGCGGCGAGTGCAGGCGTTCAAGCCTGCGATCGACGACCGCTATGACGCGATTCAGCTCGCAAGCCACGCAGGGCAGACGCTCATGGCGCAGCCGATCGCCGATCTCGATGACTTGGAGCGATCGCTTGATGACGACGCAGAGGTGGTCGGTATCGATGAGGGACAGTTTCTCGGTGAAGGGCTCGTGGATCTGTGCGAGCGGCTGGCGGATCGCGGCAAAAGAGTGGTCGTTGCGGGGTTGGACCAAGACTGGAAGGGGCAGCCTTTCCCTCCTATGGATCGCTTAATGGCGGTGAGTGAGTCGGTGACGAAGGTGCTTGCGATCTGCACCGTCTGCGGCAACCCGGCCAACCGATCGCAGCGCGTGGTGCGTGGGCAGGACTTGTTTCAGGTCGGCGCCGCCGAAGCGTATGAGGCGCGCTGCCGCCGACACTTTGACCCCAACGACCCGCGCACGGCGCAGCAATGGCTCGCTGCGCTTGAAGAGGAGGCCTCATCATGACGGCAGTGGACCAAGCCTATCAGCTCAGCGAGGGGCAGCGCGTGCTCACCCACGCCTACGGTGATCGGGTCACCTTTTTGCACAACCCGTTTGCGCTCTCCTTGATGCGACGGATTGGGCATCCGGACTGCGTTCAACCGGCGCTTGGTGGTTATGTTCGCTTGGCTTATCAGTATCTTTGCGCTGAGGCTTTCTCATTGCACTTAAAGGTCTCGGCGCAGGCGACGCCCACGCGCATGGAGGCGGTGGTCCCTGAGGGCGTGTACCGTGGGGACGCCTTCGCCGAGCAGCGCGTCGTGAGCGTGGCGGTGGCGCGTGCGGGCATTGTACCGTCTGAGGTTTGCTTCCAGATGGGTGCACAGCTTTTGGGGGTGGGCGCGATCCGCCAAGATCACTTCGCGATGGCGCGCCAGACCAACGCAGCGGGCGAGGTCGTCGGTGTCTCGGTGAGCGGCGAGAAGATCGGTGGCGATGTGGACGGGGCGACGGTGTTGTTACCCGACCCCATGGGCGCTACGGGCGGCAGCCTCGATCACGCGATCGCCCATTACAAGGTGGCGGTCGGTGGGCGCGCTCGACGCTATGTCGCTCTCTTCCTGACCTGTACGCCCGAGTGCGTTGAGCGCTTGCTCGGGGCGCACGATGACGTGCACATCGTCGCGCTTCGACTGGACCGCGGTTTGAGCTCTGAAGCTGCGCTATCGAGCGTTCCGGGGGCTTTGGCGGGCGAGCGTGGGTTGACCGACACGCAGTACATCGTGCCGGGCGCCGGCGGCGTCGGTGAAGTTTTGAACAACAGTTTTGTGTGAGGTAGACGATGCAAGTTTTGATCAGCGCCGCTGAGCTTCACGAGCGGATACAAGCCCTCGGCGAGACGCTTCGTGCGCATTACGCCGACGTCGATGATCCGATCGTGGTGGTCGGCGTGTTGCGTGGTTCGTTCATCTTTATGGCGGACCTTGTCCGAGCGCTGGATCGTCCGCTGCGCGTCGACTTTCTCTCGGCCTCGTCCTACGGGGACGCCACCGTGAGCTCCGGTGAGGTCAAGTTGAAGACCGACCTGCGCGACCCGATCGAAGGTCAGCATGTGCTGGTTGTCGAGGATATCGTCGACACCGGGCACACGCTCGCGAAGCTGCGCGGTGTGCTCACGGCGCGTCAGCCAGCGTCGCTGAAGTTCGTGAGCTTGCTCGACAAGCCGAGCCGACGCGAGAACGACGAGGCGGCGGACTGGATTGGGTTTACGATCGAGGACCTTTTCGTCGTGGGTTACGGTTTAGATGAGGCTGGCTTGAGCCGGAATCTTCCCTTCGTCGGGGTCAAGACGACTTAGCGTCGTTGGATTGCCAGGACGGCGTGACGGCCGCTAGATGACGGCTGGGAAAGGGGTGACCTATGAGCGGCGACTCGAAGCCACCGGGTGAGGCGGCATCCCAAGCGCCTGATCTGCAAGCGGGTGGTGCAGCTGAAGGGTGGGCTTCCCACTCGGGTCACCTTGAGCCTGAGGATTTCTCGCAAGAGACAGCGCAGGTGCCCTCCCAGCCGCCGACGCCGAGCGGTGAGGCGTGGAACACGCTCCCGCCGGGGACCTACACACCCACGACGGTCGTCCCGCAGCCTGGGCGCTCAGCGATGTTGCCGTGGGTCGTGATCGGGGCGCTGCTGATCTTGGTGTTGATCCTCGTCGGGGCGCTCAATTCCCGAGATTACCACCTGGTGCAGAGGGGACAGGAAGTCGAAGTGCGCCGAGGCGGATGGCTTCCGGGTACGACGCGTACGATGGCGCCCGAGAGCGCCATTTTGCTACGCCGCTACGCGCCCGTCAGGCTTGAGGTGGGTATGCAGTTTCGACCGCGGCGCTTCACCGAGCGCGAAGATCTCGACGCAGGGTTGGTCAACCTGGTCGTTGAGCTCTTGAGCCCAGCCATCGCACGCGCCGATGAGGATCGGGTCGAGCAGCTTGGGGCTCGTCTCGAGCTGTTCCCGTCGGCGCAGGTGGTGCTTGAGGGGCGCCACAAGGACTTACTCGGCAAGGTCGGTTTGATCCGCGGGCGGCGTGCCGAGGCGGATGCGCTCGACGCCGTATCGAGGGCGCGGGATCTGTATCAGCGTTATCACCGGCACGCGGGGCGAGAGGGGCACCGCGCGATCGAGCGGTTGGACGCTGTGCAGAGGCTGCTCTCGGGTGCTAAGGTCGAGCCATCGGTCAACGCGCCGGGCAACCGAGCAAATGAAGCGCCGAAGACCGGTAGTGAATTCTGATTATACGGCGCGACGGGATCGTGCTACGCCCTGCGGGCGAATGGGAGACGAGTGATGAAGCGATGGCTGGCGATGCTTTCCGTGTTGGCGTTCAGTACGGTTTCTCCGGGCTGCAACTGCGACGACCCCATCATCATCAAGGTGGCGCCGATGTTGCAGATTCAACACGCCGAGGCAGACGCCGCGGTCGAGGGTGAGGATCCGCAGGACGCTGTCCGACCTCCCATGTGCAACGAAGATGACGCAAAGGACTGCACGCTGGGCTTTGGTCAAGCGGGCGTCTCGATCTTCAACTACCGCTCGGTGGCGCTCGCCAACCGCGCCGACGTGCCCTTGACGATCTATAACGTGCGCTTGGCAGAGGATTCACCCCAGCTTCCGGAGCTCGGCTTGGATTGGTCCGAGGCGGGCCGCCCGGTCTTGGCGGGTAAAGAATTTGTGGTCTTCAAGGTGTTCTGGACGCCCACGATTGAGATGGAGGCGGAGCAAGTTCTTGGCCACATTGAGGTCTTCACTAACGCAGACAACGGGGAAGAAGAGGTCGACGAGCAGACCTGCATCGACGCAGGTGCGGCGGTCAACTGTGAGCTGACTCGGATCGCCATCGTCGGACAGGGCGTGGACATGGGGCTGCCCGAAGCGAAGGTGGTCGCCCGTGTCGCCTCCAACGCGTGGGACGGTGGCCCCTGTCAGTTTGGCTACACAGGGGTGAACAGCCAGATGAACTGCCGTGTCGAGATCACCAACATCGGCGAGCGGGATCTCTTGCTGTTTGACGCTGAGCTCGGCTTCCGCGAGTCGCCGCGCAGCGACTGCCAAACTTGCGAGGGGCAGCAGTGGTGTGGTGGCGAGAACGCCGCCTGCGTAGACGGCCCGTTCGCAGCCGAAGAGGCCGGCGAGGCGGGCGTTTGGGGTGAGCGTACGGCGTGCTCGGCGGACAACCGCTGCCCCGTCGGTCAATTCTGTGCGCTCGACGCTGAAGACCCCACTCAAGGCTTCTGCAGCGGCGAAGCCGAAGCGCCCGAGGGGCGACCCATCTTCCGCTTTATCGACGAGCCTGCGTTCTCTCGGGAGCAACCGCTTGCGATCAGCCCGGGTACATCGACAACCTTCCAGCTGGCGTTTCAGCCGTCGGCGCTGCGCCGGTACACGAGCCGGATTAGCTTTACGACGAACATCCCGGGCGGCGAAGAGGTGTCGCTTGGCTTGGTGGGCATCGGTCACAACATGCCGACGGCGGTGCCGCGGGTCTTGAGCGTCAGCGGCGGGCCGCCAAACCGCAACGATGACGGCGTCGCGCAGGTGGCACCGTCCGATACCGTGACGCTGACCGGCGAAGACTCCTTTGGCGCCAATGGCGCGGACATCGTCGCGTACGAGTGGAGCTTTGCCGAGGACGCTGAGGTCGGCGCCTATCGCCCAACGGATTCCAACCTCGACTTCACTAACGAGGAAGGTGAGACTACGGAGCTCGGCTTCTTGAACAACATCGACAACTACATCCGAGGTGTGGACATCATCGGATCGTACCGGGCGGCGCTGCGGGTTCAAGATGAGTATGGCGTCTGGTCCGAGTGGGAGACGGTCGATTTCCAGAACATCCCGGGGGACTCGATCCACATCGAGTTGACCTGGGATCACCCGAGCTCGGACGTCGACCTCCATTTGCTGCGTGGGGGGGACCGGACCGGCTACACGGGCCGGGACGATTGCTACTACGCAAACTGCAAACCAGCCCTCGATGGCAGCCCGAGGCTCGCCTGGGGGCCGGGCGGACCGGAGGATGACCCTGTCCTCGATGTCGATGACGTCAACGGGTTCGGACCCGAGAACATCAACATCGACCAGCCGGAGGATGATCAGGTCTTCATGGTGGGGGTCCATTACTTCCGTGACGCCGCAGGGGGTGTCGGTGGCTCTCGCTCGACGATCGCAACCATCCGCATCTACGTGTGGGAGCGATTAGTCTTTGAAGAGAGCGCTGAGCTCGCTGGCACCGCTGCGTGGTGGGAAGTTGCGAACATCGAGTGGGACAGCGGCGACGTGGACGATGGCGCCGCCCAAATGTTTAACGAGCCGCCGCCGCGTGCCGGCGGCGGTGGCGGTTGGCCGTAGGCGCCACGAGCCGTTCGTGAGAACTTGTAGACCTTATAGGAACTCTTCATGCGTTTGATCACCATGACCCTCACGCTCACCTTCGCCTTCACAGCGCAGGCGAGCGGTAAACAGACCATCAAGGTCGCGTCACCCCACGCCGAGAAAAAAGCGGCGCCCGCTGCGTCGGCTAAGAAGGCGCGCAAGGGACCTCGTTTCACGCTCAGACGCAGCAAGGACCCGCGCGGGTGGCTGTTTCGTGACTGGAACGCAGGGCTTCAGTTCGCTGTCTCGAAGGGCACGTTTCGGAAGCTCAAGCCAAAGAGCGATGCGCCAGGGGTCGCTTGGGAGGGTCAGGTCATGGTGGGCACGATCCTCATCAAGACCCGATACGACCAGATCGCGCCGGGTAGCTTTCAAAGCGCCGGCGAACTGAAGGACTACCTCGAGGGAATCAGTACGGCGTATCGTGACGAGGAGAACCTCCGAGACGTGGTCGTGCTCGAGAGCGATATGCTCGACAGCATGGGGCTTGTCGAGGCGGGAGCCACGCTCGACGTGGTGCTCCCGAAAGGGAAGCACTGCTGCGAGCAGCTGTGGGCGCTCGTGCGCGGCGACACCCGAGTGACCATTAGCATCCGCTGCACCAACAGCGACTACCGGCGGCGTTGGAACGCCTTTCAAGATAAGTTCCTGGAAGCCCTGAAGCTCTCGAATACCGACAGCTGGAAGTGACGTTGACGCCTTTACCCGAGGTTGGGGAGACCGTCTCGCTCGTCGAGGTCGGTCCTCGTGACGGGCTCCAGAATGAGGCGAAGGTGCTCAGCCCGTCGGTGCGCGCCGAGTTCGTTCGCCGCTTGGCGGCGGCGGGCTGCGACCGGATCGAGGCGGGCAGCTTTGTTCACCCTAAGTGGATCCCTTCGATGGCGGGGACCGCTGAGGTCTTCGCCGAGCTGAGCGATCTTGACGGGGTTCGGCTCTCTGCGCTGACGCCCAACGCCCGAGGGTTCGCTGATGCCTGCGCAGCCGCGGTCGGCGAGGTCGCCGTGTTTATGAGCGCCAGTGAGACGCACAACCAAAAGAACACCAATTGTGGCACGCTCGAGAGCCTCGATCGTTTTGCGCCGATACTCGAGCAAGCGGCGGCGCTTGAGATGCCCGTACGCGGCTATCTGAGCGTGGTCGCAGGCTGCCCCTACGAAGGCGACGTAGCGGTCTCCAAGGTGGTCCGTCTCGCCGCACGGCTGCTGAGCATGGGCTGCTATGAGGTGAGCCTCGGTGACACCATCGGCGTCGGGACACCGCGGGATATCCACGCGTTGATGGACGGGTTTGAGGCTGAGGGGATCCGGTCGGACCAGCTCGCACTCCACCTGCATGATACGCGCGGTACGGCGCTGGCCAACGTCGTGGCGGGGCTCGAGCGCGGCGTGCGAGTTTTTGACTCGAGCGCTGGCGGGCTCGGGGGCTGCCCCTACGCGCCGGGCGCATCGGGGAATGTCGCGACCGAGGATGTCGTCTATCTCTGTGAGCGTATGGGGCTCTCAACCCGCGTGAACCTAGACCGTGTGGTGCAGGTGAGCGCATGGATGGCGGAGCAGTTAGGGAAAGAGCCTGTCTCGCGCGTCTACCGAGCGCAGCGCGCTCAAGAGGAGTCTTTATGACCGCTGAGTTGAGCTATGCCGTCGATGCGCGCGGCGTCGGTGTATTGACCATGAACCGACCGGCTGCGCGCAACGCGATCGGCTGGGACCTGCTCGAGGCGCTTCGAGCTCAGGTCTCGGAGTGCGCCGAAGATGCCAACCTCCGTGCGCTGGTGCTGACCGCAACCGGCGACCGAGCCTTCTGCGCAGGGGCGGACCTGAAGGAGCGGAAAACCTACACCGAGGCGAAAACACGAACCTTCGTGAGCCGCATCGGTAAGTTGACCGCCGAGCTTGGGCGTCTGCCGATGCCGACGGTTTGCGCCATCAACGGACACGCCTTTGGCGGGGGCTGCGAGCTGGCGCTGGCGTGCGACCTGCGCGTGATGAAGCGGGGGTTTCAGATCGGGTTGACGGAGACGGCGCTGGCGATCATCCCCGGCGCAGGGGGGACCCAGCGGCTGCCGCGTCTGGTCGGTTTGGCGAAGGCGAAGGAGCTGATCTTTACAGCGGCTCGCCTCAGCGCCGATGAGGCGGAACAAATCGGGTTGGTGAACGCTGCGACCGACGATCTCGAGGCGGAGACCGAGCGACTGGTCAGCGCTATTTTACGGTGCGGACCGTTGGCGCTTCGGAGCGCCAAGACGGCGATCGAGGCAGGCTTCGACGCCGGGCTCGAGGAGGGGCTGCGTATCGAGCAGACGGCGTATCAGGTCATCATCCCGACCGACGATCGACTCGAGGCGCTGGCAGCGTTCGCCGAGAAGCGACCGCCTGAATTCAAGGGGCGCTGACCATGGAGTTTTTGCTGGCGCTCAGCTTCGGATTTTTGGGTGGGCTGATCCTGAACATCATGCCCTGCGTCTTCCCGGTTCTGATCTTCAAGGTCAGCTCGTGGATCGAACAGGCGGACGAGTCGGCTGGGGAGCGCCGAGCGGATTCCCTCGGCTTTCTGTTAGGCTGTATTCTCTGCTTTAGCGCCTTTGCGGGCGCCGTGATTGCGCTGCGCTCTGGAGGGCAGTCGATCGGCTGGGGCATGCACATGCAGAACCCAGTCTTCGTGTCGGCGCTGATCGCCTTGCTCGTCGGCTTCGGCCTCAACTGCGCCGGGTTGTTTGAGATCACGCTCTCGGCAGGCGGTGGCGCCCAGAAGTCGGGCTGGATCGGCTCGGTCGTCGATGGCGCCCTGATCACGCTGGTCGCCACCCCTTGCTCAGCGCCCTTTCTTGGCTCGGCGGCTGCCGCAGCGCTGGCGAGCGATGCGGCGTGGTGGGAGACCCTTCTGCTGTTCTGGAGTGTAGGTCTTGGGCTGGCGTTTCCAGTGCTCTTGATCGGGTTCGTCCCAGCGCTTGGGCGCCTCCTGCCTCGTCCGGGCGCGTGGATGGAGAGCTTCAAGATCCTGGTCGGCTTTACCTTGCTCGGCGCGGCGGTCTGGCTGTTCGGCGTGCTGCAGAAACAGGTGACCCCAGCGAGCGCTAACAACTTCTTATGGTTTTTGCTGCTCTTCTCGCTGGCGCTGTGGGTCATGGGCCGCTGGGGCGCCTTGCATCGCTCGACGCGCACGCGCTGGATCGGGCACCTCGGCGCGCTCGCCATCGCAGTCGGCGCAGGCGTTGGATTCATCGAGTTCGAGAAGCCCGTGAAGGTCAAGGCGGCGGCGTTGGCTGCCGATGGGACCCGGAAGGTGACCACCGAGGACGAGCTGATCTGGGTCGATTACGACGCCGAGCTGGTCAAGACCACCCTAGCTGCCGGTCAAGCGATCTTTCTCGACTTCACGGCGGACTGGTGCGCAAGCTGCAAGACTTTTGAGAAGACCCACTTGAACACCGCCGCCACGCGCAAGGTCTTTGTCGAGACGAACACGATGACCATGAAGGTGGACCTGACGAGCGACGAGGGTGAGTGGGACTTCCTCGCCAAGTTTGGTCGCAGCGGCTTGCCGACCTATGTCATCTTATTGCCCGACGGCTCGCACGACCTGCTGCCCGAGGGGCCGCCGCTGACCTTGCACGAGCGCTTGCGCGTCGCGGCCGCTAAATTAGGTACGCCATAGCGAGCCCAGCCGCTGCGCCGATGAGGCTTGCGAGGACCACGAGCCCAAGGGTTGAGCGCTGCACGGTCGTGCGCGTCAGCCCGGTTTGACCGCCCTGCGTGCCGTAGGCGTCAAGCGTCGAGACGCGGATCCGAGTCGGGGCGTCGTTGTTCATGGACACCTCCTCACGAATCGGCTCTTCGGGCGCTGGCGCGGAGGGCAGCTTACGCGTCGGCTCGAGCGTCGACGGTGACGCCGTCTCCGGCTTAGGCTGATCCATCGCCACCGTGTTGAGGTCCATCGCCGCCGTCGCCTCTGGGTCGTCGTCGCCCATGACTTTCGGGGATGAGGCCATGTGGCTCGCCTCAAGACTCGGCAGGGACCCCGAATTGGTGGGGATCTCCTCTTCGTTCATGATCTCGGACACGAACCGAGCCAGGCGCCTTGGACTTCCGTCACCGGGCATGTCGCGCAGCGCCGTCTCGAGGGCATCGCGCGCCTCGCGGGCGGTCTGATAGCGGTCTCCGCGGTGGGCGGTCATGGTCCGCTTAATGAACTCGACGAGGGCATCGGGCACCTCGCCGTGACCGGGGAGGCGGTACTCGCAGCGGGTGACGAGCCGCAGAAGCTCGGTGTTGTCACTGCGCGACTTACCGACCTGACCTGGGACGCGAAACGGCTTCTCGCCGAGCAGCATCTCATAGAGCACGACGCCAACGGAGAAGATATCGCTCCGCCGGTCCAGCCGCTTGCCAGAGGCTTGCTCGGGGCTCATGTAGCTGAACTTACCCTTGAGGACGTTGCCTTGAGTCAGCTGTTGATTGGTCGTCGCTTTGGCGATGCCAAAATCGATCAACTTAACCGCACCGTCTCGCGACATCATCACGTTCTGCGGGCTGATGTCACGGTGGACCAGTCGCAGCAGTTTTTGGTCGGCGTCGCGAAAGCGGTGCGCGTACTCGAGCGCATTGCAGACATCGGCGGCGATCCGCGCAGCCAGCTCGGGCGGCATCAGGATCCCCTTACGGCGCAGCCGCTTGTTCAGCTGCCGCAGGTTGCAGCCGTCGATGTACTCCATCGCGATGTAGTACTGCCCATGCTCTTCCCCGAGCTCATAGATCTGACCGATGTTGGGGTGGCTCAAAAGCGCCGCCACCCGCGCCTCATCGAGGAACATCCCAACGAACTCTTCATTATGCGCTAGGTGCGGGTGGATTTTTTTGATGACGAGCTGTTTGGAGAAGCCCGCTGGACCCGTCTGCTGAGCGAGATACACCTCGGCCATACCGCCTTGCGCGATGCGACGCAGCAGCTGGAATCGGCCGAATCGGACTTCGATCGCCACGGGTGTTCGTCTCCACGGACTGATGCGTTAGGTTGGGCTCAAGTGCTCGATCGAGGCAAGTCCTGATCGAAGCTTTCGACACGCTCACTCGCTTCAAGCCAGTCGAGCTCAGCTTGTGTCTGGCGCTCTAGAATCGCTTGGCGCTTATCCTCAAGGCGTTGCAGCGCCACCCAGTCCTGTCGCGCTTCGCCGCTGCTCAGCTCCCGGCCGACCGCCTCGGCCTCTTCGCTGAGTTGGTCGATTAGCCGCTCGAGCTTGTCGCGCGCGGCGACGAGCCGGCGCCGCTGTTTCTGCCGCTCTTTGAGCTGGGCACCCTTCGGCTTTGGCGGCGAGGCATTCTGAGCAGCCGGCGTCGACGTTTGCAATGCGGACTCGTGGAGGCGGCGCTCATGAATCGACCACCACCGGGTCGCGATCCGATCGCAGAAGGCGCGGTCGTGACTGACCACAAGGAGGGTCCCCGGATACGAGCAAAGGGCGCCCTCGAGGCCTTCTCGGGCGCGGAGATCGAGGTGGTTGGTGGGCTCATCGAGGACGATCAGGTTGAGGTCGCGTAGCAGCAGGCTCGTGAGCGCAAGTCTCATGCGCTCGCCGCCGCTGAGCTGGTCGCACATCCTGAGCAGCGCCTGGCGGGGGAGCCCAAGCCCGCCGGCGAGGTTGCGCGCCGCCTGAATGCGCTCGACCGGTACCTGGCGCTCGAGCCATTCGCCGGCCGTGGCGCGACCGAGCACTTGGTCGATCTGCTGGCTGAGGATCGCTGGGCGAACCTTGACACCAAACTCGACCTCCCCGGCGAGCGGGGGCAGGTCACCCATGAGGGTGCGAAGAAGGGTCGACTTGCCGCAGCCGTTGGTCCCTTTGAGTACGATCCGCTCACCCCGCCGAACGAGTGTGTCCGGCGCGCTGACGAGCACGTCATCGTAGCCTGCTTGCAGGCCGTGTATCTTGATCACCTCATCGGCGCTGCGCGGGACATGTTCGAAGGCGATCGGGAGCCCTGTGCGCGGCGAAGGAGCCTTCGGGGGCGGAACGAGCCGCTCGAGCGCTTTGGCGCGTGCGCTCGCCTGTTTGCTTTTCTGACCAGCTTTGTACTTCGCCACAAAGGCGCGTAGGCGAGCAGCCTCCTCGTCGAAGGCCGCCCACTCTTTGAGCAGCTGCTCTCGGCGGCGGGCGCGCGCCGCGAGATAGGCGCTGTAGGGCGCAGGGTAGCGCTCGACGCGGCCGTGATCGAGCTCACCGATCCAGGTGGGGCTGTGCTCAAGCAAGTAGCGATCGTGGCTGATCACCAGCCACGCGTGTTTGCAGTTGCTCAGCAGCTGGACCAGCCAGTTGATCCCGTCGTCGTCCAAGTGGTTCGTCGGCTCATCAAGGATCCACAGATCAGCCGGTGTCAGAAGCAGCCGCGCAAGGCGGCAGCGGTGTTGCTGACCGCCACTGAGCTGCGAGGCGGAGGCTGCGGCGAGCTCCATGAGCCCAAGCGCGCTGAGCGCGGCGTCGATACGAGCCGGGTAGGCGTAGCCATCGAGTAAGCCGAAGCGACTCTCCGCTTGACCGAAGCGCTCCAGAGCCGAGGCGTCCTCGGGGGCAGCCTCGAGCGCTTGGAGCGCTGCCTCATACTCGGATTTGATCTGTTGCCAGTCGCTCAGACCGCGCTCGAGATAGCTGCGCACGGACTCATCGCCCTGCGGGGCAGCGATCTGTTCGAGGGTCAGCAATCGCGCATCCGAGTGGATCTGAACCGTACCGTAGTCGGGCTCAAGGGATCCGGTGAGCATGCGGATCAGCGTGCTTTTGCCGCAGCCGTTTGGCCCCACGAGCGCCACGTGGTCGCCGGCGACAAGCGTGAGGTCGAGCTGATCGAGGATGGGCTCTTCGGCATATCCGAATCGAATGTCTTGGGCTCGGAGGATCACTGTTTCACTACCCCGTGTTGTCGCTCAGAAGGAGTTGTCCTATACGAGCAGGTGAGTCGTTGGTCGATCCGTCGGCTCGCGTTTCTTTGAACGATGAGGCGGTGCTGTGGCCAAAGAGCGTCTGAGCGCAATGGACATTGGTGATCTCAGGCGCCGCATCCGCGAAGCCGATCAAGCCGGCGACCGCCAGAAGCAGGTCGAGCTGCTCAGGCAGCTGTGTGAGCACGAGGTCAACGACCTTCGCAGTCGCCAGCGACTCGGGCATCTGCTCAAGGACCTCGGCTACGACGCCGAGGCGACGCGCGAGCTCCAGCGCTGCGCCTCCGGCTATGCGACCGAGGGCTTCCTGAATCGTGCCATCCAGATCGTCAAGACCTTGGTCGAGTTCAACCCGGGTGACCAAGTCGCGCTGCGTGCTTTGCAAGGGCTCTATGCCAGGCGGCAATCGAGCAGCCCGTCGGTGGGGCCGATCCCAGGGTTTGAGCCGGCGCCCTTTGACCCTGTCTCCGCAGGAGAAGATCACACGTCGCGTCTCGAGGAGCTCGGGCGTGAACAGACCGATCCCAACCTGTCGGTTCCGCCCCGACTCGGCTTTGTTCGTGCACGACGTACGGCGGAATTCGAAGCGGTCGAGCCCGAGCGGGATCTCGGCGACCTGGTCGCAAGCGCCATGGAGCTTGAGGACCAACCCAGCGATGAGGATGGTCAAGGTCGCTCGATTACGCTGCCTTTGTTCGGTGCGCTGCCCGAGCGAGCGCAGGCGGAGATCCTCGAGACCATGGAGTCGCACCGCTTTGAGAGCGGCGAGTACATGTTTCACCAAGGTGAGACGGACCCGAAGCTGTGGATGCTCCGCAGCGGGCGGGTGGAGGTGAGGCGACGCGTCGGCGATGAAGAGCAGATGCTGGCGCGTTTAGGCCACGGCGCCGTGCTCGGTGAGATGAGCATCTTTGATGACTCGCCTCGGTCGGCCTCAGCGATCACCCTCGGAAAAGTCTCAGCGTACAGTATGACGCGCCAGCACCTTGAGAAGATCTGGGCGCAGTACCCGATGGTACATAAAACCTTGCTCAAAAATTACCGGCTCCGCCATCTCCGGAACCTGGTCGCCTACGCGCCCTTCATGCAATTCATCCCTGAGGATCACCGCCGCGGCGTCGCCATGCTGTTTCGGGTGCGAGAGGTGCCTGCGGGTGCGGTCTTGATCGGTGGCGATGAGCCGGAGGAGCAGGGGATCTTAGGGGTGCTCGGTGGGCGCGTGCGGGTCGAATACCGAGCGCCGGCTGGAGAGCTCCGTCAACTCGCGATCTTGGGCCCGGGCTCGCTGTTTGGATACGACGCCGACCTGCTGGGGCTCGAGCAGCCCTTTCGTTACGTGACGAACGGGCGCGCCTCGATCCTGCGCATGAACGTGCGCTCGATGCGCAGCCTGCTCCAAGCTCATCAACCCCTCGAGACCTACTTGAAAGAGCTCGCCGAGCGTCGACGAGACAGCGCCCAGCGGATCGTGGCGGCACAGAACGACTTCGCGACCTGAGCGGTTCGGCTCGAGCCAACCACCGCGCCGGCTCGACCGCAGGCGGTTGCTGTGGCAGACTTCTGGCTAGGTAGGAGTCGGGATGCGAAAGCTAAGCCTCATGGTCGTCGCCCTCCTCGGTGTTGCGTGCGGAGACGTCAGCGCACCTGAGTCCGAGCGCTGCGGCGCGTGTGTGCTCCCCCAAGCCGAAGCTGCCTGTGCTGCTGGCGCCTGCCGGCTCATCGCCTGCGAGGACGGCTTCTTTGACCTCAACGAGCTGCCTGAGGACGGCTGCGAGTATGCCTGCGCGCCCAACCTGCCAGGGATCGAGATCTGCGACGGTGAGGACAACGACTGCGACGGGCGGGTCGACGAAGGCTATCGGCTCGAGACGGACCTGATGAACTGCGGCGCCTGCGATCGACGTTGCGAGGCGCCGAATGGCGTCCCGGTCTGCGTAGGAGGTGAATGCAGGACCCAGCTGTGTGACGAGGGTTTCTTAGATTGCGACGAAGAGCGCCCAGGCTGCGAGACCGAGCGCTTGAGCGTCGAACACTGCCTGAGCTGTGGTCACGCGTGCAGCTATGCCAACGCAGACGGTGTCTGCAGCGACGAGGGCTGTTCGATGGGCGCCTGTCACGCAGGCTTTCATGATCTCAACGAGGACCGTGAGGACGGCTGTGAGTATGCCTGCGTGGTCTCGGAGGAGCCCACGGAGGTCTGTGATCAGGTCGATAACGACTGCGACGGACGCGTCGACGAGGACTTTGACCTGCGGGTGAGCCTTCAGCATTGCGGCGCGTGCAACAACCCGTGTGATCCGCTGAACGCCGTCGGCGCGTGCGTTGACGGGCTGTGCCAACTGCTCGCCTGCGTCGAGGGGTACGGCAACTGCGATGAGGGTCGATTTGGCTGCGAGACGGACCTCAAAACCATGGAGAACTGCGGCGCCTGCGGTCAGGTCTGTCAGCTGGCGAACGCCACCGCAACCTGTGCCACCGGGCACTGCCGGCTCGAGGGTTGCGACGAGGGCTGGTACAATATCAACGGCGATGACAGCGACGGGTGTGAATACCAATGCGTCGATTTCGCGCCTGGACCCGATCTACCCGACCCAGAGTTTCGGGACACGAATTGTGACGGGATCGACGGTGAGGTTGATCAGGCGGTGTTCGTCGCGAGCTACGGGATGGATAACCCCTTTTGCAACCCGACGAGCCCGTGTCTGAGCGTCAGCCATGCCCTGCAGGTCGCAGCGCAATCGGGTAAGCGGGAGGCGTATCTCATGGGTGGGCGTTACGAGGGCGTCGTCAACCTGGTGAATGGCGTCTCGATCTATGGTGGCTACGATGGTCGCTGGCGGCGAAGCGCCGAGCCCGAAGGTCAGGTTGAGCTGGTCGGCGAGGTGCGAGAGCAAGACCAACAGGCGGTGACGATCGTCGGCGCCTTCGTGAGCGCGCAGATCGCCGACGTGACCCTGACGAGCCCTTCCGCCTCGGGACAGCACCAAGGGCGCGGCGCGAGCAGCCAAACGGTCCACGTCGTGAGCTCCAACATCGTCTTGCGCCGGGTGGCCTTTCGACCGGGCGCAGGGGCGAGCGGTCAAGCGGGTGCGGCGGGCGCGGGGAGTGGTCAGCAAGGGGGCGCCCCGCCAGGAGCCGCCGGCGGGGGTGCTCGTCGGTACAACACCACCTGTGACAGCTCGTCGCGCGGCGGCGGTGGTGCCGGCGCAAGCGGTGGTTGTGGTGGCGGAACACGCGGCGGCAACGGCGGCAGCGGTGGTACAATGGACAGCAACTGCAGCATCTGGAGCCTCAACTACAGCGCGCGCGGGGGGAACCGTGGCGCACACGCCGCTGACCGTCGTCAGGGCGCCGGTGGTGGCGGTGGCGGCGGCGGTCGCTGCGGTCAGGGCGGCGACGGCGCAGCCGGCTCGACCCTGCATGGCGCTGGCGGCGGAGGTGCCGCTCAAGGCGGTCGTGTGCTCGACAACTTTTGGTACGCCCACGACGGCGCGCCTGGCGGCATGGGGCAGCATGGCACCGGCGGTGGTGGTGGTGGCGGCAGCGGCGGCTGCGATGACGGCACCGATGCGCATGGCGCTGGCGGTGGCGGTGGGGGCGCTGGCGGATGCCGAGCCGCTCGAGCAGGAGCCGGAGGGTTTGGAGCCGGCGGCAGCTTCGGTGTGGTGGCGATTGAGAGCAGCCTGCAGGTGTACAGCTCGACGTTCTATCAAGGACAAGGTGGCGCAGGCGGAGCCGGTGGCTTAGCGGGCGCTGGTCAGCCCGGCGGGCTCGGTGGTCGAGGTGGTAGTGGCGCAGGCGGCGCTCGCCGCGGCGGTCACGGCGGGGTCGGCGGTCACGGCGGTCACAGCGGCGGCGGTGGCGGCGGCGCGGGTGGAAACTCGCTGGCGGTCTTGAGATTAGGTGGGCAGTTCCTGCAGGCGCAGAACCAGTTTGAGGGCGGCGCCCCTGGTGCCGGCGGCGCGGGAGGTGGACAGCCGCCCGGTCGCAACGGCGCCAACGGCGGCGGTGGCGGAGCCGGTGGGCAGCATGGAGCGTTCGGTGTGTGCGCCCAGCGGGAGGCATGCCAATGAGGCGGCTCGTGATCGTCTTGCTCGCCGTGGCGAGCTGCGGCGAGGACACCGTGGTGGTCCGCGAGGTCGCGGCGACCTGCGGTAACGGAGAGGTCGAGACGGGGGAGCAGTGCGACGATGGCAACCTCGACGCTGCGGACGCCTGCACCGATTCGTGTCGAGTGGCGCGTTGCGGCGACGCCGTCCAGCGCTCGGATCTGAGCTTGGATGATCTCGATTATGAAGGCTGTGACGACGGCAATTCGAGCGAAGATGATGGCTGCACAAACACCTGCCGCCCCGCCGTCTGCGGCGACGGCTTGGTGCGGACCGATATCCCACCGGGCGCGCCGGGCTACGAGGCGTGTGATGACGGCAACGCGATCGATCAGGACGGATGTCTGAGCAGCTGCCAGTTGGCGCGTTGCGGCGACGGGATTCGGCGCGCGGATCGCCGCCCCGATGAAGAGGGCTACGAAGTCTGTGACGACGGCAACGACGACGAGACAGATCAGTGTCGGAGAGACTGCACTGGCGCCGTCTGCGGCGACGGGATCGTCAGCGACGGTGAGGTCTGCGATGACGGCAATGATGATGAGGACGACGGCTGCACCTCGCGATGTACTGCGCCAACCTGCGGTGACGGGGCGCTTCAGGCCGCCGCAGGCGAGCAATGCGATGATGGCAACACGGACGAGGCGGATGGGTGCACCAACCGGTGCCTGCTCGCAGCCTGCGGCGATGGGATCGTGCGCCAAGATCTCGAGCCGGGTGAGGCGGGCTACGAGTTTTGTGACGACGGCAACCTCGCCGACGCCGACGCCTGCACAGCGGCTTGCGTTGTGGCGCGCTGTGGTGACGGGATCGTCCGAGGCGATCTGGTGCCTGGCCGTGAGGGCTTTGAAGACTGCGATGACGGCAACCAAGTGGGCGGCGACGGCTGCGCTTCAGACTGCCGCATGGAGCGTTGCGGCAACGGTCGGGTCGACCCGGGGGAAGACTGCGATGACGCCAACCTGCGCAACGACGATGAGTGCAGCAACGCGTGCCTGGCGCGCAGCGCCTGCTCAGCGCAGGCCGAATGGCGCTTTGAGATCACGCCAAACCTTTGGGTCTGTATGAACGATGCGGTGGTGGAGACCTATGAGGACAGCGACGCCTTGTGCGGCGCGAGCGCAACGCCTGCGACGCACGCGCTCGTTGAGAACCTGCGCGAGCCCTCTGTCGCCGAGAACCAAGCGTTCTGGAGCTGGTACGATGAGCGCGAGGGAGCGCCCCCGGCGTCCTACATTCGGACGGGGCAGAAGCGACGGGGGGGATGTACCCGGGAGGCTTATGGCGACCTGCTGATTACGCGTTGGTGGGATGGGAGCGAGCGCGGCGCCTGGGGCGATCTCTTTCGAGGCGGCTCAAGCTGTCAGGCGCCAAGCTCGGATGTCGCCAACATGGGGCGTGCGCTGACCGGCGTGGTCTGCGTGCGCGGAGCCTATGCGCCACCTGCCCCGTAGAGCGATCTGTGTGATCAGGGCGCTCGGCCTGCTGGCGTTGTCCCTGTCGCAAGCCTGCGACTCATCGCCGGGTGACGCTCAAGAAAGCCTCGTCTGCCAGCCGAGTTGCGGCGCAAATCAGCGCTGCGCTGAGGCGCAATGCCTCTGTGCGCCCGGGTTTAACGACTGCGACGGGCTCGCCGATAATGGCTGCGAGCGCGCCGGCGCTTGCGTCTGCCAGCACGGCGCCGTCGAGAGCTGCTACAGCGGCATGGAGGGGACCGCTGATGTCGGTCGCTGTGTCGCCGGCCGGCGCTCGTGTTTCGGGGGTGCTTGGACGGTCTGCGAGGGAGAGGTCGTCCCCGGCGTCGAGGTCTGCGCTGATGGGGTCGATAATGACTGTGATGGGGTCGTTGACGAAGACGACGACCTCGACGGAGACGGTTTTGGACGCTGCAGCGGGGATTGCTGTGATGACCCCTCTGTCTGCGGCGACCCAGCCTCGGTTAACCCAGCCGCCTTTGACTTTCCGGATAACGGTCAGGATGACGACTGTGACGGCAGCGAGGTCACGGCTGCTACGTCGCTGTGCGAGCAGCCCAGCGTTTTGAGCGGTGCGACCGCCTACGACCTCGCCGCTGCGATGGAGCTGTGCCAGCGCACGACAGACGATCAGCCTGCTTGGGGGCTCCTCTCAGCCGAGCTGACGCAGGTGCAGCCGGGCTCGTTACCCCAGGACACGCAAGTAGCGGTGCTCGAGGGGTTTGGCGGCAACCGGCAGCCGCCGCGTGCGGGCGCCTCGCTCACCGTTTTGACCACCGGGTTGGCGCGAGGGGTGGGCGATCCCGGCTATCAAGGAGACCGCTCGATCCTCGCCGTCGAGGGTCGAGTGGCTGCGCCCGAGGATTATCTCGCCGCCAACGAGGGGCGTCTGCTGACCAATCCGCAGTGTCCCGAGGCCGAGACCAGCGTCTACGACTCGGTGCGCTTGGCGCTGCGCATTCGTGTGCCGAGCAACGCGTTCGGGCTGCGGTTTGATTTTCGTTTTTGGTCTCGTGAGTATCCCGACTTTCTCTGCACCGAGTTTAATGACTTTTTCTTGGTGCGCTTACGCAGCGAGCACCCTGCGATCCCGCAGGACCGAAATATCAGCTTCGACGCGCAGGGAAACCCGGTCACCGTCAACAGCGCCTTCTTTACCACCTGTGAGGCGCTGGCTTGCGATGACCCGATCCAGTGGGGCTTGCGCCCGCGCCGTGACCTTGACGAGGATGGCTGCGTCGACTCGCTGTCCTGCGACGAGGAAGGAACCTGCGCAGGGTTACAGGGTGCTTGCCCTGATGGTTCGGAGGATCTAGCTGCCTACACGCTCGACGTCCGCAGCGCCGGCGCGACGTCGTGGCTGACGACCTCGGCTCCGGTCGTGCCGGGCGAGCTCATCGAGCTGGAGTTCCTGCTCTGGGACAGCAGCGACGGGAACCTCGACTCGTTGGTACTGCTCGACAATTTCGCCTGGGTGACGCCGGAGCCGCCGCTCGACACCAAGCGCTAGCCCTCTTGCGCTGCCTCGATCGCACGCCGACGTGGGCGCACAGCCTGCCAGCCCCGCCACAGGGCGCCGAGGATGAACAGGTCGAGCATCAGGAACATCCAGAACCACTCGTTTCGACTGTACCCGATCACGTACATGGTGCTGCGAGCGATGAGCCAGACGCTGAACCCGAGGATCGCAGACTCGGCGGCGCGCCACCACGAGGCGACCAGCAGACCGCTGTAGAAGATAAAGCCAGTCATCGCGATGGTGAAGTTGAGCTGAGCGCCCTCGTACATCGCGACCAGCACGTCCTTCGGCGTTGGCGGCAGGTTTTGGGCTGCGGCGGGGTCGTACCCGGCTTGGAGGTCCAGCGCCAAGCTGCCGCTAAAGTAGGTGAGCACGCCGAGAAAGAAACCAGCGACCATCAAGGAGCGGCGCGTGACGGTGGCGCCTGTGTCGTGGCGAAGGTGGCGCGGCTTGTCTTGGGTCATGGTACCGACTCCGAGTCGATCAAATCGGCGTAGACCTCGGGGCGCGAGAAGCTCTCTGAGAGCCGGGCGGTCGCACAACAGGTCACGCGTAAGGTGGCGCAGGGGGGTGAAGCCTCGTCCAGCAGCACGTGCAGGTCGTCGCCATCCGCAAGGAGCAGCCCGAGCTCCCAGTCTGGGTTCGGCGGCGTAACGGCTTGCGTGAGGGGAACGCTGACCAGATGAAAGCCGTCTTTGAGCGCGTCCGGCCCCTCGGCAAGAACTGGAATGATGGCGCTGAGCGCAGGGTCAAGCGGTAGCGGTTCGCACCAGCGTCGCCAGGGCTCGTCTGCGTCTTCGCGTACAAAACCGTGGAGCTTGAGGCGAGCCAACTGCAAGCCCGTAAAATTCGTCCAGGTGTGGGCAAGCGGCAGGGTCCGCAAGCCACGGTTTCGATAGGTCGTCCCTCGGCACGACAGCGCCGTGGTGAGCGACGGCATCAGGTAGCGAATCTGTCCCGCCTTGATCATGAATTGAAGTCCGAGCTCAGCGTCCGGTGCCGGTAACCCTTGCGGCAGCCAGAGCTCGTCGGTGTGGCGCGGGTCGAGCCAGCCGCCGCCTGACGCAAGCGTCTTGATCTCATGGAGGCGGTGCGCCTCGACCAGCCATTGGCGCCACCGTTGCATCAGCACCAGCGGCAAGCGCTCGACGCTCGCTGCGTTGATCAGCCGGATGTCCTGACGCGCCGTCATTGAATCAGGTCTCCACTGTCGACACGCGGTAAGGTGTCCGGGTTGAGACCGACGCCCGACGCAAGGTCGCTCCAGAGAGACGCTCGGTCACCGCTCAAGATGCGCTCGCGCTCGCCTGCGCTGGGCACCACAAACCAACTGCCTAGCTCGATCTCCTGCTCCAGTTGACCCGGTCCCCAGCCGGCGTAGCCCATCACGATCCAGAAGCTCTCGTCGCTCTCGTGACAGAGTCGGTTGAGGCTCTCGCGCTGGGTCGCAAGATAGAGCCCCTTGAAGATCTCCTCGCTGTCCTCGCCAAGGTCCGGTGTGCGGTGCAAGACGACGGCTTGCTCTGGAGTCACCGGACCGCCGTGAAGGAGCCCTGGGCTGACCAGCGGAGCCGGGATGTCCATGAGCTCAAGGACCTGCTCGCAGTCAATGCGGCGGAACGGACGATTGATAACCAAGCCGTAGCCGCCCGTCTCGTCATGCCGGAGCAACAAGATGACGGTCCGTGAGAACCACCCCCCGTCTAGATCAGGCGTTGCGAGCATCAGCGTTGGTGCCAGGCTCCGTTTCACGGGGCGGGAGCCTCCGAAGCCGGGGTCGTCGGCGCTGCGCTCGGTTTGGGTGCTGCCGAAGCCGCGCCGACAGGGCGAGCGAGTAAGCCGACCAGCTCGAGCTCGAACACGAGCGTCGTGTTGGGCGGGATGAGGGTGCCGAAGCCCCGGTCTGCGTACGCGAGGTGGGGCGGTATCGTGAGGCGACGCTTTTCACCGAGCCCCATGGTCAAGATCGCCTCGTCCCAACCCTTGATCACTCGCCCGACACCGGCTGGGAACACGTAGGGCGCTCGGTTCTCAAGGACCGACGAGTCAAAGACTCTGCCGTCCGTAAAGCGCCCCGTGTAGTGCACCGTCACCTGCTGTCCGCGCACCGGCTTCTCATCAAGCCCGCGCTTGAGGACCACGTACTGGAGCCCTGAGGGGGTCGTGATCGTCTTTTCAGCGCTGGGCGATGCCTCTGGCGAGGGGGCTGGGGAGGCCGGGCTCGCCTCCGGCGCCGGGGGTGCGCTTTGCGTACAGGCAGAGCCGATCAGCAGCAGGGCAAGCCAGCGCATTAGGAGCCTCCCTCAGACGCCGTAAGGCGGTCCTCGAGCGCAGCGATCTGTCGCTTCGCTTTCGCCTGAGCTTTCTTGAGCTCCTCGACGGCTCGACCCAGCTCGCCATCGCTGGCGCGCCGGGCTGCGCGCGCGCCGATCCGTTTGACGGTGTCGCGCGCTGCGCGCTTGACCGAGCCGAACAGGTCCCCCTCGGCGAGCGCGTGCACCGCCGGCGTGACGCTCGCTTCACCTAAAGCCTCGAGCGCCGACAAGGCGCGGATGCGCACCCGCATCTCCGGGTCGTTGAGGAGGGGCGTGAGCGTGTGCGCCGCTCGCTGCCGGACACGCGCATCGAGCAAGCCAGCGATTCGGCCATAAGCCTGCATCGCTGCGCTGCGTCCGTTCTTGGGCGTGCCACGCCCGAGCAGAGGGGCCAGCGTCTCGAGGCTCTGCTCGTCGGGGAACTGAGCGAGGCAGGAGGCCGCTGTCGATCGGATCAGGTCACGATAGCTGCTGCGACCAAGGGCTGCGACGAGGTCGGCGCGCACCGCCTCGGACCGACTGCTCGCCAAGCCGCGCAGCGCCGCTGCGACGACGTACTCGCTCTCGTGGGTCCCTGCGAGGTCCCGCAGGTACTCAAGGGAGCGCTCGTCGGCGCCTTTGCCGAGGGAGGGTAAGACCATCCTGAGGGAGCGTCGGCAGAGCGAGGGCAGCGCTTCGAGCAGCTCGGCTCGTGGCGCGCCGTCCAAGGCGGAGAGCACCTTAGCGGCTTCTCCACGCAGCGCAAAGAACGCCTCGGTGTCGCGAGCGAGCTTGAGCAGCGCCGCACGAACCTGCGGCTTGTGCGCGTGCTTCGCGAGATTGCTCAGCGCCCGCTTACGCGCTCGGTACCCCGGCGCATGGGCGAGCTGATGCAGCCAGGCGGCGGCGTCTTTGCCCGACCAAGTGATGGAGCACAGGAGGTCATAGTCCGGGTCGAGCACGAGCGCAGCGGGCGCTCGTTTACACGCAAAAGTGTAGGTGCTCTTGCGCTCGGTGACCGGCACGACCACGCGCTGCGCTCGGCCCGCCTTGTCGAGGATATCGAGCGGGAGATCGAGCGTGAACACCTCACGGTTGCTCTTCTTCGCCTGCGTCTGCTCGATCGTCACGGTGCATACACCCAACCGCTTATCATAGGCGGCGCTGGCTTTGAGTTCGGGGTGACCGCGGTCGTAGAGCCACTGCTCGACGAAGCCGTCGAGCGGCACGCCGGTCGCGTCTTCAAAGGCGATCTTCAGCTCATGGGTCTCAGCCGCTTTGCCGAAGAAGCGCCTGACGTAGAGCGCCAAGCCCTTGCGGAACAGGCGCTCGCCGAGGTGGCGTCGCAGCATATGCACCACCATCATGGATTTGGGGTAGCTGTGCCCATCGAAGAGCTCTTCAGGGTCGCCGTAGCTGTGCGTCACGATCGCTCGGCGGTAGTCGCCAGCAGCCTCGGCGAAGTACCAAGCGCTGTCCTCTTCGAGACGATACTCAAACCAGTCTCGGCCGCGGACGTGCTCAAAGTACATGGGGTCCAGGTAGGACGCGAAGCCTTCGTTGAGCCACAGGTGTCCCCACGACTTTGGCGTGATCAGGTCGCCGAACCACTGATGGACGAGCTCGTGGCAGACGATGCTCTGCGGATCCGTCTCGCCGGCGAGGTGAGCGGGTGGGGGGATGTCCTCGTGGAAGACGCTCATCGTGGTGTCTTCCATGGCGCCCCAGGTGTAATCCTGCACGATGACTTGGTCGTAGCGAGCGTAAGGGTATGGACAGCCCGTCAGCTCCCCGAGGAACTCGAGCATCTGAGGCGTCTCGCCGAAGGTGCGCTCGAGGCGCTCACCTTGTCCGGGGGGCGCGAGATACCGCAAGGGCACGTCGGCGCGGTCGTCGTCGACGACGTCGAAGGCCCCCACGACGATCGTGACCAGGTAGTTGGAGTGCGGGATGTCGTGCAGCCAATGGGTGGTGACCCAGCCGTCGGCTCGTGTCTCGCTGAGCTGGGCGCCGTTAGCCAAACCCATCAGGTGCTCACGCACCGTCAGGACGACCTCACTGGTGAGCTTGTTGGTGGGGTGGTCGAGGCCAGGAAACCAGTGGTGGTTGTCCTCGGACTCCCCCTGGCTCCAGATGACCCGCGGTTTGTCGGGGTAAGCCTCGTCAGGCTCGATAAAGTAGAGCCCCTTTTGTGGCTTGGTGAAATAGTCGACGCGCACCGACGCTTTGCCGTTCGCTCGGGGCGCCCGCTTGAGCAGGACCGTGAGCTTGCGATCGTCGTAGTCGTAATCAAGCGCTGCGCCGCTGCCGTCATAGACGCCGCGGATCTCCATGTGCGCGGCGTCCAGAACGACCTCACGGGTTTTTCCGGGGATGGCGCGCAGGCTCAGTGTCGAGGAGCCCTCCACAGTGTGGGCTTGGTCGTCGACCGTGATCTCGAGCTTGAGGTGCGTCACCTCGAAGTTGCGCGCCCGCAGCCACTGGGGCTTCGACGCCTCGTCGGTAAACTGTAGGCGGTCGATGTCGTCCCGGTGCCATTCAATCCAAGTGCGCGGCATACCCTCTCCCTCAGCCTTGGCGCAGCGGTGCGCCGACGCCTGGGTTTCAGCACTGAGCCGCCTCCTGCGCAAGGCTTTCTCGATCATTCCGCACACGGCTCTGGATCTTGCGTGACCTTTTCGTGCACAACGGAGCGCAACGGGGATGGGAGCGGTTATGCGTCATTTGAGCTGGGGTATCGTCATGGCGGTCGCAGCGTGTTCGGACCCACCCGAGATGACGCCGAGGCCGCTCGACTCGGGTGTCGTGCGTCTGCAAGACGCTGGGCGGTCGGCTCTTCCCGACGCTGTTGCTACGCGTGACGCAGGCGGCTCGGTGGTCGAAGACGGCGGCGACGTCTCGGACGCAGGCGCCGAGGTGGACGCTGGCGTGACGCCACCTGCGGACGCGGGCGCACCTCCGCCGCCGGCGCGCTTCAAGCGCTTTGTTGCGATCGGGGATGTGGGCGAGGGGAACGCGAAGCAGCATCGTGTCGCCGAGTCGATCGAGCGGGTCTGCGCCGAGCTGGGCGGCTGCGACTTTGGCATGCTGCTGGGTGACAACCATTACGACAGCGGCGGCGAGGGCGCTGACGACCCACTCTGGGCGCGGCACTTCGAGCTCCCGTATGGCGGCGTAGTCCATGAGTGCCCTGGGTTTGACGGCGCCGAAGCGTCGCATGATCTGGGTTTCCCGTTCTACGCTGTGTTGGGCAACCATGACCTCGGTGGAGACGGGCTTGGGCTTGATCTGGACATCTTCAAAGCCGACCACCAGATCGCCTACGGACAGCGGAATCCGCAGTGGATCATGCCGAATCGCTACTACCAACAAGATCTCGACCCGGTCTATTTGCTGGGCCTCAACACCACGGCGATGTTCTTCGATCGAGCAGACGATCAAGCGCGCGAGGTGCGGCAGTGGATCGACGACGCGCCGGAGGATCGTTGGTCCATCGCCTTCGGACATCACCCCTACATCTCGAACGGCCCTCACGGTAACGCAGGCGACTACGAGCGCATCCCTGAGATCCTGCAGCGCATCACGCCCAATTGGACCTATTTCCGGGGCGCTTATGTGCAGCGGTTTATGGAGCAAGAGATCTGCGAACGTGTGGACGTGTACCTGGCAGGTCATGACCACAGCCGCCAGGACCTTGGCGAGCGCTGCGGGACCCAGTTCCTCGTCAGCGGCGCAGGGGCAAAGACCACCGACCTGCGCGACGGGGACAACCAGGTCCCTTGGGAGGCAGACACGGAGGGGTTCTTGTTGATGGAAGCCACGCCTGAGCAGCTGGTGTTTCGAATGTATGACATCGACGGCGTGCTCGAGCATGAGCGGGTCGTCCGGCGCTGAGTTCGCCTTAGCGCCCCATGAGGGACGATCGGGCGGAGGCCGCCAGGACGGCGGTTGGTACCGAGCGCACCTTGTCCTGCCCACGCTTCCTTGGCACCATGCCGGATGCCTACCGGGGGGACAGCGGATGATGAGATGGCTTGTGATCGTAGCCGCGAGCGCGCTGAGCGCGTGCGGTGCCCCGCCTGCGACCGGAACCGATGGCGGCGACCGCCCGATCGCCGAGGATGCGGGCGGGCCGTTGAGCGATGCTGGCTCCGACGGTTCGGACGCCGGAGCGGAGGTGCCCGATACGGGCGGTCTGGCCGACAGCGGGAGCGGCTCGGTCGACGTAGGGGGTGCTCCGGGTGACGCAGGGACCGTTACGGTCGATGCCAGCGTGGACGCAGGCGCTGGAGCGGGTCTGCAGCCGACGATCTGCTCGATCTGGGAGAGCCAGATCTTCTCGGGCTGCGCCAACGGTTATTGTCACGGTGGAGGCGCTGGCGGCTTTCGTATGGACCACAGCAGCGCACAGGCTCTGCATGATTCGATCGTGAACGTCGAGAGCCAAGCTCGTATGTATTACGTCGTGCCCGAGAACGACCGCATGAGCTACCTGATCAACAAGCTCGATGGCACGCAGGGTCAGCTGGTCTCTGGCGCTGGTGAGCGCATGCCTCCGGGCGGTGGCTACCTGAGCTTTGACCAGCTGGAGGTGTTGAGGCGCTGGATCAACGACGGCGCATCGGCCGACTGTCCCTAATCCACAACGCCGCTCATCACGGTTTCAAAAAACCAGAAACGGCGGAGCGTTGCCCCGCCGCCTACACCGCCACAAGACGGTTGGATGAGCTTACTTCGCCTTGGGCTCGCCGAAGAGCTCTTCGTAGCTCTTGGTCGTGCCGTTGGTGCGCACCGCAGCCTTGCGCCGTGTCCCCATGCGGACCTTTTTCGCGGCGCGGATCTTGCGAGTCGTTTGCGTCTTGCTAGCCATGGTGACCTCCTCGTTGCGGGGGGCGGCTATAAAGAAGGGGGCCAAGCCGCGCAAGCAGTTTCCGGCACCTTTAGGGGATGAGGCCGGCTTGAAACAAGAGCGCCGCGACCAGGCCATAGACCATGAGCGCGCCCAGAAAGAGAGCGCTCGCCTGCAGGCGTCGTTGGTCGGGTACGGCTATCCAGTCGTTGCAGCATTGGTAATACATGCGAACGCTGATTGCGTAGCCTGCGATGACCGTGACGGCTCCGGCGGTCCAGGAGAAGGGGGCCAGTATGCGCGCCGCAGCGGTCCCGATCAGCGCAGGCACTAGCGCGTGGGTCGCAAAGGTGCGCCATCGATAACGGTTTTCGCTCGCAGGGATATCGAACAAGAGGTTGAGGCCAGGCATCACCAGCGCAAGGACCGTCGGGAGGATCGCCACCGCCAACAGGTCGGCGGTCACCTTGGCGAGGATCCCGCTCGGCTGGAGGCTCAACAGCGCCGTCAAAAACGCAGCGAGCGCCGGGAGCAGGTACACGCTCATCGACGCAGCGTCTGCGTGTCGAGCTCGGTTCTGGAGCATCAGCGCATCGAGGGTGGCGCCAGGCTCAAAGCACAGCCCGGTCATGCGCTCGCGAATCTCGACCAGGCCGGCGCGTGTGCGGACTTGAGCCACGATCAGCCGCATCGATTTTTCTGCACCGAGTCGCATCGTCGTCACTTCGAGACCTAAAAATGGAACCGCTGGGTTATCGCAGTAAGCGCCGACCAAGTCGATAAATTTGTCGGGTGCACGCCCAAACCCGCGCGAGTGGGTGCAACCTTGCTTGACACACCGACCCTAAGGGTCGAGTAAGCCGCCGACACCAATCACCTCGTTGAGGAACAAAAAATGGCTCGAAAGAAGATCGCGCTCATCGGCGCTGGACAAATCGGTGGTACTCTGGCGCTGCTCAGCGCCCAAAAGCAGCTCGGAGACGTCGTGCTCTTCGATATCTTTGCGGGGACCGCAAAGGGCAAGGCGCTCGATCTTGAGCAGTCGGGCTCGGTGATCGGCTTTGACAGCGAGCTCAAAGGCACGGACGACTACGCCGACATCGCAGGCGCCGACGTCTGCATCGTGACGGCCGGGTTCCCCCGTAAGCCAGGCATGAGCCGTGATGACCTCGTGGGGAAGAACCTCGAGGTGATCAGCCAGGTCGCCGCAGGGATCAAGTCCTACGCACCGGACGCCTTCGTGATCGTCATCACCAACCCGCTCGACGTGATGGTGACGGCGCTGCAGAAGAAAAGCGGTCTGCCGGCGAGCAAGGTCGTTGGGATGGCGGGCGTGCTCGATTCGGCGCGCTTTACGCTGTTCTTGGCGCGTGAGCTCGGCTGCTCGGTTGAGGACATCACGGCGCTGGTGCTCGGCGGACACGGTGACACCATGGTGCCCCTGCTTCGGTACACCAGCGTGGGTGGAATCCCTGTCGACAAGCTGATCGCAGCCGATCGACTCGAAGAGATCGTTCAACGCACGCGCAAGGGCGGCGGCGAGATCGTTGGCTTGCTCGGTAACGGCTCTGCCTTCTACGCGCCGGCGGCTTCGGCGATTGCGATGGCGGAGAGCTACCTGCTGGACAAGAAGCGCGTGCTGCCTGCTTGCGCCTTGCTTGAGGGGCAATACGGGGTCGACGGGTACTACATCGGGGTGCCGGTTAAGATCGGCGCCGCTGGGGTTGAGACCATTTATGAGCTCCAGCTCACCGAGGCGGAACAAAGTATGTTTGATAACAGTTTTGAGGCTGTGCGGTCGGTGGTCGACAGCGTCGACATTTAGCCGTTAGATCTAGAGCGCGCAGCGCCGACCCGGTGCGTCGTGCGGAAAGGAACCCCGTGTCCTGGCTTGTGAAAACGTTTGCCAGCCCCATCGGTCAGAAAGTGCTGACAGCGCTGACCGGTTTGGGTTTGGTCGGATTTCTGGTGATGCACCTGCTCGGCAACCTCAACCTGTACCGAGGTGAAGAGGCGATCAACGAGTACGCACATCTGCTTCACGCGATCCCCGGCTTTCCGCTGATCGAGGCGGGGTTGGTGCTGTGCTTCCTGGCGCACATCGCCCTCGTTTTTAATCTGACGCGGCTGAACCGAGCGGCGCGTGGGCAGGACTATTCGGTCAAGGCGTCCAAGCAGCGTGGGACGCTCGGGCGGGCGCTGGTCAGCACCTACATGGGCGTGAGCGGTCTGGTGGTCTTGATCTTCGTGATCGTCCACGTCGCCGACATGCGCATGGCGCGTGGTACCTATGAGAGCCTCTACGATCACATCCACTCGGTCCTCGGTGTGGGCTGGAAAGCCGGCTTGTACATGGTCGGCTCGGCCTTTGTGGGCTGGCACCTGTGGCACGGCTTTCAGAGCTCGTTTCGCTCCCTTGGGCTAGGGCACGCTAAGTATTCGCCGCTGCTCGAGAAGGCGGGCACGGCGTTGAGCATTGTCCTGACGATCGGCTTCGTCTCGATCCCGCTGTGGATCCTCTTGAAGGGAGGTCAGTGATGACCTTGGATGGGAAGTGTCCCGACGGACCGCTCGCAAATCGCTGGAAGCATCATAAGGCGAACAACCTGAAGCTGGTCGGACCGATCAATCGCCGCAAATACAAAGTGATCGTGGTGGGCTCGGGGCTCGCTGGAGCCTCGGCTGCGGCGACGCTGGCAGAGCAGGGTTATCAAGTGACCTGCATCTCGTTCCATGACAGCCCGCGCCGAGCGCACTCCATCGCAGCCCAGGGCGGTATCAACGCGGCCAAGAACTATCAGAACGACAACGACAGCGCCTTTCGGCTGTTCTACGATACGATCAAAGGCGGCGACTTCCGGGCGCGTGAGTCGAACGTTCACCGGCTGGCTGAGGTCTCTGAGAACATCATCGATCAAGCCGTGGCTCAGGGTGTTCCCTTCGCACGTGAATACGGCGGAACGCTGAGCAACCGAACCTTTGGCGGGGTGCTGGTCTCGCGTACGTTCTACGCCGCCGGCCAGACGGGGCAGCAGCTCCTTCTCGGCGCGTACTCGAGCCTCATGCGGCAGGTCGATCTCGGACACGTCAACATGCTCACGTACAAGGACATGCTCGACGTGGTGGTCGTGGATGGTCACGCTCGAGGCGTGATCCTTCGTGACATCAAGACCGGCGAGCTGTCGGTGGAGATGGCGAACACCGTGGTGCTTTGCACCGGCGGGTACTCGAACGTCTTTTACCTGTCGACTAACGCCATGAAGTCGAACGTGTCAGCGACCTGGCGAGCCCACAAACGTGGCGCCTACATGGCGAACCCGTGTTACACGCAGATTCACCCGACCTGTATCCCGCAGTCGGGTCATCACCAAAGCAAGCTCACGCTGATGTCCGAGAGTTTACGCAACGACGGCAGGGTGTGGGTCCCGAGCGCGTCAGGAGACGCCCGCAAGGCGGGGCAGATTCCAGACGCCGAGCGTGACTACTACCTCGAGCGCAAGTACCCCACCTTTGGCAACATGGTGCCTCGAGATGTGGCGAGCCGAAACGCCAAGTACGTGTGTGATGACGGGCGCGGAGTGGGCGCCACCGGACGAGCCGTCTATCTCGACTTCCGTGACGCCATCGCTCGAGACGGTGAAGACACGATCCGCACCAAGTACGGTAACTTGTTTCAGATGTATCAGAAGATTACTGGAGACAACCCGTACCAGACCCCCATGCAGATCTACCCGGCGCCGCACTACACGATGGGCGGCTTGTGGGTCGACTACAACCTCGAGTCGAACATCCCCGGGCTGTTTGTCTGCGGCGAGGCGAACTTCTCAGATCATGGCTCGAACCGCCTCGGCGCCTCGGCGCTGATGCAGGGGCTCGCCGACGGGTACTTTGTGTTGCCGTACACGCTGGCGAACTACCTCGCTGATGAGAAACCGGGCGTCGCCGACGCGCAATGCGATGCGGCTCAAGAAGCGCTCAAGAGCGTCCAAGAGCGCCTGGACACGCTCGTGGGGATCCAAGGCAAGCGCAGCGTCGAGAGCTTCCACCGTGAGCTGGGGCTGCTCCTGCTCGACAAATGCGGTATGAGTCGCTCCAAAGAGGGCCTCGAGGGCGCTCGGGCGCACATCCGTAACCTGCGCGACGAGTTCTGGTCCGATGTGCGGGTGCCCGTGGCGGGTGGACCGCTCAACCAAGAGCTCGAAAAGGCGGCGCGTGTCGCCGACTTCCTCGAGTTCGGTGAGCTGATGGTGGTGGACGCGCTCAACCGGGAGGAGAGCTGCGGCGGGCACTTCCGCGAGGAGCACCAGACCGATGAGGGCGAAGCACGGCGAGACGATGAGAACTGGCAGCATGTCTCGGCGTGGGAGTTCACCGGTGTCGGTGAAGAGCCTGTCGAACAAAAAGAGCAGCTGACCTTCGAGTTCGTGCAACCCAGCCAAAGGAGCTACAAATGAGTTCCAACCTCAACCTAACGTTGAAAGTCTGGCGTCAGGGTGACGCCTCCGAAAAGGGCGCCTTTGAGACCTACCAGCTCTCGGACGTGAGCCCAGACAGCTCGTTTCTCGAGATGCTTGACCAGCTCAATGAGCAGCTGATCCAAGAGGGCAAGATGCCCGTCACGTTCGAGCATGATTGCCGTGAAGGGATCTGCGGGTCCTGTGGCTTCATGATCAACGGGCAAGCGCATGGACCTGAGCGTGGCACGACCGTTTGTCAGCTTCACATGCGCAGCTTTAAGTCGGGCGAGACCTTGGTCCTTGAGCCCTGGCGGGCGCAAGCCTTCCCGGTGCTGCGCGACCTGTTGGTCGACCGCTCGCCTTTTGACCGGATCCAGCAAGCTGGCGGGTACTGCTCGACCAACGTAGGGAACGCCCCCGAGGCGAACAGCAACCTGATGGGCCGTGATGATGCGGCGCAGGCTTTCCACGCTGCGGCATGCATCGGATGCGGCGCCTGTGTGGCGAGCTGTAAAAACGCGTCGGCGAGCTTGTTTACGGCAGCAAAGATCGGGCACCTCGCGCACACCCCTCAGGGGCAGCCCGAGCGGGCGCGTCGCGCAGCACGGATGGTGGAGACGATGGAGCTCGAAGGCTTCGGCGCCTGCTCGAACACCTACGAGTGTGAGGCAGCGTGTCCCAAAGAGATCTCTGTGAAGTTCATCCAGCAGATGAACCGAGAGTACATGCGGGCGAAGTTGACGGACGAAGAATACTAGTGCGGCGTTTCGGCTGTCGCCGAGGGGGGCGACGATGATCGCCGCGGCTGCGCTGCAGCGTATCCGCAGCGAGATCGCTCAAGGCAAGCCAGAGTTTGCGCTGCTCCGGCGCGACGGGCTCGCGGTAACGACCCGCTACATTGACCGTTTTGTCTGCCCGCTCGGACCCGTGTGGATCATCGCGTTGCCCGCGCTTGAGGGGCGCAGCGTGGTGCTGACCGCCGACGAGCAGCTCAAAGGTCACGTGGCGGTGGGGAAAAGGATCTTCTCCTTTTCGTCCCATGTGGTGGCGCCGCAGGCGACCCTGGAGCGCGAGGGCGTCTCGGAGCGTCGCGTGGCCCTAATCGCCGAGCCAAGCGACTACGCTGAGGTGCAGCGGCGCCGCTGGCACCGGGTCCGCAGTGAAGAGACATTGATCGGCGCTGCGACCCTCTACTTCGAGTCGAGCCGAGTGATTCAAGGGGCGTCGTTTGAGCTCCAGCGCGGGATGGTGGATACCCCCGTGACGGTCGTGAACTTGAGCGGGGGCGGCGTCTGTTTCGAGGCGCCGCTGAGTCTCGCTCATGAGCTCCAGGTCGGCGACCTCGTCCGCTTGCGCATCGACCTCCACCGGGGCCAGGAGCCGTTTGGCTTCTCGGCGCAGGTTCGGAACCGCCAGCGTACCTCAGATGGGCTGCGTTACGGGGTCTCGTTTCACGGTGATGACCGCTTGTTTGGTGAGATCTCGGCGCGTGCGCTTCATCTCGTCTTTTTACTGCAGACGGACGACTGATCAAGGCCTACCCGGGTTCTGGTGACAGCCCCTTCACTTCGTTTCGAGCGGCCTGTTGACACGACGCGAAGGCAGCCGCCATGTAGCTAGCGCGGCGAGCGTATTCGCTGCCTGGAGACGACATGAAAATTCACGAGTATCAGGGCAAGTCGATCTTGGCTGAGTTCGGTGTCCCGGTCCCGAAGGGGCGCGTCATTGACCAGCCCGCCGAGGCGGCTGCCGTCTACGACGAGTTGGGCGGTCCTCTTTGCGTCGTCAAGGCGCAGATCCACGCTGGCGGGCGCGGCAAGGGCGGCGGTGTTAAGCTCGCACGCAGCGCCGCTGAGGCGGTGGAGCATGCCGAAGCGATTCTTGGGATGCAGCTGGTGACGCACCAGACAGGTCCTGAGGGTAAAGAGGTCCTCAAGGTGCTCATCGAGGAGGGGACCGACATCGCGCGGGAACTGTACGTGGCGATGGTCCCAGACCGGGAGACGCAGCGCGTCTGTTTGATGGCATCGACCGAGGGCGGGATGGACATCGAGAAGGTCGCTGAAGAGACACCTGAGAAGATCCTTAAAGAGTGGGTTGAGCCGGCGGTCGGCCTGAGCGGCTATCAGTGCCGCAAGATCGCCTACGCGCTCGGTATCGAGGGCGGCGCTGTGCGCCAGATGGGCAAGGTCCTGACCGGGCTGTACAAAGCCTTCATGGCGAAGGACGCGTCGCTGGCAGAGATCAACCCGCTCGTGGTCACAGGTGATAACGAGATCATCGCGCTGGACGCCAAGTTCAACTTTGACTCCAACGCCATGTACCGCCAGAAGGCGGTCGCCGAGATGCGGGACCTGAGCGAGGAGGACGCTCGCGAGATCGAGGCGAGCAAGTACGACCTGGCGTACATCGCGCTCGACGGCAACATCGGCTGTCTGGTCAACGGGGCGGGGCTCGCCATGGCGACCATGGACACCATCAAGCTGTACGGCGGTGAGCCCGCCAACTTCCTCGACGTGGGGGGCGGAGCGACCACCGAGAAGGTGACCGCTGCCTTTAAGCTGATCCTCGCAGACTCGGCGGTTCGCTGCGTTATGGTGAACATCTTCGGCGGCATCATGAAATGTGACGTCATCGCTCAAGGTGTCGTGGCTGCGGCGCAAGAGGTGGGGCTGAATGTCCCCTTGGTCGTGCGCTTAGCGGGTACCAACGTGGAGCTTGGACAAAAGATTTTAGCGGACTCGGGTCTACCCATTATCTCCGCTGACAATATGGGCGACGCGGCGCGCAAAGCTGTGGAGGCGGCAAACTAAATGAGCATCTTTATCGATAAGAACACCAAGGTGATGGTGCAGGGAATCACAGGCTCAGCCGGGAGCTTTCACGCAGGGCAGATGGTCAGCTACGGCACGCAGGTGGTCGCAGGGGTCACGCCAGGGCGCGGCGGTCAGACCTTTAACGAGTCGGTGCCCGTGTTCAACACGGTCGCAGAAGCGGCCGCTGAGACGGGCGCTAATGCGACGGCTATCTTTGTGCCTCCGCCGTTTGCTGCGGACGCCATCTTGGAAGCGTGCGACGCAGGGATCGAGACGATCGTTGCCATCACCGAGGGGATCCCGGTCCTCGACATGATCGGCGTGCGCGCCGCCATGAAGGGCAGCGCCAGCCGACTGATCGGACCGAACTGCCCGGGCATTATCACGCCGGGTGAGTGCAAGATCGGGATCATGCCAGGGCACATTCACCAGTCCGGCCGGATCGGTGTCGTGAGCAAGTCGGGTACGCTGACCTACGAGGCGGTTGGGCAGCTCAGCGCGCTGAACATCGGACAGTCGACCTGCATCGGGATTGGCGGGGATCCGGTCAACGGCACCAACTTCATCGACGTGCTCGAAGCCTTCGAGGCGGATCAGGACACCGACGGGATCATCATGATCGGAGAGATCGGTGGAAACGCTGAGGAAGAGGCGGCGGCGTGGATCGCCGATCACTTCACCAAGCCGGTGGTGGGCTTCATCGCCGGTATGACGGCACCTCCGGGCAAGCGGATGGGGCACGCCGGGGCGATCATCAGCGGTGGCTCAGGGACGGCAAGCGCCAAGGTCGCTGCTCTGCGGGAGGCGGGCGCGACGGTCGTTGACTCGCCGTCGGAGATGGGCGTGGCCATGCAGGCGTTGCTCGCATCGAAGGGCGCGTAACGCTCCGTACGATGACCGGCTGAGGGTAACCCATGTTGACTTTGGCGGCGGCTTTCATCACAAGCCTTCGCGTGATGAGGGGGTGGTGATGGCAAAGCAGGATCTCCCGAGCGTTCGACGCTCTGAAATTATCGAACGCTTCGCGCAGCGCGTGATGGTAGACAACCTCAGCGCGGATGACGCCGCGCTGGTGGCGAATACGATCCTCGATAGCCTGCGCCAGGCGTTGATCGACGGACAGCGCATCGAGATCCGTGGCTTTGGCACCTTTACGGTGAATCATTACCAAGCGCGTAAGGGGCGTCACCCTAAGAACCCCAACCAAACCATCGACGTCGCCGCCAAACGACTCCCGCGCTTTCGCCCCGGTAAGGCGCTGCGCGAAGCGGTGATGGAGTCCGCTAAATAGCCTCGGAGACAATCGCATGCCGCGTCGCCAAGACCTGAAAAGCATTCTGCTCATTGGGTCTGGGCCCATTGTGATCGGTCAAGCCTGCGAGTTTGACTACTCGGGTACACAAGCCTGCAAAGCCCTTCGTGAAGAGGGCTACCGTGTGGTGCTGCTCAACTCAAACCCCGCAACGATCATGACGGACCCGGAGTTCGCTGATGCGACCTATATCGAGCCGATCACGCCGGAGACGGTTGAGCGGATTATCGAGAAGGAGCGCCCCTGCGCGATCCTCCCGACTTTAGGTGGGCAGACGGCGCTGAACACGGCGATGGCGCTGCATCACTCGGGCGCGCTTGAGCGTCTCGGTGTTGAGCTGCTCGGCGCCTCGCCGCAGTCTATTCACAAAGCTGAAGACCGCGAAGCCTTCAAGGAGGCGATGCAGTCCATCGGGATCAACCAGGCTCGCTCGATCCTCGTGGACAGCGAGGAGACCTTGATCCAGGCGCGGCGCGAGGTGGGCATCCCGTGCATCTTGCGACCGAGCTTTACGATGGGCGGCGAGGGCGGTGGTACCGTCAATTCGGAGGCTGATTATGAGCCGATGGTTCGGCGCGCCATGGAGCTATCGCCGGTCGGTTCGGTGTTGGTCGAAGAGAGCCTAATCGGCTGGAAAGAGTACGAGCTCGAGGTGATCCGTGACCGTGCGGACAACGTGATCATCGTCTGCTCGATCGAGAACCTCGACCCGATGGGGGTCCACACCGGTGACTCGATCACGATTGCGCCGGCGATGACCCTCACGGATCGGGAATACCAAGACCTGCGCAACGACGCGATCAAGGTGATCCGCGAGATCGGCGTCGACACCGGCGGCTCGAACATCCAGTTTTCGGTCAACCCCAAAGACGGTCGCCGTATCATCATCGAGATGAACCCGAGGGTGAGTCGATCGTCGGCGCTCGCCTCCAAAGCGACCGGGTATCCGATCGCTCGCATCGCCGCCAAGCTCGCAGTCGGCTACACGCTCGACGAGCTGATCAACGACATCACGAAGTGCTCGTCCGCAGCGTTTGAGCCGACGATCGACTACGTGGTCACCAAGATCCCGCGCTTTGCGTTCGAGAAGTTCGCTGGCGCCGACGACCGCTTGGGCACCGCCATGAAGTCGGTGGGCGAGGTTATGGGGATCGGAGCGACCTTCTGTGAGAGCTTTCAGAAAGCTTTGCGCTCCTTGGAGACCGGCGTCAGCGGACTCGACGCACCGGATGACGCAGATCAGTGGAGCGATCAGGACCTCGAGGCGGAGCTTCGCCAGCCGGGGGCGCATCGGCTCTGGTATGCTGCCGAGGCGCTCAGGCGCGGCTGGTCGGCGGAGCGCCTGCACGAGGTCTCGTTTATTGATCCTTGGTTTATTGCGCATTTCCAGCGCCTCATCGCAGCCGAAGCGGACGCTAAAGCTAGCCTCAACGACGCGGCGATGATGCGTCACCTCAAAGCGCTCGGCTTCGCCGACCGCCGGCTCGCATCGCTTGCAGGCGTCTCGGAGGACGAACTGCGAGCGGCGCGGCACCAGCTCGGTGTCCGCCCCGTCTACCGTCGCGTGGACACCTGCGCCGCCGAGTTCGACGCGCCGACGGCGTACTTCTACTCGACCTACTCGAGCGAGTGTGAGGCGCATCCGACGACGCGCGAGAAGGTGATGATCCTGGGCGGTGGTCCGAACCGCATTGGGCAGGGGATCGAGTTTGATTACTGCTGCGTGCAAGGGGTCTTTGCGGCGCAAGAGGCTGGCTATGAGGCGATCATGGTCAACTGCAACCCAGAGACCGTATCGACCGATTTTGACACCGCTGATCGGCTCTACTTTGAGCCGGTGACCCAAGAGGATATCCTCGAGATCGTCCACGTGGAGCGTCCGACGGGTGTGGTGGTACAGTTCGGCGGGCAGACGCCGCTGCGGCTGGCTGTCGGGCTTGAGGCTGCCGGGGTGCCCATCATCGGGACCTCGCCGGACGCCATCGATCGAGCGGAAGATCGTGACCGCGCCAGCGAGTTGGCGGAGCTGGTAGGCGTTCAGCAGCCTGAGGCGGACACGGCCGTTGACGTTGACGGAGCGGTCGCCATCGCCGAGCGGATCGGTTATCCGGTGCTCGTTCGCCCCAGCTACGTGCTCGGCGGGCGAGCGATGGAGACGGTCGAGAGCTCGGACAAGCTGCGAGATTATATGCGCCGCGCCGTGAAAGCGAGCCCTGATCATCCGGTGTTGATCGATCGTTACCTCGAGGGCGCCATCGAGGTCGACGTCGACGTGGTCTGCGACGGGGATGAGGTGCTCGTTGGTGGGCTCTTGGAGCACGTCGAACAGGCGGGTGTGCACAGCGGTGACTCCGCCTGTTGCTTGCCGCCGCATAGCCTGAGCGGCGCGGTCCAAGATGAGATTCGAGCGGTCGCAACGCGTTTAGCTTTTGAGCTCAATGTGCGCGGCCTGATGAACGTTCAGTTCGCGGTCAAGGACGAGACGGTTTACCTGATCGAGGTGAACCCTCGCGCCTCACGTACGGTCCCGTTTGTCGCCAAAGCGACCGGCTTGCCGCTGGCGCGCCTCGCTGCGCGGGTCATGACCGGCGAGAAGCTCGCCAACCTGACGATCCCGGCGCGGTGTACGGGGAACTTCGCCGTGAAAGAGGTGGTCCTTCCCTTCGATCGCTTCCCTGGAGTCGATACCCTGCTGGGTCCAGAGATGCGCAGCACAGGCGAGGTGATGGGCATGGCGACCGATTTCGTCAGCGCCTTCGCACGCGCCACGCTGGCTGCAGGCGTCGGCGTGGGCAGCGAGCCAGGCGGTGTCCTGTTGACGGTCAAGGGCTCGGACAAGGAGGCGGTGGTCGAGGTCGCCCGCCTGCTGGGCGACGCAGGCTGGACGCTTTATGCGACGGCAGGGACGCGTGACGCGCTCGCTACCGCTGGGCTCGAGAGCATTCTGACCCACCGCGTCGGGCAAGGCTCGCCGGACTGCTCGAGCCTGATCGAATCGGGCGTGCTGAAGCTCGTCGTGAACACGCCCTCGAGCGCTCGGGACGTCGCCGACAGCGCCATCATCCGCAAAACAGCGCTTCATGAGCGGGTGGCGTACTGTACGACGGTGGCGGGTGCGCTTGCGACCGCTGCGGCGGTCGTTGAGGGCGCAAAAGCGTTGACGCCGGTGGTGCCTTTGCAGGAATGGTATGAGGCAGGTCGTTCGCCCAGCGTTTGAGGCGAGGGCGAGCGACGAAGAGTCAAGGGGAGCGCCATGGCGATTGAACGGGTCTTGTTGACGGTGACCGGACACGAGCGGCTCTCAGCCGAATTCCACAAGATGAAAACCGAAACCCGCCCGGCGGTTGTGCAAGAGCTGAGCGAGGCGCGCGCCCACGGCGACTTGAGCGAGAACGCAGAGTACCACGCCGCCAAAGAGAAGCTCGCCTTTGTCGATACCCGTATTGGTTATCTCGAAGATCGCTTGACGCGCGCCGAGGTGATCGACGTCAACGAGACCGTTGGCGAGGTCGTGCGCTTTGGAGCGACGGTGACCCTGCTGGATTTCGATGACGACACCGAGTCGCGCTACCAGATCGTCGGTGAGGAAGAAGCGGATCTCGACGCGCTCCGCATCAGCACATCGAGCCCCGTCGCCATGGCGGTGATGGGTAAGAGCGAGGGCGACGTGATCGAGCTCAAGCTGCCGGCAGGTGTACGCGACTTGGAGATCGTCCGAGTCGAATACGTCGAAAACCCGCAACTGGTGTGATGAAGCCCTTACCCGGGCGGATCAAGAGCCAGCCAGAAGACTTCGGCGTCACGGAGCTGCCCGCCTTTAGCCCCGAGGGCTCGGGCGACCACCTGTATCTATGGGTCGAGAAGCTCGGCGTCTCAACGCCGCACCTGATCGCTCAGCTGGCTCGGCGATGTCAGCTGGCGTCGGGCGCTGTCGGCGTCGCAGGCAGGAAAGACAAGCAGGCGATCACGCGCCAATGGGTCAGCCTTCCGACGACCACTGGCGGCGACTTGTCCCTCCTGCCTGACGATGGCGAGCGGTGCGCGCTCAACGATGGCTGGTACCGGATCCTCAACAGGGCCGATCACCGCCGGCGGCTTAAGGTGGGCGCGCTGCGCGGCAACGCCTTTCGTCTCATCGTTCGTGAACTCGACGCAGAGCAACGCACCGAGCTGCTGCGCCGCTGCGCTGAGGTCTCGGCGGCAGGATATTTGGTCAACGCTTATGGGGAGCAGCGATTCGTCGACCCCGAGGCGCTCGATCAAGCTCGAGCGCTCTTTGAGCGCAAGCGTCTGCGCGGCCGTAAAGACAGCTTCGTGCTGAGCGTCGCTCAAGCCGCCATTTTCAATCGCTACCTCGCACGCCGACTCGAGCATCCCGAGCCGCTCTCGGGTGAATGGTACGGGACCGCTCGAGGCGGGCGCTTTGACGGGGCTCGAGATGAGCCGAATCGACTGATCGAACGGCTCGAGGCGGGCGAGATTGTCCCGCTCGCGCCGATGTTGGGTCGAGATGTTCAGCCGACAGGAGCGTGCTCCGAGTTGGTGGCGAGCTGCTGCGCAGAGCTTGGTTTTGAGGGCGTCGATTGGGCCGCTTTTGGCAAGCGGCTTCGGGGAACGTGGAGGCCGACGAGGGTGGCGCTCGATGGCCTCGAGGGGTTGGAAGAGGATCACGCGGTGACGCTGCGCTTTGACCTCCCGGCGGGCGCGTACGCCACCGTCTTGACCGCTCGATTATTGGAGGGACGGTGGACCTTTCCCTACAGCAGCTGACGGTCAGCGCATCGGGGCGGCCGGAGCAGGTGCTTGCGCAACAGCTCGGTTTGAGCCGGCGCGTGTTGACCCACTGGCTCAAGGAGGGGCGGTTGTTAGCCGGCGGTCGAGTGATCGCCAAAGGGGAGCGACTCGCCGCCGGGCAGTCGGTGGGGCTGCGACTTGATGGTCAACTCGGCTGCTGGGTTGAGCCTGCGAGCGAGCCGCTCGCGCTGCTCTGCCAAGCTTCGGACTGGATGGCGCTCGATAAGCCCGCAGGGATGCCGAGCCATCTCAGGCTGCCCTTTGAGCGCGGCACCGCGCTGAACCATTTCGTTGCCCATGACTCAGCTTGCGCCACGATCGGTCCCGACCGCCTACAAGCCGGACTCCTTCATCGGCTGGATAATGACACCTCGGGTGCGCTGATCGCGGCGAGGACACCGCAGGCTTATCGGGCGCTGCGTGAAGCCTTTCGTGTGGGCGCCGTTCGGCGCGTCTACCGAGCCCGGGTGAGCCCACAAGCCGGTGGTTTTCCTCAGGGCGAAGGGGTGTTTGAGAAGCGGCTCCTTGCGCGTGGTGCGCGCGTGGTGGTCGATTCGTTAGGGCGAGCGACGCGGACGACCTGGCGAGCGCTCGACGCCTTCGGCTTGCTCGAGCTCTCGCTCGAGACCGGACACCGGCATCAGCTGCGGGTACACCTCGCTGATCACGGCTGGCCGATTGAGGGCGACCTCCTTTACGGCGGCGCGCCGCAGCAACGGTTAGCGCTTCACTGTGTCGCGCTGTCTTGGCGTGACCTTGAGGTCGAGGCGCCGACGCCAGCGGGCCTGCAGCCTAGAGATGAGATGCGCTGAGCGCTGATCGGTCGCTCTATGCGGGGCTTTTTCCTTGACCCCAACACGCCGTGAGCGCAAAAGCCGGCGCCTGATCGGGCTGGGTCTGCCACCAGCTCCTATTTTATCGAAGTGATGCGCCGGGCAGACGGCGCCCTAATCCGATGTCTGAGATGGGCTTGGACACGGCTGAATAAGAGGGTCGCATGACCGAGACTGAATTTTCCACAAACGAAATGGGCCAGCTGCTTGAAGCCGGTCTAACCTTTGAAGACTTGCTGAACCAAGCGGAGCCCGAAGAGTCCCGCTTTGAAGAAGGTAAGCTGGTCGAAGGGACCATCATTGAGGTGCACCGTGACTACGTCGTCGTCGACGTCGGTTACAAGAGCGAGGGGATGATCTCTCGGCACGAGTTCCGCTCGACGCCAGAGGAAGAGCTCGTCGCCGGTACCAAGGTGACGGTGTACATCGAGCACAAAGAGAACGAGCAAGGCTACTTGGACGTGTCCAAGGAGAAAGCCGACCGACTCAAGGTCTGGGACGAGATCGCCGAGGCTTTCGAAAAAGACGAGGTGGTTACTGGGACCATCATCGGGCGCGTCAAAGGTGGGATGCACGTCGACATCGGAGTCAAAGCCTTCCTGCCGGGTTCGCAGGTCGACCTGCGCCCCGTACGCAACTACGACCGCCTGGTCGGTGAGTCGATGGACTTCAAGATCATCAAGTTCAACCGCCGCCGCCCGAACATCGTCCTGTCGCGTCGTGCGCTGCTCGAGAAAGAGCGCGCGTCGATGCGTACGGACACGCTTGAGCGCCTCCAAGAGGGCGCCGTCCTCAAGGGCATCGTCAAGAACCTGACCGACTACGGCGCCTTCATCGACATGGGCGGCATCGACGGGTTGTTGCACATCACTGACATGAGCTGGGGCCGCGTGAACCACCCGGGTCAGCTGTACAACGTGGGTGATGAGGTCGAGGTCAAGGTCCTCAAGTTTGACACCGAGAAAGAGCGTGTCTCGCTGGGTATCAAGCAGCTTACTGAGGACCCGTGGTTCGAAGCCAAGGACAAGTATCCGCTGGGTATGAACGTCAAGGGCAACGTGGTCTCCATGACCGACTACGGCGCCTTCATCGAGATTGAGCCGGGTGTTGAAGGTCTGGTCCACGTGACCGAGATGAGCTGGACGCGCCGCATCAAGCACCCCTCCAAGATGGTGGCGCTCGGTGACGAGGTCGAGGCACGCGTCCTCGACATCGACTTGGAGAACAAGCGCATCAGCCTTGGCATGAAGCAGCTCGAAGAGAACCCGTGGCACACCCTGGCTGAGCGTTATCCCGTCGGGACCGTGATCCAAGGACGCATCCGCAACCTGACCGAGTTCGGTGTCTTTGTGGGTGTGGAAGAGGGGATCGACGGCTTAGTGCACATCAGCGACCTGAGCTGGACCCACCGCGTGCGGCACCCGAGCGAGGTGTACCAAAAGGGTGACGAGGTCGAAGCCGTGGTGCTCGATATCGACGCCTCAAACGAGCGCTTCAGCCTCGGCATCAAGCAGCTGCACCCCGATCCGTGGGAGTCGCTGACCAACGAATACCCGCGTGGCTCGAAGGTCATGGGCACGGTGAAGAAGCTCACCGACTATGGCGCCTTCATCGAGCTCGCAGAGGGCATCGAGGGGCTTTGCCACGTCAGCGAGCTCTCCGAAGAGCGTGTGGACAGCCCGGCAGACGTCCTCAAGATCGGTCAAGAGGTGGAAGTCCTGGTGATCGACCTCGACCCGGCGGATCGCCGCATCGGCTTGTCGCTCAAGGCGGTGGGTCGCGCTGACGAGATCGTCGACTACCGAGCGTACCTGAGCGATGGTGTCTCCTCGCAGCAAGGTGACGCGAACGGTGGGACGACCTTGGGCGAAGCCTTCGGCGACGTCTTAGGGAACCTGAAGGACGACTAATCCCTGGTTGTAGGGATGGTCACCCAACAAGGACGGCGGCGGCTCATGCCGCCGTCTTTGTTTTTTGAAAGTGAGCGAGGATACGAGGGATGCGAATCGTTGGGGGAGCGTGGCGCGGCCGTCGGCTGAAGTCACCGGGAGAGATCAAGGGGGTCCGCCCGACCTCAGATCGGCTGCGCGAGGCGCTCTTTAACATCCTTGCTGCCCGTGTGCGCGGCTGCAGCTTCGTCGACCTCTACGCCGGTACCGGCGCCGTCGGGCTCGAGGCCGCCTCGCGCGGCGCCGCTGAGGTGGTGTTGGTCGAGCGCGCTCGGCGCGCCCAGGTCTTGTGCCTCGCCAACATCGAAGCCTGTCGTGCGGGCGAGCGGGTCACGCTGCGCAAAGCATCGGCGGAGCGTCCTGGTGCATTGCCCATCGCCGACATTGCCTTTGCCGACCCTCCGTACGCACAGGCGGCTCAGACGAGCCTCGATACGCTGCTCTCGGTGCGCGTGGCGCCGGGCGGTTGCTGGTGTCTTGAGCTCGCCGCCGACAGCGACCCACCTCAGCCTCCTGTTGGCGTTGCGGTGGTCCTCGACCGCGTGTACGGGGGGTCTAGGTTGATCATCTACGAGCAGGTTGACTGATGAAGCGAGCCGTCTACGCAGGCAGTTTTGACCCGATGACCAACGGTCATTTGGATATCATTCAGCGCGGTTTGGTCCTGGCGGAAGAGCTGATCGTCGCCGTGGCGGTCAACACAAGTAAGTCGAATGGGCTGTTTGATTTAGACGCGCGCGTGGAGATGATCCGTTCCGTGATCGGCGATGACAAACGGGTACGCGTGATGAAGCTCGACGGTTTGTTGACCGACTTCTGCAAGCGCGAGGGCATCCAGCTGATGTTGCGCGGTTTGCGGGCCGTCTCTGACTTTGAAAAAGAGCTGCAGATGGCCAACATGAACCGCCAGCTCTCGAGCGCCGTAGAGACGGTCTTCTTGATGACGGACGCCGAGCACTTTTATGTCAGCAGCTCACTGGTGCGTGAGATCGCAAAGCTCGGCGGACCGATCGATCAGTTTGTGCCACCTCAGGTCGCAGCGGCGATGAGCGAACGCCGATCATGACGCAGCACATCGCAAGCCGCGCCCAGCGCCTGCAGCCCTCACCAACTCTTGCGGTGTCGAGCCAAGCGAAAGCCATGCGGGCGCAAGGGCACCCCGTGATCTCGCTCGCAGCCGGTGAGCCGGACTTGGCGACGCCGGAGGTGGTGATCAAGGCCGCTCAGCGTGCGCTGGAGGCAGGCGCGACACGCTATACGCCGGTCAAGGGGATCCCGAAGCTCTGCGCCGCCATCGCCGACGATTCCAAGAGGGCGCGCCAGGTCGCGTGCGACCCGGAGCGAGAGGTGATCGTGACCGTGGGCGCAAAGCAGGCGCTCTATAACGCCTTTCAGGTCTTGCTCGAGCCCGGCGATGAGGTTTTGCTGCCGCTGCCGAGTTGGGTCAGTTACGCCCCTCAGGTGGAGCTTGCGGGCGGGGTCGCTGTTCCGGTTGCGGGGCGAGCGGAACTCGGATTTTATCCGTCGATCGAGGCGCTGGAGCAAGCCGTAAGCGATCGCAGCCGTTTGCTGGTGCTCACGTCTCCGAGCAACCCGACGGGCTTAGTCGCGCAGCCATCTCAGGTCGAAGCTGTGTGCCATTGGGCGGTGAGCCGCGGGCTCACCATCATCAGCGATGAGATCTACCGGCGCATTTGCTTCCGTGACGCGCCGGCGCTGCTAAGCCCGCAGACGGTGGTGGGTACCGAGCATGTGGTGGTGGTTGATGGGGTCTCGAAAAGCCACTGCATGACCGGTTGGCGGATCGGCTGGGCGGTGGCGCCGTCTTCGGTGATCGGCGCGATGGCGAAGCTGCAGAGCCACCAGACCTCGAACGCTGCAGCGGTTGCCCAGCACGCAGCGTTCACGGCGCTTCTTGAGGCGGACGACCATGTGCGCCAGCTGGTCCAGAGCCTGGAGGCGCGTCGTGACGTCTTCGTCCCACGCCTCAGATCGATCGAGGGGCTCGAGGCGCTATGGCCTCAGGGTGCTTTCTACGTCTTCGCCGACGTTCGACAGGCGCTCGCCGAGGGCGAGGACGACCTTGCGTTTTGCCAAGGCTTGCTGCGTGAGCAGGCGGTGGCTGCGGTGCCTGGCTCGGCGTTTGGGGCGCCTGGCTGGTTGCGCTTGAGTCTGGCTGCGCCACAGGCTGACCTCGACGCCGCAGCTGATCGGATCGAGGCTTATCTGAATGACCGAGGCTGAGCTCGTCGCTCTGCTGCGCCGGCGAGCCGGTGACGCCTCCTCGCTTGCGATCGCTTTCTCGGCAGGGTTGGACAGCACGGCGTTGGCGCGGCTAGCGGTTGAGGCCGGCTTGCGGCCAATGCTCTTGCACGTTGATCACGGGACCGACTCTGCGCCGAGCGCGCGCCAGGTCGCGCAGCGCTTGAGCGCAGAGCTGCGGCTCGAGCTGCGGGTACTCAAGGCGGAGTTTGATGAGCAGGGCGGGGGGTTTGAGGCGACGGCGCGCCGAGCACGCTATCAGGCGCTGGAGGCGGCTTGGCGCGGAACGGTCTGGCTCGCGCAGACGCGCGATGACTGGATCGAGACCGTCTGGATGCGCTTTCTGAGCGGCTCGACACCTGTCTATTGGTCGACCATGCCTGAGCGCAGAGGGCGTTTTGAGCGCCCGCTAATAACCGTTCGGCGCAGCCTGTTACAGAGGCGAAGCAGCGGCGCCCACGCCGACCCGATGAACGCGAGCGATCGCTTTGATCGGGTGCATCTGAGGCGGTCGGGGGTCCTTGAGCGCATCGACCCGGAGGGGGCGCTCGCCGACGCCATCAGCGGAATAGGAGTCCGTGTGAGGCGGTTGCAACTGCGAGCATGGGATGTCCCGCTCGAGGAGTTGACCATGGAGCTGCGCGTGCTGTCCGTGCGAGCCGCGCTCGCCGACCTCTGGCGAGGCGTGCGAGTACGTCAGTCGTTTGTGCGTGAGCTGGCGCAGGCCGCCGGACGGCCAAGTCGAAAAACCCGCCGTTTTTGCGCAGCGGGCCGTACGGTATACTTGCGAGACGGTAGGTTGGTGCTTAGCTTAGAAGAGAATGTCGAATCCGGCGCAACAAGGCGTCTGGGCGAGGAGTGACGATGCGATCCAACTACAGAACTTTAGCCGTGTGGGCGATCGTGCTCGGCTCGCTGTTTCTCTTGGTGTCCCTACGCACCGTCCGCCCCGATCAGGGGCGTGAGGTCAGCTTCTCCGAGCTGATGCAGACCATCCACGAGCTCGACGAGAGCGAGGACTCGTTGGCGAAGCTCACGGTACGAGGAATGGATTGGCGTCTAGAACTTGATCAGGGGCGTGATGTCCTCGTCGCCACGGGGCCGCTCACCGATGAGTTCGTCAACAAGGTGATGCCAGCCCACAAGGGGATGGTCGTTAATCTCGAGAAGGCTGAGGACACGAGCTTTTGGTCGAGCTTCTTGATCAGCTGGTTGCCAACGCTGTTGCTGCTCGGCTTCTTCATCATGTTCCTGCGCAACTTACAGTCAGGCAGCGGTAAGGCGATGAGTTTCGGGAAGAACAAGGCGAAGATGCTGACCGAAGCGCAGAACAAGCACACCTTCGCCGACGTTGCGGGCTGCGACGAGGCCAAGCGCGAGCTCGAAGAGGTCGTTCACTTCTTGCGTGACCCCCAAAAGTTCACCCGGCTGGGTGGTAAGCTCCCCAAGGGGGTGCTGCTGATGGGGTCGCCGGGTACGGGTAAAACCTTGCTCGCTAAGGCGGTCGCTGGTGAAGCGAAGGTGCCCTTCTTTACGATCTCAGGCTCGGACTTCGTCGAGATGTTCGTGGGCGTCGGGGCGTCGCGTGTTCGCGACCTCTTCGAGCAAGCCAAAAAGCACGCGCCGTGCATCGTCTTTATCGACGAAATCGACGCCGTCGGGCGCCACCGAGGCGCCGGCTTGGGTGGGGGGCATGACGAGCGCGAGCAGACCCTCAATCAGCTGCTCGTCGAGATGGACGGGTTCGAGGCGAACGAGGGCATCATCATCGTGGCGGGTACCAACCGACCCGACGTCTTGGACCCTGCGCTGCTGCGCCCAGGGCGCTTTGATCGCCGGGTGACGGTGCCGCTGCCGGACCTCAAGGGGCGCGAAGCGATCCTGAAGGTACACACCCGGGAGGTGCCACTCTCGCCCAACGTCGAGATCCCTGTGATCGCCCGCTCCACACCGGGCTTCTCAGGAGCCGACTTAGCCAACCTGATCAACGAGTCCGCGTTGCTCGCTGCGGTCAGCGATGCACAGCGGGTGGAGCCTGAGCACGTCGAGTCGGCACGCGACAAAATCACGATGGGCTCGGCGCGGCGCTCCATGGTGATGAGCGAAGAGCAGCGGCACGCCACGGCTGTGCACGAAGCAGGGCACGCCGTAATCGCCTACTATACCGACGGCGCAGACCCGCTTCACAAGGTGACGATCATCCCGCACGGGCGTGCGCTCGGTGTCACGATGCAGCTGCCGGAAGAGGACCGCTACTGCGTGAACCGTAAGGACGTCAAAACGCAGATCAAGGTCCTGCTCGGCGGCTACCTCGCTGAGATGAAGTACTTCGGCGAAGAGGGCACGACCAGCGGTGTGAGCAACGACCTCAAGCGCGCCAAGCAGCTCGCCACCCGGATGGTGAGTGAGTTCGGCATGTCTCGCTTAGGGCCGATCTTTTACGGAGGCGACAGCGACGAGGTCTTCTTGGGGCGTGAGATGGCGACCCGGGCGACCAACCAGAGCGACGCCACCACCCGTGAGGTGGACGAGGAGCTCCGGACGATCATCGAAGACTGCTACGGCATCGCCAAGCAGCTGCTCGATGATCGCAGCCACGAACTCGAGCTGCTCACGCAGGCGCTGTGCACGCACGAGACCGTGTCGGGTCGTGAGGTCGACCATCTCTTCGAGCACGGCGTGATGCCGACCGCTCCCGTCGTTGAGCCGAACTCAGAGCCCGAGCAGCGCTCGCTGCCGACGCCTGAGCCTGACGTCGAGGACGACAAAGACTCCACCGGCGATATCGGCGGGGGGTTGTTGCCCAACCCTGCCTGAGAGGCGAGCGCGGTGAGCAAGCCACCCTGGCTTCGGCAGAAGCAGCCCGTCGTGATGGGCATCTTGAACCTCACGCCCGACTCGTTCAGCGACGGTGGCGAGTTGGTCAGGGTTGATGATGTTTTGCGGCGGGCTGAGCGCATGGTCACCGACGGAGCCGCGTTGCTGGACCTCGGCGCCGTGAGCACGCGCCCCGGCGCGCCGGAGGTCAGTGAAGAGGAGGAGCTGCGGCGGCTGTTGCCTGCGCTCGATGCCGTGCTGCGTGAGGGCTTCGGGGCGGTGAGCGTTGACACGTTCCGGCCGGCGGTGGCGCGTGCGGCGCTGCGGGCTGGGGCGTCGATGATCAACGACGTCTACGGCGCTCGTCAGCCCGGTATGCTCAAGGTGCTCGGCGAGCATAAGCCGTGGGTCTGTGTGATGCACATGAAAGGCTCTCCGCAGACGATGCAAAAGGGCGCCATCGCCTACCAAGACGTGGTTGAGCAGGTGGCTGCTTGGCTCGATGAGTCCGCAGGCGCCGTCGTCGCTGCCGGCGTGCCCCAGGACTGCGTTCTCGTGGATCCTGGGATCGGCTTTGGGAAAACCGATGCGCACAATCTCGCGCTGACGCTTGGTTGTCAGCGGTTGGCTTCCCGTACAGGCTGCGCCGTGCTGTATGGCGCCTCGCGCAAGAGCATCATAGGCAGGCTCGCTGCGGTCGATGCGCCCAAAAAGCGACTTCCGGGTAGCCTGAGTTTGCTCGGTGGAGCGTACCGAAGCGGCGCGCGCGTCTTTCGCGTCCATGACGTCGAAGAGACGGTCCAGTTTTTGGCGCTTGAGCGCGCCCTACTCGAGGCGAACGACCTCGCCGCTGCGTACCAGTAAAAGCTGCATCGAGATTGGCTCATCAGGGCAGAGGCGAGACACGACACGGCGGTAAGCCTCGAGCTGGGGTCGGTAGCGCTCTTTGAGCACGGCGTGGCTCTTTTCGCGTGTCACCTTCCAGTCCGCGACCACCAGCTCTCCCGAGGCTGTTCGGTAGATCAGGTCGATAAATCCGGTGCCCATACGCGCCTTGCTCGTCGGGTCCAGCCACGCGGCGGGGCAGCTAAACGGCAGCTCGCGTGCGACCAGCTCGCTGTTGATCAGCGATTGAGCGAGCGGGCTCTGAGCGAAGTGCTCCAGAACAGCGAGCGACTCATCGAAGACAGGGCCGAGCGACTCACTCGGTAGCTGCTCCGCCATCTGCGCAAGCGCTCGCTCGGTGACCTCCAGGATTTGTTCGCTGAGGGGCCGCGAGAAGTCGATCAGCTCGAGGACCAGGTGGACGAGCTCACCGACAGCGGTTGCGATCCGGCGTCGTTGCGGGATCGCATCGTCGTCCGCCTCATCACGCGCATCGCCTTGCCGGTGGCGCTCATCGTGAAGCGTATCAATTTGACTCGGTGAGACGCTGAGGGGCTGCGCCACCATCCAATCTCCTGATTGGCTCACGTGGGGGGCGTAAGGACCGATCGACTCGTCGGGCAAAGCGGGATCATCAGCGCCGCTGAGCAGCGTGACGTGACCCGCTGGATCGAGCGAGCTGACAAGGTGATCGATGGGAGTCCCAGTGTTGTCGACGCCACCGACTAACCAAAGCTCACGCTCGGCTCGTGTACACGCCACGTAGGCGAGGCGCCGCTCCTCGGCCTCGCTGCGCTGCTCCTGAGCCGCCTGAAGCTCAAGCAAGGGGCCGACCCAAGGCCCTTTGGGGACGTCGATGGCGAGCGCCTGCCCGTGCCCACTAAGCGGCTTGCGACGGTTGTTGCCACCTTTACAGGGGAGGCTCGCTGCGATGACCCAAGGCCACTCGAGGCCTTTGGCACCGTGGAGCGTCATGACGACGACGCCGTCACTGCCCGATGCGCTCTGCATATAATCCGCCGCGTCGCGATGCAGCTCGACCCACTCGGTCAGGTCGACCTCTGGGTCGCCGGCTGCTTCGAAGAACTCGGACGCCAAGCGCTGAAGGTCGGCTGCTTGCTGCGGTGCGGCAGCCCATGGGCCAGGACACCAGCCGCCTGTGATCAGCTGCGCTTGAAGCTCACTCAGGCGCCTCGCCTCAAAGAGCGATCGCAACGTGATCAGCTGCTGGACCTGATCACGGCGCTCGGGCAAAAGCTCGGTTGCCTCAAGCAACGCAGTGAGGGTGCCGCGTGCAAGGAAGGTGCTCAACTCGCTCGGAGCCCAGTTAAATAGTGGGCTCTGGAGGAGGCCGAACACGGTCGCTGTGTCTGACTGTCCCGACAAAACGCTCAGCAGGCACAGCAGGTCGTGCATCGCCTCATGCTCCAAGCCGTTGCGACGACCGACCGCCGTCACGGGGAGGCCGTGCGCCGTCAGGATACGGCACCAGTCTTCGACCTGCGCGCCGCTTCGTGCCAAAATGGCGCAATCGCTTGGCTTGATCGCGTCGTCAGCCTTTAAGCGAGCCTTGATCAGCAGGGCGACCTCGCTCTGGAGCCGCGCACGCTCGGCGACGGTTTCATTCCCTTTCGGCTTGGTCCAGCCGAACACTTGGACGTCGCCGGGACCTGCGTGGTCTCGAGGGATCATCGTCGCCGCCTCGCCAAACGCCTCGTGAAAGCCTGTTGCGACCAGGTCGAGGACGGCTTGATCCGACCGAAAGTTGCGACTCAGCTTGAGCGGGGTAGCGCCGTTCTCGATGAGCTCACCACAGAACGCTGTGAACGCGTCGAGGTCGGCGCCTCGAAACCCGTAGATGCTCTGCTTATCGTCGCCGACGATAAACAATCGGCCTGGGACAAAGCGTTGGCTCTCATCCTGGTGGAGCAGCCGAAGCAGCTCGCACTGCAAGGGGTCGGTGTCTTGAAACTCGTCGACCATCATCTGCTGAATCTCTCGGCCGAGCTGGCGGCGGACCCCCGGTCGAGCGGAGAGTAACTCCACTGCGTAGCGGAGCGCATCGTCAAAGCCGATACGTCGCCGGTAAACCTGCTTGGCTCGGAGCTGGCGAAGGAGCCTGGGGAGATGAGGCAGGAGCTGCTCCCAAAACGCTGGATGCCAACGGTCGCGCAGGGACGCACGGGCGGCGAGCGACTTCATACGCTCACGGGTGGCGTCGTCTTCAACCGCCTTGAGACCAGCCAGCTTCTTGAGCTGCTCTGCGAGCTCGCGCCAGTTGGGGATAGCCTTCGCAAGCTCAGCTGAGATGGCTTGAGTTCTGCGGATCGCGCCTTTGCCGAGCGACGAAAAACCCGCCTCAAGCGCTCGAAGCTCACCCAGCAACTCACGCATCTGCGCGCCGGAGGCCGCGTACCCAAGCAGGTTTGAGAGCTCGTCAAGTCGATCATCCGGTAGCCAGGGAGACGGGGAGAGCGCGCAGAGCACGTCGACCACCCAGTCGGTGCGGATCGGCTTTTGGAACAACCCAGTCTTACCGGACGCCATCTCTTCGCTCAGCACGTCCCACGCGACCTCGCGACGCAGCCGCGCCAGCTCCGCGTCTGAGCGCTCGAGCTCAAGGCGCGCAGGGAGACCGATCGTCTCCCCGTAGTCCCTGAGCAGTTCGAGGCAAAACGCATGAAAGGTGGACACGCGAACGCTGGGTCCGTCGAGCAGCTCGCTCGCTAAGCTCTGGATGGATTGGCGGCTCAACCCTGAGACCAGCTCGATCTCACGTCCGATGGGCTCGAGCCCGGGGGTCGACTCCTCCCAGCCATCGTCGCCGCTTAGGCGGTCGAGGAGCCGCTCGATGCGATCACCCATCTCGCTGGCGCCTGCCTCGGTAAAGGTGAGCAGCACGAGGCCCTGCTGACGTTGATGGCGGTCGAACTGAGCGGGCGCACCATAGATCAACCAGTGCGCTGCGCGTCGCGTAAGCTCCTCAGTTTTACCCGCGCCAGCTCCTGCGCTCAGGCAGAAGTTCTGGTCAAACTGGCTGCGGACGATCTGGCGTGTGGCGGCGTCGGTCATGATGACTCCGCCCGACGAACGGTCTGACCGATGGTGCCGTCGAATTGAGGCGCCCGCTGCGCGATTTGTTCGTGCCACGAGGCGTCGAAGCGCCGACAGGCTGCGCGTACGGCGCAGGTCGAGCATGGGGCGTCTTGACCCTGCTTGGCGATGGGAAAGGCGCCCGCTTCGACGTGCTGATGGGCGCGTCTGAGCGCCTCTTTAGCCAGCGCCATCTGATCACCGCTGCGATCGACGGACTGAAGCGCGTCGGCGCCGCCGGACAAGAAATAGAGCGCCGCCTCGGAGGCTGTCGGGTCGGCGAGCAGATAGGCACCGCGCTGAAGGTTCTTTCCGCTTCGCTCTTGCTCGCGCACCTCAGACGAAGATTTAGCGCCTCCCGACTTGAGGTCGATGAGCATGCGCTCGCCGCGGTGATCTTCTAGGATCAGATCGCAGCGCGCATGGAGCGGCGAGTGGACCGATCCTTCCGGGAGGTCTCGCTCGACCGCGAGCACCTGACGCACCGGACCAGAGATAAGGAAATCAGTGAGCCCGCCTAAGCGGAGCTTGAGCGTCTCGAAGTGGAGCTCGATCAGCTCAGGTGTCAGCGGAGGCACCTCTCGTCGCAGCTCCGCCCAACACGCTCGGTCCAAACGTTCTGGGATGGAGCTCAGGGCATCGGGCTGACCGCAGATCGGGCCGAGCGCCCGCTCGACGATTCGGTGCAGCATGTTACCGGTCCACTGAGGGTCACTGTATTGCTCGGCTCCGAGCTCAAGCTCCGGTCCCTTGAGCTTGAGAAAACGCTCAAGCAGCGCCTGGCGAGGGCATCGCATGAGCGCGCTCACTCGAGAGGGTGACCAGCGCGCCGGCTGCTCGACCTGCCAAGGGTCACTCGGGGGCGTTCTGGCGGTCAGGCGAGGGTTCGTCTGAGGAGGTGCTTGGCTGGCGCTGCACTGAGCGCCCAGCGTGCGCGCCCATCGATCGGGGGCTAGGTTCCGGCCCGACGCGTCGTGCGTCATCCAGCCCACCGACACGGTGTCGCCAGCCGCCTGCCAAGCCTTCAGCCAGTGCCGCTGCCGCTCCAGCATGAGCTCGGGGTCGAAGAGATCCAGCCCGACCTGCCGCAAGAGGGTGCGATCGTAGGGGCTCAAGAGCGGCACGGGCGCCCCTAAGGCTTGCGCAAGCCGGCCGCGCTGAGCGCCGAGCAGCAGGACTTGGTCATAGGCTGAATCCGGCCAAGCCTGCGGCTCGATCAAGTGAACACGCGCCTGAGGCCAGCCCGCAGCGGGTAGCGTGCGGGAGAGGCGTTTGGCGAGCTCATCGACGAAGGCGCCGCCAGCGAGCTGAAGCGGGCTGTAGCTGCACAACTCATCCGCCGCCTCGAGGACGTCCGCTCCGATCTGCTCAGGGAGTTGGTTGCGCCAAGACGCCACGTCGTCGACCTCGCCGCTGTCTGCGAAAGCGAGCTTCGTGAGGGCGCGCAGCGCAGGCGAGAAGCCCGCGCCGATTTTCTGCGGCGACGCAAAGGGCATCGCGGTGGCGAGCAGGTGACGGCTCATCGGGGCGCGCAGGCTCTCGTCGAGCAACACCAAGGCGACGCGCTGAGCGCTCGAGCGCTTGAGCAGGGACACCGCGTGCGCAGCGAGCTGGTCGGGGGTGCGCGCCGTGAGCTGATCAGCGTGGATGGGAGCCGTCAAAGGCAGTCGCTCGGGATGGAGCCGATCCACCAAGGCTTGCAGCCGGTAGGAGACCGGCGGCAGGGGGAGCGCCCAGCAGGCCGTCTCGGGCGTCGCTGCAGCCTCAGCGGCGTCGAGCTTGGATCGCCCAGGGCAGCGCTCGGTGGCTTCTTGGATGAGCTCAAGAAAGCGCAACAGGCGCGGGCGGGCGGCGAAGTGCTCGGTCAGGGTGTGCGCGTCGATGGACTCGAGGTCTGCATCGAGCAGGGTCGTGGCTAAACGGAGCTGATCACGCCACGCACCTTGTGCGCGCGCTCCGAGCAAGTGGTGCGTGCGGCCGAAGGCTTGCAGGAGCTCGAGCCGCAGCTGCTGGCGCGAGCGGATCTGACCCCGAATGGGGAACAGCTCAGGCACCTCTTGGATCGAGCACACCGTGACACCAGCGAGCGGCAAGCTGCGATGACCGAGCGCCGTGGCGAGCTCGGCTCGAAGGCTTCGACGCGCAAACGCCGAAGGCGCGAGCACGGCGCGGGCGCCGAACGGATCACGCCGAACGCTCTGCGTGAGCTCCTCTACGAGCGCATTCCACCAACTCATCGACACCTCCGCACTGAGCTTATAAACGGGGGGGCTGACACGGTGTAGGGGGCTTGTGCGAGCGGCGCTCAGATACGCTGTTTGGGGCGTATCTTTCGGTCGGCGAGCTCGTTGTGAAAGGAGCGAAGCGCCTTGCCGAGCGTGTCGTAGATCTCCGGCGCAATAATCAGCGGCTTGATCGACATCTCAAAGACACACTGTCGCTCCTCGCAAGACCACCGCCCTGCGTGGTGTTCGCTGCGTGTTTCCATGCCTTTGTCCGCCTGAAAGGAGCTCGCTCGGCTCCGGATGACGACGCGCAGGTCACGGCTTGAGCTGAGCCTCAAGGGAAGTTGGCGCTCGCTCTGTGCGAAGCGCTGCATCCAGACACGCTTGACGATCAGCGGAAGGTCGATGCTGCCATCGGGACGTACGGCTTGCTCGGGCGTTTTGATCTTCAGCGAGAGCTGCAGCCGTTGGTCGACCTCGTCGACTCGACCCTCGAGCACTTGGCTACCCGGCCAGAGCGCTCCGGTGGCGATGTTCTGGAGGAGAAAGCGTTGCTTGTCTCCTTTGCCGACCCGGCGAATCATGCCGGCGGTGTGCCCCCGATAGCGCATCGTCGCGTTCCAGATGTGGTCGCCTTCGTACTCGAGCTCGACCTGAGTCATCTCCTCGTATGACGGGCGCTCCGGGACCGTCACCCAGCGCCAGCTGTCGTCCTCGATCACCAGCGCGTCGGTCCCTTGGACGTCAATGCGCAGGTTGTCTCGATCTAAATATTCAGCGGTTGCGTCGAGAAACCGAGCAGCTCGCAGGCCGGCTTGCTCAGGGAGGTACACGACGGCGTGATTGAACTGCGAGCCGGGTAGGCTGCGGTCGATGTCGCCGAGGCGCCAGGTACGGATCAGCGCAGGCTCAGCCTTGATGCCGAGACTGCGCAGCATGGTGATGATCAGCATGCTCTTGTCTTTGCAGTCCCCGTAGCTGCGATCGAGCACCTGGTCGGGTAGGTGGGGCTCCCAGCCTTCGATAACACGCGCATAGTCCTGCTCGTACTGAATGTCCTCCACCGCAAAGCGGTAGATGGCGTCGATCATGGCTTCGGTCTCGGTGCGGGCGCCCACGAGCTCTTTGGCTTTCTGGCTCAGCTTGGGCGTGATCTTGCCGCTTTGGCGAAACAGATCACGGACCCATCCGACGTAAGGGTCCCAGGACCCCATGGTTGAGAAGCGCACCTGGCTGCGATAGCGCCATGGCGCCTGGACGTTGAGCTCCATGATCGCTGGCCCAACCTGCCGTCGCTCAAAGGACCACACCTTGACGCCGTTTTGATCCGCATAGTCCCGCTCGGGCTCGCGACCCACGACGGTAAAGCGAGGGCGCAGGTCTGGGCGCGCCGAAGCGAGCGTGAAGCGTGACTGGACCGCGTAGGCGTCGGCGCCTTCAAACCAGAACGTGCCCTCGACTAAGCCGTTGATCAGGCGTGAAGGTTTGGAGGTGGACTCGTACTGAAGGACAAGAACCGAACCCGGTCCGATCTCTCGAAAGCGGATCTTGCCTCCACGCAGCGACACCGGGTCGACACGCGCCCCGTTGGGTTGAACGAGGTAGGCGTGATGAATCTGACGATTGCGCAGACCCGAGAGGTTGATCTTGAGGTAGCGCTGCGCGGCGCCGCGATCGAGGAACCAGCGCACCAGCGTGACGACCTGCCGCCGGCTCCCATCAGCCTGAATCAGGTCGAGGTGGTCATCGAGCAAAAGGACTTGGCTGACGGCTTGCTTCGGTCGGTGCTGAGCGCGTTGTTCAACGAGCTGCTGCAGCGCTTGGGCGCCCGGTCGAGACCAGTTGGGGATGCGGATCTCGTCTTGGGGTGAGCGCAGCGCTTGGTAACGCTCCGCTTTGAGGACCTGGCTGTGGTCGGGTTGCACCGCCGCGAGGCGCTCGCGATAGGGGGCGGCTGCTTGCGGGCTCTGGCGCGCTGCGACCTGACGTATCATCCAGCGCAGCGCGCCCACCGAGTAGGGGTTTTGCGCCAAGATCGCCTCGACCTCGCGACGAGCCGCTTCATATTGGTTATCCCGCACGAGGAGGCTTGCGTAGGTGAGTCGGTGTCCAATGTCCCGATCATCCCGCTCGATGAGCGCACGCGTTAGCCGCAGCGCCTCGGCCCACCGCTCGGTGCGCTCTGCGCGCTCACGAGCTTGATTCAGCAGACCCGCCGCAGCCGGTTGGATGGCTCGCAGGTGATCAAAAAGCGTGTCGGCCTGCGTCTTCTCACCAAGGCGCTCGAGCTGGCTGCGGAGCTGTTGCAGCGCATAGGGCCAGTTCGGGTCGTTCTCAACGACGTCTCGCCAGTATCGATAAGCTGCGCTGCTCGGCGCCTGATTTCCGATCACCTTGCCCAGCAGGACCTGCGCACGCCGGCTGTGCTTCATGAGTGCATCGAGCTTGGGCAGCACCAAGCGCGCCGCTCGGTCCGACTGCTGCAAGCTGAGCAGAGCGTTTGCCCGCCACACCAAGCCCGAAAGGTCATCACCGAGTTGACCGGCTGTGGTGAGCGCAAGCTCCTTGCGGCGGTTGTTGATGGCGAGCTGGATCGCCATCAGCTGCTCGATTCGACCCGGGTTCTGGATGCTCTCAAACAACGCAATGGCGTCGGAGCTCCGGCCGAGGTCAGCGAGGCGGGCGATCCCTAAGATGGCGCGCAGCCGCTGATCCGAGACGCTGCGGGTGCGCGTGCGGACCTCGGACTCAGCGTCAAAGCGAGGAAAGGTGCTCGATAGGGGGGTGAGTCGATCGCTGGGTACGAGGGGCTCGATCGCCACCAGCTCGCCGCCTGGTGTGTGTGCGCGCAGCTCGAAAGCGCCCGAGCCGGCTTTGGGACAGCTCCGGATCTCGATCTGATGTCGGCCCGGCGGCAAGGGCGCGCCGAGCGTGACGAACTGCCGAAGCGAGCTCTCCAGACCGCTGAACTCGATCACGGGTTGGTTGTTGATCCAAACCCGCCGCTCGTTGCCGCCGCGAAGGCTCAACGCAACCGCAACATCAGCTCGAAATGCGGTGGCTAAGTGGTGACAGCGCTGACGCGTCGGCGAGGTCCAGTCTTGTGGGTAGATCAAGCTCTTGTTCTGGGCGGGCTCAATGCTTCGCCAAGGGCGCCCACCGAGCGGAGTCCGTACCGGCTCTGCCAGGACCAAACGGGTCTGAGGTGGGTCGATACGGGTAAGCGCTGCCCCCCGGCTGCTCTCAAAGCCGGAGACCATCCACCAGCGCGCAAGGCGCCCGGTCGCTAAGCTCGGTGCGGGTGCGCTCGACCAGACGCGCTCGAGCGCATGGCGCGCCGAGCGCAGGGGGAGCGCACGCATCGTGCCGGCGTCATGGCTAGCCAGCGCCGACATGATCACCTGCGCATCGGCTCGGTCCATGTGATGTGCGGGCGGAAAGAAGTAGCGCAGGAGCAGCGGGACCTCATCCGCTCGGCTGCGGCGAATCGCCTGAGCGAGCTGGGTAACCCACGGTTTGATCTGACCCTTTCGGCTCGCCTCAGCCAGCGCGTCGAGGTCATTGAGCAGGCACTGCTCCCAGGTCCCATCGCAGCTCAGGCGCGGCGAAGGAGCGACCTGCCCGTGCGCGCAGGCGCCCAAAAACAAAAGAAGCCCACCGAGCGGTAGACTCCTTCTGTAGGACGTGGGCGCTGACCTCACGCCTCGTTCTCGCTCGCGTCGGTGAACTCAGCGTCAACGACGTTGTCGTCGTCGCCGGCTTCGGCTGCTGCGGGCTGTCCTTGGCTGTAGAGCTCTTCGGCCATCTTGCCCGCTACGTTCATCAGGCTGTTGACCGCGGCCTCTAGGGTCTCAGACTCCTCCACATCGAGCACCGCTTTGGCGTTGTCGAGCTCGGTGCTGACAGCGTTTGCCGTGTCTTCGGCGAGCTTCTCACGGTTCTCTTCGAGGGTCTTACCCACCTGGTAGATCTGCGAATCCAGCTGGTTGCGCAGCTCGACGCGCTTGCGCAGCGCTTCATCCTCTTCTGCGTGCGCAGCCGCTTCGTTCACCATGCGCTCGATGTCGTCGTCTTCAAGCGTCGACGAGTTGGTGATGGTGACGTTCTGCTCTTTGCCGGTCGCTTTGTCCTTTGCAGAGACGCTCAGGACGCCGTTGACGTCGATGTCAAAAGTCACCTCGATCTGAGGCACGCCGCGCGGGGCGGGGGGGATGCCGTCGAGGTTGAAGCGAGCCAGGACGCGGTTGTCGCGTGCCATCTTGCGTTCGCCCTGGAGCACCACGACCTCGACCGACGGTTGCTGGTCGGCTGCCGTCGAGAAGACCTCGGACTTCTTGACCGGCACGGTGGTGTTGCGGCTGATCAGGACGGTGCTCACGCCGCCAAGCGTCTCTAAGCCCAAGCTCAGAGGGGTCACGTCGAGCAGCACCATGTTCTTGACGTCACCCGACAAGATACCGGCCTGGACCGCTGCGCCCATGGCGACGACCTCGTCAGGGTTCACCGAGCGGTTTGGCTCCTTGTTGAAGAACTCTTTGACCTTCGCCTGAACGAGCGGGATGCGGGTCGAGCCGCCAACCAGGATGACTTGGTCGATCTCTGACGTGCTCAGGTTGGCGTCGCGCAGCGCCTTTTGGCAGGGCTCCATCGTCCGCTGGATCAGGTTCCCGATCAGCTGCTCGAACTGCGAGCGGCTCAGGTCGGTGTTCAGGTGCAGTGGCTCCGTACCCCGAGCGAAGAGGAACGGCAGGTTGATGTTGGTCTCAAAGGCGCTCGAGAGCTCGATCTTTGCCTTCTCAGCCGCCTCACGGAGGCGCTGCATCACCATCTTGTCTCCGCTGACGTCGACGCCGTGCTCGTCCTTGAACTGCTTGAGCAGCCAGGTGACGACGGCGTCGTCGACGTCATCACCCCCGAGCGCCGTGTCGCCGTTGGTGCTCACGACCTCGACCACGCCGTCGCCGACGTCGAGGATCGAGACGTCAAAGGTGCCACCGCCGAAGTCGTAGACCGCCACTTTGTGATCGTCTTCTTTGTCGATCCCGTAGGCGAGGGCGGCCGCCGTGGGCTCGTTGAGGATGCGGCGAATATTCAGCCCCGCGATCTTGCCCGCGTTCTGCGTCGCCTTACGCTGGGAGTCGTTGAAGTAGGCAGGGACCGTGACTACGGCGTCGGTGACCTCTTCGCCAAGCGCCGCTTCGGCTGCGCTCTTGAGCTTTTGAAGGACCTTGGCGCTGATCTCCTCAGCTGCCCACTTCTTACCGGCAGCGTCAAAGCGGACGGTGTCGTTCTCGCCCGAGACCACGTTGTAGCTGACGTGATCCTTGATGGCTTGGACCTCTGCAAAGCGCTTGCCGATGAAGCGTTTGACGCTGCTGAAGGTGTTTTCAGGGTTGGTGACCGCCTGACGGCGGGCCACCTGGCCTACGAGCGTTTTGCCCTCTTTGTCGAACGCAACCACCGACGGTGTGGTGCGGGAGCCTTCTTGGTTGACTAGCACTTCAGGTTCATTGCCCGAAAGGACTGAAACAACAGAGTTTGTTGTGCCTAGGTCGATGCCGACGATTTTACCCATGGGAAGTTCCTCTATTTTCTTCGCAGAGCGATATAAGTTATTGTTTACCTATGTTTTTAGCCCGGTTGAGTGGGCATTCGAAGGCAAAGTAAACAGGGAAAACCCGTTGTCAAGTACCGCTCAAAAGCCCAAAGACCACTCGGCGCACTGGCGCTGGATCGCAGGAGGGACGCCGTGGAGGGCGCATTTGAGGCCTTGAGGAACAGCGCAACGCTGGGCGGTTTGTCGCCTGACGCGTTGCGCGCCCTCGCCGATAAGATGCGGCGCCTGAGCGTCGCGCGTAACAGCGTGGTCTTCTCGCACCAGGATCAGGGCGACGCCATGTACCTCGTGGTCGAGGGGCGCGTGCGCGTGCACCTGAATGACGAAGAGGGGCGAGAGCTCATCCTCGCGGATCTCGGTCCATCGACTCTGTTTGGCGAGATGTCGCTGCTCGATGATTGTCCTCGGTCGGCGACCGTCACCGCCTCGGAGGCCTGTTTGCTCGCCACGCTGAGCCGGCAGAGCATGATGGAGGTCATCCAGGGCCATCCTGAGGTGGCGATGGCTTTGCTGCAGATGTTGTCGCGGCGCCTTCGTGAAGCGGATCAGATCATCTTTGATCTCGCCTTACGAGATGTGGTCGAGCGGCTGGCGCGCCTCCTCCTGTCGTCGGCTAAGCCGCATGATCAGGAGCCTGAGTGGTTGATCGTCGAGGGTCTGCCCTCGCAAAGTGAGCTGGCGGCGCGTATCGGGGCGAGCCGCGAGACCATCTCGAGAACATTTGCACAGTTTAGACGTATTGGTCTGTTGAAGACCGAGCAGCGCACCACGGTCCTTACGGGTGCGTTCATCGATCGCTTTGATCATTTGATGGGAGGGTGACCGTGTCGGATTTTGATGACAACGGGTTTCCGCGCATTATCAAGAACACCTCGGGCAACAGCGGCGGACCGTCGAGTGGCGGACCCAAAGTCCCTGAGGGCTTTCCGGAGTTCGACCCAGAGCAGACCGGGCGATTGCTGGTAATCGGCTTCCTGGTTGCGGTGCTTGGGTGGGGGCTGTGGAGCAGCTACTTTCAGGTCAGCACCGACGAAGAAGCCGTCGTCCTTCGCTTCGGCCAATATCTCCGGACGGCAGGTCCTGGACCGCATCTCAAGATCCCCTTCGGCGTGGACCGAGTCTATCGCGTGCCGACCAAGCGACAGATGAAGATGGAGTTCGGCTTTCGAACCGCTAAGGCGCAGCAGCGCTCGTCGTACAGCCGCGGCAACAACGCCAAGGGCGAGTCGATCATGCTGACGGGAGACCTCAACGTCGTCGACGTCGAGTGGGTGGTTCAGTACCAAATCCGTGACCCCAAGGCTTATCTCTTTCACGCTCGTGAGATCGATCTCGTGATTCGTGATTTGAGCGAGGCGGTGCTGCGACTGATCGTCGGTGATGTGGGCGTAAACTATGTCTTGACAGGGGGGCGCGAGGTGATCGTTCAGCAGGTCAAGGACGTGCTGAGTGAGGCGGTCTCTTTGTATGATCTCGGGATCGCCATCGATCAGGTGATCATCCAGGATGTGAACCCACCCGAGGCGGTCAAGCAAAGCTTCAACGAGGTTAACGAGGCGCAGCAGGAGCGCGAAGAGGCGATCAACATGGCGAAGAAAGCGTACAACGACGCAGTGCCCAAGGCGCGCGGCTCGGCAGAACAGCTTGTGAGCCAGGCTGAAGGTTACGCCACGGAGCGGGTCAACCGTGCCAAGGGTGACGTCGCCAACTTCGTCGCCATGCAGCAGGCTTATGCCAAGAGCCGCTCGGTGACGCGCGCTCGTCTCCACTTAGAGACCTTGCAGGAGGTGCTCCCGCGCATCTCGAAGAAGTGGATCATCTCCGGCGCCAAGGCGGGCGTCCTAAAACATATGGATCTTGGAAAGGGGCTCAAATGAAGCCCGGCGTTCTCCTTGCGATTGTCTCGGCGGCGTTCGTGCTCGCTCGCCCCGCTTTTTATTCGGTCTCCGAGGCGGATCAGGTCGTGATCACGCGCTTTGGTAAGCCAGTCGGTAAGCCGATTACGACGCCGGGGTTGCAGTTCAAGATCCCGTTTGTTGATCAGGTTAACCGCTTTGATAAGCGCTTCCTGGCCTGGGATGGTGACGCCAACCAGATGGTGACAGCCGATAAGAAATACATCTGGGTCGACACCTTCGCTCGCTGGCGGATCACCGACCCGCTGCGGTTCTTTGAGAAGGTGCGTAACGAGACGGGCGCCCAGACGCGCCTCGATGACCTGATCGACGGCGCGACGCGCACGGCGGTTGCGAGCAGCAAGCTCATCGAGATGGTGCGGTCGACGAACGATCCATTGGATCGCGGAATGAAGATCGAAGACAGCGAGCTGTTGGGAGAGAACACAGCCCTTGAGAAGGTCGAGCGCGGGCGCGCCAAGGTTCAGGAGCGCATCCTCGAGCTGGCGGTCAAGCCCGTTGCAGACCTTGGGATTGAGCTCCTCGACGTACGGATTAAGCGGATCAACTACGTGCAGTCGGTCCAGCGGAAAGTCTTTGATCGTATGGTCTCAGAGCGTCAGCGCATCGCCGCTCAGTATCGCTCGGAGGGGCAAGGTGAGGCGGCGCGCATTCGTGGGCAGATGCAGAAGGAGCTCAAGGAGATCCAGTCGGAGGCTTACAAGCGAGCCGAAGAGATCAAGGGGAACGCGGATGCTGAGGCGACCCTGATCTACGCCAAAGCCTTCGAGAAGGATCCGGAGTTCTATCGGTTTATCAAAACGCTCGAGACGTACCGCAAGAGCTTTGATGGTCAAACCACGCTGGTGCTCGACGCCAACGACGACTTCACGAAGTACCTCGGGAGCTCTCGTTAGGCTGCGTGCAGTCTAAGCGTTTGCCTCTTCGCCGCAAAGTGGACCCGAGCGAGGCGTTCGGTTTGAGTCGCTTCTGACCGGTCCGCGGCGGGTCGACCGCGCCACACCCGGCCTGTCGGTTCGCACACACCGACTCGTCAGCCACCGAAGAGGGCGCGCTGAGCTTTCCGAGCCGATGTCTGTCGAACCTTGAGACTTGCTGTTACTCGGCTGGGACGAACATATCCATCAGCAGCCCGACACCAAAGCCGGTGCCTCGGTCCTTGTGACCGACCGGCCCTGCGATGTCCACGTGGATCCAGGGACCGTCATAGTCAACGAGGTGGTTGCTGAGGAACCAACCTGCGGAGGCTGATGAGGCGTTCATTCGGTCGCTGGTCGTGTTACGCAGATCAGCGATTGGGCTCTTGTAGTCGGCCTTGTAGAACTCGGGTGCGTAGGGGAGCGGGTGGGTGAGGTCACCGCTGCTGCGCCCCGCCTTCATCGCCAAAGCCTCGAGCTCATCATCGTTGCAGTAAAGCGCAGCGTGCCGACGTCCGGTGGCGACCAGCTGAGCGCCGGTGAGCGTCGCCATGTCGAGGACGACGTCCGGGTTCAGGTGCCGGGTCGCGTGCGCCAGACCGTCCGCCATCACCAAGCGCCCCTCGGCGTCGGTGTTGTTCACTTCGACGGTTTTACCCGAGTAGCTCTGGTGGATGTCGTCAGGACGCCCTGCGCGCTCGTCGACAGCGTTTTCAGCCAGGCAGAGGAGGGCGTAGATCCGGTCCTTAGCGCCAGACAGCGCGGCAGCTCGAAACGCCGCAAGGATGCCGGCAGCGCCGCCCATATCGTTCTTCATGCCGACCATGCTGCCGCCCACCTTGAGGCTGAGACCGCCCGTGTCGTAGACCATCCCTTTACCGATCCAGGCGATCGTGCGTTCGGCGCCCTCCGGCTCGTGCTTGAGGATCGCCAGCGCGGGCTTGCCCTCGGCTGCCTTGCCCACGGTCCACAAGCCACCATAACCCTGGCGCAACAGGTCCTCGCCCTGGATGAGGTCCAGCCCCGACCCGGTCTCGGCGGCGACGGCACGAGCTGCCTCCACGAAAGAGTCGGTGTTGAAGTCGCCACAGGGTGCGTCGACCCAGTGCGCAGCCATGCGCACCGAGTTCGCTGACTCGATCATGCGGCGCGTGGGGGTCACCACGTCACCGTCGGCGCTCATCATGATGTGGACCCGCCGCTCGGCCTCCGCCTCATCGTCTTGTGACTTCCGGCTAAAGGTCGAGAAGGCTCGCGCCACCGCAAGGCCGCTGGCGAAGGCGTGCTGAGCGTCACTCAAAAGGACGTGGATGCCGAGCGAACCCTTACCGGATACGACGGACAGCAGGGTCTGGTGCATGGCGTGGGTGCGCGCTGGGCTGGCATGCCTCGCTACCTTCTCAGGTAACGCGACCAGCGCCACCTCGGCTGGGTACTCGACACCCGTAAAGGTGCTTCGGCTGGCGCCCATATCGCCGCCTTTGAGGTCTTTGAGGCAACCCTCCCAGATGGCTTCGCTGACGCTCTCGGGGCGCGCCGAGCGCAGGGCGTCGATGCGACCCACGAGGACGAGCTTGCTCGCCTTGTTGAGGTCACCTGACTGGGCGGTAAAATGGAGATTAACTTGGGTCACGAGGATCAACCTTTCTGGTCGCCGCTCGGCGAGCCGACCGCGACGTGCCCGTGTTCCTTGCCCACAGGTGCGCGGAAGATCAAGAATGCTCAGTCGAGTTTCTCGACGCCTGCAAGATCTCTCGCCTTGTTACGCAGCCCCTTCGCCGCCGATTCGCTCAGCGAGTAACCGAGCTGACCCACGAGCAGGAACCACTTTTTATCAGCCGACTGACCGAGCTTGGCAGCGGTCGCGCCCGCGGCGAAGCCGACCGTTACCTCGAGCGTCGGCGTGACCTGCACATCGGTCGCTAGGTCGTCGATGTACAGCCCGGACAGCTGGTTGAGCAGCGCGCTGACCTTGTCATCATCGGCGTCTTGGTTCGTCGAAGTCGTCCAGGTCTGAGGCCCCGCGTCCACGAGCCCTGCTGGTCGATTGTACACGCCCTGAACCTCTCCAGAGAGCGTAAGCGTTGCTGCCGACTTTGTGTCGAACTGAGCGGGTTGGCGGTTCAGCCAATCTTTGACTTTGAGCTCGCCATCGACCAGCCGGCCCACGGCGCCTTCTTGGACCAACAACACCTCGGCTTTGCCCTCGCGCTGGGTCCACGCGCTGCCCCAGTCCGGCCCCTTCTTCCCGAGCGACACCGACGCCAGGCTTGTACCCGCCCCATCAGCGATCGTGAGCACGGTGCGTGGGTCGCCTTCGCCCAAGCCGTAAGGCGCCAGCTGATCCATGTTGACCCGGCGCTTCTCCGCCTGAAGTGATTTCAAGTCCTCGAGCAAGCCGTCGACCTTCTGCGCGTTGGCGGGGTGCCCCGACGGGAGGACCCAAGCGTTCTCTTTCTTCTCCAGCGTCAACGCCGCTTTGTCTGCGACGGTGATCGTCAGCTTGCCTGCTTGCTCGGCGCTCACCTCGGCAAGCGTCACCATGGTGTCGCCGAGCTGGTTGACGGCGACGTCACGGTTTGAGGACAGGCTGAGGTAGAGGGCGAGTACGACGACGGTCGCCCCGAGCGCGAGGATGTGTTGGTTCTTCATGGCTTAGCCCTCCTTTTTGACCTGAGCGAGCCACTCTTCGCGGCGCCGGCGACGGTTCATCAGGCTAAAGAGCCCGATGCCGATCACCACACCCGGGCCGCCGCCGATCACGAGCACTCGATAAAAGGCCTTGCTGCCCTCGAGCTTGGCGATGGAGCGATCCACCGGTTGCTTGGTGCGGATCGTGATCAGCTCCTCGCCCTGTGTCATCGCATCGACTGAGTTCAGCAGAAGCGTCATGTGGCTCGGGTTGGTGACCAACGAGTCCTTGAAGATCTCGGCGTTGCCAAAGAGCACCATCCGGTTGCGTTCGCCGACCTGGCTCGCCTCCTGCTTCGCCCAATCGGCGTCGCTGACGCCGTCGGGTTTGGCGGCTTGTTCGGCGGGTAGGTTGAATTCCACCATGGCGGCGAGCAGCGAGCGCTCGCCCGCTTGCGGCTCGATGTCCGCTCGTGCCAGCGGCCCGTTTTTGATCTCGGCGACCCAGGACTTATCGCTCGAGGCGAAGAGCTCGGTCACCTGCGTGGACGCCGCGTCGGCCTTCGCCTTGTCGACGGTGATCGGCGACCCCCACAGGTAGATCAGGTTGCCCAGGCCGGAGGTGATCGAGAGCTCTTGGTTGAACTGCTCGGCGGTGACCAGCACATGCGTGGGCAGTTTGACCGGGGAGCGGACCGCAAAGGGCCCCATGGACTGCCCTGCGTTCATATTGAGCGTCTCCATCTGCTCGTCCATCACGAGCTGGTTGGCGACGTTGACCCCGATCGGACCGAGCAGCGCGTCGAGCCCTGGATCGACCGGTTGGTTGTTGACGCTGATACCATAGTTCGTCGGTCGGTAGCCAAAGCCGTTACGCTGAACGGCGAGCACGACGGGCTTTCCGGAGCGCATGAACTGCTGCACCTCGGCGAGCCGCTTGGCCTCGAGCGGCGCCGGAGCAAACAGCAACACGACGTCGGCGTCCTGAGGCAGCGCCTTCTTCTCGTCAAAGGCGTTGGAGCGGATGCGGTGCACCTCGTAGTCACCCATCTGGCGCAGCACCTCTTCGGCTTTCTTAAAGTCGTTCTGTTCCTCGGCGCGGAACGGCTGACCAAGCTGGGCGTAGAGTTTTGCCATCTCGCGGTTCTGTTCGCTCTGCTGGATCGGCGCAAGCAGCACGACCTTGGTCTTGCGCTCACGCGTCAACCGCTGAACTCGGCTGAGCAGCTCGTACTCGAGCTTAGGCAGCGCCTGCGGCATGATCGGCGAGAGCGTCTCAGGGCGCTTATCCTTGTAGGTGATCTGAAGGGTCGAGTAGATTAGCTTGATCGAGTTTTCGTCGGCGCCGAAGCTCTGGACCTGGACTGGTTGGATGCCCTTCTTGTGGAGCTTCTCGAGCGTTTTCTTCGCCTCTTCGTCCTGGTTCTCGGGCGCCTCGAGCAGCCCTTGCTCGACCGGATCGAGGTGGACGACGTCAAAGGTCAGCTGGCCGCCAGAGACCGCTGCGAACTCTCCGACCTTGTCCGTGATGTCCCGCTCAAGGGTCTGCAGCTGGTTCGGCATCTTCGCCGAGGGGCTGATGTAGAGCTTGAGGTCGATGGGGGAGTCGAGGTTGCTGAGGATGCGCCCGGTCGCCGGGCTCACGGTGAACAAACCCTCCTCGGTGAGATCGATTCGACCCAGCGAGCGACCGCCGATTACGACATTGATCAAGACCACCGCGACAAGCGCCAGCACGCCACCGGTCGCCAGGCTGCGACGCTCTGCCGGGCGGGTGACGCCGCTGATCGTCAGGACGTCGAGCAGCAAGAAGCCACCCGTCATAAAGAGGAAGTAGAGCAGCGAGCGGAAGTCGATGACCCCGCGCGTGAACTGTTCGAAATGCTTGGTGACGGCGACGTGGTCGCGAAGCGTTGACCCGACCCCAGGGAGCCAGTTGTCAAACTGCACGGAGATGAAGTCGTAACCGAGCAGCGTAAACGCGACCGCGATGATCAGACCGACGATGAACGCAACGATCTGGTCGCGGCTGATACCCGAGGCGAACAAGCCCGCCGACAGGAAGAACCCGCCGAGTAGGACCGTCCCGACGTAGCCCGAGAGCACCGGCCCGAGGTCCGGGTTGCCAACACCTGCGAGAAAGGCTGGGACGGTTAGGGTCGCAGCGACCGCGACCGCAAAGAACGCCAGCCCGGCGAGGAACTTGGCGACGACGAGCTGAGTGACGGTCACCGGCAGTGTACGCAGCAGCTCAAAGGTCCCTTGGCGGCGATCCTCTGCCCACAAGCGCATGCTGACGGCTGGCATAAAGATCGCCAGAATCCACGGCATAAACGCAAAGAATTCACGCATCTCTGCGCGCTTCATGAAGAAGAAGGTCGACATGAACAAGCCGGTGTTCAGTACGGCGAACACCAGCACGTAGACGTAGGCGATGGGCGCGGTGAAGTAGGCGTTTAGCTCGCGCCGGAAGAGGGCTGTAAATGCATTCATGATGACGTCTCCACGCCGGACTGAGCGGCGAGAGGGTGATCGGTCAGTTCCAAGAAGATCTGCTCAAGGCTGAGGCGCTCGGCGGCGAGCTGGGCGATCGGCCAGTCCCGTTCGCGCAGGACCTCGTTGATGCTCTGCCAGACCTCACGCTCGGGCGCGTGCTCGAGGATCAGCGTGGCACGCCCCGCCTCGTCTTTGCTCAGCCGGACGTTGGTGACGCCGTCGATCGACTGCACGGCGCTGGCGAGCTCGGCTGCCGGCGCAGCCGCCTCGAGGGTCCACCGGTTGTTCGGGCGTACGCGCCGCTGCAGCTCTTCGAGCGTGCCGTCGGCGATCAGGTTACCCTGGTTGATGATGATCACGCGGTCCGTGTTGGCGCTCACCTCGCTGAGGATGTGGCTCGAGAGCAGGATGGTCTTCTCTTGAGCGAGCTGCGCAATCAGATCTCGCATCGCCAAGGTCTGGATCGGGTCAAGCCCCGAGGTGGGTTCATCGAGGATCAGCACCTTCGGGTCGTGCAGCAGCGCCTGAGCCAGCCCGACGCGCTGCTTGAAGCCTTTGGAGAGCTCGATGATCGGTCGCTTGAAGACGGGCTCGAGCCCGCAGGCTTCAACCACCCAATCGACCCGCTTCTGGGCCTCTTGGACACCGCGCACCGAGGCGATGAACTTGAGGTATTCGTCCGCCTGCATCTCGGGGTAAACAGGGGTCAACTCGGGGAGATAGCCAAGCTGTTCGCGCACCTCAAGCGGTGACTCGGCAGTGTCCTTGCCGCCGACGGTGATCGATCCCTTGGTCGGCTGCAGATACGTCGTGATCAGGCGCATGGTTGTCGACTTACCGGCGCCGTTGGGGCCGAGCAAGCCGACGGTGCCCGGTCCGCTGAGTTCAAAGCTGATGTCGTCGACGGCTACCGTCGAGCCGAAGTGCATCGAGACCCCATCAAGTCGGATCATCCTCGCGTTCTCCTTTTTGTTGCTCACAGGGTACAACGTACGCCTGCGGGGCTGCCCTATTCCCGAATTTTACAAAGATGTTAAGCGGGTTGTGCGAGCCGAGTCGGAGCGCGCCGCTTGCCTTCTCTTAGAAAACCGATCAAATCGCTGTTGAGGCGTCAGCCGCAGCCTTTGGAGCGTCAGTGGATCGATTTCAATGGGACCTCGGGCGAGAGCTGCCCGGCGATCGGGACCTCGCCTTAGATGGAGATGGCCTTACGGGCTGTCAGATCGCGTTGCTGGTCTGCGGCGGGATCGCCGCTTATCGCTCGCCCGACCTCATCCGCGCCCTTCGAAGGCAGGGCGCTCAGGTCCAGGTCTACGTCACACCCGAGGCGCTCAAGTTTGTCACGCGAGAGGTGCTTGAGTGGTGCAGCCTCTCGCCGGTCATCGAGACGCTCGATGGCAGAGCGCAGCATATCGAGGACGCCCGCAACGTCGACCTCTACCTGCTGGCGCCGGCTACCTATTCGACGTTGAACAAGTTCGCCCTTGGTGTAGCGGACAACGCCGTGACCAGCACGCTCGCCAGCGCGCTCGGTCGCCTCGAGCGGGGGGCCTGCGCTGTTCAGGTCGTGCCGACGATGCACGGCACCATGGTTAATGAGGTGTTGCGTGCGAGCCTTGCGCGTCTCGCTGACCTCGGGGTGGAGGTCGTCCCGCCACGTCTGGGCGCCGGTAAGGCGAACATCCCAGCCGTTGAGGAGCTCGTGGCGCGAGCTCAGCGAGCGCTAGCGGGTCGAGGTGGGCGCCCCTCGCTGACTGGCCGACGAGTCTTCGTGACTGGCGGTCCCACCCCCGTCGCTGTGGACGATGTCCGCATCCTGACCAATCGGTACAGCGGGCGCACAGCGGTGGCGATCGCTGAAGCCTTCTGGCGGGCTGGCGCCGATGTGGAATTGCTGCTCAGCGGGACCCAGATCGAGAGCCCGTCGACGCTCCCGACGCGGCGCGTCGCAGACTACGACGCGTACCGGACGGCGTGCCTTGAGACGAGCGCCGACTTGGCGATCTTCTCGGCTGCGGTCGCCGACTATCGACCGCTCCAGCAGCAGCCGGGAAAGCTGGGCAGCGGGCAACCCGAACTCACGCTTACGCTCAAGCCGACGCAGAAGGTCGTCGAGCTTTGGCGCCAGGCGCACCCTGAAGGCGAGCTCATCAGTTTTAAGCTGGAGTCCGGCTTGAGCGATGAGGCGCTCGTCGCCGTCGCACGAGACCGAGTGGGCGACCACAGCGACCTCGTGGTGGCGAATCATGCGCAGGGCGGGGAGCTCTTCTTGGTGAGCGCAGGGGGCGTGGCGCGTTGTGCGCGGTCCGACTTAGGTGCCGCGCTGGTGCGATGGTACGCCGAGCGTCTGTAGACGCCGAACGGCGCGCAGGACGCTGGCGTCGCTGGCACGCTCATTGATGCGATCGAGCGAGACGTAGGCGAGGTCGAGCACGCCATCGCCGGCTTGCGCAGACGTCGTCGTGCAGCGGAACAGGTAGCGAACATCGTAGTGCAGGTGCGCCGGCTCGTCTCGGCGCGCCGGGATCTCATGGACGTCGATGTCAAACGGAGCGTCACCCAAGAGCTCGAGCTCATGGCGCTCGAGCGCACACTCTTCCATCGCCTCTCGATAGGCAGCCTCGACCAAGCTTGGGTCGCCAGCCTCGACGTGACCTCCGGGTTGCAGCCAGCGCTCGAGCTTCGCGTGGTAGATGAGCAGCAGCGCAGAGCGATCCGGCGACAGGATAAAGGCAGAGGCGGTGAAGTGCCCGGGCTCGAATTGATGCCGGGCGAACGGGGCGGGGGTTTGGCAGAGCTCGAGCATCTGCAGGCGGTAAGTCTGTTCGGGCTCGCTGGCGGGTTCAAGTCGCTCGAGCAGACGCTGCGTCGCCTCAGCGCTTGGCATCATCGCTCGCTGGGGCCAGCGCACCCGCGACCCCCTCGCCGCGCGGATCGGCGGCCGCCTCAAGCAGTCCGTCTGGAGCGACCAGCACGCCGTGTGCGTTGCCGATGCTCGGGCGCGCTTTGACGCAGTGTCCCTTCGCTTTGAGGGCGCCGCTGAGCGCGCTGAGTTGATCCGCTCGATCGACGAGGACGCAGTCGGGCAGCCACTGGTGGTGAAGCCGTGGCTGGGCGATCGCTTGAGCGAGCGTCATCCCGCGATCCACCACGTGCAAGAGGATCTGCAGAACCGTGGTGATGATGGTCGAGCCGCCGGGGCTGCCGATGACCAGCTTGAGGCGCTGATCAGGACCGAGCACCAGCGTCGGTGTCATGGACGACAGGGGTGTTTTGCCTGGCTCGATCGCGTTGGCTTCACCGCCCACCAAACCATAGGCGTTGGGGGTTCCTGGAGCGATCGAGAAGTCATCCATCTCATCGTTGAGCAAGACGCCGGTACCGGGCGGAATGACCGCTGCGCCGAAGCCATAGTTGATCGTAAAGGTCATCGAGACGGCGTTGCCGAAGCGGTCGACCACCGACAGATGGGTGGTGGACTCGCTCTCGGTCGGCGCCGCCGGTTTTGCCGGTTTGGCGCCCTCTGGTTGCGGGTTGTTGAGCTGATCCGAAGGGGTCGCCCGATCCGTGATGGTGCTTGCCAGCGCATCGAGGTGGGCGGCGCTCAAGAGGCCTTCGACAGGGACCGGGTAGAAGTCCGGGTCGCCCAGATGGCGAGCGCGATCTTGATAAGCTCGCCGCATGATCTCAATGCGCCGGTGGATGAAGTCGGCGCTGTACGGGTCGCTCGGAACCTCGCCTCGCTCGATCAAGCGGAGCATCTGAGCCAGGTGAACACCGCCTGAGCTCGGGGGCGGAAAGGAGACCACCTGGTGCCCTCGGTACGCCGTTTTGACGGGCTGGCGCCACTGGACGCGATACTGCGCGAAATCAGCCGGCGTCAGCGCACCTCCGCCTGCGTCCGTGGCGGCGGCGATGCGTTGAGCCGTCAGACCGTGACGCCAGTCATCGGCGCCTTGTTGCGCCAAGCGATCCAGCGTCTCTGCCAGATCGCTCTGCACCAGCGTGGAGCCGACTGCGAGCGCTTTACCTGCGGGCAAAAACAGGCGGCTCGCCTCTGGGTCCTGAGCCAGCGCTGCACGCCGAGCCTGGATGCGTTGGTTCAAGAGCGGGCTCACCTTGAACCCTTTGGCAGCGAGCGCAGTCGCTGGCTTGACCAGCTCTGCCCAGGGGATCGTGCCGCGCCCTTGGAGCTTGAGGCCGTAGAGCGCCTCGAGCCCCGCCGCCGTCCCAGGCGTTGCGACCGCGAGCCAGCCGTCGAGCGAGGCGCGCTTTTGGGGGGCGCCTTGGGCGTCGAGATACATGGTACGCGTCGCCGCTTGAGGTGCCCGCTCGCGGAAATCGAGCGCCACCTGCTCGTTGGTTGCGGCGTTGTGCACGACGGCGAAGCCGCCGCCCCCGAGGCCGGCGCTGTACGGCTCTGCAACACCGAGCACCAACGCTGCGGTGATCGCTGCGTCGGCTGCGGTGCCGCCGCGCTCGAGCACCTCGAGCGCCGCCTGCGTCGCAAAACGGTTCGCAGTCGCTACGGCGCCAGCCGTACCGGTCGCCTGCAGGCGCGGCGCGGAGGCGCTGGTGTGGGGCTGAGGGGCTGTCGTGGCGCAGCCGAAGAGGAGTAGCAGCAGGGCGCGATGCATCAGGAGCGCTCCATCGGTAGGTGGGGGATGTCTGCCTCGTCAAAGCCAGGGCCGCAAACACGCCAGCCGATAGCCGAGTACCAATCGGCGAGGTAGGCTTGAGCGTGCATAAACCCCGGCCGATCGCCGAGAAGCCGGTGAATTTCGGTCATGAGCTGTCCGCCCAAGCCCTGTCGCTGCCGGTGCGTGTCAACGGCGATACGACCGATTTTGACGGGGTTCGCGTCCCATTTGAGCCGGGCGTAGGCGACAAGGGTTTGTCCTTGAAAAGCGAGCAGGTGGTGCCAGTCGGGGTCCTCGCCGTCGATCTCTGAGAGCGCCGTGATCTTCTGCCCGACGACGAAGACCCGATCGCGCAGCCACAGCAGCTCGTAGAGCTCGTCCTTGGACAGCTCAGAGTAGCTTTTGAAACGAAAGGTCAGGGGCGTGGTCATGGCGCCACCCTAGGAAAACCATAGACGCCCGACCACCAAAACCTTGTTGCGGTCGACAGGCGGAGGCTCTCGCCCTAAGGAGCGGGCATGAGGAGCCCCTACATGCGTATCGTTTTCGTGTGCCTTGGAAACATCTGCCGCTCACCGCTCGCCGAAGGGGTGATGCGTCATCTGGTCTCGGCGGCTGGACTCAGCGATCGGGTATCGATCGACTCTGCCGGCACCGGCGCGTGGCACGCTGGCGAGCCGCCCGACCCGCGCTCGGTGGAGGCGGCGAGTCGCCACGGGGTCTCGCTCGAGGGGCAGCGGGCGCGTCAGGTCGCCGACAGCGACTATACAGACGCTGACTGGTTGTTGGCGATGGATGCGAGTAACCTGGCGACCCTGACACGCCGGGCGCCTACGCGTGGGGTGCGGGCTCGGGTCGAGCTGCTCAACGGTGCGCCGCGTGGCGCAGGTGAGGACGTGCCGGACCCTTACTATGGCGGCGATGAAGGCTTCGAGCAGGTCTATGCGATGGTCCTTCGCGCCTGCGAGCGGCTGCTCGTTCAAGTTCAAGAGGAGGTGGCGCCATGAGCCTCGGGATCAAAGCGCTCAGTCTGGTTCCCAAAAATACCGTCTCTCGACTTGCGGGTGCGTTTAGTCGCTCCGGGGTCTCGCGTGCGGTCATCCCCATGTTCGTTCGTAACTACGGCATCGACATGGACGAAGCGGAGGTCCCCGCCGAGGGCTTTGCGACGCTGCATGAGCTGTTCACTCGTCCGCTCAAAGCGGGCGCACGGACGATCGCTGACGCCGCGATCGTGAGCCCGGCTGACGGCAAAGTCGCCCGCTGCGGCGAGGTCACGGCCGGGACGATGGTGCAGGCTAAGGGCAAAGAGTATTCGATGGTGGAGTTGCTTGGCGAGGCCTTCTCGCCGAGCGAGGATGCGTCCGATTACGCCTACGCGACCATCTACCTCTCGCCGACCGATTACCACCGCGTGCACAGCCCCGCCGAGCTCTGGGTGGAGTCGGTCTACGCTGTCCCGGGGACGCTCTGGCCGGTCAACCCGATGAGCGTGAATCAGGTGGATCGACTGTTTTGTATCAACGAGCGCGCCACGCTGCGCTGCAGGACCGCTGAGGGGCATCGGGTCTGGGTTGTTCTCGTGGGTGCCACGATCGTGGGCGGGATCCGGCTCGCCTTCGAGCCATCGTACGGCAGCAACCTGCCCAGTCGAGGAGCGACGGAGCGCTACGTGTATGAGGAACCTGTAGCGCTGGCTGCGGGCGCACCGCTCGGGCATTTTGAGTTCGGTTCGACCGTCATCATGGTGTGGGACCGCGGCCTTGGCGACATCGCCATGGAACAGGGGCGCCCGGTAAAGGTGGGCGAAGCCCTCGTCTAGCGCGCCATCCCTCGCCACTTCTGAGCGGCTGCGTCGAACCGGTAGAGCCGACCCGCCTTGTTGAAGACGAGCAGGTCGACCCCGACGGCGCGCAGCGCCACGGCGTCGCCGTCTCGGTCGATGTAGCGGCCCAGGTCGCCTGAATAGACGTGGCGCCTGCCGTCGAGGCCGAACCAATGCGGTCCACGCGCCGTCACCTGGAGCACGTGCTGCGCCACCGGTTGGCCATTGTTAAGCCAGTTATCTTGGTGGAAGATAAAGAGGTCCCGCTCCTTGTCGAGCATGTAGAGGTAGCCTTCGGTCGCCAGCAGGTGCCCGCTCACCGGCGCCTTCCCGAGCTTGACGGTCTGGTCGTCGCTCATGGCGTAGACGCGGCCGTCCGCTGCCAGCCAGTAGATCACGCCTCGACTGGCTTGGACGTCCACGACCTCACCCACGTTGTGCACGGGCTGCGGACCATCGCCCGCCGTCCACTCGTAGAGCTTCCGGTCGCTGCTGACGAAGTACACCTGACCGCTTTGATCATCGACTGCATAAGCGGTCGCTTGCACTGCGCGACGGTAGCCGATGGTGTCGCGCACCCACAGGTCACCGTCTGGGTCATGGAGTACCTTAGGCCAGTGCAGCTCAAGCAGCTTGGGCAGGCGCTCGCGGGTTTTGGCGTCGAGGTTTTCCATGGCAGCGGCGAGGCCTTGGTTAATCCAGGCTCCGGGGACGCGGTGCAGGAAGCCGGCGCGCCCATGGGTCACCGTGGCGGCGAGGACATCGCAGGCTGCTCGCAGGGCGAGCTCGCGTTTTCCCGTGCGAGACCAGACCGCCACGGCGCCGACCAGTAGATCGGTCAGGAGCTCAGAGTCTGAGGCGTTCTCGAGGGTGAGCTGTCCATCGACGCTCAGCACCTCGGTGGCGCCGCCGTCGTCACTGAGGAACCCTCGCACTAAGCTCGCAGGCAGGGCGAAGCCAAGGCCGCCGTAGGCGACGTTGCGTTCGCCCCGCCGCTCGGTGCGGTTGCGCACGAAGGTGTTGATCCCGACGACCTGCCCTTGCCGGTTGAGGAGAGGCCCCCCTGAGTTGCCCGGATTGATCGGGGCTTGGTGTTGGATCAACCCCTTGCGCATCCCGCTGACAGCGCCGCTGGTGAGGCTCCATTGCAAGCCGTCTGGATTGCCGAGCGCAATGACCTCTTGCCCAACCCGTAAGCCGCGTTCATCGCCGAGCTCTAGGTGCGGGTAGGGGGCTTTGTCCGGGGTGAGCTTGAGCAGGCCCAGGTCGAGCTTGCGGTGGACCTTGATAAGCTGCGCAGGCAGCGCGTTGTCTTTGTTTTCTTTAAGGAACGCTTTAAGGTCGCCCGCCTCAGGGCTCGGCGCGCTGAGCTGACGCAAAAAGACTGAGATCTGACCGCCACGCGCCACATCGCTGACCACATGGCGATTGGTCACGGCGAGGCCCTCTGGATCGACGATCACGCCCGAGCCGATACTCGTCGAGTTGCCCCGGCGCACCACGATAAAGATGGTCGCCGGCACGGCGCGTTCAAAGACCTGCTGTCGGCTCAAGCCGGTGTCGGCGCCCGGCTCATGGGTTAGTCCGCGAAAGTCAAAGACCGGCTGTCGCTCGCTTGAGCGCAGCGTAATGTCGAGTGGCGGATGCGTTCCGCAGCGCGTCGAGACGGTCCCAAGCTCGAGCTGTACGCTCGCTTGCCCGACGCCGCGCAGGTCGCCTGCGACGAACACCTTGTCGCCATCAGGGCAGCGAATCGTCGCTTGCACCGTGGTCGTTGCGCAGCCGAGGAGCGCCCAACTCAACACGATGAGGTGGCGGGCGATCATGGGGCTCCGTCTAGGGGTTCAGGCAGGCGTCCAGAGCGTCGCTGTTGTCGATCCACGAGCGGATCATGTCCAGATGCGTTTGCGGGAGCGGATCCCCGGCAGAAGGCATCTGCACGCCGCTGCCGCCCTGGACGTTGAGGTGCTGACCGCTGAGCTTGAGGTACAGGTAGCTGCTCATGTGATCTCGGTGCTGAACCAGCGGCAATCCCGCCAGCGTGTTGACCCCAACCAGGCTGTCATAGAGCGCTTGCGGGCTCGTTACAGTGATCCGCAGCCCGCCTTGATTCTGTGTCTGATGACAATTGATGCAGGGAAGAAACACGCCTTCACGCTGGATGTCGCAGATCGTCTGCGCGGGCGCACACAGGACGTGGTTGCGGCAGTCCCTGTCGTCGCAGTCCACCCGTCCGTCACCGTCGTTGTCATCGCCATCCGAGCACTGCTCTTCAGGGAAGCCCTGCAGGCAGCGCTGGATGTCACCACCGTTGAGCCAGCGACCGACCTCGGTGATCGCCTGGTTCGATAGGGGCGCCAAGTTCAAGGGCATCCGACCGCCACGCGCCGAGACGCAGTCGGTGTCGCCGTCAGCGCAGGGCGGATTGAGCTGCGTCTGCGTGCCTGCGATCTTGGCGTAGACCATGCTCTGCTCTGCGTTGCCCGAGACAAAGGAGGCTCGGTTCTGCGACCCAGGCGTGTTCATCGAGTCGAACAGCTGCTGAGGGCTTGAGTGGTCCACTCGGAAGTTCCCCGACGCTTCGCTGATCCGGTTGCCTTGGTTGTCGAAGCGGTCTTGGTGGCAGTTCGTGCACTGGGCGAAGTAGCCCGCCTCATGCAAGTCACAGATGGTGACCCGGTCCAGACAGGCTGTTGAGCCCTCGCAGGCGGGGTCGTCACAGTCCGTCAAGCCGTTTGCGTTGTCGTCCCACTCGTTGTCGCAGATCTCGTCCGCGCAGTAGGGCAGGGGCGCACAGTCCGGGTCGTCGCAGTCGACGAAGCCGTCTTGATCGTTGTCGATGGTGTCGGTGCAGGGCGTGCCGCCCGCCAGATTTTCTGGAGGGAGCCCCGCGTCGTAAGGACCGCTGTCCACGACGCCAGCGTCTGCCGGGCCTGTGTCTGCGCGCCCCGCGTCGACCGCAGCATCCGGCGTCACGGCTGCGTCCTCAACCGGAACCGCAGCGTCCTGTGCCTGCCCCGCATCGGGCGGCGGAGGCACGTCGTACTCAGGGACGCAGACGTCCTCTTTGTACACACCGCTACCTGCCGGGAGCTCAATGCGTCCCACGCAGACGTAATCCACAAACTCGGTCCCGAGCGCCGCCGCCGTGCAGTCCTCATCGGTTTCACACGGTGGGTTACCCGGATAAAACTGCCGAGGGCACGCCAGCAGCGCCGTCGTGAGCGCAACCATTAGAGCGAGCCGGAACATCAGGGGACGAACAAGCCGCTCACGGCAGCGATCGAGCCAATCGCGGTGAGCGCAATCCCTGCGCCGTTGAGCACGCGCCCCATCGTCGTGGTGCCCTCGAGCTCCTTGAACTGTGCCTTCTGAGCAGCCGTCCACGCAGGCTTGTCCTGGAGCGTCGTGCGGTCATCGA